>NZ_JBVJIM010000014.1:0-300483 GCF_055586305.1 Nonomuraea sp. NPDC051298
CTGGAACGCCACGGCGGCCGGACCCATGCCGGCGTGATCATCCGAGTGCTGACCCGCATCCTCGCGCTGACCGCTGTGATCTGGCTCAACGACAAAACCGGCCAGCCGATCAAGCGATCCCTGATCGCCTACGACCACTAACCGTAGCCATCCCCCTTGGCATCAATCATCTAGGCGGCGGGCGTACGCCAGAATCTCGGCGGCCAGTTGGAGCATGCGGGGTGCATCAAGGCCGCTGGCGAGATGGGCGTGGATGCCGCACAGGCGTACGGAGTCTTGCGCGGCTATGAGCGACATGCACTCGGTCACCATGGCCGGATCCATGCCGAACGGTGTGGCGCCGCCCCCCATGGCGAGGCTGGCTCCTTCAACGGGGAGATCGAGGTTCGACCGCAGAAGAATGTCGGCGTGGCGGCCAGAGGCGATCAATCGCTCCAACTCGCCGATGCTCTCGACGTGAAGGCGAGTGATGCCGCTGCTGAGCAGTTCCTCGTCGGTCTTGCCTGGCCCGCCCAGGGCGACGGCCTTGTCCGGGAAGAGCCGCCGCACATGCGACAGCTCACCGCCTGAGGCCACCTCGAAGCCGTCGACGTACTCGTCAAGGACACGCAGTAGTTCGGGGTCGGGGTTGGCTTTGACGGCGTAGTACAGCTCGATGTCGCCGAGCGCCTCCTTGACCTCGGCGACGTGGTCTCGCAGGTCCGTGAGGTTGTAGACGTAGGCAGGAAAGCGGCTGACCGATGGAAGCCGGCTTTCTGCGGCGTCGTTCCTCGCTGAGACGGTCATGTGCTCCTCGCTCGTGTGTGTCGTCCTAGGTCAGGGGGACCGGACGCGGGTGCCGCTACCTTGCCGAGCTCTCACCTTGCCCTCGGCAGCGAGTACGGCCAAAGCGCGGTTGACCAGGCTGCGGGACACGCCAAAGCGATCGGCGAGCTCGGGCTCGGCGGGAAGCAGGGTTCCGGGCGGATAGACACCTTCGACGATGTCTTGACCAAGTCGGGTGGCGATCTGGCGATAGCTCGTCTTGCCGACTGACTCCATGGCGATGCTCATCTCCTCCTCCCGGGGACGCCAAACGTTCAACGTTTGCCTTGGCGGGCGTCGTCCGGATGGATCGTGACCGTCGCCCCGTGCAGCTCCGAGGCGACGAGGCGAGCGGGCGGCTTCTCGCGGAGGCGGTGATTCCCGGGGAGCACCGAGACCCGCCCGGCAGGACCGGCGGCGAGGGCGCGCGCCGTCGCCGTGCCCCTGCCGGGCGCGTAGTCGGGGACGTGGCCTTCGTACAGGACGGTCCCGCCGTGCTTGCCGGGCCCGGGCCCCAGGTCGATCAGCCAGTCGGCGTGCCGGATGACGTCAAGGTTGTGCTCGATCACCACCACGGTGTGCCCCTGCTCGGAGAGCGTGTCCAGCACGCGGAGCAGGGTGCCGATGTCGCTGGGGTGCAGGCCGGTCGTGGGCTCGTCCATCAGGTACGTGGTGGGCCGCTCGGTGTCGCGCAGCTCCTTGGCGATCTTCACGCGCTGGCACTCGCCCCCCGAGAGCGTGCTGAGCGACTGGCCCAGCCCGAAGTAGCCGAGGCCGACCCGCGACAGGTGCCGCAGCGCCTTGGCGATGCCCCGGTCGGACAGGGCCTCGACGGCCTGGTCGACGGAGAGGGCGTCGACGTCGGCGATGGACAGCCCCGCGACGGTGTGGGCGAGCACGGCGGGGGTGAAGCGCCGCCCCTGGCAGGTCTCGCAGACGACCTCCTGGCCGTCCATGAAGGCCAGGTCGGTGTAGATGATCCCGAGGCCCTTGCACTCGGGGCAGGCTCCCTCCGAGTTCGCGCTGAACAGGGCGGCGGGCACGCCGTTGTGCCGGGCGAACAGCTTGCGGATGGCCGGTGCGATGCCCGTGTAGGTGATGGGCGTGGACCGGCGGCTGGTGCTGACCGGCCGCTGGTCGATCACGGTGACGTCGTGCCGCTCGGCCAGTTCGGCGGCGAGGCTGGACTTCCCCGAGCCGGCGACGCCGGTGAGCACGGTCATCACGCCGATGGGCACGTCCACGGTGACGCCCCGTAGGTTGTTGCGGGTCGCGTTTTCGATCCGCAGCGCCCCCTTGGCCGGGCGCGGGGTCCGTACGACCGCCCGCCGTGGGGAGAGCGCGCGGCCGGTGTGGGTGCCGGCCTGTTCGAGGTCCTCGAAGGCGCCCTGGAAGACCAGGCTGCCCCCGTCGGATCCGGCGCCGGGGCCGATCTCGATGATCTGGTCGGCGACCGCCATCACGGCGGGGTCGTGCTCGACGACGAGCACGCTGTTCCCGCTGTCGCGCAGCCGTCCGAGCAGCCGGGTCACGGACTCGATGTCGGTGGGATGGAGCCCGACCGTGGGCTCGTCGAACACGTAGATCATCTCGGTGAGGCTGGAGCCGAGGTGTTTCACGATCTTGACGCGCTGGGACTCGCCGCCCGAGAGCGTCGTGGTCGCGCGGGCCAGGGTGAGGTAGCCCAGGCCGATGGCGTCCATCGCGTCGAGCCTGGAGCCGAGCGCGGCCACGGCGGGGGCGACGTGCGGCGAGTCGATCCGCCGGACGAGTTCGGCCAGTTCGGTGACCTCCAGGCGGGACAGCTCGCCGATCGTGTGCCCCAGCACCGTGGCGGAGCGGGACCGCTCGTTGAGCCGGTCGCCGCCACAGTCGGGGCAGACCTCGGAGCTGGTGAACCGGCGGACCGCCTCCATCTTGCGTTCCGACAGGTTGTCGGCGGTGTGGAGGTAGATGCGCTCGAACCGCTGGACGACTCCCTCGTACTCCTTGGACGGTCTGCGCCCCAGCCTGGCCGCCGCCTCGCCGCCGTGGAGCAGGGCCTCGCGCTCGTCCTGGCTCCAGTCGCGCAGCGGCGTGTCCGGGTCGAAGACGCCGATGTCGGCGTACTGCGCGTACCAGTAGCCGCCGTTGCCGAAGCCGGGCAGGGTGATCGCGCCCTGCTTCAGCGACTTGTCCAGGTCGAGGAACCGGTCCACGGCCGAGGCCACGACCTCGCCCAGCCCCGAGCACGTCGGGCACATCCCGGCGGGGTCGTTGAAGGAGAAGTGGTTGGACTCGCCCACGAAGGGCTCGCCGAGCCGCGAGAACACCAGCCTCAGGTAGCTCCAGGTGTCGGTGATCGTGCCGACCGTCGAGCGCGCGTTGCCGCCGATGCGCCGCTGGTCGATCACCACGACCGGGGAGAGCCCCTCGATGTGCTCCACGTCCGGACGCGTCCACTTCGGCAGCCGGTTCCTGACGAACGGCGGGAAGGTGTCGTTGAGCTGGTAACCGGCCTCCGCCGCGATCGTGTCGAAGACCAGCGACGACTTGCCCGACCCCGACAGGCCGGCGAAGACGACGAGGCGGCCGCGGGGGATCTCCACGTCCAAAGAGCGGAGGTTGTTCGTACGGGCTCCCTTGATGGAGATACTGCGCTGCACCATGTCCCTGACCGTAGGGGCAGATGTGGCCGGATCCTGACCGTAATTAGGCGCATGATGGAGTCATGGCCGATGTGACAGAACGCATGCTGGCCCTGCTGTCGACCTTGCAGACGGGCCGCCCTTTCAGCGGGGAGGAGCTGGCCTCCCGGCTGGCCGTGAGCCCGCGTACCGTCCGCCGCGACGTCGAGCGGCTGCGGGGCTACGGGTATCCCGTGGAGACGCAGCCCGGCCCCGGCGGGTTCTACCGGCTGGTGGCGGGCCGGACGATGCCGCCGCTCGTCCTCGACGACGACGAGGCGATCGCGGTGCTGCTCGGTCTCGCCACGCTCGCCGCCGTCCGCTCCGACGAGGACGGCTCGCTCGACGACGCGGCCACCCGCGCCTACGGCAAGCTCGACCAGTTCCTCCCGGCCAGGCTCCGCCCGCGCGCGGCCGCGCTGCGCGCGGGGCTGGAGACCGGGCAGCAGCGCTCCCCCGGCGTGAACGCCGAGGTCGTGGCCGCCCTCGCCGAGGCGATCGGCGAGCGGGAGAACGTCTCGTTCGACTACGTGGACCGGCACGGGGCGGCGAGCCGGCGGCGGGTGGAGCCGCATCGGCAGGTCCACCTGCATCTGCGCTGGTACCTGCTGGGCTGGGATCTGGACCGGGGCGACTGGCGGGTGTTCCGCATCGACCGCCTCGATGACCTCGTACGCACCGGCGTACGTCACGACGCCCGGCGGCTGCCGGCCGACACCGCCCTGTCGTACCTGCGCCAGGGCATGAACGCGGACCGCCGGCGGGTCCGGCTCGACGTACGGGCGGGGCCGCGCGAGGTCGCCGACGCGCTGAAGCACCAGGACGCCCAGATCGAGGGCGTCGGCGACCGGGAGACCCGGGTCGATCTCTGGCTCGACTCCTGGGAGTGGCTCGTGCTCAATCTCGCGTTCCTGGACGCCGACTTCACCATCGTCGAGTCCGCGGACTTCCGGGCCTCGTGCGCCACCTTCGCCCACCGCCTGCTCGCCGCGGCGTCAGACCCCCGATAGGCGCACCCGGGAGCCCCGCCCGGAACAACGGGCGGCCCTGTGGCGGTTGGTGAAGGTGTGAGGGTTGATCGGAGGCCGCGGCTGGACGCGGAGTGGGAACAACACAGACCTGCCGTCTTCGGCGCCGCCTATCGTCTGCTCGGCAGCGTGGCGGAGGCCGAGGACGTGGTGCAGGACGTGTGGCTGCGGGCCGCGGCCTCCGATCTGGACGACGTGGTGGACCTGCGGGCGTGGCTGGTCACGGTCGCGGCGCGGACCTCGTACAACGTGCTCGGCTCGGCCCGCGTGCGCAAGGACGGCTACGTCGGGCCGTGGCTGCCCGAGCCGCTGCTGACCGGCCCCGACACCGCCGACCGGGTGCTGGTGGACGAGTCGGTGAGCACGGCGATGCTGCTGGTGATGCGGGAGCTGACGCCGCCCGAGCGGGTGGCGTTCGTCCTGCATGACGTCTTCGAGCTGCCGTTCGAGCAGATCGCGGGGGTGCTCGACAGGACGTCGGCGGCCTGTCGCAAGCTGGCCTCGCGGGCGCGGCAGCGGGTGGCCGCGGCGGCGCAGGCGGGCCCGCCGGCGAGCCGGGCCGAGCGGGAGCGGGTGCTGCGGGCGTTCCGGGCCGCCTCCGAGGCGGGCGACTTCGCGCGGCTGGTGGAGCTGCTGGCCCCCGACGTGGAGTACGTCGCCGACGGCGGCGGGAAGGCGACCGCGTCGCGCACCCCGATACGCGGTGCGGAGCGCGTGGCCCGCCTGCTGGCCGCGATCGGCGTGCACCGTCCCGGCGACCGGGCGGAGCTGGTCGAGGTGAACGGGGAGCCCGCCCTGGCGACCTACCGGGCCGGCGAGCTGCGCTGGATCGACACGGTGGAGATCGACGGCGGGCGCATCACGGCGTTCCGCCGGGTGGCCAACCCCGACAAGCTACGGCACGCAGCTCACCGCTGACCGAGGCGACCGGCCCGCCGCGCGCGTTCGCGGCGGGCCATCGCGAAATACACCACGCTGACGACCACGAAGAACGGCACCCCCGCCCACCACGCCGGCCGCAGCGGCTCGATGAACAGCGTCGAGACCAGCACGGCGGCCAGCAGCAGCATGACCGCGACGGACGTCACCGGCGCGCCCCAGAGCCGCACCGGCGACGGCGGCAGCCCCTGGGCCGCGCGCTTGCGGCGGAACGCCTGGTGGGTGAGCAGGATCAGCAGCCACACCACCAGCGCCCCGAACACCGACACCCCGAACAGCGCCAGGTACGCCCCGCTCTCGCCGACCGCCGACACCCCGGCGGCCAGCGCCAGGCCGAGCGCCGACAGGGCGAGCGCGTTGCGCGGCACGCCGGAGCGGCTGAGGCGGCCGGTCCAGGCGGGGGCGTACCGGTTGGCGGCGAGGGAGTGCATCATCCTGGTGGTCAGGTAGAGGTTCGTGTTCGCGCTGGAGAGCGCGGCGGTCAGCACCACGAAGTTCATGACGGTCGCCGCGGCGGGGATCCCGGCCGCCGCGAACACGCGGACGAACGGGCTCTCGGTGACGGAACCGCCCTCGGCGGTCACGGTCCACGGGACCACGGTGAGGACGACCGCGATGGCCAGCACGTAGAAGAGCGCCAGGCGGGTGACCATGCGGCGGGCGGCCCGCGGGATGTCGCGCCCGGGGTTCTCGGACTCGGCGGCGGTGACCGAGACGACCTCGGTGCCGATATAGCTGAACAGCACGAACACCATGGCCAGGAACAGCCCGCTCATCCCGTTGGGCAGGAACCCGCCGTGCGCCGTGAGGTTCGAGACGCCCGTGGACTCCGCGCCGGGCAGGCCCACGGTGATGAGCACCACGCCGAGCAGGACGAACACGACGATGGCCACCACCTTGATCATCGCGAACCAGTACTCGATCTCGCCGAACAGCCGCACCACGGCGGCGTTCGTGATCAGCACCACGATCGAGAAGACGGTGACCGGCGCCCACAGCGGCAGCGACGGCCACCAGAACTGCACGTAGATCCCGGCCGCGATGACCTCGCCGCCGATGGCGATGACCTGGATCGTCCAGTACGTCCAGCGGACCACGAACCCCGCCCACGGCCCCAGGTAGCGGTGCGCGATGACGCCGAAGGCGCCCGCCTCCGGATGGACCACCACCATCTCGGCCAGCGACCAGCCGATGACCAGGGCCACGCCCGCGCAGATGACGTACGCGACGATGGTCGCCGGGCCCGCCTGGGAGATCGCCAGGCTGGAGCCGAGGAACAGCCCGGTGCCGATCGCGCCGCCCAGCCCGATCATGGTCAACTGGCGGCCGGTCAACCGGCGTTGCAGTCCGGATTCGTTGTCGACGCTGGTGTCCACGCGAGACCTCTCGGGGGGTGGTCAGGTCCTGCGGCAGGCCCTGATGGCTTCGACGGCCGCGTCCACGTCGGACCGGTCGTTGTAGTAGTGCAGGGACAGCCGCAGCAGGTCGCCACGCGGCGCGGTCCAGATGCGGCGCTCGGCCAGCCTGGCGGCCAGCGCGTCGGGGGCGTCGTCGGCGATGGCGACCTGGGGGCCGCGCGCCCCGGCCGGGCTCGCCACCCGCTCGCCGTCCGCCGTCAGCCGCTCGGCCAGCTCCTCGACCAGGGCCGACACGTGGTCGCGCACGGCGTACGGGTCGACGCGCTCGATGAGGTCGAACCCGGCGTTGGCCGCGTACGCGGACGGGATGGACGGGGTGCCGGTCTCGAAGCGGCGGGCGTCGCCGGGGAAGTCGAGCAGCCGGGGGTCGAACGCGAACGGCCGCGTACGGCCGAACCAGCCGGTCAGCTCGGGCTCGCGCTGGTGCTCCATGCTGCCGCGGACGTAGAGGAAGGCGAGGCCGGGCAGGCCGAGCAGGTACTTGAGCGACCCGGAGGCCAGGTAGTCGCACCCGAGGCGGCGCACGTCGACCGGCATGACGCCGGTGGCCTGGTAGGCGTCCACGAACACCCGCGCGCCCCGCTCATGCGCCAGCGCCACGACGTCCTCGACGGGCAGGCGGGCGCCGTTGCGGTAGCTGTGCAGCGGCACGGACACCAGGTTGACGCTCTCGTCGATGACCCGTTCGTAGTCCTCGGCGGCGACGTGCTCGCCGGTGTCGGCGCTCACCCGTACCCGGGCGCCGCGCTGCCGCTGCGCCAGCCACACGTGCGCGATCGACGGGAACTCCAGGTCGGTGGTGACGATGCCGGGGCGGCGCGACCAGTCGAACGACGACGCGGTCTGGAAGGCGGCCTCCGACGCGCAGGACAGCACGGCCACCTCGCCCGGGTCGGCGCCGATGAGCCGGGCGAAGCGCGCGCGGGCCTGGCCGACCTGCTCCATCCACGTCTCCCATGGTGCGCCCCTGTCACGCAGCGAGTGGCCGATCTCCTGCAGCGCGTACGCCAGCCGCGACGACAGGGCGCCCTGGCTGCAACTGGCCAGGTGGACGGAGTCGGCCAGCGAGGGGAACTCGGCCCGGAACTGGGTGGCGTCCAGGAAGGGGGAGGCGTCCAACAGGTGCGACATTTCGGGCACACTATCGGCCGACCTTTAACCAGGTCAATACGGATTTAACACCATTAATACCGATAGGATCTGCGGATGATCGGCGCCAGGATCCGGGAGCTCCGTACCGCGCGCGGGCTCACCCTCGCCCGGCTCGCCGCGGCGGCGGGCGTGTCGAGCGGACTCATCAGCCAGGTCGAGCGCGACCTCGCGGACCCGAGCCTGGAGACGCTCAGGAAGATCGCGAAGGTGCTGGACCTGCCGCTGTTCAGCCTCTTCCAGGAACCCGACGGGGCCGCCGTCGCCGTGGTCCGGCAGGACAACCGCATGCTGGTCAGATCCCCGACCGGCGGGGTCGCCTACACCCGCGTCTCCCCCGGGCACGGGCGGCTGGAGGTGCTGGAGGGCCACCTGGCGCCGGGCGGCTCCTCGGCCGCCGAGCCGTGGTCGCACCCGTCGGAGGAGTGCGTGGTCGTGCTGCGGGGACGGCTCGTCGTGGAGGTGTCGGGGGTGGAGCACCTCCTGGAGACGGGCGACGCCTGCTACTTCGACTCGTCGCTGCCGCACCGCTACCTGAACCCGGGCGACGAACCGGCGACCTACCTCATCGCCACCACCCCGCCCAGCTACTGACCCCCGTCGTGGGCCGGTGGCGCGAAGTGACGTCCGGCGGACAACATCAAGGAATGACCACCGACCGCAAGCGCTTCACGCCGGGCGAGACAGCCGTCCGACGCCATGTCTGGCAGGGCAAGGTCTGGACGGCGGTCCCCTACCGCGTCCTCCAGGACACCGACGAGCACCTCGTGGTGGCCGGCTGGCCGGGGCTGCGCGGCCTGATGTCCACCACGTGGATCCGCTCCTTCCGCAACGGCCGCACCCACCGCGACCGCACGCTCGCGGAGCTGGCCTCGGGCAGGTGGGAACTGGGCCCCACCTGGGCATCGACACCTTCGACCTGCTGCTCGACCTCCTCGTCGAGCCGGACCTCTCCCGCCACCGCTGGAAGGACGAGGACGAGTACCGGCACGGCCGACGCCTCGGCCTGATCGGCGACGACGTCCACCACCGGGTCGCCGAAGCCCGCCAGGAGGTCATCGGGCTGATCGAGACCCGCCAGGGCCCCTTCGCCCACGACTGGACGCCACCCCGGCACCCCGACTGGCCCACCCCGACGCTGCCCGAGGACGTACGGACCGTCCGCTGAGCGGGCCTGGGAGGCTGAGCGGGCCTGGGAGGCTGAGCGGGCCTGGGAGGCTGAGCGGGCCTGGGAGGCTGAGCGGGCCTGGGAGGCTGAGCAGGGTCTGGGAGCAGGCTCCCAGGGGGGAACCCTCCGACCGGCCGAAGAAATCCGGTGCGCGGGAGACGAAGCTGTCAGCATGATCGCAAAAATCCTGGGACCCGTACTGGCCGCCGCCCTGTTGCCCGGCGCACCGTCCCCTCCCCCTCTGCATGAGTGCGCGACCGCGACCACACGCTGCGACGGCACCGTCGAGGTCCCCCTTGATTGGGCGAACCCCTCCTCAGAACGCATCTCCGTCGCCTTCACCTTCATCCCGGCCAAGAACGCCGACGGCACGGTGGCGGCCAACCGCGGCGGGCCGCAACCGGCGCTGCCGGAGACACCAGCGATCCAGCAAGCGCTCGGGCCGGTCCTCGACCGGAAGAACCTCCTGGTCATGGATCCTCGGGGGCTAGGACAGTCCTCGCCGCTGTCGTGCCCGGGAGCCGACCCCTTCAAGCCGGCGACCGTCGCCGCCTGTGCTGAGAGCGTGGGTGCGCGGGGCGCGTACTTCACCGCCGACCAGGCTTCGCACGACCTCGACGCGGTACGGCGAGCGCTCGGCCTGGGCAAGCTGAGCTACTACGGCAACTCCTACGGCACCCTGTACGCCCAGGCGTACGCGGCCCGGTACCCGAACAGCCTGGACGCGATCTTCGTGGACAGTTCGCTGGTCATCGGTCGCGACGGGTACGCGGAGCAGGGGTTCGACGCTCGCCTCGACTACCTCGATCTCGTCTGCGAGCAGTCGAGGGCCTGCGACGCGCTGCCGGGCACGGCCTCCGGCATCTGGACGAGGCTGGTGGAGCGGCTGCGAAAGCAGCCCGACCCGGAGGTGACACCGCACCAAGCGCTCACGCTACGCGAGCCCGCCGAAGCGGTGCTCGGCCGGGAGAACGTCGCGGCCGCGCACGCCTACCTCGACGGCGATCCGGCCCCACTACGCCGCCTGGCCCGGCTGACCCCCAAGACCATCCCGACGTTCGATCCTCCGTGGCTCGCGGGGTATCTGGCCTTTCGCTGCGGCGACGGTTCCTTCCCCTTCGACCGGCTGGCATCGGCGGCCGAACGTCAGGCGCAGGCCGAGCGGTACTACGAGCGGGAACGCCCGATGGCGCCCTTCGAGCCCGCCGACATCTTCCCCACGGAGGCGGTGGCCGGCCAGGAGTGGTGCGTCAACTGGCCGACCCCGCGGCACAGCCCGCCACGCCCGCCCGGACAGGCGCTGCCCGACATTCCTGTCCTGGTCGTGGCAGGGGACTTCGACGTCGAACGCCCCGCGGAGGTGGAGCGTTCGCTTCGGGTCTTCCCGAACGCGACCGTCATCCGGATCCCGTTCGGGATCCACGCACAGTCCCTGTTCCCGTCGCCGCTGGGTGAATGCGTGCGCGGCATGCTGCGTACGTTCCTGACCACCAAGCGGGTGGCCGACCAGGAATGCACCGGCGAGAACTACCGCGCCGTCGGCGCGTTCCCGCAGAAGCTCGGGGACGTGGCGCCGCACCCGGCGGGCAAGCTCAGCCCCGGCCGGCGGCGGATCCTCGCGGCCGCCTTCGCCACCGCCGCCGACGCCACCGCCCGCCGCAATCCGCACGCCTTCTACTACTTCGGGCGGAAGAACGAGCCGGGGCTGCGCGGCGGCCAGGTCACCTTCGGTCAGGACATCACGCTCGACGGGGTACGGTTCGTGCGCGACCTGCGAGTCAGCGGCCCGATCACCCTCACCCAGGACGGCCGCGCCACCGCGACCCTCACGGCCGAGACCGGCGGACGCGTCCACGAGGTGGCGCTCACCTGGACGGCGTTCTCCACCCGGCCGGCCCTGTCCGGCACCTTCGACGGAATCCCCTTCGGCCAGTCGCCGGGTCGCGGCACCGGGCAAGCGGCCGCGGACGACACAGGTGGTCCCGTGCGGGGCCCGGCGACCGCCGGGCCCCGCACGCACGCGCCAGGCCCCTGGTCAGGCCACCGCGTCGCCGGTCGTCAGTGACGGCCTGCCGGTCGCCGGGGCGGCCGACACCCGGATGAGGCGCATACCCGGCGCCGTCCGCGAGGCTGGGTCGACGGCTGGGTCTACGACTGGGTCGACGGCTGGGTCGACACAGGCGGCTGATGGCGGGGCGGGTTGGGGGACGGCCGGGCGGGCGGGCACACGGAGCCGGAGAACTGACGCTGCCTTGGACATCGCGGTCCTTTCCAGGGAGCGGTCAGCGCGGGCCTGGAGCCGGCGACGACCGCTGGCGGTTCAGGGGCAGTGTGTCTCTTCAGGAACCGTGCCCCTGTCCGGTGGCGGAAAACGGGATCCGGTCCCTCCACCGTCCCCGTGAACGCAACTGTGACCCGCGACAGGACTCACCGGCCCCAGGAGGCGGCACGCTCACCGGTTCGCGCGACGCCGCCGAAGAACCGCCGCCGAAGAACCGCCGCCGCAGGACGGCTGTCAGAACGAGATGACGAAGGGGCACTCAGGCCCGTGCCGGTCGTTGCGCGCCTCATAGGAGTCCAGGTACTCGTCGTCGCGGCGGACGTGCAGGATGTTGCCGTCGAGCGTGCACCGGTTGCCGGAGGCGAGCAGGCCGGCCAGGGGGTCGGTGTGCTCGATGGGATAGAGGGACTCGACGCCGTCGTAGGCGATGGTCACGGTGTCCGCGGAGCGGGTCACGGTCTCGCCGGTGAAGCCGTACATGCGCAGCTCCGAGACGCACAGCAGCGGTTTGGCGCTCTCGCGCCCGATCTCGGCGGCGTACCCGGGCAGTTCGGCGCGGATGACGTCGCGCAGCCGCCCGGCGTACCGCGTGGTGGCGGCGCACGTGTACGAGCACGGCATGTACGCGATGAGCCCGTGCACCCGGTGCCGCACGAACGGGTTGCACAGCGCGGACGGCTCGCCGGAGGTGTTGCGGAGCGCCGCGTAGTAGGTGTTGTCGTCGTGCCAGTTGTTGCGGGCGCGGAAGAAGTCCTGGCAGCAGCGCGGATAGCCGAGGGCGTCGCCGAACTTGTCGTGGTCCGCCCGGTGCTTGTTGACGACCTTGCCGTTCACGATCAGCGGATACCAGCCGGCGGCGACCACCCGGTCCAGCGCGGCGGGGTCGCGGGCGAGGAAGACGTGCGCCTCGGTGCCCTCGGTCAGCACGGGGGCGAAGGCGGCGCGGGTGGTGGTGAGCATGTTCGGCGGCACCTGTGCGAGCTGCGGCGAGAACCGGTCGAAGCAGGCGTCGACGTGGTATTCCAGGCCGAGTTCTGCGACGAGGGCGAGGAACGGGTGCCAGCCGTCCACGGGGATCCACGCGTCCATCGCGGGTTTGAGTCCGTGGGCCACCGCGATGAGGGTCGGCAGTTGGGCGCCCGCGAGCGTCGCCGCGACGAAGTTCCAGTACGGGCTGCCGCGCAGCTCGGCCTCCACCGGCGCGGGCACCGGCAGGTGCACCGGCCGGACGACGGCCGGCGGCTCGGACGGCAGCACGAGGATCGGCTCCGCAGACGGCCGGAGGTCCCGTTCGACGGAGGGCCGGGCGGCCTCGGCCATCAGGCTCTCGGTCCGGGTGAGCAGGTGCAGGGCCTCCTCCCGCCGTCCCAGGTGGCGCAGCGCGAAGGCGTAGCACTGCCACAGGTACGGGCTGCGCGGATCCAGCCGCACGCAGGAGGCGTAGCGCTCGGCGGCCGTCCGGTAGTCGCCGCGTACGTACGCCACGTGCGCGGCGGCCAGGTCCGCGGTCAGCGACGTGCCGGGCGGGACGAAGGGCGGCTCGGCCTCCTCCGGGAGCGCCCGCGCGGCCTCCAGCAGCGAGTCCCCTGGATACCAGCGGCGTACCACGCCGTCGAGCACCCAGTTCTCCGGCAGGCCGAGCGCGCGCAGGATCCCGGCCGCCGCCGGGTCGGGCAGCACGGGCGCGGGCACGTCGAGGACAGGCGAGGGCGGGTTGCGCTCGTCCCAGCGGTCCCGGTGGGCCGCGAGGTCGGCGTCGATGCGGCGGCGTTCGGCGGGCGGGGGCGACGGCAGCCCCTCGGCGCACTCCCCGGCCCACGCGGCGATCTCCGCCACGAACGCCTCGCCGAGCGGCGACAGGACGGCGTGCTCGCGCAGGCCGTCGACTCCCGCGTGGATCTGGCGGACGGTCCGGTAGGCGCGGCCCACGACCTCCGCGGGCTCCAGCCCGCCCGCGTCGGGCAGGTCGAGCAGGCCCCGGTGGAAATGCGCGGCCGTCGCGAAGCTGAACACCGCGTGCAGCAGGCCGCTGAGCGGCCGGGGGTCGTCCCGCCAGGGCGAGTAGTGCAGGGGCTCGCCGGTGTCCTCGACGATCAGCGGGGCGAGCGTCATGATCGCGTTGAGCTTCTGGTGGCCGTACTCGTGCACGAGGGCCTCGGCGGTCTGCAGCGGGCTGCCCAGGGAGAGCGCGACGAGGCCGGGCGCCTCGCGGAAGCTGCCGCTCAGGTGCCGCCGCTCGTCGGGCGAGCAGACCGGGACGATCACGCCGACGCCGCCGCGTACCTCCTCGGCCAGCGGCTCGGACACCCGGGCGATCAGGCGCAGGTGCTCCTCCATGGTCTCCAGCCAGCGCGCCGCCGCGGCCTCGTCCAGGTCGGCGAAGGAGAAGTCGGCGCGCCCGCCGAGCCGCAGGTCGAAGTCGAGCCAGTTGAGCTCGATGCCGCCGGACACCGTCGGCACCCGCGACAGCGGCGGGTCCCCGGCGAACGTCCCGTCCTTGACCGCGAGCCGGACGCGGCCGCGCGGCGGCCCGGCGGCCAGCGTCAGGCCCGCGCCGGGCAGGCTGACCCGGCCGCGCGGGTCGGCGCGGACGTCCGCGTCGAGCTGCCCGCGGCCCGTCAGGTACAGCGCCGCGCAGGCCAGCCGGGCGAACTCCCGCAGGTGGGGGATGAGGTGCACGTCGGGGAAGCGTTCGTGGGCGCGGCGGCGTACCAGGTCCCAGGCGACGTCCACCCAGAACGCGGCGCTGGGATGGCCGAGCACGCGCCGCTGGACGGACGCCGGCGCGGCGGTCAGCGCGGCCAGGCAGCCCGGGAACCCGGACGCGGCCAGCACGGGCTCAGGCAGCGACTCCGCCAGGCGCCGCACCCCGACGAGGGTGTTCAGGTAGCGCGCGGCGAACACGGCCCTGGTGGTGTCGGTCCACCCGCCGGGCCTGGCGAACTTCGCGATCGTCGTCGCGTCGAGCCGTGGAGTCACCGCGCTCCTCCTTCGCGCCTGGCCACCTTCTTCAGGTCGGTACGGACGGTGCCGACGATCGTGCGGATCAGCTTCATCAGGTCCGCGCAGTACACCGAGGGGTTGGCGAACCCGTTGCGGCGCGAGTAGCGCTGCGGGAAGTAGCCGCCGCCGCAGATGCGTACCAGGTCGCAGGCCCGGCAGGTGTCGCTGAGCGTCGCCCACGCGTCCTGCCGCGCCCGGACCTTGGGCGAGGTCAGCGCGTCGTCGAAGCTGTGCTCGAACACGTTCATGCCGAGGTCGCAGGCGCCCGGATGGGTGACTTTGAGCGTGTCCACGGCCTGGATCTCGCCGTTGGTCTCCACGACGACGAAGTCGACCGGCTGCAGGCCCCACTCCTCCGAGCTCTGCGTCGCGCCCAGGAAGAGCGCGATGATGTCGCGGAAGCGCCGGATCCTGATCGGCTGGGGCTTCTCGGCGTACCAGACGTCGAAGATCGGCAGCAGCCAGTCGGCGTACGGCGTGGTGTCGGGAGAGTCCTTGCCCGGCGGCCTGCGGTCGTGGTGGCCGAGCGGCAGCAGGAAGTCGACCGACGGCGGGTCGAGCGAGCGGAAGTAGGAGTACGTCTCCAGCGGGTCCGCCGCGAGGTCGACGACCGCGAGGATGCCGCCCCACAGCCGGGGAGCCGTGCGTAACAGCGCGATCGACCGTTCCACGGCCTCGAACGACGAGCGGCCCGCGTGGTCGAGCCGGTGCAGGTCCTGGACGGAGCGGGGGCCGTCCATGCTGAGCCCGAAGGACAGGTCCCACTCCTGGCAGAACGCGAGGACCTGCTCGGTGTACAGCACTCCGTTCGTCTGCCCGTTCCACCGGATGCGCACGTCGGGCGCGTGCCGGGTGACCGTCTCGAACAGTTGCCGCAGGTAGTCCACGCCGAGCAGCAGCGGCTCACCGCCGTGCAGGATGACGTCGGCCTGCGGCAGGCCGTGGGTCAGGGCGTGCTCGTTGATCCGCTGCCCCAGCCGGGCGGCCGTCTCCAGCGACATCCGGTGCGGCTGCCCGCGCCAGGACTGGTCGGCGTGGTGGTAGACGTAGCAGTAGTCGCAGTCGAGGTTGCAGCGCGAGGCCACCTTGCAGATGTACGACTTGAACGGCTCCCTGAACGACTCCCCGAACGGCTCGGCCTCAGACACGTCCGGACCACGAACTGTGCGAGCTGAACGAGCTGAAAGAACTGAACGAGTCGAACGAGCTGAAGGAACTGAACGAGCTGAAGGAGTCGAACGAGCTGAACGCGCTGTGCTGGCTGTGCTGACTGTGCGCGCTGAAGGCGCTGAACGCGCTGTGGCGGCTGTGCGAGCTGAATGCGCTGTGCCTGCTGTGCCGGCTGTGGGAGCTGAAGATCTGCCCGAGTTCGCCGGAGGCCATCTCGTGCGGGTACAGCTCCGTCAGTATCTGCCCGAGCACCGTGCCTTCGAGCTCCCCGACCGAGCTGAGGTCGAACTCGCCGAGCTCCAGATCGATGCCTTCCGCGGAGGTCTCCGCGTGATCCGACGGCTCGGCCATCCGAACCTCCACGGCTGAGGGGGCTTCAGGGGAGTGCGGCGGTACCTGTTGCCATAGCACAGCAACTCCCCGTGCCAGTCAAGGCCGCGAACTGACCACCACCGGACAGCGTGCACCCCAGGACGTACGCCACCACGGGCAACGCCCGGCCGCCCGCTGGAGGGTACGGTGATCGCGGAAGGCGGGAGGCCGGGTGGAGCGGTTGAGCTGGCGGCCCGGGGCCGGAGACCTCGGTGACTGGCTGGCCGGGGTCTTCGACCGGTTCGCCGTGTCACCCGAGGGGTTCTCGGTGCGGCGCGGCGGGGAGAGGACGCCGCGCCACGGCGGTCCGCCGAACGGCCGCCCCTACGATCAGCGGATCAGCCACACCCACCCCCGTACGATCGACGCCCTGGTGTCCGACCTCGCCGATGACGACGTGCTGGAGGTGGGCCTCACGGTCCGCTCGCCGGACCAGTGGTCCCTGCGGGCGACCCCGCGCGACCGCTCCACGACCGACTGGATCACGGTGTGCGCACCCGGTGCGCGTATGCCGGGCTGGCCGCTGCCCGCGACGCTGCGCGACGGCGGGGATCTCCGCCGGGTGCTCGGCACGCTCGCCGGGCTGCTCGGCACGGCGCCGCCCGAGGACGATCCGGGCGGCGGGCGCGCGAGGTATCCCCGGCCGGTCGAGGTCAGCGGCACGATCGGCTCGGACGCTTACCGGCTGAGGGTCACCGGGTGGGGGCACGAGACGCTTTCCCTCCACGGGCAGAGCGCACGGCTCGTGGACGACCTCGCGCGTTTGTTCGGCCCGCGGGGGCCGGCGACGCTGCCACTCCGTTCGCTCGGCGACCTCGCCCGCGCGTACGAGACGCTGATGGCCGAGCTCGGCCGCCGGTGGGCGTCTCGATGGGCCGAGCCGCTGCCGGTGCCCGGCGACGTCCGCCTCCCGCCCGGCACCCGTCTCACCGTGACCAGGACGCCGGGCGCGGAGCCGTCCCTGCGGGTCACGGCGGAGGACCTGCTCGTCGAGGCCGACCACCCGGCCCACTCGCTGCGGGAGCGGATCACGCTGCTGCTGTGCCCGCAGCTCTACACGCCCTGCGCCGCTGCCGACCTGCCCGGGTGGCTGCGGTCGCTGGAGAGGGGCGTGTTCGGCAGGCCGGGCATCTGGACCGTACGCGGCGCAGGCTGGCGGCCACCGCTGCACCGGGGAGCCGCCATGGTGTCCCGTGCCCTGCTCGAACAGGGCGTGACCGGGCACGCCTCGGTGGGGCTGGCGGGTGCGGAGTTCCTGGCCGTTCAGGGTCTGGCGCTCGGCGGTGAGCCGGTGGAGCTGACGGGACGGAGCACGGTCAAGGGCCGGTAGGCGCCGCGCTGCCCGTTCGGGCGGGCGTACGTGTGCGCGTGGTGGTAAGAGGTGTGCGCTCCGTGCCAACGACATCGCTCCGAGGCCGGGAGATGCTGGCCGCAACCGGAAAGCACCCGCCTTGGGGTGGCGGGTCGAGCGCCACGCGCAGCCTCTCCGCAGGCCACGCGGGCCATCGGACAGCGGCGGGAGCCGCGCGGGGCCCGCGTTCGCGCGGTGGCGCGCCGGTCCGGCGGCAGAGGGTCGCCGGACACGGGGAAGAAGGGTGACAAGCATGAATCTGCGTCAGAAGGCGGGACTGGTCCTGGCCGCGGGCACCGCGGTCATCACCCTGTCCACCACGACGCCGGCCGCGGCGGCCACGGTGACACCGTCCGCGCACGTCAACGTCATGGTGGTGCGGGAGGCGGCGGCGAGCCAGAAGTTCTCGTGCGGCAAGGTCAAGAACTGGAAGGCGCGGCTGGCCTGCCACGCCGTGATGAAGGCGGGCGGCGGGTGGGTGTTCTCGAAGCTCGAGAACGCCGCCAAGAAGGGGTGGAACCGCTACTCCGAGGCGTTCAACCAGCTCCCCAGGACCATCCGCGCCCTGCTCTGGAACCACAAGAGGTACTTCTACTGCCTCCTGTCGCCGTGGTGCTGACGAAAGCGAGGAGACCGCTCCCATGATGAGAACACGCACGACCTCCGCGGCCGCCGCCATCGCCTCGGCGGCCCTCACCCTGGCCCTGGCGCCCGCGGGCACGGCCCACGCGGCGCCCGCGCAGGCCGGTGCCGTGACGTCGGCCGGTACGGCACCTTCCTGCGTCCACCGCAAGCTGCTCATCCGTCAGGGAGTCATGCTGACGAACAGGTGCGGCAAGACGATGAAGGTGAAGGTCCTCGTCAAGCGGGGCAAGGACAGTTGGTGCTTCACGATGAAGAACAACCAGCGGAGATTCTGGGCGTTCGTACCCCAGGCGGCATTCGCGAAGTACGAGAAGACCGTCACCTGCTGAGAGCGCAGAGGCCGAACACTCCGGCCTGACCTGTGGATCGGCGGCGGCTTCGGGCAGACATCGGATGAAGGGCGCACCACGCGCCACAAAGGTCGAAATTTACGGAAAATCCGCACCATAGCTCCGACCTCGGGCATTGACTATGGCCTCACCTCACGGTCATATCGGTGGTAATACCCCGAACGGAAGGCAGGTGCTCATGTCCCAGCCCAAGGATCAGGGAAAGACACGGGGAAAGGCACAGCCCCGCAGGATCCACGAGCGCAAGGCCAAGGGCCGCGGCGAGGAGACGACCTGGCACAAGCCCGACTACCAGGTCGTCGAGGCCGCCATGGAGATGTCCGCGTACTTCCTGGCCACCAGGTAACCGGGGGCCGCCATGCGCCTGCAGGTGCTCGGCACCGCGGCCGGTGGCGGCGTGCCCCAGTGGAACTGCGCGTGCCCCGGCTGCTCCGGGGCACGCGCCCATCCGGGCCGCCGACGGCGTCACGCCAGCCTGGCCGTCCAGCTCGCCGACGGCGCGTACGTCGTCAACGCCACACCCGACCTCGCCGACCAGATCGAGTCGTGCGCGTTCCTGCGCCCGGGACCGGGCCCCCGCGAGTCGCCGCTCAAGGGCGTGATCCTCACCGACGCCGAACTCGACCACACGATCGGCCTGCTCAGGCTCAGGGAGGCCGCGGCACTGGAGGTGCGCTCCACCCCGGTCGTACGGCAGGCGCTGCGCCCCTTCGCCGACCTCCTGCGCGACTACGTGGAGCTGAGCTGGGCCGACGCCGACACGATCCCGGTCTCCGGCAAGCGCCCCCGGTACGCCGCCGGCTCCCCCGAGGCCCCTGGCTGGGTGTCCGCGCTGCGCCTGGGCCCGCTGGTGTACGCGCCCGCCATGGGTGTGTGGCCGGACGAGCTGGACGAGGCGTTCCTGCGGGCCGCGTGCGTGATCGTCGACGGCACGTTCTGGGACGACGAGGAGCCGCGCCGCACCGGGATCTCCACCAGGACCGCCACCCAGATGGGCCACCTGCCGATCGAGGCGACCATGGAACGGCTCTCCCGCCTGCCAGGCCGCCGGCTCTACACCCACCTCAACAACACCAACCCCCTCGTGGACCCGGCGGCCGAGCAGCACAAGGCGCTCGCCGAGCTGGGGATCGAGGTGGCCGCCGACGGGATGGTGATCGACCTGTGAACGGTTTCGAGTCCGAGCTGCGTGCCGTACCGGAGAAGCGCTACCACCACCTGCACCCCTTCAACCAGCGCATGCACGCGGGCGAGCTGACCCGTGACGAGCTGCGCGGCTGGATACTCAACCGCTTCCACTACCAGCGCCACATCCCGGTCAAGGACGCGCTCATCCTGGCCAAGCTGGCCACGCCCGAGCTGCGCAGGGCGTGGTTGCGCCGGATCCAGGACCACGACGGCACCGCGGACGGCGAGGGCGGCATCGAGCGGTGGCTGCGCCTGGGCGAGGCGGCCGGTCTGGAGCGGTCGCTGCTGCTGTCGGGCGAGGGCGTGCTCCCCGGCGTGCGGCTGGCCGTCGACGGCTACGTGAACCTGTGCCGCCACGGCTCCGCGCTGGAGGCCGTCGCGGCGTCGCTGACCGAGCTGTTCGCGCCCGACCTCATGCGGACGCGCATCGCCGCCTTCGAACGGCACTACCCGTGGATAGCCCCGGAGGGCCTGCGGTACTTCCAGGTGCGCGTCGGCCAGGGCCGCCAGGACAGCGGCGAGGCCCTGGCCCTGGTGCTCGGCTGGGCCACGACCAGGGCCGACCGGGACAGGGCCGTCGCGGCGCTCACCTACAAGTGCGACCTGCTGTGGGCCCTGCTCGACGCGGTGGACGGGGCGTACCGGTGAGCGAGGCGACGGCCTGGCGCCCGGCGCTGGCGCGCTCGGCCGTGCTCCGCCACGACCCCGTACGCGGGGCCGATCTGCTGATCGTGCCCGAGCGGATCGTCGTGCTGAACGACGAGGCGGCGGCCGTCGTCGCCCTGTGCGACGGCGCGCGGACCGTGGCCGACATCGTCGCCGAACTGCCCGAGGGCGCCGAGCCCGACGTCGTGGACTTCCTCGAACGGATCCGCGCCGAGGGATGGCTCAGGTGACCGGCGCGCGGGCGGCGGGCGCTCCCTGGGCCATGCTCGCCGAGCTGACGCACGCGTGCCCGCTGCGCTGCCCGTACTGCTCGAACCCGACCGAGCTGGCGGCCAGGTCGAGCGAGCTGACCACGGCCGAGTGGCGGCGCGTCCTCCAGGAGGCGGCGGCGCTGGGCGTCGTGCACTGCCATCTGTCGGGCGGCGAGCCGCTGCTGCGGCGGGACCTGGCGGAGATCGTCTCGGCGGCCGACCGCGCGGGCGTCTACACCCAGCTCGTCACCAGCGGCGTCGGCCTGACCGAGCGCAGGGTGGACGAGCTGGCCGCGGCCGGGTTGCGCAGCGTGCAACTGTCGGTCCAGTCGGCCACGGCCGGGGAGTCGGACCGGATCGCGGGGGTCGCGTCGTTCGAGCGGAAGGAGCGGGCCGCGGCGGCGGTGACCGCGAGCGGGCTGCCGCTCGGGCTCAACGTGGTGCTGCACCGGGCCAATCTCGACGCCATCGCCGAGATCATCGAACTGGGGCTGGCGTGGGGGGTCGAGCGCATCGAGCTGGCCAACACCCAGTTCTACGGCTGGGGGTTGCGCAACAGGTCGGCGTTGCTGCCCACCAGGGAGCAGCTCGCCCGCGCCGAGGCCGTCGTGCGGGAGTATCGGGAGAAGACGGAGGTCGAGCTGATCTGGGTGGTCCCCGACTACTTCGACGGCGTGCCCAAGCCCTGTATGGGCGGCTGGGGCGCGATCTCGATCACCGTCGCGCCCGACGGGCGCGTGCTGCCCTGCCCGGCGGCGTACGACCTGCCGCTGGAGCTGCCCAACGCCCGCGATCGCCGGCTCGGCTGGATCTGGGAGCACTCCCCCGCCTTCAACGCCTACCGGGGCACCGGGTGGATGCGTGAGCCGTGCGCGAGCTGCCCGCGCAGGGAGCTGGACTTCGGCGGCTGCCGGTGCCAGGCGTACGCGCTGACCGGCGACGCGGGCCGTACCGACCCGGCCTGCGCGCTGTCGCCGGATCACGGCCTCGTCGAGGGGCTGGCGGCGGGCGGCGTCTGGACGTACCGGCGGGCGGCCCCCTCGGGCGACGGCCGGGACCGGCGGGCCCCTTGAGCCTGCGCAGCCCTTACCCGCAAGCACAAAACGGACATATGTATATATTTCGATTTTTCTGGGTATGAGGCTACTGGGGATTGATTGCCCACCCCGCCAAGCGCCCCGGCTGCGGGGAAGCAGCCGGGGCGTCCGGCCGCCCGAAGGCGGCGACGGGCCGGGACTTTCCACTCACAGGGATCACGCGCCGCGTGTTCGGGCGTTCGCCACGGGCCGCAAGGCGAGTAATGTTCGGTGATTGTGGGGTCCGAGAGTGAGCAGCCGGTCGAATACCGCCAGAGCCGCTTCCGCACGCCGCCGGGGGCGGCCGAGATTCTGCTGGTGCGGCACGGCGAGTCCGAGCCCGTCCGCCCCGACCGGCCGATCCCGCGGGTCGACGGCCAGGACGACCCCGGTCTCGCGCCCGAGGGCCGCGAGCAGGCCGAGCGGCTGGCCCTGCGGCTGGGTGCCGAGCGCATCGACGCCATCTACGTGAGCACGCTGCGCCGCACGTCCCAGACCGCCGCGCCGCTCGCCGCCCGGCTCGGCCTGACGCCCGTGGTGGAGCCGTCGCTGCGTGAGGTCTATCTCGGCGACTGGGAGGGCGGCCTGTTCCGGCGCATGGTCGCGGAGGGGCACCCGATCGCGCGGCGGATGTCCGACGAGGAGCGCTGGGACGTGATCCCCGGCGCGGAGCCCGCCCCGGCCTTCTCCGACCGGGTGCGCGAGGCGCTGGGCAAGCTGGGCGCCGCCCACCCCGACCAGCGGATCGTGGTGGTGACGCACGGCGGCGTGATCGCGGAGGCGCTGGCGGCGGCCACGGGTTCGCGGCCGTTCGCGTTCCTCGGGGCCGACAACGGGTCGGTGTCGCGCCTGGTGCTGACGGACAAGCGGTGGATCCTGCGCGGCTACAACGACACCGCGCACCTCGGCGCGGGCCACTCCGCCACGGCGGCCCCGCTCACCTGAGCGAAGTGGGGCCCGGCTGCCGGGGAGACGACGATTCGATCAGGAGCCGGTGCGGCTCCAGCAGCTCCTCCGGGAGGTCGTCCGGGGCGCACCAGCGGGCGTCGAGGATCTCCATCGGGTTCAGCCGCAGCGTGCCGCCGCCCTCGTACGCGGCCGCGTAGGCGACCTCTATCCTGAGCCGGAAGCCGCTCCCGAGCCGTACCAGCTCCTCCACCCGCACCTCCAGCCCGGTCTCCTCCCTGACCTCGCGGACGACCGTCTGCTCGAAGGTCTCACCCCGCTTCGCTCCCCCGCTCGGCAGGCCCCACTGCCGGCCGGGGGGCCAGAAGCGGTGCCGCAGCAGCAGCACGTTCCCCTCGCGGTCGCGGACGATGCCGGTCACGCCGACCATGAACTTGGCCTGCGTCAGGTAGAGCAGCCGCCACTGCACCGACCCCCGGATGCCGAGCCAGAGCCGGGCCATCAGCCTCTTCACCACTGTCCTCCGTATCCGACGAATTCCCCGGTACTCCAGGTCATGAAACAGCCGCGCACGGTCGCGGTCGATGCGCCAGGATGGAGGCACGTTCACCACCGAACCCGAGAACGCGCCAACGTCGTCGTGTGACGGGAGCCTTTCATGAGCGTGAGCCGGATCGCCGAGCGAGCGGTGCAGTGGGTGATGGCGGGCGCGGGCATCGCCATCTCGCTGGCCGGTCTCCTGGGGTTGCTCGACAGCGTGTCCCTGGGCGGCGCACTACCCAAGATCACCCTGCTCATCCTGAGCACGGTGGTCGTCTACCTGCTGCTGGAGCTCGGCCGCCTGCGGGTGGTCGACCAGATCCACGACGTGGTACGGCGGCTCGACACGGACGCGATCGTCCGCGACCGCCTCAACGGCCACTACGGAGGCGTCGCCCGCGTGCATCCCGGCTTCCCCGGTGAGGTGTTCACCAGGCTGCTCGACTCGGCGCACCGGGAAGTGGCCATCCTGCAGACCTGGATCCCCAACCTGGAGGACTTCCAGAAGCGGCTGGAGGAGGCGATCCTGCACAGGCGGGTCAGGGTGCGGGTGCTGCTGCTGCACCCGGCCTCGCCGGTCGCGCTGCTGCGTGACGAGGCCCTGGGCCAGCACCGCGAGCCCTCCGCCGAGGCGAACGTCCGCGAGAGCGTGGAGTCGTGCCTGGCCGCCTTCTCCGCCATGCACGCGCGGCTCGGCGAGCACGCGGGCCTGCTGGAGGTGCACGTCTACAACTCGCTGCCGTCGATCGCCGTCCACCAGGTGGACGAGCACTACCTGGTCAGCTCCTTCCTGCACGGCAAGCTCGCCATCAAGTCGAGCCAGATCGAGGTGTCGGGCTCGGGCACCGTGGTGGGCCGCGACGTGCGCCACGAGCTGGACAAGATCTGGGAGATCAGCCGGCCCGTGGACCTGCGCGACTGGCAGGTGTCGGTCAACAACATCTGCCTCTGAACGACGCCCCCCGGCGGCTCCGGGCCTGAAAGGACGGTCCCATGCAAGAGCTCGACGACTTCGAGGACGGCCTCATCGAGGCGTTCAAGCGGCACCCGGTGCTCGCCGGGGTGCCCCGGCTGCCCGACGCGGACTTCGCCGCGCTGCTGCTGCAACGGCGGTTCCTGTCGCTGGCCTTCACCCCGGCCTACGACCTGGCGATCGATCTGCTGACCGACGAGAGCGGGCTGCGCATCGCCCGTACGATCCTGCGCGAGGAATATCCGGGCAGCCACGGGCGCACCCGGTCGCATCGCGAGGACATGAAGGAGGACCTGCTCAGGCTCGGCGTCCCCCGGCAGGCCCTCGTCGACACCCGGCCGACCCCGGCGACGACGGCCGCCATCACCGGCACGCTCGACCTGATCGCCGAAGCCGGGCGGGCCGAGCACGCGGATCTGCGCCTGCTGACGATCCTGCGCTTCTGGGGCGAGATCCTGGTCTCGGTGGAGTACGAGCGGTTCTGGCCCCGGATGGAGCCGCTGCTGACGCGCGACGGCAAGAACCACTCCTGCTTCTACTACCCGCACCTCATCCACGACGCCAAGGCCCATCCGCTGGCGACCACCTCGCGGCTGTCGGCCAGCCACTCCGACCGGCTGGGGGTACGCCTGAGCGAGCTGCTGGCGCGCGACGGCGACACCGAGGGGTTCCGCGCGGTGGAGCGGCGGGCCTACCTGCTCAGGGTGGACTTCTACGACCAGTTCTCGGCGATGGTGCCGAGGCCGGAGGCGGCGGTCCCGTCCCCGACGGGCGGCGGCGCGGGCCGCACGTGAGGCGCGTCCCCGTCCGGGTGGCGGAACGGGGACGCGCCCAGGCTCTTGACGGCGGTCAGGGCTTGCGGGCCACGCCTCCGTACTGCGAGACCTCGCGGTCGGTGTACTGCGTGCCGGGCTCCGGCCGCCACCCGGGCAGCGACACCACCCCCGGCTCCAGCACCTCCATGCCCTCGAGGAAGCCCTCCAGCTCCTTCGGGCTGCGCAGCGTGATGGGGGTGCCGCCGCCGTCGTTCCACAGGGTGGCCGCCTCGTCCATGGCGGGGCTCGTGACGCTGCTGGCGATGGCGAGCAGGCTGCCGGAAGGCAGGGCGCCGGTGAGCGTGCGCACGATCTCGTACGCGTGGCCGAGGCCGGGGACGAACTCCAGGATGCCGAGCAGCAGCAGGCAGACGGGCCGGTCGAGGTCCAGCGTCTCGCGGGCGTCGCGCAGGATGGTCTCGGGGTCGCGCAGGTCGGCGTCCAGGTAGGCGGTCTTCCCCGCCTTGGTGCCGCGCAGCAGGGCCCGCGCGTGGGCCAGCACGATCGGATCGTTGTCGACGTAGACGATCGCGGATTCCGGCGCGACACGCTGGGCGACCTCGTGGGTGTTGTCGGCGGTGGGGACACCGGTGCCGATGTCCAGGAACTGGCGAATGCCCGCGTCGGCCGCCATGCGGACGACCCGGCCCAGGAACTCCCGTTCGGCGCGGGCGATGACGGCCAGCTCGGGTGCCACCATCAGGATCTGATCGCCCACCTCGCGGTCGGCGGCGTAGTTGTCCTTGCCGCCGAGCCAGTGGTTCCACACCCGGGCCGGGTGCGGAATGCCGGTGTCGACGCGGCTGAGGAGGGCCTGGCTGTCGGGGACCTGCGTGCCCGGGTCGGAAGTCATGGATTCCTTTCCCTCACAAGATCACTCCACCAATCCGCTCATCGTAACCAACCGAGGTATCGCGGATGGTCACGAATTGTCGGACAAATATCCATATTTCATGGCATCGCGTTATGGCTATTCGGGGGATAAATTTGCCGATATTCCCTGTCTCGGGATGAATCCCGGCATGGCGGCCATAAGGGCGTTTCCCGGTCGGTGCCCGACTAGCATGGCGGCATGGCAGCAGGAGAGCGTCGCCTGACGCCCGAAGAGGAGGCGATCCTGCTCGCGATGCTCGGGCCGGACTTCCCCGGCAGCGCCGAGCTGCGGGCCCAGGTGCCCTCGGTCGTGGTCACCGGCGGCTGCGCGTGCGGGTGCGACACCATCGACCTCAGGGTGGCGGGCGATCCCGCCCCGGCCCCCGTGCCGGACGGCCATCCGCTGTCGGCCGACATCCGCGGCACGAGCGACGGGGTGCTGCTCTTCGTCCGCGACGGGTACCTGTCCTGCCTGGAGGTCTACACCCCGGACGACGCCCCCGCGCGGCTGCCCGACCCCGGCCGCCTGAGCGTACGCCCTCCCGGGAAGCCCTCCTGACCAGCGCGCCCTCCTGACGGGGCGGCCTGTCGGCCTGGCACCGGTCGCGTGGACGAACGCGTATGCGCCTGAGCCTGTCGGCCATGGTTCGTTCCGGCCGGGACGGCTTGACTGTGGTCGTCGAACGATTCCAGGCCCGAGCCGGCCTGGGACCAGAAGGAAGATGACCATGCAGTTCACCCGTGAAGCCCCCTCCCCAGCCGTACCGAAACGTCCGATCCCCTGGTGGTCCGCGCCGGCCCTCTGGCTCGCCATGGTCACCATGGGGCTCATGGCCGGCCTGTTCTACGCCTTCGCGGTCGCGGTCATGCCCGCGCTCGCCGGCGCGGACGACAGGACCTTCGTGCTGGTCATGCAGAAGATCAACAGGACGATCGAGAATCCGGTCTTCTTCGTGACCTTCTTCGGCGCCTTCGTCTTCACCGGGGCGGCGGCGATCGCCCGCCATCGCCTCGGGGCGCGGGCCGCCGCCCGGTGGATCCTGGCCGCGCTGGCGCTCTACATCGTGGCCCTCGCCATCACGATGGGCGTCAACGTCCCGCTCAACGAGGAACTGGCGCGGGCCGGCGATCCCGCCCACATCGCCGACCTGGCCCAGGTCCGCGGCGCGTTCGAAGAGGTGTGGGTGCCTGCCAATGTGGCCCGCGCGCTGGCCTGCACGCTCGCGGTGGCCTGCCTGGCCCGCGCCACGGCACCGCGCGTCCGGAGCGGGCGGTCGTGAGCCCTGACTCCGTGCGGGCCCTGCCGCGGGCTGTCCACCGCACCACGAGGGGCCCAGCCGCCAGGCACGTCCCGGGTGAGGATCCTGTTGGGCTCTCCGATGCCGGCTCTTCGCGGCGTGTCCGACAACAGTTTTCCTGATCTACAGCCGCCGACCAGCCGATTGCGGTCATCTCGCTTCCGCGATCGACGTGAACATCCTCGTGAGCGAGACCTCCGCCCGGCTGCCCGCGCCTGCCGACCTTGCCGCAGGCCCAGCCGAGGGATGCGGAGGAGATCTGGAAAGGGACGTGTGTGTACGACATGTTGCTCAAACGTGGAAAGAGCCGCTGGTTCAGATTATCGGCCGCGTCGCTGGGGGTGGCGATGCTCGTGGGCCTGCTGACGGGCATCCCCGACCGGCCCGCCCAGGCGGAGCCGTCCGGAACCCCTCAGTACCGGGCGCTGGCCGGTGTCGGCTCCACGACGACGCAGGAACTGATGAACGCGTTGTCGAACGTGGTCACGGTGAACGGCCAGAAGGTGCTGGCCTCCTACGACGCGGCCCGGCCGCTGCTGCCGGGCAGGATCACCACCAAGGATCCGGCGACGCATCCGGACTGCACGCTGAACCGCCCGGGGGGCGACGCCTCCGGCCAGAGCGCCCTGCAGTACTCGATCGCGGCCGAGGACGGATGCCTGGACTTCGCCCGCCTGGCAGGCGAGCCGGACCGGCAGTCGATCTCCCCCGCCCACAACGTGACCTACCGGCCGTACGCGCTGGACGGGATCACGTACGCGACGAACCTGGCCAACCCCATGCGCCCGCCGAGCCTGGAGTTCCTGCGCCTCGTCTACACCTGTGCCGACGTCTCACCCCCGCTCCATCCCCTGCTGCCCGCGGCGGGGTCGCAGTTGCGCAGCGAATGGCTGACGGCACTCGGCATCCCCGAGTCGGACGTCAGCGCCGGGAAGTACCCCTGCGTCAAGGACACCAGCGAGGGACAGCCCATCCGCGAGAACTACTTCACCCCGGTGCTGGCGGACCCGTACGCCATCCTGCCGATCTCGATCGCGAAGTACGCGACGGGCGGATGGGCCGGCATCAGGATCGGCGACATCCAGGCGGCGCCGGAGTCGGACGGGCGGGGCCCCGTGGTGCCCAACACCGAGGACTTCCCCGAAGGGGTCGGCTACGCCGTCCTGGACGAGATGCCGATCCAGCTCACCCTCGCCGAACTGCTGGACCTCTACCAGTGCAGGAACACGACGTCCGGCATCACGCCGCTGCTGCCGGCGGCGGGTGCGGTGCGGTCGGCGTGGTTGCGGACGATGCGCATCACCGAGGCCGAGATCATCGAGGGCCGCTACCCGTGCATCCGCGACATGAGGAGCGACGGTTCGCCGATCGCGGCCAACGACGGCACCGGGCTGCGGGACACCGAGGTCATTCCCTACTCCATCGCCGAGTACCTCCGGCAGGCGGCCGGACACAGCGGCGGCTCGCCGATCCAGGACAAGCGCGCAGGACGGCGGCTGGGCTCGCTCCCGCAGGGCGGCGGAGTGGTGGCGCGGCCGTTCGTGCTCAACCCGAACTACGGCCGGCCGCTGGTGCACCGGCTGTACAACGTGATCCCCATGGCGAAGCAGCGGACCAGCCCGTGGCGGGAGGTGTTCACCGGCCCCGACTCGCTGGTCTGCCAGAACACCGCGCTCATCAGGACGCACGGTTTCACCCCTCTGGCGCCGGAGGCGTGCGGCGGCGGTGACCTGCCGCTCGACCCGCCACCGCCGAGCTACCAGATCCGCAACCTCAAGAGCGGCAAATGCCTGGCGATCGACGGGGCCGGCACCGCCAACGCGGCCCCCGCCGTACAGCGGACCTGCGGCAGCGGCCCGGAACAGCGGTGGAGCTGGTCAGGGGCCGACGGCCGGCAGCTCAAGAACACCCACAGCGGCAAGTGCCTGGCGATCGGCGGCGGCGACACCGCCAAGGGCGCGCAGGCCATCCAGTGGCCCTGCGGGTCCGGCACCGAGCAGCAGTGGATCCTGCAGGCCGACCCCCACAGCACCGAGACGAGCCTCAGGAACGTCAAGAGCGCCCTGCTCCTGGCCGTGACCGGCGCCAGCACCGCCGACGGCGCCAAGGTGATCCAGTGGACGGCCAACGGCGGCCAGGAACAAGCCTGGACCCTGCTGACCGCCACCACCCTCGCACCGGGCGGGCAGGCGCCGGTCCAGGCGGCCGACGCCTCGGCCGGCACCGGCGAGGCCCGGGAGGGGAAGGCGGCCTCGAACGAGTGGGTCACGGTGAGGTACCCGAAGCAGTTGGTCGACGTCCGCCACGGCCGGTGCAGAATGCAGGGCTACTGGTCCACGAAGGCCGTCCGGCCGGGCAGCGGCCCCATCGGCGGCATGTTCCTCGACACCCGCGCCTATGTCGTCGGCCCCAAGTGCGCGGTCACGATGCAGTTCCAGGTCGTCAACTACCAGCAGCGACGTCTGTGGATCTTCACCGCCGACCACAACTACGACGCCGGCAAGCCCTCGAGTTCCGGTCACAACGAGCGCTGGATGTTCTGGGGACCCATCCTCGGCGGAGGCTACGAAATGAAGATCGGCAACGTGATCTACCTCCTCACCTACTCCCTACAGGACATGACCGCCGGGACCAGCCTCTCCTCGATAGGGCAGGTCTGGGGGCCGAAGGCGAACTGGTGTGACGGCTGGGTCGGGCCGGGCGCCTGCCCCACCACGAACTGAGGAACTGCGACAAGGACCGCGAGCGGGACGCGCCCTCTGAGGGCCGCCCGGCGCGGGTCCGCGTCCCCGCGGAAATTCCGCGGGGACGCGGGCATGTCCGCGGCCCCGCGCGTCCGTGTTTGGATGTTCCCCGTGCGGGAGTCGGCGGCCGAGCGGGTGGCGCGCGAGGTGGTCGCGGCGTACGCGGAATGCGGCGCGCTCGACTTCGCCTACGGCCAGGGCTCGGTGTTCAGCGGGTTCACCGACGACTCGGACCTCGACATCGTGATCGTCTGGGGTGCCGGCGAGCCGCCGCCCCCGGACCGGCGACCGGCCGGGCGGCTGAGCGACCCGGGCTGCGAGCCCACCCAGTTCCACGCGGCCGCGTACGGGCTGGACAAGCTGCGTGTCTCCGGGTGGGAGGTCGACGTCGGCCATTGTCCGCGGGCCAGGTTCGACTCCTGGTGCGCGCTGGTCGGCGCCGGAGACGGCTGGCAGGAGCCGGAGTGGCCCCAGCCGCTGCACGCCGTGGCGGGCTTCGTCCACGGCACCCTCCTGGCCGACGACCGAGGGACGGGCGAGGCGATCCGGCGCTCGATGCGCACGCCCGCCCCGCGACTGGCCGCCAAGGCCGGGGCGGCGCTGGAACGGCAGTTCCCCGCGTACGCGGACGCCCTGCTCGCCTGCGCCCGCGACGACGACGGGTGGCTCTTCCACGATCTCGCCGCCCGCCTGGTCCGGCAGCTCCACGTCGCCTGGTTCGCGGCCGAGGGGCACTATCTGCCCTTCCCGAAGCACCTGCGGCGGTGGGTCCGGCGGCTCGGCCTGGACGAGGGCGGCGCACTGCTGGAGCGGCGCATCTGGGAGACGGCGACGCTCCACGAGCGCAGGCTGGCCATCGTGCGGTTCGCCGAGCACGTCCTCGGCCGGTTGCCCGCCGGGTGACGCCACCGGGCGGGCGGGGCTCCCGGGGGCGTCGTGGCCGGTGTTCCTACTTCGACAGGTAGAGGGTCTTCCAGGTGCCCGCGTACAGGCAGTTGAGTGACGGCTTGGCGGCCTTGCGCTCGGTGCAGACCTTCAGCTCGACCTGGTAGACGTCCTGGTACTTGAGGGAGAATGCCTGCGCGGTGCGGTACGAGCAGTCGCGGACCCAGCGCTCCTTGAACGGCAGGTTGTTCCCCGACCGGTACGTGATGCGGAAGACGGCCCACCCGCACGCGGGGCCGCGGGTGTTGTCGTACACCTTGCCGGAAATCCGTACGACGTCGGCGGTCGGCAGCACCTCGTGGTCCTCACCGGTGGCCGTCAGGGTGCCGGTGGCCCTGGCCGCCTTGCCGGGGGCGTAGTAGGGGCCCCAGGTGCTGGTCGCCGAGTCGGCGGCCTGGGCGGCGGGGGTGAGGGCCGCGACGGTCGCGAGGGCGGCGGTGGCGGCGATGGCCAGGCCGGATAGAGTACGGGAGATCGGCATCGGGGGCCGTCCTTTCAGGTGGGCTGGCCCTACTGTGCGGTGCACCGATTTCAAGTGACTTGCCGGAAATCGGCGGTCGATTTCAAGGCGCTTGCCGGGAGTCCGGCGTCGCTTTCAACCCTCTTGCCGGAGCGTGGCGAAGGCCCCCCGGCCCGCTCGATCCCATGACCGCCGTCCCGGCGGAAGCTCGCCCGTGCCCACGTCCAGAAAGGCACTCGTACCAGCGATGAAGCGCTACATCCTCACCGGCACCCCCGGCGCCGGCAAGACCACGATCCTGCACCGCCTGGCGGACCTCGGGTACGCTACCGTCGAGGAGGCGGCCACGGCGGTCATCGCCGGCGAACAGGCCCGCGGCGACGCCGAGCCCTGGGCGCGGCCGTCGTTCGTCGGCAAGGTCGTGGCCCTGCAACGGCTGCGGCAGACGGAGGCGGGCCCGGCGCCCGTACGGTTCTTCGACCGCTCGCCCATCTGCACGCACGCCCTGAGCACGTTCGTCGGCCATCCGGTCCCGGCGTCCCTGTCCGAGGAGATCGACCGGATCGTCCGGGAGCGGCTCTACGACCGGCGCGTGTTCTTCGTCCGCAATCTCGGCTTCTGCGAGCCGACCGACGCCCGCCGGATCAGCTTCGCCGACTCCCTCGAGTTCGAACGCCTCCACGAGCGGACCTACCGCGCGTTCGGCTTCGAGCTCGTCGACGTGCCCGCCGGGCCGGTCGCCGAGCGCGTGGCCGCGATCCTGGCCACGGTGGCCGCGGCGGCCGCGGCGGCCGAGCGGGAGCGGATCCGGTGATCGGCCCGGCGTTCACGGGGTCGTCACCCGGACGCGGCTGTGATCGTTGCCGGTGACCTTCTACGTTGGCGGTCCAACGTTGGCGGCGGCCGTCACGGTGACGGCACGAAAGCGGTGATGGTCGATGTCGATTTCACGACGTACCGTGCTCGGCGGGCTCGCGGCGGCCGGAGTCGGGGGCCTCGCCCCCACAGGGCGGGCCGACGCGCACACAGGCGGGCGGCGCGGGGCCAAGCACGTCATCGTGGTGGACTGGGACGGCTTCGACCCCGGCTACCTCGGCCGGGTGGCGACCCCGAACCTCGACGCGCTGGCCGCCCGCGGCGTCCTCGCCGTCGCCGAGGCGACCTTCCACACGGTCTCGAACCCCTGCCGCGCGTCCATGAGCACGGGCGCCCACCCGGAGGTGCACGGCAACGTCGCGTACGTGTACGACCCGGTGAGCGGCAGGGCGCAGGGCCAGAGCCGGTTCCTGGCGGCCGAGACCATCGCGGAGTCCCTGGCGGCCGAGGGCCGCACGGTCGCCTCCGTGCAGTGGTACATGATCCAGGACCACGGCGTCCGCTACGGCGACCCGGAGCACCTGTACGTCCAGCCTGGCGGCGCCTTCGGGCCGCGGGTCGACGCGGCGATCGACATCCTCAACCTGCGCCCGGTGAACTCGAACGGGCAGCAGGTGACCGTGCCGAAGATCCCCGACCTGCTCGCCGTCTACAGCTCCGACCTCGACGCCGTGGGCCACGACGAAGGACCGGACAGCCCGAACATCGCCCCGGTGCTCGCCGAGCACGACCGGCAGCTCGGCCGGCTGGTGCAGGCCACCAAGGACGTCGGCATCCACCAGGACACGGCGTTCCTGCTCACCGGCGACCACGGCATGACGGCCTGGAACCGTTCCCTGCTCCCGCAGGTCGTCGAGGCCGTCACGGCGCTCGGCCACAGCGTCGAGGTCGTCCCGTCGGGCAGCGCCCCGGCCCCCGGCACCGAGGTCGTCATCGTCCCCAACGCGGTGCGGGTGGGCCACGTCACGCTGCGCGGCACGGCCGCCGAGCCGCGGGCCCGGGGCCGGATCGAGGCGGCGCTGCGCCGGTTGCCGCAGATCAGCCGGGTGCTCGACGATCGCGCGCTGCGGGCCCTGCGCGCCGGGGACAAGCTCGGGGACCTGGTGGCCGAGGCGCGGCCGCCGTGGGGTTTCGCGCTCCCCGAGCCGCCGGCCGGGCAGTGGCGGGGGGCGCACGGCAGCCTGAGCGAGATGAAGGTGCCCCTGCTGCTGTCCGGCGCGGGGATCCGTCCCGGGCTCCGCCTGCGCCGTCCCCGGCTGATCGACGTCGCGCCGACCATCGCGGCGCTGCTCGGGACCCGCCCGCCCGCGCAGGCCCAGGGGCGGGACCTGACGGGGATCGCGGGGTCCGCCCAGCCGTAGGCGGCCGGTCGCGCTCCTCGTGGCGCGCGATGTCTGCGCGTTCGTCCGCGGGCCCGCGCCGGCCGCGTCCGGTTCCCCCGGCTCCCCCGTGGCCCGGGGGAACCGGGGCCCCGAGGGCTCTACGCGGCCACCGTGGCAGCGGACCAGAGGAGGTCGATCTCGCGTTCGGCGGCGGCGAGGCTCTCCTCGGCGAGCGGGATGAGGTCGGACATCTGCGGGTTCACCTTGGCCAGCGTCAGCTCGGCGGTGATGAAGCGGGGCGTCAGGCCGGCCATCGACAGGGCGTGCGGGAGCCACGCCTCGGCATGGTCCCAGCCCTCGCGGGGCGAGCCGGGGCCGTAACCGCCGCCCCGGGACTTCACCACGATGAACTCGCGGCCACCGAGCAGCCCCTCCCCCTTCACCGGGTCGTACGAGAGCCCGGCCGCCATGAAGTGGTCGACCCACGCCTTGACGCTGCTGGGCGCCCCGAAGTTGTACAGCGGGAGGCCCAGCAGCACCGTGTCGGCCCGCTTCAGCTCCTCCACCAGCCGCTCGGTGAGCGTCCACGAGGCCGCCTGCTCAGGCGTGTGCTGCTCGACCGGCACCCTCCGCGCAAGGCCGCCGAGGTGGTCGAGGTGGGGCAGGGGGTTGCTGCCGAGGTCCCGGTAGGTGACCGTGCCGCCGGGGTGGGCGGCCCGCCACGCGGCGGCCGCGCGAGCCGTGAGCCTGCGGCTGGTGGAGGTGTCGCCTTGGATGCTCGAGTCGATGTGCAGCAGGTGCGCCATGTCGCTACCTCTCTATAAATGATTGACTTAACGCAAATCATTTGTACCACATGGATCGGCGCTGGTTGTCGATAGACTTGGGACATGGCCTCCCCGTCCGCTGTCAACGCGCCCACGACGCCCTCCGCAGACGGGTCGCCGCACCGCAGTGCGGCGCTCCTCGACCACCTCGCCCGCCGCCTGCGCCTGCGCGCGGAGTCGGCGCTGGCGCCGCTCGATCTGCGCACCCGTCACCTGGTGACGCTCACGCTGCTCCGCGATCGGGGCGCCTGCACGCAGCAGGCCCTCGCCACGATGCTGTCCATGGACGGCACCAACGTCGTCGGGCTGCTCAACGATCTCGAAGCCAAGGACCTGATCGAGCGCAAGCGCTCGCCGGAAGACCGCCGCCGCCACGTCGTGGAACTGACCGATGAGGGCCTGCGGCTGCTCGCCGAGGCCGAACTCGCCCTCGCCGCCGAGGAGGACGAGGTGCTCCACGCGCTCGACCAGGAGCAGCGGGAGCTTCTCTACCACCTGCTCAGGCTGGCGCTCGGCGGCAACGGAGACGAGGTCTGCTCGGCGGAAGAGGATCCCTGCTGAGCCGCGCGTCCCGACCCGCGGGGCAGGAGTCCCGCGGGCCGGGCGCCGCCGGCTCCGCGCCGGCGCTCGGGCCGGCGCGGAGCGTTCTGGGTCAGCGGCCCTGGAGAGACTTGACGTTGTCGCCGAACGTCCAGTTCCTGGCGCCGTCCCAGTTGAGTGACCAGGTCATCAGGCCCTTGAGCTGGCCGTTGAAGCTGTTCCACGCCTGGGAGACCAGGGAGGGTGACATGTGGCCGCCGCCCGCGCCCGGCTGGGCGGGCAGGCCGGGGACCTGCTTGTCGTAGGGCACTCGGATCGTGGTGCCCTGGATGACCAGGCCGTTGTTCAGGCAGGTGGTCTGGGCGACGAAGCCCTGCACGGTGCCGGCCGAGTAGGAGTCGCCGGAGCAGCCGTACATGCTGCCGTTGTAGTACTGCATGTTCAGCCACCAGAGGCGGCCGTTGTCGGCGTACTTCTTGACGATCGGCAGGTACGCGCCCCAGATCGAGCCGTAGACGACGCTGCCGCCGGTGACGTACGCCGTCTCGGGCGCCATGGTGAGGCCGAAGCCCGCCGGCATCTGGGCGAGCACGCCGTCGATGATGCGGATCAGGTTCGCCTGCGAGGCGGACAGCGTGTTGATGTTCCCGCTGCCGGTGAGGCCGGTCTCGATGTCGATGTCAATGCCGTCGAAGTTGTACTGCTTGAGTATCGGCACGATGGTGGCGATGAAGCGGTCGGCGACGGTGCTGGAGCTGAGGTCGATGCCGGCGGTGGCGCCGCCGATGGACATGAGGATCGTGGCGCCGGCCGCCTTGGCGGCGCACATCTCGGCCGGGGTGGCGACCTTGACGGTGTTGTCCATGCCGTCCTCCCACAGGACCGTGCCGTCGGAGCGGATCACCGGGAAGGCCATGTTGAGAACGTTGTAGCCGTGCTGCGCGATGCGCGGGTCGGTGACCGGGGTCCAGCCGAAGGGCGGGTGGACGCCGTTGGCCGCGCCGTCCCAGTTCTCCCAGTACCCCTGCAGGACCTTGCCGGTGGGCCTGGGCTTGAGCGGACAGGTCCCTGCGGTCGGGGTGACGGTGGGAGTGACCGTGGGGGTCACGGTGGGAGTCACGGTCGGGGTGACCGTGGGGGTGACCGTCGGGGTGGGGGTGGACGTGGGCGGGGTGCCGGGGCCGTCGAAGCTGACGTCGTCGGCGTAGTAGGTGCCCTGGCCGTACCAGCCGTGGAGGTAGACCACGGCGGTGGTCTGGCTCGGCCCGGCCGTGAAGGGCACGGTGAGCTGCGCGTACGCCGACGGCGACGAGGTCCAGGTGGACCCGCCGCCGTTCACGCCGAGGTAGACATGGCCGCCGCGGACCCAGGCGGTCAGCGTGTAGGCGGCGCCGGGCTGGACGGTGACGGACTGGCTGCACTGGGCGGTGCTGGACCCGGTGGCGGCCCCGGCCAGGGCGCCGCCGCCGGAGCGGACGGGCGTGCTGACGACCGAGCCACCCGCGCAGGTCCAGGGCGACAGGCCCCCGGCCTCGAAGCCGGGGTTGGCGAGCAGGTTGGCGGCGCTGGCCGAGGTCTGGGTGACGAACACACCCAGGACGGCGAGGAGCAGCGTGACGGCCAGCACTAACGGTGTTCGGGTCATGAGGACAACCCTTCTGTGGCCCGGACGTCGCCCGGACCGTGACGGGCGCGGCGCGGAGACCTGGGAAGTGCCGCGCATTGGGGGGTGCGTCAGCCCTCATTATTGTAAAGAAACTTATCCATTGTCTACGGCACCCCAGGTGGCAGCGCGCCCGGCCCGCCCCCCGCATCGGGCGGCCCGCCTCCGGGCACGGCCTCCGGCGCTTTGCCGCCGCCTGACGTCGCCATGACCAGCGGCCGACCGGCACGTGAGTAACGTGACCGGAAAGTCCAAGAAGGCAGCACCTCATGTAGGAATGCGCATGTCCGTTTACTGGGATCTCAAGCACCGGCTCGGCGCGGCGGTCAACGATCACGACCTGCGGAAAGTACTCGACTGCTACCAGCCGGACGCCGTCTACGTCACACCGGCGGGCATCGCGGAGGGCCACGAGCAGATCGCCTGGCTCCACAACCAGTTCCTGCGGGGCTTTCCCGACTTCCACATGACGGCGTGGTTCGAGCTGGGCGACTGCGACAACCCCACCGTCACGGAATGGACGTACACCGGGACCCACCTGGGCCCGCTCCTCCTGCCCGACGGACAGGAGATCGCGGCGACCGGCCGCCGGATCGCCATCCGCGCGACGTGCAACGCGCACGTCACGGACGGCAGGATCAGCTCCCACCGTGAGTACTACGACCAGTTGGAGCTCTACACCCAGCTCGGCTACGCCCTCGTCGAACGGGGTCGGCTCCCCGCGTGACCCCGCCCCTCGGGGTTCGACCTCTCCGGGACCGGCGGTGTGCCGGCCGGTCGAGGTACGGGAAATGCCCGGTGAATGCCCGGGTCTTTTACCTTGGGCCGGCCGTGGCCGTTGTGTGAGCATGACGGCGTAAGGGCGTCACCTCGAATGGTGAAAACGCGTCCGGATGCATATCTCGTGGTATTTGCACGCGCTGGAGCTGGGATTCTCGGTACGCCCGCCCAGGGCGGGTTTCTGGTGCGACTTCTGCAGCCTCAAGGCCGGCCGGCGCGGCACGGTAGTCAACGCCGACGGCACCCTCTATAGCTGCTGGGAAACCGTGGGCAGACCCGGGCTCGAGGTCGGCGACGTGTGGCGGGGATATCTCGCTTCCGAGATCATCGAACCGCGCTGGCACTCCTGCGACTACGCGACCGCCGCACACGGCACTCCGCAGCAGTCCGAAGACTTCCACGACGCGGTCGACGCGGCCCTGCTCGACGAGCTGTCCGCGCGCGGCGCCCTCGCCCGCCGTGAACGGCGCCCTCCAGAGCGCACGCCGAAGCCCTATGACGCGGAGCCCGCCGGACCGTAGGGAAGCCTGAAGAATTCCGTAAACGGCTGCCGCCACTCTGGAGCACATGAGAGCGGCGGGCGGACGAGCCCGCCGCACCTACGTGCGAAGGAGTGACACATGGCGAGCAAACTGGTGGTCGGGACCTTTGTGACCCTGGACGGCGTGATGCAGGCCCCCGGCGGGGCGGGCGAGGACGCCTCCAACGGCTTCACCTACGAGGGCTGGGTGCCCCCGCATCTGGACGAGGGGTTCGACCGCATCATGGGGCCGCTGTTCGAGCGCGCGGACGGTCTGCTGCTGGGGCGCAGGTCGTACGACATCCTCAGCTCGCACTGGCCCGACGTCCCCGACGAGGAGGGCGGCGCCAAGATCAACAGCATGCCGAAGTACGTGGCCACCCGCACGCCGATGAACGCCACCTGGCGCAACACCGAGGTGCTGACGGGCGAGGCCGCCGAGACCGTCGCCGAACTCAAGCGGCGCACCGAGGGCACGATCCTCGTCCAGGGCAGCAGCGACCTCCTGCGCACCCTGCAGAGCGCCGAACTGGTCGACGAGTACCACCTGCTGGTCTTTCCCGTCGTGCTCGGCCAGGGGAAGCGGCTGTTCGCCGAGGGCACCACGCCCGCCGGGCTGAAGCTCACCGGATCGAGCACCACTGACACCGGCGTCGCTTACCTCACGTACGCATGGGCGGGCAAGCCGGCCTTCGGCACCATCGCCTAGCGGTTCCGCACAGCCTCTCGGACGGCGGGCCACGGGGACTCGCCGGGGAAAGAGCGGCACCGCTTGGCGGAAATCGTGCCCATGGCGCGGCCCGGCTGCCCCGGCCGTGGGCGTGCGCGGTGTTAGCGTCCGCCTATGGCGTCCCATCACCCCGACGACGACCGCCCGCCCGGCAAGCCCCCACCCGGCAAGCCGACGGCGCGGCGACGCGTGCTGGTGATCCTCGGCATGATCCTGCTCCTGCTGTTCTTCCTGCTGATGGGGATCGCCTCGTTCCTCCTGGTCGTCCCGGAACTGGACTGAGTCGCCGGGCTCGGGCCTGGTCGCCGTATCCCTGCCACGGGGCCCCAGAAAGAGTCCCGCCACCGGCTGAGTGCGGCCCGGCCTGGTCAGGCCCTCATGCTCGCGAGCGGTAGTGGTAGCTGTGGGACTTCGTGAAGCCCAGGCCGTCGAAGAGGGCTCGGGCGGCGTGGTTGTCCTCGACGACCTGGAGATAGAGGCGGGAGGCCCCCTGCTCTCGCGACCACCGGGCGGCCTCGGCCAGCACCGCGCTCGCCACGCCCGCCCGCCGGTGACCGGGGTGGGTGGCCAGGCAGAACAGCCCCGTCCAGCCGTCCTCCGCGACCGCCAGCACCAGCCCAGCGACGTCTCCAGCGACCACCGACCCCGACCCGACGGCATCCCCAGAGGCCGCCGACCGCGGCCCGGCGGCATCACCAGGGACCGCCCACCCCAGCCCGGCGGCATCACCAGGGGCCGCCGACCACGGCCCTGCGACGTCCGGTGTGGCTGCCGGGAGCGGGCCGGAGGTGGTTCTGGCGAGCAGTGCCTTTGCGGGCGCGATGCGCCGGATGACGTCCATGTCACCGGCGTGACCGGTCACCGCCTCGAACAGGGCGGGCCAGCGGCCCTCATCGGCCACCCGCTCGGCGCCGCCGGATCCCCCCGTCGCGGCCGCCACGGCGTCGACGTCGGCGGTCATGACGAGCGTGCCACCGCTCTTGGCGTAGCCGTGGGACTCCAGGAGCGCGTCCAGCTCCGCGTGCTGTTCCGCGGGGGTGACCTGGACCGTCGCGGGCATCGCCCGTCCAGCGTAGAAACTCTCCAGGGCCTGGATGGACGGGGTCGCGTCCAGGGTGGGCAGGGCCGAGTTCGCCCGTCTGCGGTCCACGCCCGGGGTGTGGCGCAGCAGCCAGCCGTCGCGTTCCTCGGTGTGCCGGGCGGGCCAGGCGCGGGCGGCGCGTCGTTCGATCTGCGACGGGCGGGACGCGGCGCACAGCCGCACGAGCCCCGGGACCAGGCTCCTGAGCATTTCCTCGTCGCCCGGGTCGCAGGGCGCGTACTCGGTGATGCCCAGGCCGACGATCTCGTGCCGGGCGGCCAGGGCGGCGACCGCCTCGGTGAGGGCGCTCGGGGACAGGCCGCCGGGCTCCGGGTAGCCGACCGACCTGATGCCGTCGAGGACGTCGAGGTCGACGTGGACGTAGAGCACGGCGTCGTCGCGCACGGTGGACAGGCCGCCGATGCCCGCGCGCCGGATGTGGTCGGCCTCGGCTGGGTCGAGCGAACGGGTGCCCGCCAGCGCGATCTGGCCGGGGCGCAGCGCGGGTGAGCGTACCAGCTCGGACGGCCCTTCGCCCTGGAGCGTACGCAGGATCATGCCGTGGAAGGCGCCCGACGGGGACGTGGCGGGAGTGTTCAGGTCGCCGTGGGCGTCGAACCAGACGACGGTCAGCCGGTCGCCGTGGCGGCGCAGCGCGGCCGTGACCGGTTCGAGCTCGACGCCGCAGTCGCCGCCGACCGTGACGGTGAGTCCGTCGCCGGGCAGCGCGCGCCTGACCCGGTCGGCGGTCTCGGCGAGGGTGCCCTCGGCGTCCACCCGGACGTGCCGGGCGGCCCCGGGAACCATCGCCGCCAGCCTGGACGCGCCCTCGACCAGTCGGGGCGCCGTGGGTGACGACGACCCCCGCCACTGGGGGACCTCGACGACGGTCAGCATCCGACCCCTCCTCACCTCGGGTTCCGCGGGTGGCCGCAGCACAGTGTGGCGTGGTCGAATTGGCAACGTCCACTTAGTGATCGTGAGCTGATCTGTAAGGATTCCTTGATGCTCGACCCCACCAGGCTGTGGCTGCTGCGCGCGTTCGCCGAGCACGGCACGATGACCGCCGTGGGCGAGGTCTGCGGCATGACCTCGTCCGCCGTCTCGCAGCAGCTCGCGACCCTGGAGCGCGAGGCGGGGGTCGCGCTGTTCGAGCGGGCGGGGCGCCGGGTCCGGCTCACCGCCGAGGGGCGGCGGCTGGTCGGGCACGCGTACGCCGTGCTCAACGCCTTGGACGCCGCCGAACAGGACCTCCGGTCGGCCACGACCCCGAGAGGGCCCGTCCGGGTGGCCTGCTTCGCCACGGCGGCCGTTCGGCGGCTGCTGCCCGCGATGGCCGCCGCCCGCGACCGCCACCCCGGCCTGCACGTGATCCTGTGCGAACTCGAACCCCGCGAGGCCGTCGAAGCACTCCGCGACGGCGGCTGCGACCTCGCGATCGCCTTCACCTACAACCTCATCCCGCAGGACACTCCGCCCGGCGTCACGCGGCGGCTCCTGGGCGTCGAGCCGATCCTGATCGCCCTCCCCGCCGGCCATCCGGCGGCGGACGGCGACGTGGACCTGCGCTCGCTGCGCGAGGAGCAGTGGATCGCGGGGTCCCTGGGCACCACCGACCACGAGATGTTGCATCGGGCCTGCGCGTGGGCGGGGTTCCAGCCCAGGATCGTGCACACGGCCGACGACTACGCGCTCGTGCTGCGCATGGTCCGCGAAGGGCTGGGTGCCAGCCTGGTGCCCGAGGTGGTCGCCACGGTGGTGGGCGTCCCCGAGGGGGTGGTGCTGCGGGCGGTCTCCTCGGTGGAGATCACCCGCACCACGCACGCGCTGGTCCGGACGTCGACCCCGGCGGTGGAGGCCGTGCTCGGGCTGCTCGGCGACCGGCCCGGCCCGCCGACGGCCCACGCCCGCGACTCGGGGTGACCCGATCAGCCCACGCCCACGCCCGCGTCCCGGGGTGACCCGACCGGCCCGCGCCCACGCCTGCGTCCCGGAGTGACCCGACCGGCCCGCGCCCACGCCCCCGCGTGACCTTCTGGGCGCTCGCCGTTCCTCCTACTCCCAGCGGAAGAACACGGCCGCGACGCCACCGCAGGCGAGCACGGTCACGCCGAGGCCGATCAGGTGGGCGGGCTCGACGGGATGCCCGAGCCAGGTCAGCGACAGGGCCTCGGCCGCGGCCCCGAACGGCAGCCACTCCCCCGCCGTCGCCAGCACGCCGGGAAGGCCGTCCCGTCCGCCGAACATCCCGCCCAGCGCGCCCAGGGCGAAGAACAGGACGAGGCCGATCGCCACGGCGGAGTTCGGCGTGGGCGCGAGCGCGGCGACGACCAGGCCCACGGCGTACATCGCCGCCGTGGTCAGGACCAGCACGCCGAGGGCCGCCCCCGCGTCCACCGGGGGGCTGGCGCCGAACGCCAGCATGGCGAGCAGCCACGCCGCCGCGACCCCCACGGCGGTCTGCAGCACCCCGACGGCCACCTGGGCGACGAGCACCATCACGGGCGAGGCGGGCGTCACCGCCAGCCGCCTCAGGATCCCGGTACGGCGGTAGTACGCCAAGAAGCTCGGCATGTTCACGATCCCGGTCATGGCCACGACCATCGTGAACACCAGCGGCAGCACGCGGACGTCGAGCGCCGTCCGGCCGCCCGCGACGGCCTGGCCGCCGGCGCCGGAGGCGTTCATCACCAGGATGAGCATCGGCAGCCCGACCGGCACGATCAGCCCGGCCGTGTCGCGGGCGACCATCTTCAGCTCGCTGACCAGGAGCAGACCCCACGAGCGCGGGCCGGGGCGGTACACGGCGGTGGTCGCCGGGGCGCCGTCGAAGACGGGTTTCATCGGCCGGCCTCCTCACGGTCGAGGGGCCGTCCGGTCAGGGCGAGGAAGGCGTCGTCGAGGGTGGCCCGCTCGACGCGCGTGCCGGTCGCCACGACGCCCGCGCGCACGAGCGCGACGCTCACCGCCTGGAGCAGGTCGCCGCGGCCCTCCACGACGACCTCGCCGCCGTCGGAGCGTACCCGGTCGACCTCGTCGAGGCGTTCCAGCAGCCCGCCGGGCAAAGGCTCGGCGGCGCTGAACCGTACCCGCTGGGCGAACCCGGCCCGCCTGACCAGCCCGGCAGGCGAGTCGAGTGCGACCACCTCGCCCGCGTCGAGCAGCGCGACCCGGTCGCAGAGCCGCTCGACCTCCTCCATGGCGTGGCTGACGAGCAGCACGGTCACGCCCGACTCGCGCAGCCTCTCCAGCGTGGACCACATCTGGCGGCGGGCCTCCGGGTCGAGCCCGGTCGTCAGCTCGTCCAGGATCACCACCCGGGGCCGCCCGGCCAGGGCCAGCGCGATCGACAGCCGCTGCTGCTCACCCCCGGAGAGCTTGGCGAAGCGGACGCGGCGGGAACCGGCCAGGCCGACCGACTCGATCAGCTCGTCGGTCTCCCTCGGCGACCGGTAGAAGCTCCGGTAGAGGCGGACCAGCTCGACGACGGTCAGCGTGGCGTGCAGTTGGGCGTCCTGGAGCTGGACGCCGAGGAGCTGCCGCAGCCGGACGCGGTCGCGCCACGGGTCCAGGCCGAGCACCCGTACGGTGCCGCGGTCGGGCCGTCCGAGCCCGGCGATCAGCTCGACGGTGGTCGTCTTGCCCGCTCCGTTGCGGCCGAGGAGGCCGAAGATCTCACCGGCGGTGACGGACAGGCTGATCCCGTCCACGGCGATCGTCGCTCCGTAGCGCTTGTGCAGGCCGTCCGCTTCGACGGCGAGTGAGGACACGGTTTCTGGCATGCCGCCGACGCTAGGGGCGGGCAGGCGGGTGTGGCCCGTGCCGATGGTCAGCGTTCGCGGGCATGACTTTCGGCACCCCCGTGGCGGGCGGATCGGGCATTACAGTGACGGCATGCCGCGAATCGAGCCGGACGTCGGGGCGGGCGTGGTGATGCTCGTGGGCTGCGGGGCGGTGGGCCTGCCGGTCGCGCTGAGCGCGTCCGAGACGCTGGTGCCGCGCGCGCTGTGGCTCGTCGCGTACGCGGCACTGCTGGCCGCGGTGCTGGCCGCCGCCCTCTACGAGGGTTACCGGCCGCGCCGGGCCACCGCCGCCTACGCTCTGTCGGTCGTGCTGGGCTGGACCGTGGTCGCGACGGCGCCGGGGGCCGGATGGCTGCCGATCCTGCTGGTCCTCGTCGCCGCGGTGAGCGCGTACATCGTCCCGCCGTGGGCCGGGGCGGCGGTCATCGTGCTCAACTCGGTCGTCATCGCCGTGACCACGGCCCGCGCCGGCGGCGGGACCGCCGACGTCACCATCGGCACGCTGCTCTACGTGCTGATCCAGATCGCCGCGCTGCTCAGCTCGTTCGCGATCATCCGGGAGCAGCGGATGCGGCGCGAGCTGGCCGAGGCGCACCTCGAACTGCGGGCCGCGAGCGTCGTGCTGGCCGACTCCGCGCGGGCCCGCGAACGCCTGCGGATCGCCAGGGAGCTGCACGACGCCATCGGGCACCAGCTCACCGTGCTGGCCCTCGAACTGGAGGTGGCGCGCCACCACGACGGCCCCGCCGCGCGCGAGCACGTCGAACGGGCGAACCGGGTCGCCCGCGACCTGCTCGACGACGTGCGCGAGACCGTCGGCCGGCTCCGCGCCGACGGCCTCGACCTGCGCGAGTCGCTCACCGCCGTGGTACGCGACATCCCCGGCCTCGACGTCAGCGTGCGCATCGACGACGACGTGCCCGCCGGGGAAGACCTCACCGCGACCCTCGTACGCGTCGTGCAGGAGATCGTCACCAACACCATCCGGCACGCGGACGCCACCCGCCTGCGGATCCGCATCGAGACGACCTCCGACGGCGCCGTACGGCTCACGTCCGCGGACAACGGGCGCGGCAGCCCCACCCTGACCCCCGGCAACGGGCTGCGCGGCCTGACCGAGCGGATCAACGCGCTCGGCGGCGACGTGCTCCTCGACGGCAGCGACGGCTTCCGCGTCACGGCCAAGGTGCCGGCCCGATGATCCGGGTGCTCGTGGTCGACGACCAGACCCTCGTGCGGCAGGGCATCCGCAGCCTGCTCGACCTGACCGACGACATCGAGGTGGTGGGCGAGGCCGACGACGGCATGGCCGCGCTGGCGGCCGTCGACGCGCACTCCCCCGACGTCGTCCTGCTCGACCTGCGGATGCCGCGCCACGACGGCATCTGGGCCCTCGCCGCGCTGCGCGGGCGCTCGGCGGGCGCGTCGCCGCCGGTGCTCGTGCTCACCACGTTCGACCACGACACCCTGGTCCTCGACGCGATGCGGGCGGGGGCGCGCGGCTACCTGCTCAAGGACGTGACGCTGGAGCAGCTCACCCGCGCCATCCGCACCCTCGCCGACGGGGGCACGCTGATCTCGCCCTCGATCACCGACCGGCTGCTGCGCGCCGTCCGGCGCGGCGGGCCGCCCGCCGACGGCGAGCTGCCGCCGGTGCAGCGGCTCACCGAGCGGGAGCTGGAGGTGCTGCGGCTGGTGGCGGAAGGCTACAGCAACCGCGAGATCGCCCAGGCGCTGTTCCTGGCCGAGGGGACGGTGAAGAACCACGTCTCTACGCTGCTGCTCAAGCTCGGGGCGCGCGACCGTACCAATGCGGTGCTGCGCGCACTGCACGAGAACGTGCTCGGTTGACGGCGGTTGACGAGGGCTCCGGCGTTCGCGGGCTCCTATCGGCGCGGGTCGATGTGGATCTTCGGGCCGGGCCCCGCCCAGGGCGGGCGGTGACCGGCCAGGACGTCGGCCGTCTCGGCCAGGCCGACCGTGGCGGCCACGAGCGGGCGGGCGTCCACCGAGCCGTCGGCGTAGGCGGCGACGGCTCCGGCCAGTCCCGCCGAGCCGCCGAGTATTCCGACGGCGGTGACGTCCTTGAGCACCAGGTCCCGGGTGTCGATGGTGCTCGGCGTGCCGGCTAGGCCGACGCAGACCACCCGTCCGGCCGGTTCGACCAGCTCGAGCGCGAGCGCGGGCAGCTCGGGGGCGTTGGCGGCGGCGTCCACGACGGCGTGCCAGGCCAGGTCCGGCAGTGACGGGCGGGTCCAGGCGCCCGCGAAGCCCAGCTCGCGAGCCAGGCGGAGCCCGTCGTGATCGCGGCCGAGCAGGTGCGTCTCCACCCCGTGTGCCCGCGCGAACAACGCCACCAGCAGCCCGATCGTCCCGGTCCCGAGGACGAGCAGCCGCTCGCCCGGCCGCAGGGCGGCGGCGCGGACGGCACGCAGGGCGTTTCCGCCCGGCTCCACGAGCGCGCCGAGCGTCTCGTCCACCGCGTCCGGGAGCGCGTGCAGCGCCGTGACCGGGACGGCGACCCGCTCGGCCAGCGCCCCCGCCCGGCCCCGGCTGATGCCCAGCTCGGCCAGCTCGGCGCACACGTGGTGGCGGCCCCCGCGGCAACGGTCGCAGCGCCCGCAGCCGAGCATGGTGTCGCCGGTGACGCGGCGGCCCAGCCAGGACGGGGTGGCGGCCGTCGGGGAGGCGGTGGACCCGCCCGCACCACTCGTGCCCAGGACGCAGCGGATACCAGGCGCGGCCGGTGCCCAGGTAGCTCATGTGGCCGGTGAACAGCTCGAGGTCGGTGCCGCACACTCCGGCGCGCTCGACGTCCACGACCACCTCGCCCGGTCCCGCGACGGGCGGCTCGACCTCCTCGACCGCGGCCGCGCCAGGCCCGGTCAGCACCAGCGCCCGCACTAGCGGGAGCCCGGGAGGTCGTGGGCGCCGACCAGGCGGACGGCGGGCCGGTCGGCGGCGGACGGGCCGATGCGCTTGAGGTGCACGGTGAGTCCTCTTCCCGGTCGGGAGACAGGTCATGAAGGATTCTCCCCCGGACCGGTGGTCCGCCCGCGGCTCGCGGGCGTGGATCCGCCGATGCTGATCGCGACGGATATCCTTCGGGGAGATCGAGAGGAATCCATGATGACCAGCAGCCCCGGCCCCGCGACCACTCCCGTGGCCCCGGGGGGCGCACCGGCTGCGCCCCGGCGGCGTGACGCGGCCAAGACCCGCCGGCAACTGCTCGACGCGGCCCTCCAGCGTTTCGCCCACGACGGGTACGCGGCGACCACCGTGCGCGAGATAGCCGACGACGCCGGCGTCAACGTCGCGCTCATCAACCGCTACTTCCAGTCCAAGGAGGGCCTGTTCGAAGCGTGTCTGGAGGCCGCCGTCGAGGAGTTCCGCCGGGCCGCCGGCACCGGGCCCGACGCCGCTCAGGGCGCCGCTCCTGACACGGTGATGGGCCCCGGCCTGATCTCCGACGCCATCCAGCAGATCATCCGCGTCATCTCCACGGGACGCCCGTACCAGTTGCTCCTGCTGTTGCTGCGCTCCTCCGGGGACGAGCGGACCGAGCACAAGCGGGTGGCGCTGCTGCGCTCGTACGCGGAGGGGCTGGCCTCGACCGCGGGCTGGCGGCACGACGCGCCCGGCGGCGACCAGCTCATGCTGCGCGCTCAGCTCGTGCTGTCGATCGCCATCGGCATCGCGACGCTGCGCGCCTCCACGCCGCTCGAGCCCCTCGCCTCCGCCGGGGCGCAGGACCTCGCCGACCCCCTGCGCGAGGTCATCGCCACACTGCTGCCGGGCCCTTCATGACGCGGGGCCCTTCATAACGCGGGGCCGGTCACAGCACGAAGCGGAAGAGCGGGCTCGACGGGTCGATCTGCTCGATCCGATGGGGGGCGGCCTCCATGCGCTTCAGCAGCGCGGGCAGGTCGTTGGGGTTGGACAGCTCGATGCCGACCAGCGCGGGGCCGGTCTCGCGGTTGTTGCGCTTGACGTACTCGAAGAGGGTGATGTCGTCGTTGGGGCCGAGCACCTCGTCGAGGAAGCGGCGCAGCGCGCCCGGCTCCTGCGGGAACTCGACCAGGAAGTAGTGCTTGCGCTCCTCGTGGACCAGGGCGCGTTCGACGACCTCGGCGTAGCGGCTGACGTCGTTGTTGCCGCCGGACAGCACGCAGATCACGCTCGCCCCGGCCGGGACGTCGAGCACGGACGGCACGCCCAGCACGGCGGTGGCCAGCGCGCCCGCGGGCTCGGCGATGATCCCGTCGATCTGGTACAGCGCCAGCATCTCGCTGCACACCCGGCCTTCCGGGACGGCGACCAGCTCCGCGCCGGAGGCGGCGATCAGCGGGTACGTGACGTCTCCGGCCCTGCGCACGGCGGCGCCGTCGACGAACGTGTCGATCGTCCCCAGCGTGACCGGCCCCCCGGCCGCCAGGGCGGCGGCGACGCAGGCGGCCCCGGCGGGCTCGACCCCGACGACCTGGGCGCGCGGGTGCCGTGCGGCCAGCCAGGCGAGGGAACCGGCCAGCAGCCCGCCCCCGCCGACCGGGAGCACCACCAGGTCGGGGGTCGTACCGAGCTGGCCGACGGCCTCCCGGACGACCGTGCCCTGACCGGCGATCGTGCGCGGGTCGTCGAACGCGGGCACCAGCGTCGCCCCACCGGACCGGGCGTCGGCGACCGCGGCGGCGGACGCCTCGTCGTACGTCTCGCCGCCCACGACGATCTCGATCATGTCGCCGCCGAGCGCGGCGATGCGGTCACGCTTCTGCCGTGGCGTCGTGCGCGGCAGGTAGACCCGGCCCCGCACGCCCAGGGCCGAACAGGCGTAGGCCACGCCCTGGGCGTGGTTGCCGGCGCTGGCGGCGACCACGCCCGCGGCCCGGGACGCGTCGTCGAGCTGCGCGATCAGGTTGAACGCCCCGCGCACCTTGTACGAGCGCACGGTCTGCAGGTCTTCCCGCTTGAGCCAGATGTCGGCGCCCGTCAGCTCCGACAGGCGGGCGCTGCGTTCGAGCGGGGTGGTCGCGACGACGCCCGCCAGGCGCAGCGCGGCGGCGTCGACCGCATCGGCGTCGACCGGCACGTCAACCGGCACGTCAACCGGCACGGACGCGACCGCCGCGCCGGGGACCGCTCCGGCGTCGGCGGGCGCGTTCTGCCCCGGCGTGGCGCCTTTTCCCGGCAGATCGGTCACGGGCCGCCCTGTCTCAACGCGGATCGGCGCGCTGTCTCGTTCCATCCCTGAAGTCATAGCCCATCGTGCCCGTCAACCCCAACTCGAAGCCCTCGCTGGGGAAGGCGTCCGCGGTGGCGAGGGTCAGAGGGAGGTCAGGCCGGCGGCCGCCAGGACGCGCAGGTGCTCCAGCATCGCGCGCGGGCTGTCGGCGAGCGGCTGGACGCACACGTGGTCCGCGCCCGCGTCCAGATGCGCGCGCACCCGCGCGATGATCGTCTCCGGCTCCCCCCACGCCACGATGGCGTCGACGAGCGCGTCACTCCCGCCGCCGGCCAGGTCCTCCTCCGGCCAGCCGAGATCGCGCAGGTTGTTGACGTAGTTCGGCAGGGCCAGGTAGAGCGCCATGAAGCGGCGGGCGGTCCGCCGCGCCCGCTCGGGGTCGGTCTCGACCAGCACGGTCTGCTCCGGCGCCAGCACCGGCAGCGGGCCGAGCACCGTGCGGGCGCGGGCCGTGTGCTCCGGCGGCACGAAGTACGGGTGCGCGCCGTAGGCCCGCCGCGCGGCCAGCTCCAGCATCTTGGGCCGCAGCGCCGCCAGCAGGCGCGGCGCGGGCTCCGGGAGCGGCCCGGTGTATTCCGTGGCGTCCATGGCGTCGAGGTATTCGCGCATGGCCGACACCGGCTTGCGGTAGTCGTGGCCCCGCTGCGACACCAGCGGCGCGTGGCTGACTCCCAGCCCGAGCACGAACCTGCCGCCCGACGCCTCGGCGAGGGTGTTCGCGCCGTTGGCGGCGGCGGTGGCGTCGCGGGCCCAGATGTTGGCGATGCCGGTCGCCACCGTCAGCCGCCGGGTGCCGCCCAGGAGCAGCGCCGCGTGGGTCAGCGCCTCCTTGCCCGACGGGGTCTCGCCGACCCAGAGCGTGCCGAAGCCCAGGCTCTCCACCTCGGCGGCGGCCTCCTGCTCGAACCCGGCGGACTCACCGCCGAGCGTGCTGTTCCAGACCCCCACGCGCCCCATGCGCCGCTTCAGCGCCGCGATCTCGTCCGCACCCGGCATGAACGCCCCCTCTCCCCGACCGTCAGGGCCGGCCACCGATCTTCACGATAGGGAGCACACCGTCTGGTGAGATCAACGTGCGGTTCACGAGTCGGCCGTCACCGGATGTCGGCGCCGTACACGTGCTCGACCTTCATCACCATGAGCACCCGCCGCTCGGAGACCATCACCGACCGGTACTCGGACCAGTCGGGGTGCTCGCCCGCCGCGCGCCGGTAGTAGTCGACCAGCGCCTCGACCTCGGGGCCGTGCGGGTCGGCGCCCGGGCCGACGAGCGTCACGACCCCCTCGGCGGTGGCCCACGACCAGCCGTCGGAGCTGGTGACCTCGAGTGCGGCGCGGGGGTCGCGGCGCAGGTTCGCCGTCTTGGCCGTGCCCTCCCCCGTCGACACGTAGATCGTCTCGGCCTGGCGGTCGTAGAAGGGCATGACGGGGGAGAGCTGCGGGCGGCCGTCGGACTTGACCGTGGCGAGGACGCCCAGCCTGCTCTCCGCCAGGAGAGCGCGCGGGTCGAAGGGTGTGCTCATCATGTTCATGGACAAGTCGTGGACGCCCGCCGGTATTTCCTGCGACGCGCCGCGCCGCCGGAACTCCGGGTCGGCGACGCGGCGCGGCGGCCCCGGCGGGTCGCCCCGGGGCCGCGCCCGCCTACTCCGGCCCGCCTACTCCACCTCCGCCACGGCCTGGGCGAACTGGGCCGAGTAGAGCCGGGCGTAGGCGCCCTCGGCGGCCAGCAGCGACTCGTGCGTGCCCTGCTCGACGATCCGGCCGTTCTCCATCACGAGGATCAGGCTGGCGTCGCGGATCGTGGACAGCCGGTGGGCGATCACGAAGCTCGTACGCCCCTCGCGCAGCGAGCTCATCGCCCGCTGGATGAGCACCTCGGTCCGGGTGTCGACCGAGCTGGTCGCCTCGTCGAGGATGAGGATCGCGGGCTCCGACAGGAACGCGCGGGCGATCGTGATGAGCTGCTTCTCCCCCGCGCTGACCGTCGCGCCCTCCTCGTCGATCACCGTGTCGTAGCCGTCGGGCAGCGTGTGCGCGATGCGGTCGACGTGGGCGGCCCGCGCGGCGGCCTCGATGCGCTCGCGGGTGGCGCCCTCGGACCCGTAGCCGATGTTCTCCGCGATCGTGCCGCCGAACAGCCAGGTGTCCTGCAGCACCATGCCGATGTTGGCGCGCAGCTCGTCCCTGGACATCTGGGCGATGTCGACGCCGTCGAGCGTGATGCGGCCGCCGGTGACCTCGTAGAAGCGCAGGATGAGGTTGACCAGCGTCGTCTTGCCCGCTCCCGTGGGGCCGACGATGGCCACGGTCTGGCCGGGCTCGACGGTCAGCGACAGGTTCTCGATCAGCGGCCGGTCGGGCACGTAGCGGAACGACACGTCCTCGAACGCCACCCGCCCCCTGACCTGCGCGGGCCGCGCGGGCTCGGTGGGATCAGCGGACTGCTCGGGGGCGTCCAGCAGCTCGAAGACGCGTTCGGCGGAGGCGACGCCCGACTGCACGAGGTTCGCCATGCCGGCCACCTGGGTGAGCGGCTGGCTGAACTGCCGGGAGTACTGGATGAACGCCTGCACGTCGCCCAGCGAGATCGAGCCCGAGGCCACCCTGAGCCCGCCCACGACGGCGACCAGCACGTAGTTGAGGTTGCCGATGAACATCATGGCCGGCTGGATGAGCCCGGAGATGAACTGGGCGCGGAAGCTGGAGGTGAACAGGGCGTCGTTGTGCTCGGTGAAGGTCTCGGCCGACTCCTTCTGCCTGCCGAACACCTTGACCAGCGTGTGGCCGCCGTACATCTCCTCGATGTGGCCGTTGAGCTTGCCGGTGGACGACCACTGCTTGACGAACTGCGGCTGCGACCGCTTGCCGACGACCGCGGTGACGTAGACCGTCACCGGCACCGTGACCAGCGCGATGAGCGCCAGCAGCGGCGAGATGACGACCATCATCACCAGCACCGCCACGACCGTCAGCAGCGAGGAGATGAGCTGGCTCATCGTCTGCTGCAGCGACTGGGCGATGTTGTCGGTGTCGTTGGTGGCCCGGCTGAGGATCTCGCCGCGCGGCTGGCCGTCGAAGTAGCTCAGCGGCAGCCGGGCCAGCTTGGCCTCGATGCGCTCGCGCAGCCGGGACGCCGCCCGCTGCACGACGGTCGTGGTCATCCTGAACTGCACGATCCCGAGCAGCGCGGCCACCAGGTAGATCGCCAGCACCCAGGCCAGCACGTGGCCCAGCGCGGTGAAGTCGATGCCGTGGCCGGGCACCACGTTCATCGACGACACCATGTCGGCGAAGGTGTCCTGGCCCCGGGCGCGCAGCCCGGCCACCGCCTGCTCCTTGCTGAGGCCCGCAGGGAGCTGGGCGCCGATGATGCCGGAGAAGATCAGGTCGGTGGCGTGACCGAGGAGCTTGGGCCCGATCACGGTCAGCGCGACGCTGGCCGTGCCGAGCGCCAGGATGACGATCAGCGGCGTCCGCTCGGGGCGCAGCAGCCCCGAGAGGCGGCGCAGCGTGCCGCCGAAGTCGAGGGCCTTCTCGGCGGGCCCGGCCATCATCCGGCCCGGCCCGAAGGCGGGCTGCGGGCGCCGTGCCGGCGCCTCCGTGGTCATGCTGCGGCCTCCTGTTCGGTGAGCTGGGAAAGCACGATCTCCCGGTACGTCGGGCAGGTCGTCATGAGTTCGGCGTGGGTGCCGCTGCCGACCACGCGGCCCTCTTCGAGCACGAGGATGCGGTCGGCGTCGCGGATGGTGTTCACCCGCTGGGCCACGATGACGATCGTGGCGTCGGTGATCTCCTCGGCCAGCGCGGCGCGCAGGCGGGCGTCGGTGGCGTAGTCGAGGGCGGAGAAGGAGTCGTCGAACAGGTAGATCTCGGGCCGGTGCACCAGGGCCCTGGCGATGGCCAGGCGCTGGCGCTGGCCGCCGGACACGTTCGTGCCGCCCTGGGCGATGGGCTCCTCGAGGCCGCCGGGCATCTCCTCGACGAACTCGCGGGCCTGGGCCACCTCCAGGGCCCGCCACAGCTCCTCGTCGGTGGCGTCGGGCCTGCCGTACCTGAGGTTGGAGGCGACGGTGCCGGAGAAGAGGTAGGGCGACTGCGGGACCAGGCCGACCGTCCGGGAGAGCACGGCCGGATCGAGGTCGCGTACGTCGACGCCGTCGACCAGCACCTCGCCGTCGCTCGCGTCGAACAGCCGCGGGACGAGGTTGAGCAGCGTCGTCTTGCCGCTGCCGGTGCTGCCGATGATCGCGGTGGTGCGGCCGGGCCGGGCGGTGAAGCCGACGTCGGACAGCACCGGCTCCTCCGCGCCCGGATAGCGGAAGCCCACCGAGCGCAGCTCCACCTCGCCGATGCGGCGCTCCGGGGTGACGGGGTTCGCCGGCGGGTGGACGGTGACCTCGGTGCCGAGCACCTCCTCGATGCGCTCGGCGCACACCTCGGCCCTGGGGATCATCATGAACATGAACATCGCCATCATGACCGACATGAGGATCTGCATGAGGTAGGAGATGACCGCGGTCAGCGCGCCCACCTGCATGCTCCCGTCGGCGATGCGGTCGGCGCCGAACCACACCACGGCGACGCTGGAGACGTTCACCACCAGCATGACCGAGGGGAACATCAGCGCCATCAGCCGCCCGACCCGCAGCGACACGTCGGTCAGCTCGTCGTTGGCCACGCCGAAGCGCGCGCGCTCGTGCCGGTCGCGGACGAACGCCCTGATGACCCGGATGCCGGTGATCTGCTCGCGCAGCACCTGGTTGATCCGGTCGATGCGCTCCTGCATCGTACGGAAGAGCGGCCGCATCAGCATGATGATCACGCCCACGATGGCGATCATCACCGGCAGCACGACGAGCAGCAGCGACGACAGCGTCGTGTCCTGGCGCAGCGCCAGCACGATGCCGCCGACGCACATGATCGGCGCGGCCACCATCATCGTGAACGTCAGCAGCACGAGCAACTGGACCTGCTGCACGTCGTTGGTGGTGCGGGTGATCAGGGACGGCGGGCCGAACCTGTTGACCTCCTGGGCGGAGAAGTCCTGCACCCGGCGGAAGATCGCGGCCCGCAGGTCCCTGCCCAGGGCCATCGAGGTCAGGGCGCCGTAGTAGACGGCCACGATCGAGCAGACGATCTGGACCAGCGTCACGCCGAGCATCACCAGCCCGACGCGGACGATGTAGCCGGTGTCGCCGCGCACGACGCCGTTGTCGATGATGTCGGCGTTGAGTGTGGGGAGGTAGAGGGTGGCCAGGGTCTGGACGAACTGGAAGAGGACGACGAGCGTGATCTCTTTCCCGTACGGCCTGAGCTGGCCCCGCAGGAGACGGAGCAGCATCAAAGGGGACTTTCTGTGGAAGGGGCGAGGGCGGACCGCACGAGCAGCCCGTCGAGCAGGACGGAGACGATCTCCTCGTCGTCCATGTCGCCGAACTCGCCGCCGTGGCCGTAGTCGCGGAACACGCTCGCCGCGATCAGCATGAGCAGCAACTGCGCCGCGGCCTCGGGGGAGCGCCGCAGCCGGTCGCGGTCGGGCTCCATCAGCGCGGCGACCGCGGCCGAGATCAGGCGGCGGCCGTCGAGCATCCACTGCCTGAACTCGGCGTCCTCGGCCATCAGCTCCTTGGGCGCGGCGATGAGGTTGGCGTTGGCGGTCCATCTTTCGCGCATCAGCGTGACCGCCTCGCGCAGCCGGGCGCGCAGCCCGGTCCGCGTGCCGATGGCGGCCAGCGCGTCCAGCGTGGGCCGCGGGTCGTACGCGCGCATCACGGCCGCGCGCAGCAGGGTGGCCTTGTCGGGGAAGACACCGAAGATCGTGCCCTCGGCCACGCCCGCGGCCTCGGCGATCTGACGGGTGCTCACGGCCGTGCCGTGCTCGCGCACCAGGGGAACGGTGGCGGCGATGAGCGCGGCCCGACGGTCTTCCGGCGCCATGGCCGGCACTCTTCGCCTTCTTGACATGCGGAGGAGTCTAATGAGTGAGCACTCGCTCGTTCAAATCATTAAATACCCGCAAAGCGAAGTTCATGTCCCGTTTGACGGGGGTTGCAGAACGTCTGGGGCCTCTACCGGGACCGCCGCCCGAGCCTCTCGCTCGGGCGGCGGCGCCTTCGACCACTTCGAGCGTCAGGGCCCGCTGACGCTCAGCCGTTCACCCAGCACTGACCTCGTCGGCCTCCAGGCGCAGGTGCACCGGCCCGAACAGGCCCGTGCTGCGCTGGCCGGGGAAGACGAAGTGGGTGGGCCCGGCCTCGTCCAGGTACGGCGCCAGGGTGCCGAGCACGAGCACCTCCACCACGTTGTCGCCGTCCGTCAGCTCGACGTCGAAGACGTACGGCGAGCACACCCGCACGCCGCAGGGCCTGCCGTTCACCGTCACCTCGGCCGTTCCCCTGACCCGGCCCAGGTCGAGCACGGCGGGGCCGGAGCGGGCGGCGACCGTGGTGCGGTAGCGCACGCCGCCGCTGTACCCGGCCAGGCCGCGCTCCTCCCAGTCGCCCAGCCGCATCCGTCCTGGACCGCAGGTGAACCGGACGGGGCCGGTGAAGGCCGCGCCCCCCTGAGCCCCCGGCCGGGTGTGGACCCGGATCTCGACCTCCCCCGGGCCCGTGCGCCCACCGGCCTCCTCCGCGCCCGTACGGGTCCCGGCGTCCTGCGGCCGGTGTCCTCCCAGCTCGGCGGAGACCTCCAGGCGTCCAGAGGCGTGCACCTCGATGCCGGTCGCGCCGGGCGGCGCGTCCAGCAGGAACCGCTCGACGCGCGGGTTGGCGCCGGGGACCGCGAAGACGGCGGGCAGGGCGGTGGGGCCGCCGTCGAGCCAGTCGGCCCCGGGCAGCGGGTGCGGGCGGGGCAGCAGCCAGAGGGCGGCGGGGTCGCCGTGCTGGCGGCGCCGTACGCGGGCGGGGAGCCGGTCCGCGCCGTCGCCGCGCGTCCAGTCGGGCCCGGACACCGCCAGGCCGTCCACCAGCACCCAGCCGTCGGACTCGACGCGTACCGTGTTCGCGCCCGGTCGCACCAGGCCGGTCACGTCGTAGCGGCGCACCCGCGGGATGTCCGCCTCGGCGTACGGGTCGAAGCCGCCCTGACGGCCCGCCTCGATCCCGTTGACCAGCACCCGGCACAAGGAGGTGGAGGCCACCTGGAGCAGCGCGTCCTCGTCCCACTCCCCCACGTGGACGACGGTCTCCAGGAGCGCGCCCGCGATCCACTCCGGCGGGGCCGGGGCCGGTGGCTCGGCCACCACGCACACGTACGCCCGCAGGTCCAGCTCCTCCTCGGGCACCAGCAGCAGCTCCAGCAGGTGCTCGCCGGGCGGGACGGGCGCGCGGGAGACGGCGGCGTGCCCGCGGTCGTCGAGCGGCTGCTCGACCCCGTCGAGCCAGAGCGTCTTCGCGGCCCCGGCCCCGATCATCACCCGTCCGGCCGAGGGCACGGTGACGACCGCGCGGAACCGCGCCGCACCGCCCTCGGGGACGTGCCCGAAGGACAGGAACTCCAGCGGCACCCGCCCCTTCGGCCCCAGCGTCTCGCGGTGCACCGGGTCCTTGCGCAGTCCGCGGGAGGACGACCACTCCGACGGCGTCCACGGCCCGTCGCCGACCCGCTGTTCGCCGTGCGGCCCGTACGTCACGTCCACCGGCCGCCCGTCGGGGGTGCGCAGCGTGCGGCACTCGACCCCGGCGCCGCCGCCGAAGTCGGACCAGGTGTCGTCGAGCGTGGGCACCAGCTCGACGTCCCACTCGTCCCCGAGCGGCACCTCCACCGGGTACGCGGGCCGCGCGACCGGCTCGGCCACCGTTCCGTCGAACACCAGCAGCGCCGCGGGCCCGTCGTCGAACGGCACCGTGACGCGTACGGCGTCGCCGTCCCTGGTGTGCGGCAGCGCCACCGGCTCGCCCCCGGTGAAGGGGCGCAGCAGCAGCGGCGTGCCCGACACCCCGCGGACGACGACCGGCATCTCGCGGCGGTAGCGGGCGGGGTCGAAGTCGATGACGGCGTCCAGCCAGCCCAGGTCGACGCCGCGTTCCTCGGGACGTCCGACGCCGACGCGGCTGGCCATGGGGAACGCCGCGGGCAGGAACACCAGCGTCGTCTCGCCGTCCTCGCGCACCAGGGCGGGGACGGGGGCCTCGACCCGCCGCTCCAGCCCGTCCAGCGCCTCGCCCAGCCGCCCGGCCGACTCCACGAACAGTGCGTCCCGCAGGACGTCACCGGCCCGCTCGGCGGCGGGCTCCTGCGCGGCGGCGGGCTCCTGCGCGGCGTTCTCCAGGCGGATGTCCTGTGGCCGGGTGCCCACGGTGACCACCAGCCCGCCGTTCGCGGCGAACTCCCCGAGCCGGGCGGCCACGTCCGCGTCCAGCACCGTGACGGCGGGCAGGACGATGGCACGGTACGCCTCGGTGGAGACCGCCAGCCGCCCGTCCTTGACGACCGCGCGGCGCACCGAGTCGTCGTCGATGACATCCGCGTCGAGGCCGAGGCGGTCCACCACGCCGGGTTTGGTGGCGAACCACGCCATGTCGCCGACCAGCTCGCGGTAGACCTCCTGGGCCCGGTCGGCCGCCGGGTCACTGCCGGAGAGCCCGGTGCCGGCCTGGGCGGTCGCGGTGGGCAGCAGCACGGCGACGTCGCACGCGTGGCGGCCCAGCGACAGCGCCGCGCACAGCCGGGTGACCGCCTCGGCGAAGACCCGGTAGTGCCCCCAGTACGGCTGCCGCCAGTCGGTGGACGGCGGCGCCCACTCCCACCAGCCCCGCTTGGTCGTGTAGTAGACCGCGTGCGGGTTGTAGAGGGTGGCCCCGGCGCGCAGCCACGGCAGCAGCCAGTCGAACGTCTCCTCCAGCGTGCCGCCCCACCCGCTGGAGTGGAACGCCTCGATCCAGGTGCGCGGCCGGCCGTACAGGTGGGCCAGGGAGGAGTGCAGGCGCGCGTCGCCGTGGTGGTCGGAGCCGGGCGCGCTGAACCAGCGGTGCGTACGCGCGTAGTCGGCGTACAGCCGCACGCCGTCGACCGGGTCACCGGCACGGGCGGGGTCCTGCTGGTCGCAGCCGTGCACGAGCCCGTGGCGGGCGTGCCATTCGGCCAGCGGCCGGAAGAACGCCTCCTCGGCCAGCTCGGCCCTGGTGCGCTGGTAGGACCGCCAGTCGGGGTCCTCCAGCCGGAACGGGCGGCCGTGCCGGGCGGCGTGCTCGTCGGCGAAGTCCGCCGACCAGGTGGGCAGCGTCGGCAGCTCGTCCTGGAACGACCCGGCGATCACCCGGCCGAACCAGTGCCCGACCCGCCGTTCGAACTCGCCGTGCACCCGGTCCAGCAGCACCGCGCACGCCTCGCGCGAGAGGTAGTCGAAGCCGCGCCGCGTCACCGTCCCGTCGGCGGCCAGCCAGTGCCCGGCGAACTCGGGGCGTTCGAGCACGAGCCGCGCCTGCAGGTCGGCGCCGGAGAAGCCGAGCTGGTCGTAGAACCACAGGTACGCGCCCAGGTCGTGGGCGTCCTGGCAGACGCCGTCCAGCAGCTCCCACCACGCCTCCGACAGGAACGGCGGCTCGTCGGCGTCGGCCCCGAACATCGGCCCCGAGGGCGCGAGGTTGAGGATGACGAGGTTGTGCACACCCCCGGCGACCAGGCGCTCCATCTGCCAGCGCAGCCGGTCGCGGCGCAGCGGCTCGCCGCTCCACCACCAGATGGCCGCCGGGGAGAACGCCTTGGGCGGTTCGCGGAAGACCTCGAAGACGTTCATCCCTATCCCTTGAGACCGCTGGCGAAGCCCTTGATGACGTAACGCTGCAGGGCCAGGAACACCAGCACGATCGGCAGTGCGCCGAGCACGAGGCCGGCGAAGACGAGGCCGTGCTGGGAGACGTACTGGCCGACGTAGGCGAACACGCTGACCGGGACCGTCTCGTATCCGGAGCCGCCGAGGTAGACCAGCGGGGTGAAGAAGTCGTTCCAGATGAAGACGGCGTTGAGGATCAGCACCGTGCCGGTGATCGGCCGCAGCAGCGGGAAGACCACGCGGGTGAAGGCCGTCAGGTGCGAGGCGCCGTCGAGCATCGCGGCGGCGGCGTACTCGCGGGGCAGCGCCCGGATGAAGCCCGTGTAGAGGAATACGGTGAAGGGGAGCTGGATGCCGGTGTAGAAGAGGATCATCCCGGCGTGCGTGCCGATCAGCCCCAGGTCGGTCACCAGCTCGAACAGCGGGATCATGCCGAGCTGGAACGGCAGCACGATGCCGAGCAGGAACAGCACGTACAGGCCGTAGCCGAGGCGGGTCTGCACGCGCGCCAGGAAGTACGCGGCGAACGAGCCGAGCGCGATGAGCGCCGCCAGGCTGACCGCGGTGATCACCGTGCTGTTCATCAGCGACGGGCCGAGCGCCGCCGACGACCAGGCGTTGCCGAAGTTCTCGAACGTGGGCGGGTCGGGCAGGCTCAGCGGCGACTGCGCGATCTGCCCCGGGTCCTTCAGCGACAGCGAGACCAGCGTGTAGACGGGGAACAGGAACGCCACCGCCACCACGATCATGACGATTTCCAGCAGGAACGTCCTTCTCACGCCGTCACCTCCCGGCTGCGCAGGTAGTAGACCTGGATGAGCGACACGGCGGCCACGAACAGCGCCAGCACCAGGGCGATGGCGGTGCTGTAGCCGAACTTGCCGAAGACGAACGCCTGCTTGTACAGCACGGTCGAGAGCGTCTCGGTGGCGTAGCCGGGGCCGCCGTTGGTGGCGGCGAAGACCTGGTCGAAGAGCTTGAGCCCGCCGATCGTGGAGAGCATCAGGTTGATCGTCAAGGACGGTGCCAGCAGCGGCCAGGTCACGTAGCGGAAGCGTTCCCAGGTGCCGGCGCCGTCGATCTTCGCGGCCTCCTGCAGCTCCTCCGGCACGCCCTCCAGACCGGCCAGGAAGATGACCATGGAGTAGCCGGCGTTCTGCCACACGACCATGACGGCGATCGACCACAGCGCGACCGACGGGTCACCGAGCCAGTCGACGCGCAGGCCGAGCAGCCCGTTGAGCCCGGAGGACGGGTCGGGGTTGAAGAGGTACTTCCACAGGAAGGCCACCATGACCGGGCTGACGACGACGGGCGCGAAGAAGATCACGCGAAGCAGCGCCCGGCTCTTCAGCTTGACGTGCACGCCGAGCGCCAGCAGCAGCCCGACGCCGTTCTGCACGACCACGATCGCCACGGTGAGCAGCAGCGTGTTGCCGATCGAGCCCATGGCCTGCTCGTCACCCAGCAGGGTGACGAAGTTCGCCAGGCCCACGAAGGACATGTCCTGGCCGATCCCGCTCCAGTCGGTGAACGCGTACACCACGCCGGCGACCGCCGGGTAGAGCACGATCAGCGCGTACACGGCCAGGGCGGGCGCGGCGAAGAACCAGGGTGGGGAGGCCGGGTCGGAGCGGCGGCGCCGCCGCGCGGCGTGCGCCGACTTGCCCCGGCCTGCGGTCACGGAAGTCACTTGCGGTAAGCCTCGTCCATCTTCTTCAGCGCCTCGTCGATGGTGGAGTCGCCGGCCAGCAGTTCCTGGATCACCGCGAAGTGCACGGGCTGCACCTCGGCGTTCGGCCAGCGCTGGTCCATGAAGGGCACGGCCCGGTCCTTGGTGAAGGGCAGGAACGACTGCACCGCCGGGTCGATGCTGGAGCCGGCGTCCTGGGTGAGCGGGATGGCGGCGATGGCCTTGGCCCAGGCGTTGATGTTCTCCTGGCGGGCGAGGAAGTCGATGAACGCCTTGGCCTCCTCGGCGTTGCGGCCCTTGGCGGAGGCGCCGAGGCCGACGACGACGCCGGCCGGGATCCACACCGAGTTGGCGTCGTCGGCGCCGGGCACGGGGAACATCGACAGGTCGTCGGGCGAGGAGGCGGCCTTGCGGAAGTCGGGCAGGACGGCCGAGACCTGGATGGCCATGGCCGCCTTGCCGGTGGCCACCATGGAGGTCTGCTGCTCGAACGTGGTGCCGTTCGGGTTGTCGTTGAAGAAGCCGCGCTTCTGCAGCTCCAGGTACATCTCCATGGCCTGGCGCCAGCCCGACTGGGCGAAGCTCGTCTGCCCGGCGGCCTGCTTGTCGTCGAACGTGGGGTCCTTGGCGTAGACGGTGGAGGGCACCAGCGCGTACGTGATGAGCTGGGTGACCCACGGCGTCTGGGCACCCAGCGCGATCGGCACCACGCCCGACTTCTTCAGCTTGTCGCACACGTCGAGGAACTCGCTCCACGTGGTGGGCGGCGCGGCGATGCCGGCCTTCTCGAACACCTTCTTGTTGTAGACGGCGCCGATCACCGAGGACCCGGCCGAGTAGAGGTAGGTCTTGCCGTCGAGCTGGAAGGCGGGCTTGAACCCGGTGGGGATCGTCTGGGTCCACGGCTGCGCGGACAGGTCGGCCAGCAGGCCCGCCTTGGCGATCTCGGACATCGACATGGCGCTGCCGCTGCCGGGGTAGACGACGTGCAGGTCGGGGGCGTTGCCCGCGCCGAGCTGGGTGCGCAGCGAGGTCTGCACCTGGTCGGTGGGGGCGTAGGACACCGTGACGCGGACGGACGCCTTGACCTTCTGGTAGGCCGCCGTCAGCTCGTCCATCGGGGTCTTCTGGTCGGCCACGCCGATGAACTTGAGGTCGGTCGTGGCGCCGCCGCCGCTGCCGCCGGTGGTGGCGGTGGTCTCCGGCCTGGTGGAGCAGGCCGTGGCCAGCGTGGCCACGGCCAGACCGCCCATCATGCGCAGGAACTGGCCGCGGCTGACCCTGGCGTTGTGCAACAGGTCGGTCATGTCGCTGTCTCCTCATCGTGCGGAAGGCTGAGATCCCGCCCGATGGTGCCTGACACGGCCATGCTGACCAGGCCCGGCACCAATGCGAACGTTTTAATCGATCGTTAAGTTAACAAACAAATGTGTTAAAAAGGTGGTTGCCGGGAGGGTATGAGTCGCCCGACCGGGGTGTCAAGGGTAGGATGCGCAGCCGTCCGGCAAGGTGGAGACTTTGGTGAATTCGCGTCAGCATACCTCCAGCAGGTCAGTGCGGTGGCAGAGCATGACCGAGCACATCGTGCGGCAGGGCTCCGCCTCCGTCACCGAGCTCGCCGAGACCTTCGGCGTGAGCCTGATGACCGTCCACCGCGACCTCGACGAGCTGGAGCGCCAGGGCATGGTGCGCAAGGTCAGAGGCGGTGCGACGGCCCAGGCCAGCAACGTGTGGGAGAGCAACATCGCCTACCGGCTCAGGGCGCACACGGCCGAGAAGGACGCCATCGCCCGGGTCGTGGCGGGGCTGATCGAGCCGGGCAGCTCGGTGATGCTCGACGACTCCACGACCGCCCTGGCCGTCGCCCGCCACCTGGACGAACTCGGCCCGCTGACCGTGGTGACGAACTTCCTGGAGGCGATCAGGCTGCTGGCCGGCCGCCCCGACGTCCGGCTGATCGCGCTCGGCGGCGAGTACCGCCCCACGCACGACTCGTTCCTCGGCCTCGGCTGCGTCGACGCCGTCGAGGCCATGAACACCGACCTCGTGGTGGTCTCCACCTCGGCCGTCTCCGACCAGTACGCCTACCACCAGGAGCAGGAGATCGTGCTGGTCAAGCGGGCCATGCTGCGCGCGGCGTCGCGGCGGGTGCTGGCCGTCGACGGCTCCAAGCTGGCCCGCGTGGCGCTGCACCGGGTGGCCCCGCTCGACGACTTCGACGTGATCGTGGTCGACGCCAACGCCCCCGCGGAACTGCTGCAGCGACTGCGCGACCACCACGCGGACGTCCGTGTCGCAGACTTGTAACGTCTGGAAGCGTGATTTGTAACTTGCATCTTGTTAAGAGCTTGGCTGCTTGCTAGAAAGTGAGGGCTTTCGTCCCCCTACATGGGAAGCAGCATGCCTGAACTCTCCCGCCGAGGTCTTCTCGGTCTGGGCGGCGCCGCCTTCGCGCTCGCCTTCACCACCGACCTGGCCGACCCGTGGACCGCTCCCGCGCGGGCCGCGACCATGGCCGACAACCCCTTCCAGCTCGGCGTCGCCTCCGGTGACCCGTTATCCGACCGCGTGATCCTCTGGACCCGCCTGGCGCCCAAGCCGCTGGAGCCGCTCGGCGGGCTGCCGTTCGCCAAGTTCCGCGTCGACTGGGAGATCTCCGAGGACGAGAACTTCACCCGCCGCGTCCGCCACGGCTCCACCTGGGCCACCCCCGAGTACGGCCACTCGGTGCACGTGGACGCCAAGGGCCTGCGCCCGGGCCGCGAGTACTACTACCGCTTCCGCACCGGCGGCGAGATCAGCCCCGTCGGCCGCACCAAGACCGCGCCCGCGCCGCGCACCAGCCCCGACGCGCTGCGCCTGGCCTTCGCCTCGTGCGCGTCGTGGCAGGACGGCTACTACACCGCCTACCGCCACCTCGCCGACGAGCGCCCCGACGTGGTCTTCCACCTGGGCGACTACATCTACGAGTACGGCATCGTCCCGATGGGCGGCACCCGCAACACCCCCGTGCCCGAGCAGTTCCGGGTGCAGTGCGACACGCTCGACCGCTACCGCGTCCAGTACGGCCTCTACAAGAGCGACCCCGACCTGCAGGCCGCCCACCAGAGCGCCCCCTGGATCGTCACCTGGGACGACCACGAGGTGCTCGACAACTGGGCCGGCCGCTTCGGCCCCGGCGGCGACGTGACCGAGCAGGACTACCTGGTCATCCGGGCCAACGCCTTCCGGGCGTTCTGGGAGAACATGCCCGTCCGCGTCCCCACGATCGAGGGCCCCGACGCCCGCATCTACCGCCGGTTCACCTTCGGCGACCTGGCCGAGTTCAACGTGCTCGACACCCGCCAGTACCGCGACGACCAGGTCTGCGGCGACGGCCAGCAGATCGACTGCGCCGACCGGCTGGAGCCCTCCAGGCAGATGCTCGGCGCCGAGCAGGAGACCTGGCTGCTCGACGGCCTCGGCGCCTCCCGCGCCAAGTGGAACGTGCTCGCCCAGCAGATCGCCATGATGCAGCTCGACTACGACGCGGGCCCGGCCCAGCGGCTCAGCATGGACCTGTGGGACGGCTACAAGGCCGCCAAGGACCGCCTGCTCACCGGCATGGTCGACCGCCAGGTCAGCAACCCCGTGGTGCTCACCGGCGACATCCACTACAACCTCGCCGGCGAGCTGAGGACGAACTTCGACGATTCCGCCACGCCCGTCGTCGGCGTGGAGTTCGTGTGCACCTCGATCAGCAGCGGCGGCAACGGCAACGCCAGCACCGGCGTGCCCCCGGGCGGCACCGACGCGACCAACCCGCACCTGCGCTTCTCCAGCTACCAGCGCGGTTACGTCTCCTGCGAGGTCACCCGCGACCAGTGGCGTTCCGACTTCAAGATCGTCCCGTACGTCGACCGCCCCGGCGCCCCCGTCTCGACCCGGGCCTCCCTGGTCAGCCTCGACGGCGCCCCCGGCCTGCACGCGCTCTAGAAAGGAACGGGATCATGCGTACTCTCGCCGCCGCGCTGGCCGCCGCCGTCACCGTCACCTCCACGCTCACCGCCGCGACGTCCGCCGGCGCCACCACCGCCGCCCGCGACCCCGAGCCGTCACCCCCGGCCCTGTCGGTCAAGGTCGAGTCGGGCCGCTCCAAGGGGACCGGCTCGTACGCCCCGATCGCCGGAGCGGACAAGCTGGTCGCCCCGATCGGCGTCGACCCCGCCTGCCCGGCCACGCTCCAGATCGGCCTGCGCAGCGACGCCAAGAAGGCCGCCTACGCGACCATGCAGGTGGCGGTGGACCCGCCGCTGACGGCCTCCCGCCCCATGCTGACCAGCTACCTGCCGCCCGGCTACGAGGTCCGCGCCAAGCTGCTCGTGGCCGTGCCGCCCGGCACCGAGCAGGGCACGTACGACCTGCGCCTCAGCGCGTCGGGAAGCACGCTGAAGGTGCCGGTCGAGGTGGTGCCCGTGGACGGGCTCGACAACGGCGGCAACCTCGCCCTGCGCCGCCCCGTCACCGCCTCCTCCCAGCACACCAACGCCAACTACCCTCCGTGCAGCATCGTCGACGGCGACCGCTCCTCCAACGGCTGGGCCGGCGGCAACGGCTGGAACGACGCCACCGCCAGGGCCTGGCCGGACACCGTGGCCATCGCGCTCGGGAACGCCCGGCAGGTGTCCAGGGTGGACCTGTATACCCTGGACACCGAGCGCTACCCCGCCTCCCGGCACGGCCTGCGCGACTGGGACGTGCAGGTCCAGGTCGGCGGCCAGTGGCAGACGGTGGCCCAGGTGCGCGGCAACACCGCCGGCACCGCGCGTTCGGACTTCGCGCCGGTCACCACCGACGCCGTGCGCATCGTGGCGCTCGCGTCGAACGGCGCCAACGACTACACGCGCATCATCGAGGTCGAAGCCCGCTAGGAAGGACATCATGAGCACGTTCCCCCGCATCACCCCGCGCCGCACCAAAGTGGGGCTGGTCGCCGGAGGGCTGGGAGCCTACTGGCCGCAGTTCCCCGACCTCCTCCCCCAGCTCCAGCGCTCGGCCGACCGCGTGTCCGAGCGTATGCGCGAACTGGACGCGGAGGTCGTGGACGTCGGTTTCATCTCCGACGCCCAGGAAGGGGCCGAGGCGGCCGAGAAGCTGCGGGCCGCCGGCTGCGATCTGATCGTCGGGTTCCTGACGACGTACATGACGGCGACCATGCTCGTGCCGATCGCCCAGCGCAGCGGCGCCCCCGTGCTCCTGATCAACCTGCAGCCCACGGAGTCGATGGACCACGCCACGTTCGACACCGGACAGTGGCTGGCCTACTGCGGCGCCTGCCCGCTGCCGGAGATGGCCAACGCCTTCACCCGCTCCGGCATCCCGTTCCGCTCGGTCTCCGGCTACCTGGAGGACGAGCGGGCATGGGAGCGCATCGGCCGCTGGGTGCGGGCCGCGGGCGTACGCTCCGCGCTCCGGCACGGGCGGCACGGTCTGATGGGCCACCTCTACCCCGGCATGCTGGACGTCTCCACCGACCTGACCCTGGTCAGCGCGAACCTCGGCGGGCACGTCGAGGTGCTGGAGTTCGACGACCTGCGGGTCCGCACGGAGAAGGTCACCGGCGCCGAGACCGCCGAGCGGGTCGCGCTGACCCGTGAGGTGTTCGAGCTGGCCGACTCGGTCAACGAGGAGGACCTCGAATGGGCCGCCCGCGTGTCGGTCGGGCTGGACCGCCTGGTCGAGGACTTCGCGCTGGACAGCCTGGCCTACTACCACCGGGGCCTGGACGGCGAGATCCACGAGCGGCTCGGGGCGGGCATGATCCTCGGCTCGTCCCTGCTCACCGCGCGGGGCGTCCCGGCCGCCGGGGAGTACGAGCTGCGCACCTCGCTGGCCATGCTCATCATGGACCGGCTGGGCGGCGGCGGCTCGTTCACCGAGTTGCAGGCGCTCGACTTCGCCCGCGGCCACGTGGAGATGGGCCATGACGGCCCCGCCCACCTGGCGATCAGCTCCCGCAAGCCGCTGCTGCGCGGGCTGGGCGTCTACCACGGCAAGCGCGGGTGGGGCGTGTCGGTGGAGTTCGACGTGACGCGCGGGCCGGTGACCGCGTTCGGGCTGCGCCAGTCCCGCGACGGCAGCTACGGCTTCGTCGTCTCGGAGGGCGAGGTGGTGGAGGGGCCGCTGCTGCAGATCGGCAACACGACCTCCCGGGTGGACTTCGGCTGCGACCCGGGCGAGTGGACCGACGAGTGGAGCGCCACCGGCATCTCCCACCACTGGGCGCTGGGCACCGGGCACCGCCTGGCCGACCTGCGCGCGGTCGCCGACCTGCTCGGCGTCGAGGTGGCGCACGTGCGGCCCTGACGCCCTGCCGGGCTCAGGCCGTACGCGTCGAGAAGGGCGCCACGCCCAGCCGGGACGCCAGCTCGAACGCCACCGCGCCGGCGAACACGCTCGACCGCAACGCCGAGAACTCCTCCCGGACCGTGCCGCGAAGCGGCAACACCAGGTCGGCGAACGCGGCCGGCCCGTCACGGTCGTCGGCGACGACCACGACGGGCCGGCCGCGTTCGCGTGCCCGCGCCGCCACCTGGACGGCGCGGGCACGGCTGCGTCCCGGCGCGGCGATCACCAGCGTCGGCAGGCCGGAGGGGCGCGCCAGCGCCTCGACGTGCTCCCACTCCTCCAGGTCCTGCCCCGTCGCGAACGCCCCCGCCGCCTCGACGAGCTTGGCCGCGGCGAACAGCGCGCCGCCGAGCCCCGGCCCGCTGCCCAGCACCATGGTCACCGGCGCCGCCGCGATCAGCTCGGCCACGTGCCCGGCCCGCGGCCATGTGGCGGCGGCCGTCTCCTCCACGGCTCCCGCCACTTCTCGCAGCTCGCGGGCCAGGTCGTCCCGGCCAGGCGCGGCGCGGCCGCGCACCCGGCCCAGCTCGACCGCCGACAGCAGCAGCGCCAGCAGGCTGGCCTGGTAGGTCCGCAGCCCTGGGCAGGGACGCAGGCTCGGCAACGGCGTCACCAGCGCCGCCTCGGCCGCCCCCGTCACCGGCGAACCCGCCGTCGAGGTGACCGCCAGCGTGCGGGCGCCGCGGGCGTCCGCCTGCCGGAGCGCCTCGGCGACCAGCGGGTGACCGCCCGACGCCGACACCCCCACCACCAGCGCGGCGCGGGCCGTCTCCGCGCGTGGCAGGCCGTACTTCAGCAGGCGCAGCGCGCTCAGCGGCAGGCAGACGACGCCCGCCAGCTCCGTGAAGGCCATCTCCGCCGCGAGGGCGGCGTGGTGGGAGTCGCCGCTGCCCGTCACGTAGACGTGCTCGACTTTCGCCCACCCGGCGGCGATCCGCCGCGCCGCGGCCAGCACGGGGCCGTGCAGGGCGCGTACGTCGCCGCCGAGCGCGTCGACCTGCGCCGCCATCTCCTCCAGCACGTACGCCATCGCCGCCTCCTTCAGCCGGTCTCCTTCAGCCGCCGGGCCGCCCGCGCACCGCCCGCAGGTACGTCTCCACCAAGCCGGCGTCGATCGGGCTGCCCCACCCGGCGCGTTCCAGGCAGGTGCCGACGAACGCGCCGTCGGCGCCCTGAGGGGAGCCCAGCAGCCGTGCCGCGTTGTCGTGGTTCGTGTGCCCGGCCAGCAGGATCGGCAGGCCCGGCACCGCCGTACGCACCTGGGCGACCAGGTCGAGGGCCACCTCCTCGCGCGGGCTGGACACGGCCACCGCGTCCGCCCCCGCCCGGCGGGCCGCCGCGGCCACCTCCGCCACCGGCTTCCCGCCGCCCAGCCAGGTGAAGTGCATGGACTCGATGTCGGCGATGATCCGGACGTCCCACGCGCCGATCTTGCGCCGGTACTCCATCACCGCCAGCGGGTCAGGCTGCACCAGGCCGTGCGAGGTCAGCGTCGCCCCGACGAGCGCGCCCACCCGTACGAAGCCCGCCCCCGTCACCTTCGCCACCGCCAGCGAGGCGCGCACCGCGTTCCGCATCACCTGCACGCCGACCAGGAACTCCGGCCCGGTCGCCGCGACGACGGCACGGACGACCAGCGTGAGCGCGGCCAGCCGGGCCGGATCCACGTCCTCGCCCGTGGAGTACACCCGGTCGACCGTCTGCACCAGGCAGCCGCCGGCGCCCCCGTCCCGCAGGGCGCGCGCCGACTCGACGGCCGTCTCGACGATCTCCTGAAGGCTGCCCTCCCGGTGGTAGGGCGTGCCGGGCAGCGGCTGGAGGTGGACCATCCCCAGCACGAGCTTGCCCTCCGGCCACCGTACTGTCTCGCCCACCCCGCTCCCCTTCCCGGCGGAAGAGGCCCGGCGGACGAGCCGACCCCGCCCGCCCGGACCGCCCTTGGTGAGGCCCGCCCCCTCCAGGGGACAGGAGGAGCCCGCCTGACGCAAGACGGACGGGTCAGGGTTCACCAGGATCGAAGCGCGCGGCCTTTACAATGTAGATTCTGTTCTCGCCGCGTTCGGCGGCCGCTCCACGGGGGCGGGGTCGCGGCGGAGAGGGCCGCGAGCCGCCGCCTCCCTCGACGGCAGCGCGGCGACCAGCAGCGCGATGACCAGCAGGGAGGACAGGGACCAGAAGGTGTGGAACTGCCACCACGTCATCCCGAGGAGCGTCTCGGCGTGCAGGTAACCGGCGGCGGCCCAGGCGCTGGCCGCCGTGATCGCCGGCCACACGAAACGGGGCGGGCGCGCGATGAGGTACGGCACCGGCCACATCAGGTATTGGGCCCCGAGCCGGTACGTCACGACGAGGAAGACGAGGATCAGGACCGCGGTCAGCGCGACCGGATCGGCCTTCCGCCACCACCATCCTGCCGCGAGCAGCCCGATGAGCAGCACCGGCAGGCCGATCTGGCCGAGGGCCGGCGAGACCGTCATGGTGCCGCCCGTCGCCACGGCCGTCCAACCCCAGTCGCCCACCACGGGACGGGTGGACATGACGGCCTTCCCCAGCTCGACGAGCCCGGTGACCGGGGTGTCCAGGAACACCGTGCTGCTGACCAGGAACGCCCCGGGAACGGCCGCCGTCCAGCCGAGCACCACCAGGCGTTGCCGCCACGCGGTCCCCGCCGGCCGCGCAGCCCCTGCCGGACGCGCAGTGCCCGGCCGACCGGCGTCGCCCGCCCGGGCGGCCAGCAGCACGCCGGGAACGAGCAGCACCGACCAGTTGGCGCAGGTCACCGAGAGGCCGATGAGCAGCCCGGCCCAGTGGGCGCGACCGGCGCGGGCGGCGACCAGCGCGCCCACCCCCAGCGCCAGCGTGATCGGCGGGAACTGGCCGTGGATGCCGCTCACCATGATGCCGAGGGGCACGCACGCGTACTGGAACGCACGCAGCGCCCCGCGCTCGTCGGCGAGCCTGGCCACCAGCGGGATCAGCGCCAGGTCGGCCAGGACGGGGACGATTCGGCCGCTCACCCCCCAGGAGAGCCCCAGCAGTTCGCCCAGCCCCATCTGACCCGCCAGCACGTAGGCGAGGAACGGCAGGAAGTGCCAGCCGCCCTCGCGCATGTGCATCGTCGGGTTCAGCCCGTCGAGCACCTTGCCGGCCGCTTCGGGGAAGTCGTTGGCGAAGTCGTACGGCTGGCTCTGGTCGGCCACGGCCCAGGCCATGGCCGCGATCCGCAGCACGGCCCCGGCGCACAGCGCCGCCCACAGCGGGGGCGCCCATCCCCTGCGCTGGGCGAGCACGGCCAGCACGAGCCCGGCCGCCAGCAGGGGGGCTATCACCAGGGCCGAGCTCACTCTTCTCCTTCTGACCGGGTGCGCGTGTCTCTTCGCCGTAGGGGCCGTCCGCGAGACAACAAGACCGTAGCTTACGCATGAACTGCAGAACGTTGCCTGGAAATGAGCTGTGGGTCTCCTGAGTCCGATGAGAGAGGTTCGTCCCGTGGCGGTAGGGTCGCTGGGACGTGAAGGAAGGGAGACCGGGCATGCCGGAGTTGGCTGGAGCGCGCGTACTCGTCACGGGTGGCGCGGGCTTCATCGGGAGGCGGTTGGTCGCGACGTTGCTCGCCGAGAAGGCCGAGGTGACGGTGGTCGACCTGAACGCCCACCCGGATCCGGCGGTGCGGTCGGTCGTGGGCGACCTGCGTGATCCCCAGGTGCGCGAGAGCGCCGTCTCGGCCGGGCTGGACGGGGTGGTTCACCTCGCCGCGGTCACCTCGGTGCTCCGCTCGGTGGCGGACCCGGCGGGGACGTACGAGGTCAACGTCGAGGCCACCGCGGGGCTGCTGGAGCTCGCCAGGCGGCACGAGGTGCCCCGTTTCGTGCTGGCCTCGACGAACGCCGTGACCGGCGACGTGGGCGGCGCCCGGATCTCCGAGAGCCTCGCGCTGCGCCCGCTGACGCCGTACGGCGCGACCAAGGCGGCGGCGGAGATGCTGCTCAGCGCCTATTCCGGGGTGTACGGCATGCTCACGAGCGCGCTGCGCTTCGCCAACGTGTACGGGCCGGGCATGCTGCACAAGGACAGCTTCGTCCCGAGGCTGATGCGGGCCGCCGCGGCGGGCGACGGCGTCGAGGTGTACGGCGACGGCGCCCAGTTGCGCGACTACGTCCACGTCGACGACGTCGTCCAGGCCGTGTCGACCGCCTGGCACCAGGGGCACAACGGGCCCCTGATCGTCGGCTCGGGCACGTCCGTGAGCGTGAACGAGCTGATCGAGGCGGCCAGGAAGGTCACCGGGGCGCCCATCCCCGTCGAGCACGTGCCCGCGAAGCAGGGCGAGATGCCGGCGGTGGTGCTCGACATCTCGGCGGCGCGCGCGCTGGGCTACCGGCCCCGCCACGACCTGACCTCGGGCCTGGCCACGGTCTGGCCCGACTTCGCGCCGTCCCCCGCAGAATCGCCTGCGGACCGAAGAGACCCAACGGAGGATGCCGCATGACAGGCCCGGAGACTTTGGCGGACCCCGACACCGCCGCGATGGTGGAGTTCGCCGCCCAGTACGGCTCGGACCTGCCGCCCGTCGCGATCGTCATCGCCGCCTACAACGAGGAGAACGGCATCGGCGAGGCGCTGGCCGGGATCCCGGCGGTGATCGACGGGATGGAGACCGCGACCATCGTGGTCGTCGACGGCTCCACCGACCGGACGGCGGCCGAGGCGCGCGCGGCCGGGGCCATGGTCTGCGACGTGCCGGTGAACCGCGGGCAGGGCGCCGCGCTGCGGCTGGGCTACCGCCTCGCCCGCCAGGGCGGCGCGCGCTACGTCGTGACGACGGACGCCGACGGCCAGTACGACCCCGCCGACATCACGCGCGTGCTCGCCCCGGTCGTACGCGGCGAGGCCGACTTCGCCACCGGCTCCCGCATCCTGGGCCGGCAGGAGACCCACGACAAGGTCCGCCGCCTCGGCGTGCACGTGTTCGCGTGGCTGATCAGCCGGATGACCGGGCAGCGGATCACCGACACCTCCTTCGGCCTGCGCGCGATGCGCGCGGAGGTCACCGGGGCGGTGACGCTCGCCCAGCCCCAGTACCAGGCGTCCGAGCTGCTGATCGGCGTGATCTCGCACGGCTTCCGGGTGATGGAGGTGCCGGCGACGATGCGACTGCGCGCCGCCGGCACGACCAAGAAGGGCGGGAACCTCGTCTACGGCTACCGCTACACGCGGGTCGTGGTCGGGACCTGGCTGCGCGAACGCCGCCGCGCCTCCTCGTCCTCACCCGCGCCTGCGTCCGCCGGGGCAGGGGCGGAACCCGTGCCGGTGCCGGCGAAGACGAAGTAGTGGAACAGGACGAACTTCGCGATGAACAGCACGCCGTAGACCCCGAGGAAGACGGCCCCCACGAACACCACGCGGGGGCCGTCCGTCGTGAAGATCTGCTGCCCCATCCGGTCGGCGACCCCGGTCGCCCAGGAGGAGACGAGCAGCCCGGCCACCGCGGCCAGCCAGTACGGCAGCAGCTCCCGCAGCGCCTTGGGCCGCCCGCGCAGTTGCCAGGCCCACCACCGGTTGAGCACGTAGTTCACGACGGCGCCGAGCGCCCAGGCGGCGACCGACGCGGCCTGCGGGCTGAGCAGCTCCAGCCCGTAGGTCGTCAGCAGGGTCAGCTCGCTCACCACGGCCGCCACCACCGAGCCGATCGCGTACCGCCCGAAAATACGCCCCATCGCGCTCTTCAGGAGACTGCGGAGACGGATCACGACGCCGAACGCCCCGAACGGCCGGGCACCCGGACGACGCCCAGGACCGACTGGCCGAAGGGCACCGGGAGCACCCGGTCGAGCACCCGGGTGACCGGGACGACGACCCGGTCGTAGAGGCCCACCGCCCCGGCCTTGGGAGAGCCCGCCTTGCCCATGCGCACCGCGGCCCACCAGGCGAGCCCGCCCAGCAGGTTGACGGGGCGGGCCAGCTCGACGCCCAGCCCGGCGCGCCGGGCGGCGTCGGTGAGCGTGGCGGGCGTGTAGCGGCGGAAGTGCCCGACCTTGCGGTCGAACTCGCCGTACAGGCTCTGGTAGGCGGGTACCCACAGGACGATGGTGCCGCCGGGGACGACGGAGCGGGCGAGCAGGGTGAGCACGGCCGCGTCGTCCTCGAAGTGCTCCAGCACGTTGATCGCGATCGCGGTCTCGACCGGGCGCTCCAGGCTGGAGCCGTGGGCCAGGTCGAACTGCGCCGCCTCGACCTCGCCGCGCCCCGCGAAGCGGGCCCTCATCACCTCGACGGCGTCGGGGTCGACGTCGGTGACCACGAGCCGGTCGAGGCCGGTGAACTGGCTCGCGAACTCCCCCAGCCCGGCCCCCACCTCCAGCACGCTGCGCCCGCAGTGCGGGGCGATCAGGTCGTGCTGGTAGCGGCGGTAGCGGGGCTTGTCGGGGCCGCCGTCCTCGCGCTCCGCGCTGCGGCCCGTGGCACGGGCGAACGCGCCCTCCGCGGCACCCTCCGCAGCGCTCACCGTGTCACTCCGTCCAGGGCTCCCCGCCAGTTCACCCGAGGCTGCATGGCGTTCAGATCGACCCGGTCAGAGTAGCGCTTGGCCACGTCGAACAGCGAGGTGATCAGCGTGTCGGAGAGCAGGTGCGGCTCGAGACCCAGCTCGACCAGGCCGCTGTGGACCACCTTGTAGTAGTGCTCCTCCTTCTCGACCCGCGGGTTGTCGAGGTTGTGGACGCTCACCTCGCCGGGGTAGCTCTTGGCGACCGTCGCGGCGATGTCGGCGACCGACAGGGACTCGGTCATCTGGTTGAACACCCGGAACTCGCCGCGCTCGGCCGGGTTCTCGCAGGCGAGCTGGATGCAGCGGACGGTGTCGCGGATGTCGATGATGCCCCGGGTCTGGCCGCCCGTGCCGTAGACGGTGAGGGGGTGGCCGAGCACCGCCTGGACGACGAAGCGGTTGAGCACCGTGCCGAACACCGCGTCGTAGTCGAACCTGGTGGCCAGCCGGTCGTCGAGCATGGTCTCGGCGGTCTGCTGGCCGTACACGACGCCCTGGTTGAGGTCTGTCGCGCGCAGGCCCCAGATCCGGCAGGCGAACTCCATGTTGTGGCTGTCGTGCACCTTCGACAGGTGGTAGAAGGAGCCGGGCCGCTTGGGGTAGAGCATGCGGTCCGTACGGCCCTTGTGCTCGACCTCCAGCCACCCCTCCTCGATGTCGATGTTGGGCGTGCCGTACTCGCCCATGGTGCCGAGCTTGACCAGGTGGATCTCCGGGTCGATCTCGGCGATCGCGTACAGCAGGTTCAGCGTGCCCACCACGTTGTTGACCTGCGTGTACACCGCGTGCTTGCGGTCGATCATGGAGTAGGGCGCGGCCCGCTGCTCGGCGAAGTGCACCACCGCCTCCGGACCGAAGTCGCGGATCATCTCGTAGGTGAAGTCGGCTTCCGTCAGGTCGCCCACGTAGACCTTGATGGTCTTGCCGGTCAGGTCCTGCCACGTCGAGACTCTGGTTTGCAGCGACTCGATCGGCACGAGGCTGTCCATGCCGAGTTCGAAGTCGTACTGCCGTCGGACGAAGTTGTCGGCGACGGCGACGTCGTGACCGCACTGAGAGAGATGCAGTGCGGTGGGCCACCCGAGATACCCATCACCGCCGAGGACCAAGATCCGCATTTACCTGATTTCCTGACTGCTCTACGACAAAGCTTTCCGGACAGAGACTTCGTGCCCGCGCCGGCGCCCGCACGCCCAGGTGGGGGAACGAGTACCGTGCACGGCACGTACCCCACTCGTACCATATGGTGGGTTTGTATCTGTCCGTCTCGCGGGACTTCACAGCAGGTTGTGATGAACGGGCCCGGTTCGGTGACCTCTGCGCCCTGACAGAGGTCCTGCCAAGTTCCGGTCAGGTCCTGTCCTTGATCTCGATCCCATCGCGGCCCGCGCGGGGATGAGCCGCAGCACGTTCTTCCGCCACTACCGGTCCAAGGAAGACGCGATCTTCCCCGACCACGACGCGCGGCTGCGGGCGTCCACGGCCGACACCGCGATCGTCGCCATCACCGACGCCGGGCTGCGGGCCGAGCTGATGGCGGCCACCCGGCCCGAGCCCGGCGGCATGCCATGTCATGGGACTTTCATTCAGCAAAACTGACGTTTGCCACTTTTTGGTAGTTGCTCTTCCCGGAACCGGCAAGGATCGAGGTGGGAGTACCTCGGTGCTTCTGATCACGACGGGGGGTGATCAGAGTGAGCTGGTGGCAACGCTGCTCGATCAGGACCCGCCTGGCCGTGCTGGCGAGCGCCGTCGTGGCGCTGCTGTGCGCCGCCATGGCCGTGTTCATCGTGGTCATGGTCCGGCAGGCGACCACCAACGCCCGCTCCGACCGGCTCTTCGTCGAGGCGACAACCTTGGGCGCTCAGACGCGCCGGCACGTCCCCGATCTGAGCGAGAGCGCCCCGGGGCGGGCGATCCAGGTGTTCGACCAGAACGGCACCATGGTCGCCGCCACCCCCGACATGGCGGACAGACCACCGATGACGAACGTGCGCCCCGATCCCGACGCCTACTACACCACTGTCTCCTGTGACGAGCGGGTCTTCCCCCACGGGTGCATGATCGTGGTCGCCTACCCCTTCCACCGTCAGAACGGCGTGTGGCAGCTCGACCTGGCCGTCCCCGCCGTCCCCTGGTACGTCGGCCCGGCACTGATCTTCCCGCTCGTCGGCGGCTGCGCGCTGCTGGTCGCCGCGACCGCGGCGGGCGGCTACCGCCTGGTGGGCAAGACGCTGCAGCCGGTGGACGCCATCAGCGGCAACCTCTCCCAGATCACCGCCTCCAGCGACCTGTCACACCGGGTGCCCGTGCCGAAATACCGCGACGAGCTGCGGAACCTGGCCGAGACCGCGAACCGGACGCTGGAACGCGCCCAATCGGCCGTGGACAAGCAGCTCCGGTTCGCCTCCGACGCCTCCCACGACCTGCGCAGCCCGCTGACCGCCATGCGCACCCGCCTGGAGGACGCGCTGATGGACCCGAGGGAGACTGACTGGCCCCGTACCGCCGACGCGCTGCTCGACAGCGTGGGACGCATGCAGGCCCTGATCGGCGACCTGCTCCAGGTGGCCCGGCTGGACGCCGGCGTCACCGACCGCCACGAGACGATCGACCTGACCGAACTGGTGGCCGGCGAGCTGGAACGCCGCACCGCCACGACAGAGCTGCGCCACCGCCTCACGCCCGGCGTGCTGGCCGACGGCTCGCGGACCGCGCTGACCCGGCTGCTGAACAACCTGCTGGACAACGCCGAACGGCACGCCGTCTCGACCGTCACCGTCACCCTGACGCTGGAGCCCGGCGTCGCGGTGCTGGAGGTACGCGACGACGGCGAAGGCATCGCCCCCGAGCAGCGGGAGGTCGTCTTCCAGCGGTTCACCCGCCTGGAGGCGTCCCGCGTCAGGGACCCGGGCGGCACCGGGCTCGGCCTGCCGATCGCCCGGCAGATCGCCCAGGCCCACGGCGGCAGCCTGACCCTGCAGGACAGCCCCCGCGGGGCCCGGTTCGTCCTGCGCCTGCCCGCCCGCGCCGCCGCCGGGCCGGTCCGGGCGACGGCGCACGGGCGGCCGCCCGCGTCTCACCCCCAGAACCGGCCGGAGGCCAGGTGACGAGCCCAGTCAGGTGATGAGCCCGGTCAGGTCCAGGTGGCCGTGGAAGGGCGGGAGGTGTTCGCCCAGGAGGAGGCGGCGGGCGACGTGGGCGACCTGCCCGGCGGCGTAGCGGGCTTCACCGGCGAGCTGGGGATATCCGGACAGCTCGCCGCCAATGAGGCCGACCGAGCGCCTGGAGCGTTCGGACAGGGCCGACGAGCCGCCCAGCCACTCGACCAGGGCGGTGAGGCGGTCGGCCGAGGCCGCGAGGTCGGGGCCGACCAGCCCGTGGAACGGGGGCAGGCCGGGGTGGGTGGCGTAGGGCTCCACGCTGAGGAACCCGCGCTCGTCGGCCGCGTAGACCACGTTCAGGCCGAGTTCGCGGGCGGCCGTGCGGGTGTCGTACTTGGCCGCGGCGCTGTCGCACTCCTCCACCAGGAGGTCGAGGCCGTGCAGGAAGTGCTCGGCGTTGTCCCTGGTGATCTCGTCCTCGACCAGGCTGACCTCCAGGTACGGATCGATCGCGGCGATGCGGCGGGCGGCGATACGCGTCTTGGGCAGGCCGATGTCGGCGTGCCCGGCCCCGATCCGGTTGAGGTTGGACAGCTCCAGCCGGTCGAAGTCGGCCAGCACGAGGTGCCCGCACAGGTGTTCCTGGGCGATCACGACCGCCGCCTCCGCGCCCACCGACAGCCCGAGCACGCCGACGCGCTTGGTGCGCAGGAGCCGCTGCTCGGCGCGGGTGATCTTGTCGCGGTTGCGGTCGGTCACGACCTGGAGGTACTCGTCGGGGGGCAGCAGGTGCGCGACCTGCGCGGTCCAGGGCAGGTAGGCCCAGCATCCGTACGCCGCCAGGTCCGCCTCGCCAGGCCGTGACCGTTCGCCGTCCGGTGAGCCCAGCCCGGCAAGCTCGTCGAGCTGGCGGCCGATGGTGTCGAGGAGCGCGATGCCGTGGTCGCGGCACAGCGCGCTGAACCGGGGGTGCTCACCGGCCGCCAGCCGCACCAGGCACGGCCGCCAGCTCTGCTCGGGCGCGTGGCCGGGCGACGCCAGGATCTCGGCGAACCGGTCGAGGCCGATGGCCGAGGTCACCGGGCGCCTTCCGCGAGCGGGTCGCCGACCTGGTCGCCGACCTGGTCGCCGACCTGGTCGCCGAACGCGTCGCCGGTCGCGGTCACCGCCGCGCGCAGGTCCAGCTCGAGGACCTGGCCGACGAGGTCCACGCCGAAGCTGTGGTGCCGTTCCTCCTCGACCTGGCGGAACCCCCGCGCGAGATAGATCTTGCGGGCGGCGAAGAGCGGGTGGTTGGTCCACAGCCTCATGCGTTCGTAGCCGGACCGGCGGGCGAAGGCGAGGCACTCGTCCACCAGCCGCGCGCCGACCCGGTGCCCCCGCGCCGCCGGGTCGACCAGCAGAATCCGCAACTGGGCCGTCGCCTGACCTGCGTCGACGCAGAACACGCAGCCGACGCGGCGGCCGTCCAGCTCGGCGATCCAGGCGGCCTCGCGGGCCGGGTCGTGACCGGTCGCATAGTCGGCGACGATGCGGGCGACGAGCGCCTCGAAGGAGGAGTCCCAGCCGAACTCGGCGACGTAGATCTCGCCGTGGGCCATCACCACCCAGCCGAGGTCGCCCGGCCGTCCCAGGCGGCGGATCACCGCCGTCTCCGTCTCCGTCGCTGACTTGATCGGACTCTCGCTCATAGGCCCTCCCTGTGGCGCGGGTCTCGGTGCCCCGGGCACTGAAACAGTCGTTTCAGTGCCAGAGTAGCCTCATGAGCCAGACCGCGCGACCCTCGTCCGCCCGCAAGCACGAACTCCTCGAACGCGCCTACCGCTACGTTCTGGAGCAGGGGCTGGTGGGGCTGTCCCTGCGGCCGCTGGCGACCGCCATCGGCTCCAGCCCGCGCGTGCTGCTGTTCCTCTTCGGCTCGAAGGAGGAGCTGATCAGGGCCTTGCTGGCCCGAGCGCGCAGCGACGAGCTGGACTTCCTCGCCCGCACCCGGGCCCAGGCCCAGGACCTCGGGGAACGGGCCGACCTGGCCACGACCGTACGCACCATCTGGCACTGGCTCTCAGGAGAGCCCACCCGGCCGCTGCTGAAGCTCTGGGTCGAGGCGTACGCGCGCTCGATGGTCGAGCCGGACGGCCCGTGGGCGCGGTTCGCCCGGCAGACGGTCGAGGACTGGCTCGCGCTGCTGGCCACGGCCCAGCCCGAGGGCCCCGCCACGACGGCGGCGGCTGCGGAACGCACGCTCGCCCTGGCCGTGCTTCGCGGCGCGCTCCTCGACCTGCTCGCCACCGGCGACCTCGACCGGGTCAGCGCCGCGATCGAGCACTATCTGCGCCTCGCGGATCGCCCATGAGAACGGACCCGGCGGGCCCGGCCGCCGGAGCGACCAGGCCCGTCTCGTAGGCGTGCACGATGGCCTGAGCCCGGTCGCGCAGGCCGAGCTTGGCCAGCACGCGGGTGACGTGGTTCTTGACCGTGTGCTCGGTGACCACGAGGGCGGCGGCGATCTCGGTGTTGGACAGGCCGCGCGCCAGCAGGCGCAGAACTTCGAGCTCCCGCGCGGTCAACCGCTCGTACGCGCTCGGCGCGGGCGACCCCGGTCGGGCGAACCGGGCGATCAGCCTGTGGGGGTGTCGCCGGGCGCGAGCAGGGCGTCACCCCGGGCCACCACCCGCACGGCGGTGGTCAGCTCGGCGGCCGTGACGTCCTTCAGGAGGAATCCCGACGCGCCCGCGGCCAGCGCGTCGTACACGTAGGCGTCCAGGTCGAACGTGGTGATCATGATGGCCCGGGTGGCGCCCGCGGCGGAGATCCGGCGTACGGCCTCGATGCCGTTCATCCCCGGCACCCGGAGGTCCATGAGCACGACGTCCGGAGCGGTCTCGCGTACCAGGCGCAGCGCACCGGCCATGAGGCCGACGTCGAGGAGCGGATTGTCGAAATAGCGGTTTCGTCAGGGTCCCGGAGGTCAGCGGCAGGCCAGTGCGACCGCGAGTGCGAGGTCCAGTGGCTGGACGTTCCGCAGGGTCCGGGCGGCGATCGGCGCGGAGAGCGGGAAACGCATGCCGCTCTGTGTGGTGGCCGCGCTCACGGCGGCGCGTCACTCGATGGTGTGATCTTCGCCCTGACGACTCAGTCCTGGCGACGGGTGTGCGTGGTTCAGCTTGGCGGTGCGGGGTGACGGGTGTACCCCGCGACCGCGGTGACGACAGGCGAGCCCCTTCCGGGGTCCGCTCGATCAGTGAGCGGCCTCGTACTGCTCCACGACGGTGGCGGCGATGCGGCCGCGCTCGCTGACCGGCAGGCCCTGGGCCTTGGCCCACCTCCGGATCTCAGTGGCCCGCTCACGGCTCACCGTCCTGGACGAGAGGCCACGACGGCCACGCACGGTGCGCTCGGCCCGGACCGCGCGCGCCTTGGTGATAAACGGGGCGAGAGCCTTCTCCAGCTTCTCCCTGTTCGGCCCCGAGAGGTCGATCTCGTAGTTCGTGCCATCGAGAGCGAACCTTGTCGTGCCGTCGGCATCACTGCCGTCGAGGTCATCGAGAAAGGACTCAACAATGCGCTTCGCCATAAGGGTGCTCCATTTACGTCAGGTTGCAGGTACTGTAGCCCGATTCAGCAGATGATGCACCTCCTCCCGGCCCCGTGCCCGTACAAAGGAGCTTCACGAGCCGGTCCAGGACTAGGACGGCATAAGGCTATCCGGCGCAGTTCTGGCAGTTGTCGGGGGTTGGCATTCATCGGCCCATCAGACCTTCTCCCCGGCGGCGGGCCGGGCGTGGGGAGCCGTATCGTCCGAGGCCGGGCGGACGCGCCTAACCTGCGAGTCAGTCCGCTCGGCGGTCGTAGGCGCCTCCCGGCGGGTGCGCGTGGCGCCTTCGCCGCCCGCGTCCGGCCTTCCGGCTTCCCTTATTGGGGCGGGCTTGATGATCGTCCGGCCGCCGAGGCCGATGAATCCGCTCTTTTGAATTCCAATTCAAAGCAGGTGACGGCACTTCAGCCATTGGCCGCCGGGAGTCGTAGTATGATCCGCCGGGCACCCCGACGAGTCGGACGCGCGGGCCGGCGTCGCCGTCACGGAGGGAATTGTCGTGGCCCGCGTTCCTGGCCGCCCGATGCCCTGTCATGCCGGGAAAAACCGCTTGCGGTCGTGCCGGGGCAAGGCCCGTCAGCGGCGGCCCCATGGCGAGAACGGCGTCGTCATTGACGCTCCCGTACGGCGGCGGCCCGTCGGCCGGAGCGCCGGTGATCACGCCGAGGGGGCGTCACCGGCTCCGGCCGGGAAAGGCACACCACTGTCTACCGCAAAAAGCCGGCCGGCGAAGGGAATACGACGGCGAAGTTCGCGGCGGGCGGGCACGCGCGCCCACCCGTCGCAGCGGGAGACCCGGCTCAGGCGAGCTTGGCCAGGAACTCCTCGATGCCGTCCGCGTCGGGCACGCCGAGCCCGGTGAAGAGGTCGAGGGCGCGTTCTGCGTGCTCGCGGGCCTGCTCACGGTCGCCACTGTCACCGCGGTCGCGGTGGACGCGCGCCAGCCCTTCGTGGGCGCGGGCCTCCTCCGGCCGGTCGCCCAGCTCGCGCGCGACGGCGAGGGCCTCCTCGTGGCAGGCGGCGGCCCGGCCGTGGTCGCCGAGGGCGCGGGCGGCCTCGCCCAGCCCGTTCAGCGGCGCGGGCTCGTCGCCGCGGTTCCCCAGCTCACGGCAGAGGTCGAGGGCCTGCCGGTGGTGCTCGCGGGCCTGCTCGTAGCGGCCCAGCCGCTGGTGGACCCGGCCGAGGAGGTCGAGCACGCGCGCCTCGCCGTTGCGGCTGCCCAGCGAACGGTGCAGGTCGAGGGCGCGGAGCTGGTGGTCGAGCGCCTCGGTGTGGCGGTCCTGCCGCTCGTGGCTGATGCCGAGGTTGCTCAGCGCGTACGCCTCCCCCACCCGGTTGCCGATCTCGCGGCTGAGGGCGAGCGCCTGGCCGAGATGGTGGTCGGCCCGTTCGTACGCGTGCTGGCGCAGGCACACGTTGCCGAGCGTGTTGTGCGCCCGCGACTGGCCGAGCGGGTCACCGGCCTCGCGGCACAGGTCGAGCGCTGGGCGGCAGGTCTCGTACGCCTCGTCGTAGCGTCCCTGCCGCCAGTACGTCCACGCCAGGTCGAGCAGCGCCAGCGCCTCGGCGGCCCGGTCGCCCCGGCCGCGGGCGGCGGCCAGCGCCTTGGTGTGCAGGGTGACCGCGTCGGCGTGGTGGGCGTGGTCGTCGAGGTAGGGGTGCAGGGTGGTGGCGAGGTGACCGGCGTGCGCCGGCCAGCCGTCACCGGCCGCGTGCCCGCCCGCGGCGACAAGGTTGGCCCGCTCGGCGTCCAGCCACGCGACGGCCCCCGCGGCGTCCTCGAACGGCGGGGGCTCCGGCGCCGTGCCGGGAAGGTCGGGCCTGCGGAGTCTGCCGAAGGGATAGAGCAGGCCGGTCGCGGCGACGGCGGTGTGCCGGTAGTGGTCGAAGAGCCGGGTGAGCGCCTCGCGCCGCGACTCGGCGCTCTCCTCTGCCGCCGCCGTGCCGCGCGCGTGCTCGCGCAGCAGGTCGTGGAAGGTATAGCGGCCGGGCACGTGCTGCATCAGGACGTGGGCGTCCAGCAGGTCCTCCAGCAGCGTCTCCGCCTCGTCGGCGGGGATCCCGGCCAGCGCGGCGGCGGCGTGGGTGTCGAGGTCGCGGCCCGGGTGCAGGCCCAGCAGCCGGAACATACGCCGCCGGTCGGCGTCCAGATGCGCGTACGAGAGCGAGAACGCGGCCCCCACCCCCCGGTCGGGCGTGGACAGCTCGGCCAGCCGCCGGCGCTCGTCACGCAGCCGGCCGGCCAGGTAGGCGACGCTCCAGCGCGGGCGGTGCCGCAGCCGCGCGGCGGCGATGCGTACGGCCAGCGGCAGGAACCCGCACAGTTGCAGCACGTCGAGGACGGCGTCCGGCTCGGCCTCGGCCCGCTCCCCCACGATCGAGGCGAACAGCCCGACGCCGTCCCTGGCCGGGAGCACGTCGATGGAGACCGCGTGGGCCCCGTCGAGGTCGATCAGGCGGTGGCGGCTGGTGATCAGGACGAGGCTGCCGGGGGCGCCGGGCAGCAAGGGCCGTACGTGGGCGGTGCCGGACGCGTTGTCCAGCACGACCACCGCGCGGCGACCGGCCAGCTCGGCCCGCCACAGCGCCGCCCGCGCCGCGTCGGAGGCGGGGACGCGCTCGGCCGGCACCCCGAGCTGGCGCAGCAACGTCTCCAGGGCGGTGCCCGGCTCGACCGGCTCGTGCCCGGCGGTGTGCGCCTGGAGGTCGACGAAGAGCTGCCCGTCGGGGTAGCGGTCGGCCAGCCGGTGGGCGGCGTGGATCACCAGGGCCGTCTTGCCGATGCCGGCCATCCCGTCGATCGCCAGGATCGGCACGTCGGGCCGGTGCGCGGCGATGCGTTCCAGTTCGGCCGCGCGACCGGCGAAGTCGGGGATGTCGTACGGCAGGAAGTTCGCCCGGCGGGCCGGTTGCCGCGCCTCGGCCTGGGCCTGGGGCTGTGGCCGGGGCGCCTGGAGGGCGGGGTCGTCGCGCAGGATGGCCTGCTCCAGCGCGGCGAACTCGCGCCCGGGGTCGAGCCCCTGCTGCTCCACCAGCGCCTCGCGCAGCGACCTGGCCACCGACAGTGCCTCGGCCTGCTGTCCGGCGCGGTGCAGGGCGAGCATGAGGCGGCCCGCCAGCCGCTCCCGCAGAGGGTGGGCGGCCACGTGCGCGGACAGCTCGTCGATCAGCTCGGCGTGGCGGCCCAGTGACAGCTCGGCGTCGGCCAGGCGTTCGACGGCGGACAGCCGCCGCTGTTCGAGCCGGGTGCGGGCGCTTTCCATGTAGTCGGCGTGCACGTCCGCGAGCGGGCGGCCCTGCCACAGGGCGAGCGCCTCGCGTATCCGCCGCGCGGCGGTGCCGGGGTCGGCGACGCTCGCGCTCGCCTGACCGTCTCCTTGCGGGCTTTCGTGAAGGTCCCCATTGACGGCCGCGACGTCCCCGTGCGCGCTGTCCTGGACCGCGGCCATCCGGCCGGTGAACTCGCGCAGGTCGAGCCAGGGCGGGTCGATCACGTACCCACCCGCCCGGGTCGCGAGCAGCCGCTCCGCCCCCACCTCGCGCAGCACCCGGCGGATCGCGGTGACGGCGGCCTGGATCTGGGCGCGCGCGGTGTCGGGCGGCGTCGGCCCCCACAACGCGTCGATGAGCTGATCGGCGCTGAGCACGGCGCCGGAATGCAGCAGCAGGTACGCCAGCACCGCCCGGTGCCGGGGCGCCAGACCGGTCAGCTCGCGGTCTCCGGCCGTGACCCGAACCGGCCCCAGGACCGCGAACCGTACGTCCAACCCCGTCTCCTCCAGGCCCCACAGAACGCCCATAGCGGACGCATCGCGAATGTATCAATCCCGCCTCGCATGCTGAGAACCAGGTCAGCGAGACAGCAGGAAGGAAGGGACCATCGGCATGGAAGCACGGATGAAGAACCCCGCTTTCGTCCTCCCCGACACGGTGAAGGGCATCCAGACCATCTACAAGTCCATCTACCAGGGCGGCGTCCCCCAGGAGCTGCTGGAGATCATCGCCCTGCGCGCCAGCCAGATCAACGGGTGCAGCGCCTGTGTGCACGCGCACGTGCTCAACCTCAAGAAGTCGGGCGAGTCGGACGAGCGGGTGGGCAACGTGGCGGCCTGGCGGGAGGCGCCGTTCTACAGCGACGTCGAACGGGCCGCGCTGGAGCTGACCGAGGCCGTCACCCGCGTGGCCGACCGGCCGGGTGACGCCGTACCGGACGCCCTCTGGGACGAGGTCGCCGGCCACTTCGACGAGAAGCAGCTCTCGGCCATCATCCTGACGATCTCCATCACGAACTTCTTCAACCGCATCAACGCCACCGTCAAGGAGCCCGCGGGCGCGACCTGGACCTGACGGGCGGACTGCTCGGGCTCCCCGTACCACGGCCTCCGCCCATTGACGAAAGTCAAGGGTGGCCGGCGACGATCGGGGACCGTGTGCCGCACCTCCTGATTTCTACCTTTGCAGGGCCGTTGATCAGGAGAGACGAGGAGAGTGCGGTGGACGACGGGCTGTATCGGGACGTCGTGGAGATCGCCGCCGCCGCGCCCGGGTGGGTGCGGTCGCTGGCGGAGGCGGGGACGGACGGGGTGCTGGTGGTGTTCGCCGCGCTGATGGCGGCGGCGTGGTGGCGGGCCCGCCGGGCGCGGGCCGAGGGGATGGCCGCGGCGCTGCTCGCGCCGGTCGCCGTGGTCGCCTGCTACGTGGTCAGCGAGCTGGCCAAGGCGGTGGTGCGGGAGGACCGGCCGTGCCGGGGACTGGGCGGGGTGACCACGATCGTGCCGTGCCCCGCCTACGGCGACTGGTCGTGGCCCAGCAACCACGCCACGCTGGTGGCCGCGGCGGCGGCCGGGCTGGTGCTGGCCTGGCGGGCGCTGGCGCCGTACGCGGTGGGGCTGGCCTTGCTGGGAGGGGGCTCGCGGGTGTTCGTCGGGGTCCACTACCCGCACGACGTGATCGGCGGGCTGCTGCTGGGCGGGCTGCTGGCCCCGATGCTGGTGCTGGCGCTGCGTGGGCCGGTGACGACGCTGGTGCTGCGGCTGCGCGGCCTAACCTGGTCGCGACCGCTGCTGGAGGCGCCCGGCTTCGCCTCGGGCCCGGCCGATCGGCGGTGATCCCCCGGTGCGGCGGGGTCAGTCTGCGGCGGGGTCACTCGCGCGGCACCAGCCCGGCGTCGTGGGCGATCACGGCGGCCTGGACACGGTTGGCCACCCCGAGGCGGCCCAGGATCGTGCTGGTGCAGGTCTTCACGCTGCCTTCGGCCAGGTGCAGGCGGCGGGCGATCTCGGCGTTGGACAGGCCCAGGCCGATCAGGGCCAGGACGTCCCGTTCGCGCTGCGTCAGCGCGGCGACGCGGTCGCGGGCCGCCACCGTCCTGGCCAGGTGGCCGCCGGTCAACTCCCTGATCACCCGGGCGGCCACGGCGGGCGAGAGGTAGGCCCCGCCCTCGGCCACGGCCCGTACGCCCAGCGCGAACTCACGCGGGTCACCAGTCTTGAGCAGGAACCCGGCCGCGCCGTCGCCCAGCGCGCGGGCGATGTAGGCGTCCGACCCGAACGTCGTCATGATCAGCACGGCGGTGGCCGGGGCGACAGAACGCAGTTCGGCCGTCGCGGTCAGGCCGTCGAGGCGGGGCATGCGGATGTCGACGAGCGCGACGTGGGGGCGGTGCGCGCGGACGGACTCGATCAGGGCGCGGCCGTCGGCGGCCTCGGCGACCACCTCGATGTCCGGGTCGGCCGAGAGGATCAGCCGCACCCCGGCGCGGACGGCCGCCTCGTCGTCGGCCAGGACCACTCGCAGCACGTTCACACCTCCTTCGCGGGGTCGCACATCACGCGTCCGGGGCGCTGGGCAGGAAATCCTTGGCGACCAGGCGGCCGTCACGGAAGCACAGCCGGAACAGCTCGCCACGGACGCCGTCGAACGGATCGGCGTGGGCGCCGTAGAAGCGGCAGCGGGCTCCGTAAGGCCTCGGCGGCTCGCCGGGCGGCGCGGCGTCCAGGCGGGTACGGGCGGGCAGGGCGGCGTCCACCACCGCCTGCGCCTCCCCTAACCGCAGGCCGTGGAAGACGGCGGGGGACAGCGCCGAGGTGACCGAGTCGTAGACCATGAAGCCCAGCACCAGCGCCGTGACCGTGGCCGTCGCCGCCACGGCGGTGGTGAGGGCGGCGAACCGGCTGCGGTGCGCCCGGCGACGCGCCCTGCCCAGCCGCGACGCCGACACCGACACCGACGCAGACGCAGACGCAGACGCAGACACCGACCCCGACACCGACACCGACACCGGAGGCCGGTCCGGCTCGTCACCGAGGGGGCGGCACGGCTCACGGGGCACCCTGGCGCGCACCTCGAACCCGTCGGCCGTCGCCCCGGCCCACAGCCTCCCCCCGCACAAGCGCACCCGCTCCCCCAACCCGGCCAGCCCGTTCCCACCGCCGGGACTCACCGGCCCAGCCCCACCATCATCTCCGCGTTCTCCGGGCCGGGGCGGGGTGTGCGTGGTCACCGTGACCGCGCTCTCGTCCGCACGGTGCTCGACCACGATGCTCACGGGGGCGCCGGGGGCGTGTCTGGCCGCGTTCGTCAGGCCCTCCTGGACGACCCGCCGCAGGGCGCGCTCCGCCATGGCCTCCGGGGGCGGCCCGTCCCCTTCCGTACGCAGCTCCACCGGCAGACCCGCCGCCTCGGCCCTGGCCACCAGGTCCGGCACGTCCTCGGTGGTGGGCTCGGCGTCCTGGTGCAGCAGGCTCACGATGTCCTGGAGGCGCTGCGAGGCGGCGGTCACGGCCCGGCGCGCCTCGCCGGTGGCCTCCCGGTAGGGCTCCGGGAGGCCGGGCGCCACCTCCAGCCCGCCGATGCGCAGCGCGACCAGGCTCAGCTCGTGGCCGAGCAGGTCGTGCATGTCTCCAGCGATCCGGGTGCGTTCGCGCGCCCGCGCCTGTTCGGCGATCACCCGCTGGGCCCGTTCCAGTTCCTCGGCCCGCTGCCAGCCCTCGCGGGCCATCGCCGCGTACTGGCGCCGGGCGCGGCCGGCCAGCCACGGCACGACCGCGCCCAGCAGGACGCCCGCCGCCGCCACGAACCACGTGCCCGCGTCGCCGGTCAGCACCGGCACGGCCACGCCCACCCCTGCGCTCCCCGCCGCCGTCGCGGACGCCCCGCGCCGCCCGTCCCGTACGCCGCCCAGATACGCCAGCACCGCCATCGCCGCGAACGCCACGAACGGGTTCCCGGCCACCACCGCCGCCACCCACAGCGCGACCCCGACCGGCATGGCCGCCCACGCCTTCACCCGCGCCGACGCCACCCCAGCGGCGATCCCAGCCAGGAGCGCCGGTCCCTGCCACCAGGCGAGCCGGTGGTCGCCGCCGGACACGAACCCGGCCCACAGCACCGGCGACCCCAGCCCCGCCACCACCAGGACGTCACCGACGCGCCTTGCCCTTCCCCTCATGCCGGGCCACGTTATCCACGCCCGTCGCGGGCTCCCACTGCCGAAAGTCAACCCCAGGCTCAAAGAGGGCCGGTGCGGTGGTTTCTCGCGGCGGTGGAGGATCGCGACATCCGTAGGATACCGGAGGTATTGGATGCCGTTGGTATCGTCGCATGTCATGGATACCGATGAGGGTCAGGGCGGGGAGCGGCGGTGGGTCGCGCCCGTGGTCGACACGGCGGTGCCGGTCCTGGGCTTCCTGGCCGGATACTCCTGGGCGGGGCTCGGCGCGGGAGGGGCGGCGGCGATGGGGGCCGCGGCCGTCCTGGTGGGGGTGCGCCTGCTGCGCGGCGACGGGGTTCGCGTCGTCCTCACGGCCACGGGCATGGTCGGGCTGGCCGTGGCGGTGGCCCTGCTGACCGGGGAGGCCAGGAACTTCTTCGCGCTGAAGCTGGTCCGGGTCGGCGCGACGGCGGCCGTGCTCGGCGGGTCGGTGCTGCTGGGCAGGCCCGTCACGCGGTTCATCGACCGGGCCGGGCTGTCGTTCCTGCCGTCGTCCTGGCGGCGGGCCGTGGGGCGGGTCACCGGCGCCCCCTACCGGGCGCACGTCGTGGTGACGGCGGCGGCGGCGCTGGTGTGCTGCGCGCGCCTGACCGTCATGGTCCCGCTCTACCTGGCGAACGAGATCTGGCTGCTGGGCATCGCCGACTTCGCCCTCGGCGCCCCCGTGAGCCTCGCCTGGGGCTGGTGGTCGATCCGGACGCTCGCCCGCGCCAAGGCCCGCCACGGGCACACCCAGTCGGAGGCGGCCGCGTGACGGCGCCTGCGATACCTTTAGTACCGAGTTCTGGTGGTACCGGGTTCTGACGGTATCGCCGGCCGGACGGCACGGGGGTAGGGCGATGAGTCATCCGGGAGGGCCCGGGCCGGGCGCTCCGATACCACGGGTGCCCCGGCACGACGTGCGCCGCCGGCTGCTCGACGCGGCGGCGCGGGTGTTCGCCGAACGCGGCTACCGGGCCGCCACGCTCGCCCAGATCGCCCGCGAGGCCGGGTTCACCAAGGGCGCGGTCTACTCGAACTTCGACAGCAAGCACGCCCTGCTCGCCGACCTCGTTCGCGAGCACGACGCCGCCCGCCTGGCCCTGGTCTCCGCCGAACTCGCGGGACGCGACGCCGCGGGCCATCCGGCGACGGCCGACGGGTTCGCCCAGGTCCTGGCCCGGCGGATCGTCGAGCGGCTGCCCTGGGGCCGGCTGATGATCGAGCTGGCGCTGCACGCGGCCGACGACGCCGACGTACGGGCCGCGTACGCCGGGGTCCGCCGCCCGATACGCGACCAGATGGCCATGCTGCTGGACGACACGGCCAGGGAGTTCGGCGTCGAGTTCACGATCCCCGTCCCGCAGGCGGCGCTCACCGTCCAGGCGCTGCGCCACGGCCTGACCCTCGAACACGGCGCCGACCCCGCCGAGGTCGGCGACGAGGCCATGACGGCCTGCCTGGCGTCGGTGCTGCACGGGCTCGTCCGTCCCCGCGACCCCGAGCCGTCCGGGAGCGCGACGTAGGACGGGCCGGTCACCGCAGGTCCGCGGTGAGCACGCCGTTCTGCCAGGTGACCGGGGTGCCGAGCTGGGCGGACGCGCCGATGAAGCGGCTGCCCATCCAGGCGCGGTCCGCACCGCGGGCCAGGACCGTACGGCAGTAGTCGAGCTTGAGCGGCACCGCCCGCAGCCGTACCGGGCCGAGCGCGTCCAGGGTCACCAGGAACAGCAGCGACAGGTCGTTGCGCAGCTCCGGGTCCACGGCGTAGTCGTCGAGGAAGTCGCCCAGGTCGAACAGGACGGGCGGCGCGACCCCGTGCGGCACGTGCGCGGAGTGGCCGGCGACGAGCGTGGCCCCGGCGTCGGCCAGGACGGTCGCCGCGGCCCGGACGTACGGCGGCGGCTCTGTCGTCATGTTCGGGCCCCAATGAGGGCTGACCACCACGGCGTCGGCCGTCGTACGCGCCCGGGCGATCGTGTCCGTCAGCCACGGCGGCACCCCCGAGGACAGGTCGGCGTGGGCCACGCCGGGCCGTTCGCGCGTGGCCGCGTAGCCGGCCGGGTGGTCGGTGACGGAGACGACGGCCAGCCGCAGCCCGCGTACGTCGAGGACGACCGGCTCGCGCGCCCGCTCCAGGTCGGGGCCCGCGCCCGCCGCGCGGATCCCGGCCCGCGCGAGGTGGGCGCGGGTGTCCAGCAGGGCGTCGCGGCCGTAGTCGAGCGCGTGGTTGTTGGCCAGCGTGACACAGTCCACGCCCAGCCCGGCCAGCAGTCCGGCGGCCCGCGGCGGGGCGCGGAAGTGGAAGAGCTTGCCGGGCGCGGGCCACGGGCTGCCGCGATCGGACAGGCAGCATTCGAGGTTCAGCAGCGTGACGTCGGCCTCGGAGAGGTACGCGCGGACGCCGTCCGAGACGTACGCCTCCAGGTCGGCGGACCGCGCCAGCAGGTCGGCGACACCCCTGCCGAGCATCGTGTCGCCCGCCAGCGCGAGCGTGACGGTCACCCCGCCCCCCTGCCCGTCACGACCTGCCCAAACACGCCCGCGCCCGGCCTCAGGGGATCAGCAGGGGCTCTCGTCGAAGGTCGAGTAGCCGCTGCGCACGCCCCACGTGGACGCGTTCCCCTCGCAGTCCTCGAACTTGCCGCCGACCACGGCGGTGTGCGCGGAGTCGCTGTAGTAGGTGGTGACGCAGGTGTAGCCGAGCTGGCAGGCGCGGGCCTGCGCGGGGCCGGTGGTCACGGCGGTGACGGCGGCCAGGCCGAGGATCGTGGCCAGGAGTGCGCGGCGGATCATGACGGTCCTTCCTCGTGGGGGGGTTCCTGGCTCGATGGTGGGCGCCGGAGGCGGGTCGATCAAGGGGCGGGGCGCCCCGGAATCCGCTGGTGGATAGCCGTTGATTCGGGGTAGAGGGACCGCGCTGGACAGAGGGAGGTCGATCATGCATCTTCCAGTACGCAAGCGCAGGAACGAGGCGCAGCAGCGCCGCCGGGGCGGCGACGCGACGTGGTGGCAGGACCCGTTCGAGGAGTTCGAGCGCATGTGGAACCGGATGGGTTCGCTGTTCGAGCAGGCCGCGCAGGGGCGCAAGAACTGGGTGCCCGCGGTGGAGATGGACGAGGAGCGCGACGCGTACCTGATCAGGGCCGAGCTGCCGGGCATCAAGAAGGACGACGTCAGCATCGACCTCGACGACCGTCGCATCAGCATCAGCGGTCACATCTCGGAGGAGCAGCGGGGGGACGTCCTGCGCCGCCACAGCGGGCAGTTCTCCTACTACGCCTCGCTCCCCTCCGACGTGGACACGGACAATGCTGAGGCCACGCTGCGCGACGGCGTCCTGACCGTACGCGTCCCGCGTACGGAGGGCCGGGGCCGGCGCCGCGTCGAGCTCACCCCCTGAACGGCCTGAACGGCACGTCTGGGGGAACCCGATGGCGGGGAACCTGGTGGAGGCCGCCCGGCGGATGGGGGTGAGCGACCCCCGTCTGCTGGGCGCGATAGCGGCGATCGGGCGCGACCTGTTCGTGCCCGCGCGCTCGGCGGCGCGCGCCCGGTTCGACCAGCCGATCCCGATCGGGCACGGGCTGCCCACCTCCCAGCCGTCCCTGGTCGCCCAGATGATCGACGCGCTGCGGCTGGCGGGCGGTGAGAGCGTCCTGGAGGTCGGCACCGGCTACGGCTACCAGACCGCGCTGCTGGCGCGCATGGCCCGCCGGGTGTACTCCGTGGAGCGGCTCGCCGACCTGGCCGAGCACGCGCGGGCCAACCTGGCGGCGGCGGGCGTGCGGAACGTGGAGGTGGTCGTCGGCGACGGCACCGCCGGGCTGCCGGAACGGGCGCCGTTCGACGCGGTGATCGTCTCGGCCGCCGCGCCGAAGGTGCCGGGACCGCTGGTCGCCCAGCTCGCCGAGGGCGGGCGTCTCGTCATGCCCATGACCGGGGGCGTGGCCGACATGGTGACGTTGTACGGCAAGTGGCAGGACCGCCTGGTGCGCATCCGTACGGTGACGCCCGCCCAGTTCGTCGCCCTGATCGGGGAGTACGCGCCGGCCCGGTGACCGGCGGTGTGCCGCCCCGCCCCGGGGTCATGGGTGCGGGGCGGCCGGGTCGAGGCGGACGAAGGTGGCGCCCTGGGCGGCGGCGCGGGCGCCGAGCACGTGCCCGTCGCACATCCGCGTCTCGGTGCCCGCCCGGTCGATCACCTTCCAGGTCACCGGCTCCTGGCACGGCCCGCCCATCCGGGTGTAGTTCCAGGTTCGGCCGCACACCCGGCAGGTGGAGACGCCCGCGGCGGAGGAGAGCGTGTTGCCGTGCTCGGGACAGACGCTCCACGGCATCCCGCACGGCCGCACCTGGGACCTGGCCAGGTCGGCGGCGGCCCGCTCCAGGTCCTCCGCGCCCCTGGCCAGCCACTGCGCCGCCTGCCGCGCCTCGGCGAGCGGCTCGCTCTCGGGCGATCCCGCGGGGACGCTCTCGCACAGGGCCCGGACCTCGGCGGTCAGCGCCTCGGCGCGGCTCGCGAGGGTGCGAAGGTGCGCTGGGGTGACGGACATTCAGGCTCCCATCTCACCGTGCGGCCTGGTCGCGGCCGGACCCGGTTGCTGAGATGGACCCTACGTCCTGCCCGGCGGCCCCGCCCGTTCCGGCCGGGCGCACGCCCGTTCCGGCCGTTCCGGCCGGGCGCAGAGGTGTGACACGAGGTGGGCGGATGGGGATACCATCGGGATCGGCCGGGTGGCCGCAATGCTCGCGACACCGGCCCGTTCCGCCGCAAAACGCGTTGGTTCTGGTGAGTTGGTTTGGCTGGGGGTTGTTGTGGCGCAATCTGGAAGAATGCTGCGATTCGACGATATTCGCGGCTTCGGGTTCATCGTCCCTGATCACGGCGGGCAGGATGTCTTCGTCCACGCGAACGATCTGCTCGACGACAAGGCCGCCTTCACGGCCGGCACCCGGGTCGAGTTCGAGGTCCTGGAGAGCGATCGGGGCCTCAAGGCGTACGACGTACGCCTGACGCAGGGGGCCGGCTCCCCCGCCGTGGTGACGCCGGTGCCCGTGCACACGCCCGTTCACGCGTCCGCGCACGCGGACGACGACGACGGGATGTGCGACGTGCTCGCACCGGAGGAGTTCCGCCAGGAGCTGATCGAGACGCTGCTCAGCGGCCTGCCCGACCTGACGGGCGGGCAGATCGTACGGCTCGCGGACAACCTCCTCGTTCTCGCCCGCAAGCACGGGTGGGTCGAGGACTGACGGTCCGGGCCGGGGCGGCGGCGCCGCCCCGGCCACGGGACGTGCGGCCGGGTTCCGGCGTCGCGGCGGCCGGTCACGTCGGCGGGATCTCCGCCTGTGGCTCCGCGGACAGTTGTGGTCCGCGGGTGTGGGGATGGTGCAGGTCGAAGGCCGGGCGCTCGGAGCCGATGCGGGGCAGCGAGGTGAAGTTGTGCCGCGGCGGCGGGCAGGACGTGGCCCATTCCAGGGAGTTCCCGAAGCCCCACGGGTCGTCCACGGTCACCGCGGGGGCGTGGCGGTAGGTCCGGTAGACGTTGTGGAGGAACACCAGGGTCGAGGCCCCGAGCAGGAACGCGCCACTCGACGAGATCGCGTTGAGCGTGGTGAATCCGTCGGCCGGGCTGTAGTCGGCGTACCGGCGCGGGAAGCCGACCATGCCGAGCCAGTGCTGGATGAGAAACGTCGTGTGGAATCCGATGAACAGCGCCCAGAAGTGCAGCTTGCCCAGCCTGTCGCCCAGAATCCTGCCGGTCATCTTCGGCCACCAGAAGTAGAACCCGGCGAACATCGCGAACACCACGGTGCCGAAGACCGTGTAGTGGAAGTGGGCGACGACGAAATAGGTGTCGCTGATGTGGAAGTCCAGCGGCGGTGAGGCGAGGATGACGCCGGTCAGCCCGCCGAGCAGGAAGGTCACGAGAAAGCCGACGGAGAACAGCATCGGCGTCTCGAAGGACAGGTGCCCGCGCCACATGGTGCCGGTCCAGTTGAAGAACTTCACCCCGGTCGGCACCGCGATGAGGAACGTCAGGAGCGAGAAGAACGGCAGCAGCACCTGCCCGGTGACGAACATGTGGTGGGCCCACACGGTCATGGACAGCCCGGCGATCGCGATGGTGGCGCCGATCATCCCGAGGTAGCCGAACAGCGGTTTTCTGCTGAACACCGGGATCACCTCGGTCACGATGCCGAAGAACGGCAGCGCGATGATGTACACCTCGGGGTGGCCGAAGAACCAGAACAGGTGCTGCCACAGGATCGCGCCACCGCTGGCCGCGTCGAAGACATGGGTGCCGAGCTTGCGGTCCGACTCCAGCACCAGCAGCGCCGCCGCCAGCACCGGGAACGCCAGCAGCACCATCATGCTGGTCAGCAGGGTGTTCCAGGTGAAGATCGGCATCCGGAACATGGTCATGCCCGGCGCTCGCATGCAGATGATGGTGGTGATGAAGTTGACGGAGGCGAGGATGGTGCCCAGCCCGCTGAGTGCCAGCCCCATCACCCACAGGTCCCCGCCGATGCCGGGGCTGGGGGTGAACTCGAGCGTCGACAGCGGAGTGTAGGCGGTCCAGCCGAAGGGGGCGGCCCCGCCGGGCACCAGGAAGCCGCTGACCACGATGAGCCCGCCGAACAGGAACAACCAGTAACCCACCATGTTCAGCCGGGGGAAGGCGACATCCGGGGCGCCGATCTGCAGGGGCATGACGAAGTTGGCGAACCCGGCGAAGAGCGGCGTCGCGAACAGCAGCAGCATGATCGTGCCATGGATGCTGAAGAGCTGGTTGAACTGCTCCCGCGTGACCACCTGCAGCCCCGGACCGAGCAACTCGGCGCGGATCACCATCGCCATGACACCGGCCAGGAGGAAGAACGTGAAGCTGGTCGTGAGGTAGAGATACCCGACCACCTTGTGGTCGGTGGTGGACAGCCAAGAAACGATCAACCGCCCGGCCCTGGCCCGGCGACCGGCCCGCACAGGGGTCGCGGGCACCGGCTGCTCGTCGATCCCGGCCACGACATGTCCCCCTCCCGCCGACTGCCGGGGGGACACGAACATGGACTTCCCCCTGCACCGAAGGCCTAATCGACGCCGAGCCCCCAGAAGCCACGCCGCTCAGCCCGCGACCGGCCCATCCGACCCGCTCATCTTGAACAGGCCGTGGGGGGGGGGCCGGGCGGGGGTTTGGGGAGGCCGGGGGGGGCGGCGGGGGGCCGGCCCGGGCCGTCGCCCCGGCCGGGGGCACCGCCCCGGGGGGCCCCCCCCCCGCCCCCCCCCCCCCCCCCCCCCCCCCCCCCCCCCCCCCCCCCCCCCCCCCCCCCCCCCCCCCCCCCCCCCCCCCCCACGGCCTGTACGGCAGCCGGATCACTTCTTCTCGAAGGCGTCCTTCACCTTCTCCTTTGCCTGCCTGAGATTGCCCTTGACCTTTTTCCCATGCCCTCTGGCCTGCAGGGATTCGTTGCCGGTGGCCTCACCGAGACGTTCCTTGGCCCTGCCCTCGACCTCTTCGGCCTTGCCCTTGATCTTTTCGTTCCGAGCCATATCGGCCTCCTTGTCACTGCGTGTTGTCCGGAGTCCGGGGATCGACAAATCCTCACTGCCCGGGCAACGGGCCGTTACGCGCCCGGGCGGCGCGGGACCAGGAGGGCGGCAGCGCCTGACCTGTATCCAGGATGACCGATATGTGTTTGTTTGTCCGGATTGACGGGTAGAGGCGGTACTTGGTTGCAGGGCTCACAGGGCTCTGGTTGATCTCTCCACAAGCAGCACTCCTGCCCAGGTTTCTCCCCGCACGGCGTGCCGCCGGGACGGGCGAGGCAGGAGAGCGAGGAGCACCAATCATGAAAGACAGCATCCGCGTGGCACTGGCCATCATCGCCGGGTACTACCTCGGCCGGCGTCACAAGCTGCGGTTGGCGACCGCTCTGGTCGCGGCAGGCGTGGCGGGGAAGATGCGGCGACAGGGCGATGGCGGCCTGCTTGAGCAGGGAATGAAGGTGCTCGGCACGTCGCCCGAGATCGAGAACATCGTCGGGCGTCTCCGCGGCGACCTCTTGGAGGTCGGCAAGGCGGCCGCCGTCGCCGCGACGAGCAAGCAGATCGACACTCTCAGCTCGAAACTCCACGATCGCGCGGAGTCGTTGCGCGCTCCCTCCGTCCCCAGGCAGAGAGCCGGAGACGAGGGAGAGAGGGAGACACGCGAGAAGTACGCACGAGAAGAGCCTTACGAGGAGGAGGCACCCGAGCGGAAGCCTTCCCGCGGGAGTATGCGCGAAGAGGCGGTCAAGACCCTGCGAGAGTCGCGCCTGGCCGGCAGGAACCGGAGGTGAGTCGGGTGACTCAGGAAACGAAGGCCGGCCCGGTCCGGGAGCTGGTCCGGGAGTTGCCGACGCAGCACTTGACGAACGAGTTGCGAAACCTGGCCCAGGCCGTGGCGGAACGGTCGCTGGTGTCCCTGGCGGACAAGGTCGAGGGCGTCACCGGCCGGTTGACCGACTACGCGGAGGGAACCGGAACGGGCCTCGTGTCCGCGCTCACCGGGAAGCCGGGCGGCGGGTCGGTATCGAAGGACGCCGTCACGGGAGCCGTCAAGGGAGTGGCCCGCGGGCTCTTCGAGCGCGGCCGGCAACTGCTGACCGGTGGCGGGAAGAAGGGCAAGGACAAGGCCAAGAAGCTCAAGCTCACCAACATCGTCGAAGAGGTCGACATCGGCGCCCCGGTGCGGGTCGTCTACAACCAGTGGACGCGGTTCCAGCAGTTCCCGAACTTCATGAAGAAGGTCGAGATGGTGGAGCAGTCCTCCGACGAGAAACTCATGTGGCAGGCGCGCGTCTTCTTCTCCCGGCGGACGTGGGAGTCGACGATCGTCGAGCAGGTGCCCGACCAGCGGATCATCTGGCGGTCCAAGGGCGCCAAGGGCCGTGTCGACGGCGCCGTGACCTTCCACGAGCTCGCGCCTGAGCTGACCCGGGTCGTGCTCGTACTCGAGTATCACCCGCAGGGCGTCGTCGAGCATGTCGGCAACCTGTGGCGGGCCCAGGGCAGGCGGGCGCGCCTGGAGCTCAAGCACTTCGCGCGGCACGTGATGACCGCGACCATGATGCACCCGGACGAGGCGGTGGACGACGGCTGGCGCGGCGAGATCCACGATGGCGAGGTCGTCAAGGACCACGAGACCGCTCTGAAGGAGGAGCGGGCCGAAGAGCAGGAAGTGCCGGCGGAAGAGGGCGAAGAAGCCGAGGAAGAAGAGGAGCCTGAGGAGGAAGAGCCGCAGGCGATGGCAGAGGAGGAACCGGAAGCGGAAGGGGGAGAGGAAGAGACCGCCCGGGAGCGCCGTCCGCGGATGGAACGCGAAGAGCGGCCGGAACGGCCGGTCCACGCGGAGGGACCCACGTCACGACCGGTACGTCGCAGGCCGGTCGCCCGGCGGTCATGACAGAACGGCGGTAATGACAGGACACCGCCGGCGACAGATCATGAGGAAGAGGGAGAGGCATGACTGTCCAACCCGCGGCGGGGGGAGTGGCCAGAGGCCCATCTGCATCGAGTCTGGCCGACGTCATCGACACGATCCTGGACAAGGGGCTCGTCATCGATGCGTATGTCAGAGCTTCGCTCGTCGGCATCGAGATTCTGACCATCGACGCGCGCATCGTCGTCGCCAGCGTGGACACCTACCTGCGCTTCGCCGAGGCCGTGAACCGGCTGGACCTCGCCGAGTCGAAGCCGCCAGGCGTTCCCGAGATGGTGCAGGCCGCGAAACAGGGACAGATCGGCAGCAGGAGCAAGGACATCGCTCAAGGCGTGCTCGAGGCGGCCGGAGAGAAGCTGCACGACCTCGTCGGCGACCGCGGAGAGGAACGCCGGGAAGCGCGGTGGCAGGAGAGAGAGGAGCGCTGACATGGGTGCCGCCACCGAACCAGCCGTCGGCGTGTACGTCTACGGCCTCGTCCCGGAGGATGTCGAGGTGGCCGAGGACGCTCAAGGCGTCGGCGACGGCGCGAAGGCCAAGGTCACGTCCATCCCACACGGCGAGATCGCCGCTCTGGTGAGCGACGTCGCGCTCGACCGCCCGCTCGGCACCCCCGAGGACCTCCTCGGGCACGAAGAGCTGCTGGATGCCACGGCGGCCGAGGTCCCCGTGCTGCCGTTGCGGTTCGGCTCGGTCGTATCGAGCCCGGAGGCGGTCGTCGACGAGCTGCTCGCCCCTCATCACGACGAGTTCCTCCACGCGCTGCAGGAGATGGAGGGACGGGCCCAGTACGTCGTCAAGGGCCGTTACGTCGAGGAGGCCGTGCTGTGGGAGGTGCTCGACGAGTACCCCGAGGCCGCGAAACTTCGCGACCAGATCCGCGAGGTGGGCGAAGAAGCGGCCCGAGACCTGCGGGTGGAACTCGGGGAACTGGTCGACGATGCGATCGCCGCCAAGCGCGAGGCCGACACGGACGCGGTCCTCGAGGCGGTGGAGCCGGTGAGCGTGCTCGCCGCCGTGCGGGCGCCCTCCCACGAGGAGGACGCCATCCACCTGGCGCTTCTCATGGAGAAGGACCGGCAGGCCGAGCTCGAGCAGGTCGTGGCGGACTTCGCCGGGCGGTGGGCGGGACGGGTGGACTTCCGTCTGCTGGGCCCGATGGCCGCGTACGACTTCGTGGCGTCCGCGCGGGGAGGTGTCTGATGGGGCTGATCAGCCTGCTCTTCGGCTGGCCGGCGGCTCCCGTCAAGGGCGTGGTCAAGCTGGGCGAGCTGATCCGGGAACAGGTCGAGCGCGAGGTGCGGGACCCGGTCGTGGTCCGGCACCGGTTGGAGGAGATCGAACGACTCAAGGCCGTCGGCGCGATGTCGGAGGAGGACGCGGCCCGCGAGATGGAGCTGCTCCTCCGGCAGATGACCGGCCGATCGGGTCCCGTGGGTGCCGGCACGGTGACCGGCGGACAGGAGAGGGGATGATCGTGTGCCTGCCAGACGCGACGAGGCGGAGCGCAAGGAGCGGGCCGGCGTGGGCACCCGCGTCCTGTCGGCGATGGCCGCCGGAGCGGCCGGGCTGCGGCACATCTCCGACCTGACCGCCAGGGAGGTGGAAGGCGCCACACGGGTGCAGGCGGTCGAGAACGGCTGGATGGTCGACGTCGAGGTGGTCGAGGATCGTCGCATCCCCTCGTCCGGCGACATCCTCGCGCTCTACCAGGCCGAGCTGGACAGGGAGGGAAATCTGATCGCCTACCAGAGAAAGCGGCGCTACAGGCGCGGGAGCAGCGACAACGCGTGAGGCAACGGCGACATGACCGAATCGAGCCCGATGATTCGCCACTCCTACGGTCCCACCAGCCGGGAGCCGGCGAACCTTGGCGACATTCTGGAGCGGGTCCTCGACCGGGGGATCGTGATCGCGGGTGACATCCGCGTGAACCTCCTGGACATCGAGCTGCTGACCATCAAGCTCCGGTTGATCATCGCATCGGTCGACACGGCCAGGGAGATGGGCATCGACTGGTGGGAGCACGACCCCTGGCTGACCGGGAAGAACCAGGAACTGCTGGAGGAGAACCGCAGGCTCCGCAGGGAGCTCGCCACCGCGGAGGGCACGCGCCGCGCGCTGCCGGGGAGAGTGGAGAGCGCCAGGACGCGGCCCCGCGAGCCGGAGCAGCCGGAACGCGTCAGGAAGCCCCGGTGGGAGGAGCGGCCCGATGAATGACGTGGTGGGCACCTACCTCTACGCGGTCGCCCTGGCGCGGGACGCCCCGCCGTTGGAGGGCCTGACCGGGGTGGCGGGCGGGCCGGTGCGGGCCATCTCCCACGCCGGTCTCGCGGCGTACGTGAGCGCCGTTTCGCTGACGGAGTTCGGCGAGGAGCCGCTGCGGGAGTCGCTGGAGGACCTCGACTGGCTCGGTGAGACCGCCCGCGCCCACCACCGGGTGGTGGAGGCGGTGGCGGAGAGGGCGCCGACCGCTCCGGTTCGGCTGGTCACGGTCTACCGCGACGAAGCACAGGTCCGAGAGCTTCTGGAGCGGCGGCATGACGACTTCGTCGAGGTGCTGTCCCGCATCGCCGGTCACGACGAATGGGGGGTCAAGGTGTTCGTCGCCCCATCGGCGGCGCCCTCGGCGGAGGAGACGGCCGCTGCGAGCAGTCCGGGCACGGCGTACCTGAAGAGGCGGCAGGCCAGCCTCCAGACTCGCGAGGAAGCCTGGCGCCAGGCGGTCGCGCGGGCCGAACGGATCCATGACACGTTGAGCGCCGTCGCCGTGGCGAGCTGCCGCCACCGTGCCCAGGACCCGCAGCTCACCGGCCGCGCGGAGTGGATGGTCCTCAACGGCGCCTACCTGGTCGACGCGGCACGATCCCAGGAGCTCGGACGACTCGTCCAGGAACTGCGCGGGGAGGGCGTCGACGTCGAGCTGACGGGTCCGTGGGCGCCCTACTCCTTCACCACGCCGGTCGAGCCGTTGGAGAGCGCGGAGAGCGAGGCGCGTGATGACGTACCCTGAGCCGCGCGGCGGCGTGCTCGCCCGTGAGGGCCGTCTGCCCTCCGAGCGGGTGGCACTTGTGGACCTGCTGGATCGGCTGCTCGCGGGCGGTGTGGTCGTCAGCGGCGACCTCGTGCTGTCGATCGCCGACATCGACCTCGTCCGCATCTCCCTGCGCGCCCTGGTCATGTCCGTGCGGGAGTCCGACACGATCGTGGGCGCGCGTCGCGGTGAATGAGATCAGGAACGTGGAGAGCGCCCGCCGGGCGGACCGCGTGCCGTCGAGGCGGCTGCACATCGAGGCCGACCGCGAGGCCGTGGAGCGGGACCTGTCCCGCCTCGTCCTGACACTCGTCGAACTCATCCGCCAGCTCGTGGAACGCCAGTCCATCCGGCGGATGGAGCAGGGGGACCTGTCGGACGAGCAGGTGGAGGTGCTGGGCCTGACGCTGATGCGTCTGGAGGAGGCCATGGCGGAGCTGTGCGAGCGCTTCGACCTGACTCCGGCCGACCTCAACATCGACCTCGGTCCCCTCGGGCCGCTCCTTCCCCGCTCCTGACCGCCGTACCGCCAGGCGCTTGATAGCGACTCGCGAAATCTCTTGCGTTCCCCCGATGACTACAGATAGTTATTTGCCAACTACTCACAGCGAGGATGGCTAGTTGAACCCCACACCACGTCCCCCGCGCGGCCTTCCCACCCGGGTCAAGGCCCTGGCGGCGGCAGCCCTCACCGGCGCCCTCATGATCCCCCTGCTCGCGGCGGCCCCCGCCGCGTCCCAGACGCGGGCGGTCGCCGACGCCACCCCGCGCAAGCCGGTCCACCAAGCCGCGGGCACGCCCTGCGTCCGGCAGGGACAGGCCAACTACCCGGTCGAGTACTACTGGAAGAACGCGCTCGGCATGCGCCTGGGCAGCGGTTCCATCTCGGTCACCACCTCCCCCTCCCTGTGGGGCGGCCAGATCGCGCCGGGCGGCACCTTCACCCTCACGCTGACGCACCGCACGGCCCAGTGGCCGCTGCTCGTCCGCACCTACACCACCATGTGGGACCTGTCGTCCCTGCTGGCCAACGCCCAGGTGGTGGGGCAGGTGCGGAACGGCGCCCTCAGCGGCAACACCCTGAGCGTCCAGTCGCCGGGCACCAAGACCGACCCGGCGCCGACGGTCATCACCTTCCAGGTCAGGCAGGGCACCGTCGGGCGCAGCATGACCATCCGGCCGAGCGGGATCAGCAGCGTCGTCGCCGCTCCCGGCCAGCTCGGCAACAACACCGCCGCGCCCGCGATCCAGATCGTCGACGGGCAGTCGATCTCACCCACCAGGGCCGCCGACGACACCGCCACCACCACGGAGGACACCGCCGTCACCGTGCCCGTGCTGGCCAACGACACCGGGACGGCCCCGACGATCAGCAGGGTCACCCAGCCCGCCCACGGCACCGTGAAGATCTCCGGCGACAAACTGGTCTACACGCCCGACAAGGACCGCGCCGGCACCGACACCTTCACGTACACCATCGAGACCGCCTGCGGCACCAGCACCGCCACGGTCACCGTCACGGTCACCTGCACCCGCAAGCCCATCAACCTGGTCAACGGCAGCTTCGAGGCACCCGCCGTGAACCGGTACGACTGGAACATCCCCGACGCCTCCACCAACCCCAGTGTCGGCTGGCACACCACCGCCTCCGACCGCAAGCTGGAGTTCTGGAACAGCTCCAGCGGCGTCCCGGCCGCGGACGGCCAGCAGTTCGCCGAACTCAACGCCAACGAGGTCTCCACGCTCTACCAGGACGTCCCCACCGTTCCAGGAACCGTGATGACCTGGTCGCTGTACCACCGAGGCAGGGCGGGGACCGACGTGATGCGCGTCCTCATCGGCGCGCCGGGCGCCACCACCGCGCAAACCCCGGACGGGGCCTCCTCCCCCGACATCTCCGACGGCAACACCGCCTGGGGCCACTACACCGGCACGTACGTCGTCCCTGCCGGCCAGACCGTCACCCGCTTCGCCTTCGAGTCGGTGTCGGCCGCCGGCGGCAACCCGGCGATCGGCAACTTCCTGGACGGCGTCGTCTTCCAGACGCCGCCCTGCCTTCCCATGACCGGTAAGACGTCGTCCAAGAACGCGGCCAAGGCGCGAGCGACGACCCTCAGGTAGGTAGTCCAACCGCTCTTCGTCGGCCGCAGGCAGAGGGGCGGGGCGGGGGCGGGACAGGGGGAGACCTCCTGTCCCGGCCCCTACCGGGGTAGGGGCGGCTTCGCGCGTCGATCGGGGAGGCCGGGCCCGGGTCGGGCCTGATCGTCAGAACCAGTGCCGTCGGCCGGCGACTGGATGGCCGATGAAGCCCAGGAGGAGCAGGACCAGGCCGATGACGATGGCGATGACACCGATGGTGTACAGCACCGAGATGCCTAGCAGCCACCCCAGCAGCAAGAGGATTATCCCAACGATGATCATGATGTCCTCTTTTTCAGAGAATTGAACACCTGCATATCGGTCAGCTCCAGGCGGTTTCCTTTCCCTTTGGGGAGCCTTTTCGCGGGTCCACTACCCGGCGTGCCCGAAGTAAACGATCCGCGCGGTAGAGCTTCCATGGTGAGGAACGCCGAGGCGTAGCCTGTAGGGGTGGTTCGGTCCGTACGGGGACACACCCGTACGCGACGCCACATCACGAGGTGATGTCTTCGATGAACACACTGGACCTACGCCTGGTCGTCCATGCCCCTGCCGGTGCGCTGATTCTGGACGGCGATCTCGACCTCTCCTCCTCGCCGCTTCTCCAACCGCTCGTGGACACCGCCCTGGAGAAGGGCTGCACGTGCCTCACCATCGACACCGCAGGCCTCGAATTCTGCGACTCCAACGGGCTGGAGGCCCTGCTCCACGCGCAGAGCTGCCTCCTCGCGGCGGGCGGTCACATGGAGCTGACCCACGTACACGGCATGTTGCGCAGGGTCCTGGACGTGACCGGCCTGTCGAAGGCTTTCACCACCTCTCCATGACCGGCGTCAGCCGTATGCCCTCTGGCGCAGCCCTCCACGCCGAGCGGGTTGGGCGCCAGGTCCTCGGCCGCACTTGGAGGAAGGCGGCCGGGGCCTGGGTGGGGGTCAGACGTTGAAGATGCTCACCCCGCCGGGACCGACCAGCAGCCCGACGACGATCAGAACGATGCCCCAAAGGAGGTCGCGACGGGCCAGGAGTACGTAGATGCCGGAGACGACGAGGATGACAGCGATGATCCAGAGGAGGGTAGCCATGGACGGGCCACTGCCCCGAGCCCCAGGCCGTAAACGAGCGGAGGCTCTCGCGTTCATGCGTCGAGCCGTACGACGTGGCCTCCTGCTCGCCGCACAGACCTGGCGCCCTCGCCGGCCGCCGAAGCGAGCACACCGGTCCTGGCCGGTTGCCGAACGGGCCCTGCCAGGCGTTCACCGGGTTTGATCACGCGGCTCTTGGGCGGGTCCGACGCCCTGGTCGAGAGCTTCGGCAGGGCCGGGCTCGGGAACGGGGGTCCGCGTGCGGAGGAGTGCCAGAGCGAGAACGACCAGGACCAGGGTGACGGCCGCCCCGATCCCGGCGACGAGATTGAGGCCGGAGGAGAAGGCCGCCCTGGCGGAGCTCATGACTGCTTGCGCCAGGGCGGGCGGAAGGTGCGCGGTGGCGGCGACGGCGGCCTCGATCGAGTCGCGGACGGCGGAGGCCGTCTCCGGCGGCAGGTCGGCGGGAAGGGCGCCGGGCACGGTGTGCCGGTAGACGGCGGCCCCGACGCTCCCCAGGGCGGCGACGCCCAGGGCGAGGCCGAGTTCGGTGCTCGTTTCCGACATGGCGGCGGCGGACCCGGCCTTCTCGGGAGGAGCGGAGCCCACGACGAGGTCGGTGCCCAACGCCATGATCGGGCCCTGGCCGACGTACACGACGACGATGCCGGCGATCAGGAGGGGCAGGCCCGCTTCCTGGTCGAGCAGCGCCAACAGGAGGAAGCCGACCGCCGACACCGCGAGGGAGCCGGCGACCAGCCCGCACCACGCTGGACGCGGTCATCGCCACCGCTCCCCCGGAGGCCGAGCGGGCCGTCCGCGCCCTGCTCCGGCCGTGACGTTCAGGGGCGGCATGGCACGTTGAGCACGTAGGGACGTCCAGAGCACGGCGTCGTGACCCGACGGGTGAACCGGGCCCCGACGGTGATCGTCTTCTGGGGTATGAGATGGAGTTGGGTCGTCGTACTGGTGCTGGCGCTCGCGGCGTGCGGCGGACCGGGAGTTCAGGAGGCCGGGACCGGGACGAGTCCGGAGCGGACGGGCCGGCCCGCTCCCGAGCCGGTCTCGTCCGGCCCCGCGCGGCGTCCTGTCGCCGAGTGGCTGCGTGTGGGTGGTCGGGTGGCCCCCGGCCTGCCGGCCGTCCGCCCTCCGAGGCTGGTGGTCTATGCCGACGGCCTGGCCGTCGTGGACGCCGCGTACGAGCTGCGCCTGCCACCTGCCGAGGTCGAAACCCTGGTCGAGGCCCTGGACCACGACCTGGCAGGGCAGCCCGCCACCGCTTCGCCGCGGCCGGGATCGGTGCGGGTCCATGACATGCCCACGACGGTTCTCGGCGTCGACGACGGCGGCGGGATGCGTGAGGTGCACGTGCCGTACCTGGACGCCGGCGCGGACCGCTACGACGCCGCGATCGTCACCGCCCGCGATCGCCTCGCCGGCCTGGCCGACCGCGTCGCCGCGCGGGGCCGGAGCTACTCCGCCGACCGCGTTCGGCTGTCCGCCGAGCGGGTCACGACCCCTGCGGCGAACGCCGAGCCCCTGCCGGAGGGCGTGCCCCTGCCACCCGAGACGCAGGGGCACTCGGCGAGCGCGAACCGCGAGGACTACAAGGGCCGCAAGGCGCACGCGATCGCCCGGCTGATCCCGGGTGACGGATCCTGGCACGTCTATCGGACGTCGACCGGCGAGCCCATCGCGCTGTCGTGGCGTTACCTGCTCCCCCACGAGTAGGACCCCCGGCCGCGCGGTACGACCCGGCGGCGGGCGGGCCGCACGTCCGTGAGACCCTTCAGTGGTGTGCGGAGTGGGCCGCCTGGAACTGGCCGGGCTGGTAGTCGCCGGCGGGCTGCTGGGTGATGACGTTCAGCCGGTTGACGGCGTTCATCAAGGCGACGAGGAGCACGAGGGCGGTGAGCTGGTCCTCGTCGTAGTGCTCGGCGGCGTTCGCCCAGACCTCGTCACTGACGCCCCCGGCGCCGTCGGCGACGCGGGTGCCCTGCTCGGCCAGCTCCAGCGCGGCCCGCTCGGCCTCGGTGAAGACCGTCGCCTCCCGCCAGACCGCGACCAGGTTGAGCCGCACCGACGTTTCCCCCGCGTGCGCGGCGTCCTTGGTGTGCATGTCGACGCAGACGGCGCAGCCGTTGATCTGGCTGACCCGCAGCGCCGCCAGTTGCTGCGTCGCGGCGGGCAGAGCCGAGTCCGACACGATCCTGCCCGCGGAGACCAGGTGCTTCAGGAGCTTCGCCGAGAGCGGGTTGGTGAGGTGGTTCAGCCGGGCTTCCATGGTGATCTCCCTTTGGGGTCGGTGATGACACCTCTGGAGACGAGGTGGCCCCGGCGGGCTGTGACAGCGGCCGGGAGCGGTCTGACGCGGGTCTGCCCGCTCGGCGGCTCCGGACCGCGGAGCGTCCTGGAGGGTGGCGGGCGGACACGGCCGTCCCGCCCTTGTCACAGACGGCCGCGCTGTCTCGTCTCAGGTAGGGGAGCCCGACTCGGGAGTCAGGAAGTGGCGGCCATGGGGGAGTTCGTGACCGGTGGGATCGGGGGGCGCGCATGAGCCGGACGGAGGAGTTCGAGGGGCTGCGCCCGCTGCTGTTCGCGATCGCGTACCGGATCCTGGGCAGCGTGACCGAGGCCGAGGACGCGGTCCAGGAGACCTGGCTGCGTTACGAGGGCGCATCGGAGGAGCCCAGGTCGGTCAAGGCGTTCCTCTCGTCGGTGGTGACCCGGATCTCGATCGACGTGCTGCGGTCGGCCCGCGTACGGCGGGAGGAGTACGTCGGGCCGTGGTTCCCCGAGCCGCTGCTGAGCGACCCGTACGACGACCCGGAGCGCTCGGCCGAGCTGGCCGACTCGCTGTCGATGGCCGCGCTGCTGCTGCTCGAACGGCTGACCCCGCCGGAGCGGGCGGTCTTCGTGCTGCGGGAGGTGTTCGGGTTCGGCTTCCCGGAGATCGCGTCGGCCGTGGGGCGGTCCGAGGCCGCGTGCCGCCAGCTCGCGGTGCGGGCCCGCCGCCACATGGACGCGGGACGGCCCAGGTTCGAGGCCGACCGCAGGGAACGCGACGAGCTGGCCGGGCGCTTCTTCGACGCCTTCAGGGAGGGCGACGTCGACGGGCTGCGGGAGCTGCTCGCCGCCGACGTCCGGATGGTCGCCGACGGCGGCGGCAAGGCCCCGCAGATCGCCAGGGAGATCGTCGGCTCCGACAACGTGGCGCGGGTGCTCGCCGCCTTCGTCGCGCCGTTCGTCGCGATCGGCATCGTCGTGGAGCCCCACGAGGTGAACGGCCAGCCGGGCGCGATCTTCCGCGACCGGGACGGCAAGGTGCTCACCGTCCTCGTTCTCGACGTACTCGACGGGCAGGTCCAGACCATCCGTACGGTGATCAACCCCGACAAGCTCGGCCACGTCGGCCCGGTCGCGGATGCCTGGGCCCTCGCCCGCGAGGCGAACCGCGTCCGCCGGCACCCCGACCGGCGGCCCTGATCGCCGCCCGTTCGCGATCCTTGTTCAGGGCGGTCCTCGTTCAGCGCGGTCCTCGTTCAGCGGCAGGCGTCGGCGATCACGAGGAGCCGTCTGATCTCGTCGTCCAGCGATCGGTCCGGCTGGGCGGGCTGGTCGGCGAGGCCCTGGGCGAGCAGCCCGTCGTTGATCTCGATGACGCGGCGGTACAGCCGGTACTCGATGTCGAGGATGGCGAACGGCTCCCGCCCGCGCGGCCGGTGCAGGGCTATCTCCGGCGTGGCGGCCCGCAGGGCGGACCACAACGGATACAGCCGCCGGTAGGCGCGCAGGAATCCGAGCCGCCTGCGGAACGCCTCGATCGCCGTACCCGCCTTGGGCAGGGCCAGGCCGGTGGCGCCGAGGATGACGGCCGTTAGCGCCAGCGGCGTCGAGACGGTGTTCTCCCCTGTCGACGGGGAGAACCCGAAGAACCGGACGGCGACGTAGAGCCCCTTGAAGAGGCAGTAGACGACTCCGGAGAACGCGGCGGCGGAGACCAGCCGGACGCTGACCCGCACGTAGGGAGTCGCCCCCTGCCGCGCCCGCCGCCCGTGTCTCCAGGTCGAGACCGCGATGTCCGCGCAGGCCAGCGCGATCATGGCGAGGAACAGGGACATGTAGGCCGGAATGAACGGCGCCGTCGAGTAGCGCTCGGCGAAGAGCACCGTCTCGGAAACGTCCACGGGGGCGAGGGAGAACAGCACCGCCATCACGATCGCGACGCCACCGGCGAGGGCCATCCGCCACCGTGCCCGCGTGGGTGCGCCGGGCCGATCGCGGTCGAGGTGGACGAGCATGACGCTGACGGCGCCACAGGCGCTGATGGTGGCGAGGTGCTGGATCAGCTTGGCCACGTTCGGGATCTGGGCCAGCCGGTCGATCCAGGAGTAGACCGGCGCGAGCCCCACCGTCAGGGCGATGCTCAGGCCCAGGCAGACCACGACCAGGCAGCGCAGACCCGGGTTCCGTGGTTGCCTGACCAGGTCGGCCGTCTTCAGTGCCAGGACGAGCCAGCAGAGCACGGCGATGGCGAGATGCAGGAAGATCAAGAACAGTGGGTCCGCTCTGTCCGCGTCATTCGGGGAATTGTCCGGGTCGTTCTGGAGGTCCGGGCCGTTCAAGGTGATCCGGGTCGTTCAGGGGAGGTCCGGGTCATTCGAGGAGGTCGCGCAGTGTTCGATCCTGCGCCGCATCCCGGCCGCCCGCGTTCTCCGGCGTCTGGGTGATGCGCTGGGCCAGCAGGGACGCCAGCGTCTCCGCCTCCCGCTCCTCGCGTACGGCGTAGGCCGACCGGCCCAGGATGTGCTGGATCGCGGCGGTCCCGAGGTTCGGCAGCAGCAGTTGGCGGTAGTCGCCTTCGAGGCCGTGCGAGTGCTCGAAGATGAGATGCGAGAGTTCGTGCAGGATGATGTGCGACTGATGCACCGGCGAGGTGTTGTCGCGGTAGAGGATGAAGTCGGTCTCCTGGGTCGCGACCCAGATGCCGCAGGGGCCGCCGAGTTCGAGCCCGCGCAGGGGCATGAGGGTGATCGGCCGTCGCCTGGTCTCCTCCAGATGGGCGCGCAGGCCCGGCACGGTCAAGGGCGACGGAAGGTCGAGCTCGCGCAACTTGGCCGAGCAGGTCCTGCGCAGTCTCCACCCCAACGGCCCGCCCCCTACGTGGAAGGAGGCAGACCCTGCATCTGCCGGATCTGGTCGATGATGGTGAGGATCGCCGTACGGTTCTGCGGCGTCAGGTCCTTGCTGCGCAGGGCGATCTGCTGCACGTCGTTGTCGCGCATCGCGACCACGAGTTCGAGCTCGGAGTCGATCCGCGCGGCGACCTCGTCGTCGAAGAAGTAGTTGACGCTGACGCCGAAGAACTCGGCCAGGCCCTTGAGGTGGTTGTAGGTCGGGTTGCTGCGCTTGCCGCTGCGCAGGAGCCCGACGTAGGCGTCCGTGATCGCTCCGCCGTTCGCGGTGATTCCCGCCGCGACCTCGGTGTTCGAGTACGGCCCCCGCCCGCCCGGGTGAATGGTCGCGAACAGGTGGTTGAGCTTGTCGGCCAGCGTCCGAGGACGTTCTTCCTGCACCCCACACCTCCCAACTGTTGTTTGAGGCGGCCGAAGGATCCTCAAACACAGGTTGACACATACCGCCTAGACCAGTTTATGCTCCCCTTGAGGTCGTCCACGGGCGCGCCGGGCATGACGGGGGTTCGTCAATCGTGCCGGTGCGCCGGCCCACACGAACCGGCTCATCGCCGACGGGGGAAAGGCTCCTGACCACGTGTCCCATGCCCTCAGTCTCCTGACCTCTCAGGAGTTCACCTTCAGGAAACGGAATTCCGGGACGGCAACATGACACCGTCGCCTGGTCTGCGTTTCGGCGTGCTCGGCCGCCTGGAGATCACGAGCGACGCCGCACCGGTCGTCATCACCTCACCCAAACAGCGAACCGCCCTGGCCGCCCTGCTGCTCCAGGCCAACCAGCTCGTGACCAAGGACGAGCTGATCCACCGGATGTGGGAGAGCGAGCTTCCAGGAGACGTGCTCGCCTCCCTGCACACGCACATGTCCCGCCTGCGGCAGGCGCTCGGCGGCGAGGGCGGCCTGATCACCACGCGTGACGCCGCCTACACGCTGCCGGCCACCCCGGAGACGCTCGACGTCCTGCGCTTCCGTGACCTCACCGCGCTGGCCGCCGAGGCGCGGGCGAAACACGACGCCGTGCGGGAGGCCGGGTTACTCCGGGAGGCGCTGGCGCTGTGGCGCGGGCCCGCGCTGGCGGACGTGCCCTCGGAGTCGCTGCACCGCGACCACGCCACCCTCCTGGACGAGGAACGGCTGCGGGCGCTGGAGCGCTGGCTCGAACTCCGTCTCCAGTCGGGCCAGCACGAGCAGGTCGTCGCCGAACTGCAGGCGACGACCGCCGCGCACCCCCTGAGGGAACGGCTGTGGGCGCACCTGATGCTGGCGCTGTACCGGTCCGGCCGCCAGGCCGAGGCGTTGCGGGCCTACCACACGGTGGCCGGCCTGCTGCGGGAGGAGCTGGGCATCGACCCGGGGGAAGAGCTGCGCCGGTTGCACCAGTCGATCCTGGTCGGTGACGCCCGGCTCATACCCGTACCGGTCGCCGAGCAGCAGCAGCCGGCCGACGTACGCCCCTGGCAGCTCCCCTCGGACATCGCCGCGTTCACGGGCCGGGCCGACGCCCTGGTCGCGCTCGACCGCCTGCTGGAGCCGGGCCACGACCGGCCGTCGCGACCGGTCCGGATCGCCGTCGTCACCGGCACGGCGGGCGTGGGCAAGACCGCCCTGGCCGTCCACTGGGGCCACCTGACCCGCCAGAGGTTCCCCGACGGCCAGATGTACGTGAACCTGCGCGGTTTCGGCCCGGACAGCCCCATGGAGCCCGCCACCGCCCTGGAGGTGCTGCTCCAGGGCCTGGACGTGCCCGCCCAGCGCATCCCCTCGGACCTCGACGCCCGCTCGGCCCTCCTGCGCAGCGTGCTGGCCCAGCGCCGGGTGCTGATGGTGCTGGACAACGCGCGCGACGTGGCGCAGGTGCGCCCGCTGCTGCCCGGCTCCGACTCCGTGGTGCTGATCACCAGCCGCGACCAGTTGCGCGGCCTGTCCGTGCACGGCGACACCTCGCACGTGACGCTCGGTGTCTTCTCCCCGCAGGAGTCGGCGGCGATGCTCACCTCGATCCTCGGGGACGACCGTACCGGGGCGGAGCCCGAGGCGACCGCCGAGCTGGGACGGCTGTGCGCGCACCTCCCGCTGGCCCTGCGCATCGCCGTGGCCAACCTCACCCTTGACCGCCACCACAGCGTCGAGGACTACGTCGCGTCGCTGCGCGCGGGCAACCGGCTCGCCGCGCTGCGCATCGACGGCGACGAGCGCAGCGCGGTCCGTGGCACGCTGGACCTGTCCTACGCCGTCCTGCCGCCGCCGGAGCGGGTGATGTTCCGGCTGCTCGGCCTGGTGCCAGGGGCGGACTTCACGGCCGAGGCCGCCGCCGCGCTGAGCGGCTCCGGCGCCGACGAGGCCCGGCGGCAGCTCACCCGGCTGGCCACCGCGCACCTGATCCACCGGTACGCGCCCGGCCGCTACCGCTTCCACGACCTGCTGCGCCTGTACTCCACCGAACGCGCCCAGGCCGAACAGAGCCAGGACAGCCTCAGGGAGGCCAGGCAGCGCCTGTACGACTGGTACCTGCACAGCGTCCGCGCCGCCGTCGACCGCATGATCCCGAACCGGGCCCGGCTGCCGCTGGGCACCGCCCCCACCGGCGTGACCCCCGCCGCGTTCGACGACCCCGCGCAGGCCGTCGACTGGGCCGCCGCCGAACACGGCAACCTCGTCGACGCGATCCACCAGGCGGTCTCCACCGGCCCCCGGCCGTCGGTGTGGCTGCTCACCGACGCGATGCGCGGCTATTTCTGGTCGAGCGGCCGGCTGCGCGACTGGCTGTCGTGCGCGCGGGCGGCGGTGGCCGTCGCCGCCGAGGAGGGCGACGTCGCCGGTCGGTCGGCGGCCGTGCTGGCCCTGGCGGACGCGCACGCGTTCCAGGAACGGCCCGACGCCGACGCGATGTACGCCCAGGCCCTCGCGCTCGCCGACGAGGCCGGATGGGCGGAGGGCCAGTCCTCCATCCGGGGCAACCTCGCGGGCAACCACCTGCGGCACGGGAGGCTGGCCGAGGCCGCCCGCCGCTTCGAGGAGGGCATGGCGCTGGACCGGCAGATCGGCCGGGAGGCCGGGCTGGCCGTCAAGCACAGCAATCTCGGCGTGGTGTACGCCCAACTGGGCCGGCTGGACTCCGCCTACGACCACCTCACCAGGGCCCTGGAGTTCCCCACGGGCCGCCACGCCAATTCGCGCAGCAACCTCGGCATGGTCTGTCATCTGCTGGGGCGCTTCGACGAGGCGTACCAGCATCTCACGCAGGTGCGCGCCCTCCTCGAGCACGCCCCGAACCCGTCCCTCGCCCCCTACTGCGACTCCGCGCTCGCCGACGTCCTCTGCGACCTCGGCCGGTACGACGAGGCGCTGGAGCTGGCGAGCCGGGCGCACGCGGGAAGCTGCGCGGTCGAGGACCACCTGGCCCAGTCGAGCGCGCTGCTCTCCCTGGGCGGGGCGCACGAGGCCGCCGGGCGGCTCGGGCAGGCCGTGGACCGCTTCCGCGAGGCGGTGGACGTGGTGGGCGACGCCAACCCGTACACGAAGGCCGCCGGTCTGATCCGGCTGGCGGGTGCCGGCGCCGCGCTCGGCACGCCCGACGCCGCCTCCCACGCCGAGCAGGCGCTCCGGCTCGCCCGCGAGCGGTCCTTCCGCGTCATGGAGGGGCTCGCGCTGACCACGCTCGCCGACCTCGCGCACGCGTCCGGGGACCACGCCCAGGCGGCACGGCAGGCGGAACGCGCGCTGGAGATCCACCGCGAGACCGGCCACCGCCTGGGAGAGGCCAGGACCCTGCGCACGCTGGCCGACGTCCTCGGCGACCCCGCCTACCGTGAGCGGGCGATGGACGTGTTCGACGGGCTCGGCCTCCCGGACACCCACGGCGTCACGCGCTGACGACCGCCACGAGTGCCACGTGGGCCGTGGTCCTCGTGGTCCTCGTGGTCCTCGTGGTCCTCGTGGTCCTCGTGGCGGCAGGGCCGGGGTTCAGGGGCCGACGAGCTGGGCCGTTCCCTGGTCGACCGAGGCGTAGTAGGCCGCGATCACCGACTGGACGTGCAGCGCCGACTCCACCGACACCGCCCGCTTCATCGGTTCGCCGCTGCGCAGGTGCTCGACGAAGTAGCGGGCCTCCTCGCCGTACCCGGACCTGGGCAGGACCGATCGCCGGAAGCCGTGCAGGCCGGGCGGGGCGGGCATCGGGTCCCAGCCGTCGAGCCGGTCCGCCGTGGTGACGATCTCCCACCGGTCGTAGAAGCACGACACCGTGCCCTGGCCGCCGTGGAAGGCGTACCGGAGGGGCAGTGGCCCGATCTGGCCCCACCGGGTGTCGAGGCTGCCCAGCGCCCCGGACTCGAACTCCACGATGGCGGCGGTGTTGTCCTCGATCCCCGCGGGCAGGCCGGGATCGATGCGTCCGCCGAACCCGCTGATCCGGCGGACGGGGCCGACGTAGTCCGCGAACGCCGTCAGCAGGTAGCCCGCCTGGTCCACGAACGACCCGCCCCCACCGAGCTTCGGGTCGGTCAGCCAGGCGCGGAAGTCCGCGGACACGCCGAGCGCGGTGAAGCCCGCGTGCCCGGCCAGCCCCCGGGCGAACCGGACGTCCCCGATCAGCCCGCCGCGTACCAGGTCGCGCACCTCGTCGTACAGCGGGTCGAAGACGGTGTGGAAGGCGCACATCACCGTCCCGCCGTGCTCGGCCAGCGCCGCGGCCACGGCCGCCGCCTGCTCGGCGGTCGCCGCCAGGGGCTTGTCCTGGTAGACCGCGACACCACGGGCGAGGGCGGCCGGGACGGCGACGGCCTTGGCCGCGTTGTCGCAGCAGACGAGCACGGCGTCCAGCGTTCCCAGGTCGAGCAGCTCAGTGGCCGACTCGTGGCAGGTCACGCCGCCCAGTTCGGTGGCCGCCCGCGCGCGCAGGGCGGGCGACGGGTCCGCCGCCGCCACCACCTCGACGCCCTCCTGGTCGCGCAGGGCGGCCAGCATGTCCCAGACGTGGTCGCCGCTCAGGCCGATCACCCCGAACTTGAGCACCGGCGCGGGCAGGTCAGCCATGGACCAGGGCCTCCTCCTTGACGCCCGGGTCGAAGCGGATCGGCTCGAACGTGGTGGTCAGCTCGATCGCCTCCCCGGTCTCGCCCGCCTGCTCGGCCTTCAGCATGATCTCCAGCGCGTGCCTGGCCTGGTCGAGCGGCAGCTCGTTCTGCCGGTCACCGCGCACCACGTCCACCAGGTGCTCCACGATCAGGGCCCGCTTCAGGTCGTCAACGTGCTGCTGCGCGAACCTCAGGTCGCCGAGGGCGACGTCCCACCAGCCGCGCACGGAACGTTCCTGGTCCACCCGGTACACCTCAAGCTGCTGCCCGGTCGTCTCGTTCAGGTTGCGCCACATGTTCATGACGCCCTCCCGGCCGAAGACCTCCATGCGCGGGGACTTGGCCGCCCACACGTTGTACGTCCCGTCCACCACGCCGAACAGCGAGTCACCGAAGTCCATCAGCACCAGGTTGTTGTCATTGGCGGTCACCGGGATCTCCAGCCCCCGGTACGGCCCCGCCGGCACGGTCCTGATCGCGTCGGTGATGCCGAAGAACCCGAACACCCGCTTGACCGGCCGGTTCAGGATGCCGATCATCTCGTGCATGCTGTAGACGCCGATGTCGAACATCGGCCCCGAGCCCTTCTCGTAGAACCAGCTCGGGTCGCTCGGCCACGCGATACTGCCCGGCCCTGGGCCCGACGAGCGGTGCCGGACGAAGCACAGCCGCCCGATGGTGCCCGCCGCCAGCAGCCGCCGGGCCTCGCGGCGGGTGGGGTAGAGCATGTTCGGCGGCGCGCAGACGACCGACAGCCCTCTGGCCGTGGCCTCCCGCTCCAGGGCGTCCACCTCGTCGAGGGTGACGCCGACCGGCTTCTCGGTGGTGAGGTGCTTGCCCGCCTGGAGGATCTTCAGCGAGGTCTCGCCGTGCACGGGGATGGGGGTGAGGTTGACGACCGCGTCGAAGTCGCCGAAGTCGAGCATGTCCTCCAGGGAGGTGAACGACTTCGGGATGCCGAAGCGCCGCGCCGCCGCGGCCGCCTTCTCCTCCACCGGGTCGGCGATCGCCGTGACCACGGCCTTGTCGGGGATGTGGTGCAGGTTGGGCAGCACACCGTTGGGCTGGATGGCGATGTTGCCGGCGCCGAGCACGGCGACCTTCATCGGTTCCATGGGGATTCCTTTCTGTGGGATTCCGGTCTGTGGGACACCGGGGTCTGTGGGACACCGGCGGTCATCCCTTCACCGCGCCCACCGCCATCCCGGCCACCAGGTAGCGGCGGATGGCGACGAAGAAGATCATCACCGGTACGGCGAAGATCGTGCTGGCGGTCATGATCCCGCCCCAGTCGGTGCCGTACTGGTTGGTGAACTGCTGGAGCGCGCCTGGGAGGGTCTTCATCTCCTCCTGCTGCAGGAACGTCATCGCGATCAGCAGTTCGTTCCATGACGTGATGAAGGCGAAGATCGCGCTGACGCCGATGCCGGGCAGCGCGAGGGGGAAGATGATGTGGATCAGCACCCGGTTGCGGTCGGCGCCGTCCACCATCGCGGCCTCGTCGAGGGCCACCGGGATGCCGGCCAGGAAGCCGCGTACGAGCCAGACCGCGAGCGCCACGGACAGCGCCATGTGCGCGATGATCACGCCCGCGTACGTGTTCAGCAGCCCCACCGTACGGTAGAGCGTGAACAGCGGGATGATCACCACGATCGCCGGCAGCATCTGGATGGCCAGCAGCGCCACCGCGATGATCCGCCGCCCCGGCACGTCGAACCGCGACAGCGCGTACGCCGCCAGCGTCCCGAACAGGATCGCCAGCCCGGTCGCCCCGAGCGCGATGACCAGCGAGTTGACCAGTTGCCTGCCGATCTCCCCGGACAGCAGCAGCTCGAACCGCTCCAGCGTCGGGTTGAAGGTCCACAACTGCGGCGTGACCGTGAAGATCTCCCGGTCCGGCTTGACGGACGTGAGGAGCATCCAGAAGAACGGGAAGACGCTGACCACGCCGATGACCACGGCGCAGAGCCCCAGGGCCGTGCGCCCGGCCCGGCGCAGCACCCTGCGCCTGCGGACACCGGCAGGGAGGGCGGAGGCGCTCATCGCAGCTCCTCTCGTTGGGCGCGGACGTAGACGTAGGTGATCAGCGCCAGGACGACGAAGCTGAGCAGGGCGAGCGCGGAGCCCATCCCGCCGTCCAGGAAGGCGAACGCCTCCAGGTACGTCAGCAGCGAGATGATCTCGGTCGAGTGGTTCGGCCCGCCGGGCGGGACCGTCATCACGAAGATGTGGTCGAACGCCTGGAACGCCTGGATGGTGGCCAGGATGAGCAGCACCATCACCACCGGCCGCATGATCGGCAGCTTGATGCGGACGAGCGTCTGGAAGGCGTTGGCGCCGTCCAGCCGCGCGGCCTCGACCAGGTCGCCCGGCACCGACCTCAGCGCCGCCAGCAGGGCGATCGCCAGGAACGGCACCTTGGCCCAGATGATCGCGACGGACACCACGACCAGGGCGCTCGGCCCCGTGCTGAACCAACTGAACCCCTCGAACTGGTCCATGCCCAGCGCGACCAGGACCCAGTTGACGAGGCCGTACTGGCTGTCGAACGCCCACTTCCACAGGATGGCCGCCGACACCCTGGGCATCGCCCAGGGCAGCACCACCAGGACGGTCAGGAGCCGCATCCCCGGCAGCCCCGAGTTGAGCACGAGCGCCGTCAGGAAGGCGATGAGCATCGCGCCGCCCACGGTCACGGCCGTGAGCACCAGCGTGCGGACGAACGCGGCCTGCGTGGCGGGCGTGGTGAACATCTCGACGTAGTTGCCGAGGCCCACCCATTCGCCGGTCATCAGGCCCTGGCCCTCGTGCAGGGAGAGCCAGACCGTCTGCACCAGCGGGTAGCCGATGACCGCGATGACGCTGATCGCGGTCGGGGCCATGAGCAGCCAGGGCAGCAGCTTCATCCGCCGGTTGGCGGAGGACGTACGTCGTGCGCGGGAGCCTGCGGCCGTGAACCGGGCGGCGAGTCTCTGGGGGTGGTCGGCCACCTGCATCACCCGCCGAAGGCGGCGTTCATCTCGGTGTTGAGGTCCGACATGGTGGTGTTGACGTCGGACTTGCCGCCGATCAGCGCCTGCATGGCGTTGATGATCGAGCCCTTGCCCTCGATGCGGCCCCAGCCGGGGTCGGTGGGGATGTAGCGGGTGTGCTGGGCCTGCTCGACGAACGGCCGGAAGAGGTCGTCGGCGAACGAGCCGGTCTCCGCCTCGGCCTTCATGCCGTCGAGCGCGGCGGGCAGCATGCCGATGCCGGAGGTGTACTGGGTGACGTTCTGGGGCTCCACCATGTAGTGCAGCAGCGCGGTGGCCTCCGTCTTGGCCGGGCACTGGTTGAAGACGACCAGGTTGCTGCCGCCGGCGAAGGTGTCGTTGTTCCCGCCGGGGCCCGACGGGATGAGCGCGACGCCGAGCTGGTCCTTCAGCTCGGGCTTCTCGGCGACGAGTTGCTTGATCTGCCAGGGGCCGAACAGCCCCATCGCGACCTTGCCGAGACCGAGGCTCTTGACCGCGTCGGGGCCGAGCCAGCCGGCCGACTCGGCGGGGGCGACCTTGTCGTCGCGCACCATGCTCGCGTAGAAGTCGAAGGCGGCCTTGGCCTGCGGCGTGTTCATGGTCGCCGTCCACTTGCCGTCCTGCTGGGCAGCGATCTCGCCGCCCCAGTTCCAGACCATCGGCAGGTAGTACCAGATCTCACCGCCGACGATGCCGAAGCCGGCGATGCCCTCCGCCTTGTTGTCGGCGGCCAGCTTGGCGGCCGCGGCCTTGGTCTCGTCCCAGGTCTTGGGGACGTCGAGGCCGCTCTTCTCCAGCAGGTCCTTGCGGTAGACGAGCGCCCTGTTGGCGACGTTGTAGGGGTATCCGTAGATCTTGCCGTCGTTCGTGACGCTGTCCACCATCGAGCCGACGAACTTCTGCTTGGCCTGCTCGGGCGTGAGGTCCACCGGCGCCAGCGCCCCCATCTGGGCGAACTCGGGCGTCCAGGTGTTGCCGAGGGTGGCCACACAGGGCGGCGCCCCTCCGGCGATCGCGGTCACGAACTGCTGGTGGGTGTCGGCCCCGCCGATGAAGCGCAGGCTGACCTTCACCCCTGGATTGGCCTTCTCGAATCCCGAGATCAGCCCTTTCACCGTTTCCTGGAGCTTCGGTCCCGGATCGTTGAACCAGACGCTCAGCTCCTTCTGCTCGGCGGCACCCGTCCCCCCGCCGCCGCACGCGGTCATCGCTACCGCGGCAGCCACGATCACCGCCGTCAGGCTGTGTGTCTTCCCCATCTCGAATCCTTCTTTGTGCGTTGAATGGGCGTCGTCTCGAGTTGGATCGCCTGCCGGCATCGGTGTGCCCTCCTGTCTGACGGGCGACGGGTGCGCATTGCCCCCTAGGGTGCCTGGCTACCCGACTGTCAGACAGGTTCCCATCTTGTCCATATTGCGTTAACCGCGCAAGAGATCTGCCGAATCGTTAGCCGAGCGCCCTGCAGAGAGCAGAGGGAGCCCTGAGACGAGCGCTGACGTGAATTCGGCGTAGCGCTCGGCGTAGTGGCCGGCGGCTGCCGGGCGGGGCTCCACGGTCAGCGCGGGCGCGGGCGCGGATCGATCCACCTCCTTCCCCAGGGCTCGCCAGGCCAGCACGCCCAGGCCCGTGCTCGCCGCGTCCGGCTCCCCGGCCACCGTGACCGGCCTGCCCAGCACGTCGGCCAGCACCTGGACCCAGCGCGGGTCGCGGGCGCCGCCGCCGCACACCGTGAGGTCGCCGGTGAGGTGCGGCGCGAGGCACAGGCGCAGTCCCATGGCGACGCCCTCCACCACGGCCCTGGCGGCGTCTTCGCGGCTCACGTCCGGGCCCAGGCCGCGCAGCTCGCCGCGGCCCAGGCCGCGTTCCCGTGGCCCGGCGGCGAGGGCGAAGCCGGGGACGAAGCGGGCGCCACCCGTACCGGGGCGCCCTCGCCCGGCCGCGTCGAGCAACGCCCGGACCGCCGCGGCCTCGCCCCACGTCGTGGGCTCGCCGCGCGCCCCGGACGCGCTGTGTGTGGTGGTTTCGCCGGGTGGTGGTCCGGGTGGTGGTCCGAAGAGCATGCGTCCGGCCCAGCCGAGCAGCGCGCCGCTGCCGACGGCGACGGCCGCGCAGCGCGGCGGCGCCACCTCGCGCAGCGCCGCTTCGTCGGGGAAGCCGCCGTACGCGGCCGAGGTGCCCAGGTAGAGGCAGCCGCGCCCGGGGAGCACCGCGCCGGTCCCCAGGCAGGTGGCCGCCCAGTCGCCGGTGCCGACGGCGACGGGGATCCCGGCGGGCAGGCCGGTCAGCCGGGCGGCCCGCGCGCTCACCGTACCCGCGACTTCGGCGGGCCCCAGCACGGGCGGCGGCTCACCCCCCAGGGTCCGCAGCAGCGCGACCGCGCTGGGCTCCGGCTCCCCTGTGCCCGCGACCAGCAGGCCGCACCCGGCCCCGTCGTATCGGTCGGTTGCGACCACGCCGCCGTCGCGATGGGCGGTCCTCCGGGGAGCGCGCCGCGCGGCGTCCTGACCGATGGCCGGGACGGCGTCGGTCAGCTTGGCTCGCAGGTAGTCCTTGACGGTGACGGCCGTGGCCAGGTCCGGGTCCCGTCCGGCCGCCCACGCGGCGAACCTGGCCAGGGCGGCGCGTCCACCGGCCGAGCCGACGCCAGCGAAGGCGGCCTCGTCCACCCCGGGTCGCCGGTCGCCGGGCAGCGGGACGGCCACGTCGTCGTACGGCCCGGCCCGCCCGAACGGGACCAGGGTGTGCATGAAGCCGCAGATCGCGACCGACCGTACGGCGGCCGGCGGAACCTCGCCGCCCAGCTCGCCGATCAACCCGGCGACCGCCGCCCACCAGTCGCCCGGCCGGGCCTCCACCCGCCCGTCGCCGTCCCTGGACACGGCCGTCGGCCGGGAGACGCGGGCGACGACGCGGCCGGTGGGGTCCACGGCGGCCACCTTGGTCGAGGTGGTGCCCTGGTCGATGGCGAGCACCAGCGGGGTCACGGCCCGGCTCCGGGCTTGATGAGGATCTTCACGGCTCCGGCGGCCCGGTCGAGGTGCGTGGCGAAGGCGTCGCCGATGTCGTCCAGCGCGAACCGGTGGGTGATCAGCCCGGCCGCCCTGACCTCGCCCCGCGCGAGCAGGTCGAGCGCCCGCCGGAAGTCCGGCACGCCGTCCACGCACCGGCCGTAGCTGTTGGACCAGCGCACCGAGACCTCGCGCTGGTAGGCGACGTGCGGGTCGAATCGGGGTGCGGTGGCGTACACGCCCACGACCACCACCTCGCCGCCCGGGGCCACGAGGTCGAGCGCCTCGGCGAGCGAGTTGCCGGGGTTGCCCGCGGCGTCGTACACGGTGGCGAACCCGCCGGACGGCAGGGCGCCGGAGAGGGTGTCGATCGTCTCGTCGGCGGCGCCGTGCTCGGTCGCGAGGCGGAGCGAGCCGGGGCGGTGGCCGAGCATCGTGACCGGGTGGCCGAGCGCGCGGGCCACCTGCCCGAGGGTCAGCCCGATGGCGCCGCTGCCGATGACCAGCACCGGTGCTCCTGGCGGCGGCGGGCTGAGGTGCAGGGCATGCACGGCGCAGGCGTAGCAGTCCAGGATCGCGGCCTCCTCCAGGCCCACGCCGTCCGGCAGGGGGTGGACGTGGGCGGCCGGGGCGAGGTCGTACTCGGCGAAGCCGCGGCTGTGGGTGCGCACGCCGCCGATCAGGCCACGGTCCCCGCACAGGTACGTGCGCCCGGCCCGGCACCGCTCGCACGTCCCGCAACTCGCCAGGTGGATCGGCTCCACGGCGACCCGGGCGCCGGCCGCGAGCCCGGTGACGCCCGCTCCGAGGGCGGCGACGGTCCCGCTCAGCTCGTGCCCGTCGCCGTCCGGGCGATCCGGGCCGGCCTGCCACGGCCCGAGGCCGCGGTAGGAGAGGACGTCGCTGCCGCAGACCCCGGCCGAGTCCACCCGGACCAGCACGTCGCCGGGTCCGGGCGACGGCACGGGCAGCCGCTCGACCCGGATGTCCCGGCCACCGCGAAAGACCGCCGCCCGCATCACGCTTCCGTCCTCCGCTCCGGAGGCCGCAGGCGTCACGGCCCTGGCCTCCGCTCCGGAAGCCGCCCGCGTCACGGCCCCGTCCTCCGCTCCGGATGCCCCCGCGTCACGGCTCCGGCCCTGGGCTCCGGGGCCGGTGGGGGCGGTGTGGTCGGGGAGTCGGGGCGCATCAGAGGGGGACGTTCAGCAGCTTCGCCGCCACGTCCACCGACGAGCCGCCGTGCACGATCTCGACGAGGGCGGCGACCATCCGGTCCGGGCGCTCCGCCTCCACGATGTTGCGGCCGTACACGACGCCCCTGGCCCCGGCCTCGATGGCGTCGGCCGCCATCCGCAGGGCGTCGCGCGGCGTCTTGCGCGGCCCGCCCAGGGCGAGCAGCGGCGCCGGGCAGGCGGCGACGACCGTGCTGAACTGCTCGACGTCCCCGACGAACTGCGCCTTGACGAAGTCGGCGCCGGCCTCGGCGGACAGGCGGGCGGCGTTGGCGACGTTCTCGACCGTGTGCGCCCGCAGCTCCTTGAACCCGACCGGGATGGGCTCGGCCATCAGCGGCATCCCCCACCGGTCGGCGGTCGCGGCCAGCTCGCGCAGCTCCCCCAGCTTGGTCACCTCGGGGTTGCCGGGGAACACCTTCAGCTCGACCCCGTCGGCGCCGAACCGTACGGCCTGCTCGACGCCGTACCCGGCGGAGGGGATCTCGCTGTCCAGGGCGATGATCAAGCCCCGGCCGCCCAGTTCCCCCGCCGTGGCGCGGGCGAAGCCGATGGTGGCCAGGATGGCGTCGATCCCGCCGTCGACCACCGCGCGCACGGCGGCGTGCGCGTCGGCCAGGCCCGGCGGCACCCCCTTGATCCCGGCGTCCATGGCCGCGATGACCGCCCGGCCGTCGGGACCGAAGAGGTGGTGCATGCGGCGCCGGGGCCAGGCCGGCAGGGTTTCGGGGAAACAATAGGGCCCACTGGGCTTACTGGTCACTGCTCACTCGCTTCGCTAGGGGTGATGACGGATTTGAGGCCCTTCTGCGACATGGTCATCTCGAAGGCTTCCTTGACGGCCGACAGCGGGAACCGGTGGCTGATCAGCGGCCCGGTGTCGACCAGCCCGAAGCGCAGCATCCGCAGCGCGGTGCTGAAGTCGCCGGGGTTGAAGTCGTGACTGCCGTTGATCGTCACCTGGTCGTAGTGCGGCACGTCGGGGTTCAGCCGCACCGACCCCTTCGGGTGGGTGCCGGCGAACAGGTTGACCACCGCGTTCCTGCCCGCGACGCCCAGCGCCGACTCGATCGCCGCCGGGGCGCCGACGGTGACGATCACGGCGTCGGGGCCGTAGCCGTCGGTGAGGTCGCGTACCTCGTCGAGGCCGTCGTCGCCGACCTGGACGACGTCGTGCGCGCCCAGCCCCTCGGCCACCGCCAGCCGTTCTGGGAGCCGGTCGGCGACGATCACCCGGGCGCCGCGCCTGAGCGCGACCTGGGTGTGCAGCAGCCCGATCGGGCCCGAGCCGAGCACCAGCACGTCGGCGGCCGGTTCGACGGGGATGGCGCGGTGGGCGTTCAGCACGCAGGCCAGCGGCTCGCAGAAGCTGGCCGCCTCGAACGACACCTCGTCGGGCACGATCCGCAGTTGGGTGACGGGCATCTTGGTGAACTGGGCGAACCCGGCGATCGGATGTTTGACCACGGATTCGCAGAAGTTGGCGGCGTTGCGGCGGCACTGGCGGCACACGCCGCACACGCCGCGCCAGTCCAGGACGACCCGGGCGCCGGCCACCCACGGCGACCCGACCCCCGGCCCCGTCTCCGCGATCGTGCCGGCGACCTCGTGGCCGGGGGTCCAGGGCGCCTTCGACGCCGCGGCGCCGGTGAAGCTGCGGATGTCGCTGGGGCAGACGCCCGAGCCGCGTACCTCGACCACGACCTCGCCCGGCCCCGCGACCGGTCTCGGGACCTCTTCCACGCGCAGGTCGCCGACGCCGTACAACAATGCTGCCTTCACTGCTTTCCTTCCAGTAGTGCGCGGCCGTTGCCGCCCAGCGCGGCCAGCCCGGTACCCGGGCCCAGCCCGGCCAGCAGCTCGATCTCGGCCCGCACGGTCGCCTCGTCCACGAAGGGGAAGTCGGAGCCGAAGACCACGCGGGTCTCGTCCACGACCGACAGCAGCGCGCCCAGCCCGGAGGCGGAGGCCGACAGCGCGCAGTCGTAGCGGAACTCCCGCAGCGTGCCCTCGATCCCGCGCTCGCCGACGCGGGCCAGCTCGGGCAGCGGTTCGGCGATGGCCAGCCGGTGGGCGACGAACGGGACGACGCCGCCGCAGTGGGAGAAGACCCAGCGGATCCCGGGATGGCGGTCCGCCACCCCGGCCAGCACGAGGCTGGTCAGGGTGCGGCTGGTGTCGAAGACGTACTCCAGCAGCGAGGGTCGCAGGTCGATCGCGCCCTCGGCCCACCACGGGGGCAGCGTGGGGTGCACGTGGACGAGCGCGCCGAGCCCGTCCAGCTCGGCCAGGAGCGGGTCGAACCGGGGGTCGCCCAGGTAGTGCCCGCCGTAGTTGGACAGCAGGCTGACCCCGGCGAAACCGGGCCGGGCGGCCAGCCGCCGCACCTCGGCGACCGCGTCCGCCGCGGACGGCAGCGGCACGGCCATGAACGCGCGGAACCGCCCGCCCGAGCCGGCCACGACGGCGGCCAGCTCGTCGTTCGTGTCGCGGCAGAGGGCGGTGGCGAAGCCCTGGTCGCCGAAGTAGAAGCCGGGAGAGGCGACGGAGAGCACGGCCGCGCCGATGCCGAGGCGGTCCATCATGGCCAGGGACGCCTCGGCCGACCAGCCGGGGAAGTCGATGCCGGGCTGCGCGCGGACCCCGATCTCGCTCAGCCGCCGCCGGTAGCCCGGCAGGATCGCGTGGTGGTGCAGGTCGACGGGACCGTCGATGACATGGTCGAGGTCGCCGCTCACGTCAGGGTCCTGACGGCGCGGATCGTGCGGAGCTGGTCGTACGGCCCGCCGGCCTCGTGGCCGTTGAACTCCCAGACCGTCATGTCCTTGGGCCCGCCGTAGTCGTTGTAGGCGGCGAACACCGTCGACGGCGGGCACACCAGGTCGCGCAGCGCCACCGAGAAGCTCGCCCGGCAGCGGGCCCGCCGGGCGAAGAAGACCCCGTCGAAGTAGGCGAGCGTGCCGAACGCCTCCGCCACCTTCGTCCGGTGGACGGCCATCCAGCGGGTCAGCTCGCCGTACGGGCTCTCCGCGGTCATCCGCAGCGCGCGCCGGAACGCGCACAGGAACGGCACGTGCGGCACGGCCAGCGCGATGTCGTCCCGCAGCCCGGCCACGACCAGCGACAGCCCGCCTCCCTGGCTGCGCCCCGTCACGGTGAGGCGGCCCCGGTCGACGTCCGCCAGCCCTTTGACCACGTCGGCGAACCGGTACGCGTCCACGTACAGCCGCCGGTAGTAGTAGTCGTCGCGGGAGAGGACGTCACGGCTGAGGTGGCCGGGGATGGCGGGCGCGCTGCCGGCCGGGTCGGGGGTGTCGCCGGTCCGCCAGGTGCTGCCCTGGCCGCGTGTGTCGAGGATGAAGTGGGCGAACCCGGCCGAGGCGTACGCGAGCGACTCCAGCGGGAGCCCCCGGCCGCCGCCGTACCCGAGATACTCGACCACGGCGGGCAGCGGGCCGGAGCGCCCGCGCGGCAGCAGCGCCCAGCCCTTGACGCGGGCGCCGCCGTACCCGGTGAACTCGAGGTCGAGGACGTCCACCGTCTCCAGCTCCGCGTCGTACGGCCGGACGGTCACCGCCAGCGGGCGCTCGTCCTCGCGGGCGAGGGTGGCCCGCCAGAAGTCGTCGAAGTCCGCGGGCTCCGCGCCGTCGTAGCGGTAGCGCTCCAGTTGTTCGAGGGGGAGGTCGACCTGCACGTCAGCCCAGCTCCGCGTACGCCCGGTAGTTCGCCGACCCCGGCCCTGCCGACCTGCTGCGGAGCACCGCCGGCCGGTCGTAGGCGGCCGGGCTGGGGCGCAGGGCGGGCAGCGGCGGGCGGTCCGCCGGCTCGGCCTCGGCCAGCAGCCTGAGCACCTCGCGCATGAACTCGGGCAGGTCGTTGGGGAGCTGACCGGTGACGAGCCTGCCGTCCACCACGACGGGGGCGTCGACCCATTCGGCGCCCGCGTGCCGTACGTCGTCCTTGATCGTCGCCACCGAGGTGGCCCGGCGGCCCTCCAGCAACTCCGCGGTGGCCAGCAGCCAGCCCGCGTGACAGATCGCCGCGAGCGGCTTGTCCACGGCGGCGACCTTCTGGACGAACTCCACCATCGCCGGGTTGCGGCGCAGGTACTCCGGCGAGAACCCGCCGGGCACGACGACCGCGTCGAAGTGGTCGGGGGTCACCTCGGACACCGCGACGTTGGCGACCGCGGGGTAGCCGAGCTTGCTGGCGTACACCTCGTCGGCGGACGGGCCCACGATCACGGCGGTGGCGCCGGCCTCACGCAGCCGCAACACCGGATACCACAGTTCGAGCTCCTGGTACTGGTTCTCGACCAGGACGGCGACACGCGCCTCGGAGATGTTCACTGGTTTCCCTCTGCAACGTCGATGGCGAAGATCCGGCGCGGGTTGTAGATCATCATCTGGTCGAGCTGCTCGTCGGTGACGCCCTTGCTCTTCAGGCGCGGCACCCAGCTCGTGAACATGTAGCCCAGGTCCACCTTCTCGTTGAGCAGTTGCGGGTCCTGTTCGGTGACGCCCGCGCGCGGGTTCATGAACCAGCGGTCGAACGACATCACGACGCGCTCGCCGTACCCCTCGTCGAGCAGCGTGACCAGGGCCTCGGCCATCGCCTCGTCGAGCTCCTCGGCGCTGTCCACCCGCCAGGGGATGCCGATGTGGTCGAGCTGGACGTTGGCGCCGAGCTTGAGGATCTCCCGCATGGACTCGAGCTGGGGCGGCACGAACGCGTGCCCGATGATCACCTTGGCCGGGTCCATGCCCTCCTCCAGCAGGATCTCGAGCTGCTCCCTGCCGGGGTTGGTGACCTCGAAGTCCATCGGGTCGATGTGGGTGTTGATGGCGCAGCCGACGCGCGTGGCGGCCCGCCCCGCGGCCCTGATGACCCGGTCCTCCACCTCGTGGATGTGGCGGCCGTTCGGGCCGAGCGGGCTCGGCATCGGGGTGACGCTCTCCTGCCCGGTCGCGATCTTGATCGCCCCGGCCAGGTACGGCGTCTGCGCCCAGGCGAACACCATGCCCGCAGTCAGGTCCTTGACGAAGAAGTCGGTCAGCTCCTCGATCGTCTGCCGCCGCCAGTAGTAGGGCACGCCCATGCGCTCGGGGAAGAATCCGGTGATCGCGATGACGTTCATGCCGGTCTTCTTGGCCACGTCCACCATGAACTGGGGGTGCCGCCCGACCTCCGGCGGCGTCATGTCCACGATCGTGCCGTAGCCGAAGTCGTCCTTGCCGCGCCGGACCTGCCCGGCCACGAAGTCGACGGCCGCGTCGTAGTCGAGCACCGCACGGTGGTCCAGCTCCGCGCCCGGGTATCCGTAGAGCAGATGCTCGTGCGACAGCATCAGACCGGAGTTCTCGGCCGGGACGTCGCCCAGCACCGTACGCAACACCTTCATGGGGGGCTCTCCTTCTCACTCGATGGCGGGCTCAGCCTTCTGAGAGGTCACGGGACAGCCGGGCGACCAGGTCCGGCAGGTCGTCGGCGGAGTCGAAGGCGACCCACCGGTCGTGGCCGTCGGCGCCGAGCGAGCGCCGTACGGCCGCCGCCGAGTTGCCGACCGAGTAGACGCGGGCGCTGCCCTCGGCCGCGGCGCGGATCAGGTCCGTCTGGGCCGCCGAGTACTCCGGCTCGCCCGTCACCGTCCCGGCCACCACGAGGGCGTCGAGCGCGGCGGGGTCGGCCTGGCCGTCGGGGAGCAGTGGGTAGCCCAGGTTGCTGTCCACGCCGCCGGGGTCGGAGCTGACGATGACGACCGTGGCTCCTTCCTCGCGGGCGCGCAGCACCGGATACCACAGCTCCAGCTCCTGGTAGCCGGCCGCGGCGAGCACGGCGACCGTACGGCCTCGCAGTTGCAGTGACATCGTCTGGCTCTCCCTAGGGGGCAAGGTGGCTCCAACCTGTCTGCTTGCCTGACAGGTTAGGAAGACGTCAGCCGGACGCAAGGGACGCCGGCAAATCGACCATGGCGAGACCGGCCGCGAGACCGGCCGCGAGACCGTCCTCGGCGCAGGCCAGATCGACCGCCGGGGCGGAGCCGCTCACGCCGAGCGCCCCGATCAGCCGGCCGCCCGCCACGACGGGCAGACCGCCGGGGAGCACCAGCACCCGTCCGCCCGCCGCGCCCGCCATCCCCCAGTCGGGCCCGCCCGGCGCGGTGGCCTCGGCCCAGGCATGGGAGGGCGCTGCGAACGCCGCCGCCGTGAACGCCTTGTCCGCGGCCAGGCGGGCGGCGACGGCGTTGGCGCCGTCCATCCGCGCCGTGGCGATCGGGGCTCCGGCGGGGTCGCACACCGTGACGGCGAGCGCCACGCCCCGAGCGGCGGCGGCCCCCTCCACACCCGCGATGATCGCGCGGGCCCCGGCAAGCGTTATGGCCTCCATTGAATGACTAAATCCCATCTATTCCCCTATGTCCATCTTGTTGTTCCTGCGATTCACGGGGCCATCGGCGGGGCCCTGTTCACGAGTCGTTCACGAGGCGCTTTCACGTGGCGCTTCGGGAGGCGCTTCGGGAGGCGCTTCGGGAGGCGCTTTCATGAGGCGAGCAGGCCGCCGTCGACGACGAACGACTGGCCCGTGACGTACCCGGCCTCCTCCGACACCAGGAAGGCCATCAGCCCCGAGACGTCGTCCGGCCGGCCGAGCGCGCCGAGCGGGATCCTGGAGGCCAGCGCGGCCTCGGCCGCCTCGCGCTCCCCGCCGACGCGCCGCCAGTAGGGGTCGTTGAACGGGGTGTCGATCCAGCCGGGGCACACGCAGTTCACGCAGACACCGGCCGGGCCGAGCGCCACCGCGAGCGAGCGGACGAGGGCGACCAGGCCGCCCTTGGACGCGGCGTACGCGAAGGAGCCGCCGCCGCCCCTGAAGGCCGCCGTCGATCCCGTGAGCACGACCCGCCCCCGCCCGGACGCGGTCAGGTGCGGGGCCGCGGCCTGGGTGATCAGGAACGGCGCGCGCAGGTTGAGCGCCATCACCCGGTCCCAGTCGGCCGCGGGGAAGTCGGCCAGCTCGTGCTCCACCAGCAGCGCGGCGCAGACCACGACGGCGTCCAGCCGGCCGGTCAGGCGCACCGCGTCCGCCACCGCCTGGGCCGGCCCCTCGGGGGTGGCCAGATCGCAGTACGCCGCTGAGCCCCGGCCGGGCCCCTCGCCGCGCGCCGCGTCCTTCGCCCCGTCGAGGTCGATGTCGGCGATGTGCACGTCATATCCGGAGCCCAGCAGCCGCCGAGCGGTGGCCCGCCCGATCCCGGTCGCGCCACCGGCGATCAACACAGTCGCCACAAGCCTTACCTCCGACCTGTCCGGTATGAAACCCTTGCAGCCAGGTTGTCTGACTGCCGGACATTATGCTTAGATTCTCCTCGGCTTTGCAAGCATCTCACCTGTCAGGCAACCTGACTGGTTTGGCGTCTAAGGAAAGGCTCGTCGATGTCGGTGCCCGCGCTTGTGCCGTCCTTTCCCCGATACCGGATCACCGGAACACCGGCCGAGCGCGGCCTCATGTACGGGCGGCTGGCACGCAGGGAGATCCGCGAGGCGATCACGGGTTACGCGGACGTCTTCCAGCACTACCAGAACTGGGACTGGGCCCGGGTGCGACGGCAGGCCGCGCGGTTCCGGCCGCACATCGAGGACTTCTCCCCCGCGTCGATGCGGGAGATCACCGGCATCGCGGAGGGCGCGGGGGTCGAGACCGACGACGTCCTCGCGCTCAACACGCGCAGCGAGATCATGTTCGCCGCGGGCGCGGAGGCCGAGCGGATGCCGATGGAGTGCACGTCGTTCGCGCTGACGGCCCAGGCGAGCGCGGACCGCACGGTGCTGGCCGGGCAGAACTGGGACTGGATCCTGCAGGCCCGCGAGACCGCCGTGCTGGTCGAGGTGACCCGCGAGGACGGGCCCGACTTCATCACGCTGATGGAGGCCGGGATGCTGGCCAAGATCGGGCTGAACGAGAGCGGCGTCGGCCTCTGCACCAACACGCTCATCAGCAGCCACCTCGAAGGGGGGCCCGGCGTGCCGTACCACATCCTGCTGCGCTCGGTGCTCGACAGCGAGGACGGCGCGAGCGCCGCGAACGGGATCAGAGCCGCCAGCCGCTCGAATTCCGCCAACTATCTCATCGTCGATGAATCAGGCTTCTGCCAGGATTTGGAGACCGCGCCGAAGGCCGGCGCCGTGCAGGCTTTTCTTCCGGACGACGACGGGATAATCACCCACGCGAATCACTTCCTGGCCGATCACCTCACGCCGCAGGATGTCTATCTCGAACGCAAGCGGCACACCCTGGCCCGCAAGGAACTGATCGACCGGGGCCTGCGGGGGCCGGAGAAGCTCACGATCGACCGGCTCAAGACCGTGCTGGGTGATCACACGGGCGAGCCGGACAACGTCTGCCAGCACCCGAACACGAGCCTGCCCCGGGCCGAGCGCACGTGTACGGTGGCCGGGGTCATCCTGGCCCCGGAGAGCCGGACGATGCACGTGGCGGCCGGAAATCCGTGCGTGAGCGAGTGGCACGAGATCCGCCTGAGCGCCGCCACCGCCTGAGCACTGGCTGGGCACCGACTGGGCACCGCCCGAGCACCGGCTGACCGGCCGTGCGGCCCGTTCCGGGCGCCCCTCCGGCCTGGGCTCCTCCCGGGCGCCGCCAGGCTCAGGACCCGGTCTGGCGGCGGGCCTTGGCCTGCTTCGCCGACTCGTCGGCGGGGGTGGCCGCGTGCTCGGCGACCGCTTCCAGATGGGCGTCCATCGCCCGCGCCGCGGCCTCGCCGTCACCGGCCGCGATCGCGTCGAAGATGGCCTGGTGCTCGCGAGCGGCCTGCGCCGTGCGCCCCTCGATGGTGGCCAGCTCCAGCGCCTGCTCCTGGAGCACGTCGCGCAGGTCCGCGATCAGCCGGGGAAAGAGCGGGTTGCCCGTCGCCTCCGCGATGGCGATGTGGAAATCGGCGTCGATCTTGACTCGCCTGCCGCTCTCCTCGGTGACCGCGAACTGCGCGACCAGTTCCTCCAGCCGGGCCAGGTCCTCCTCGCCGCGCCGCTCCGCGGCCAGCCGGGCCGACGGGACCTCCAGCGCCCGGCGGACCTCACCGAGATGAGGCGGCAGGAACCGGCCGATGAGCATGCGGGAGTTGAGCTTGGTGGAGGCGACGAATGTGCCCTTGCCGGCGTACGACTTCGTCAGTCCGAACGCGTTCAGGCTGTTGAGTGCCTCACGAACCACCGATCGGCTCACCGAGAAGGAATTTGCCAGCTCCGCCTCGGAGGGCAGGCGTTCATTGAGTTTGTAGTGGCCTTTCTCGATAAGGTCGATGAGTTGTGCCCTGACGGCCTCCGAAGCGCGGCGCTGTTCAATGGGATGAATGCTCATGCTCGAACCGTACCGGTCAGGTTGTCGGACAGCAACTCGCCCGAAACGACGCCGCACCTCCTACTCTGGACTCTGTAGTCCAACCGGGAGGTGACCGTGCCGGGTGTCCTGACGCCGAAGGGCCGGGCGACGCGGGCCCGCATCGTCGAGGGCGCCGCCGAGGTGCTGCGGGAGAAGGGGGTCGCGTTCGCGACGCTGGACGACGTCCGGGCGCGGACGGGCACCAGCAAGAGCCAGCTCTTCCACTACTTCCCCGACGGGAAGGACCAACTGCTGCTGGCCGTCGCACGATACGAGGCGGACCGGGTGCTGGACGACCAGCAGCCGTACCTGGGGTGCCTGGACTCGTGGGAGGGCTGGTACCGGTGGCGGGACGTGGTGGTGCGGCGCTACGAGGAGCAGGGTGACCATTGCCCGCTGGGCTCGCTGTTCCTGCAGATCGGGCGCTCGACGCCGGGGGCGAGGGCCATCGTCGTCGAGCTGATGAGACAGTGGCAGGCGAGCCTGGCGCAGGGGGTCAGGTCGCTGCAGGCGGCAGGGCGGCTGCCGGGCTCGTTCGACGCGGACCAGGCCGCCGCCGCGCTGCTGGCCGGGATCCAGGGCGGGGTGTCGATCATGCTGTCGACCGGGGAGTCCGCTCACCTGCGGGCGGCGCTCGACTGGGGCATCGCCCGGATGCGCGAGGCCGACGCCGTCGCCGATCGAGGTGACCGGCGGGCGTAGCCGCGAGGCTCAGTCCAGGAGGTCGAGCAGCAGGGCGCGGTGGTCCGACACCTCCGGCGCGGCCATGATCTCGAACTGCTTGACGGCCCCGGGGTCGGAGACGAGCAGGTAGCTCGCGTGCCGTACGGGCTTGAGGTAGCGGGAGGTCCTGGTGTCGGCGTCCTGGACCAGGTCGACCAGTCCGAGCCCGGCGAGGATCTCGAACGTCTCGCTGCCTGGCAGCAGGTTGAGGTCGCCGCACACCACGGTCAGGTCGCCGTTCTCGCGCAGGCCGGTGACGAGCGCGGCGAGCCGTTCGGCCTGTGCGCGGCGGGCCGGGGTGTCGCCCTTCCCCTGCGCGTCGCGCAGGCCGTGGAGGTTGACGACGGTGACGAACCGCTGCGCGCGGCGGTCGAAGACGCGTACGCCCAGCGCGGCCCTGGGGCGGCCGTCGTTCGGCCATTGGTCCTGATACTCGACGTAGCCGCCGTGCACGAACGCCGATCGCAGTCCGGCGACCGGAAGCGTCTCGGCGACGAAGGTGGCGACCCCGAAGTCCTGCCGCCGCGGCTGATGGTCGTGGTCGTGGACCGGCCCGGAGTCGCTCGCGGTGAAGAGTACCTGGTGGTGGGGAAGGCGTGAGCGGACGTCGGCCAGGAGGTTCGCCCGCTGCGGCAGCGATCGCTCCGCGTCGTCGAACCGGGTCCAGCCGTCGGCGCCCGGGGTGTGGGTGACCTCCTGCAGGCACAGGACGTCGGCGTCGCAGTCGTCGAGCCAGCGGGCGAGTTCGCCGAACATCGCGCCGCCCCAGGCGTTGAGGGAGATGATGCGCACGGTCACGAACTTAGAGCATGCCCGGACTCCCCGATCGCAGGGGAGCGCGGAAGCGCCATGATCACCGATCTCCCCGATCCCGAGACAGCGGCGGGAGCGGATCACTACCGTCTTTCCGGTCAGACGACCACAACATCCGAAAGGGAGTGTCATGTCCGCCAGCGAGGACGGCGTCGTCACCCTGGACGTCGAGACGGGGAAACAGCTCGGACTGTCCGAGGCCGACCTCGTGCTGCTTACCGAGACCGGGCTGCCCAGGTACGCGGGCCCGTACTTCGGCACGGACATCCCCGACGGGCCGTTAGGGCTGTTCGCCGTCTGCCCGCTCGGCGAGGAGAACCGGGCTCTGATCCTGGGCGGCGCCGGACCCGAGGGCGACCTGCTGTACTTCCTCGACGTGAGCAAGAGGGCCGTCGTGCTCCTGTCGCTCGGAGAGCCGGGCGAGAGCCCTCAGTTCGAGATCGTGAACGCCACGACGGCGGCCTTCGCCGAGTTCGTCCGGCAGGTGGGCGCGTACACCCTCTCGCCGCCGGCCGAGCGGCCCTCGGACGACAAGGCCCGCCTCGCGGAGATCGCCGCGGGGCTCGGGGAACTGGACCCCGAGGCGTTCGCGCACCCGCACTCCTGGTGGGCGATGGTGATCTCGCGCCTCCGGCGGGAGGCCGCCCGGCGCGAGAGGGCGCACTCGCCCGCCGAGTCGCACAGCGACGCCTTCGACCGGGCCCTCGACCGGCTGGACGAGTCGGGCTGGCGGCACGTCACGGGCAAGGAGTTCGCGTCCGCGGGCGGTACGTCCGGGTTGCTGGCCCTGCCGGATGACTTCTCCGACGCGTTCACCGCCGACGGCGCCCTGTGCCGGGACGTCGAGATCCGCTGGAGGGGCGGTCTGCCATCGGGTGTCCAGTCGGCCTTGGCCTGGGAGGGGCTCGTGGCCCGCGTCCCCGAGGACGAGCCGCAGGACGAGGACCCGGACGACTTCGACGCCGCGATAGCTCGGTTCGTGGAGGCCGCGCGCGGCCTGCATGAGCCGGGCGAGGGGACCGTGACCTGCCTGGCCGCCGCGGAGACGTCCGATCTGTGCAGGATCCTGCGGGCGTTCGGACGCCTGGCCGCGCAGGGCTACGTCGCCGAGCCCGCCCTCTGGCCCACCACGTCGGGCTGCTGGGAGCGCGTGGCCGAGCGCATGGAGGACACCGGGTCGCCCAGGGTCGTCTTCTGGAACACCCAGAGCCACGACTCGGCCTTCGACGCCAGGGGCGACCTGGTCGGCAAGCTCCACCTCGGGTGGGCGGGCGACCGTGCGGAGATCGCCGCGGCGCTCGCCGGGACCGGGCTCGATCTGGAGGTGCCCGCCGACGACGCGACGACCTTCGTCCTCAGCCCCACCGGCCTCGGCCCTGACCCTCAGCCCTGACCCTCAGCCCCACCGGCTCTCGGCCCTAGCCCTCAGCCCTGGCCCTCAGCCGCCTCGGACGGGCTCGGCGTCGAGACCGGGCCCGGCGGAGCGGGACTCCTCCTCGCGGCGGCTCTCCCGGTCGACGCCCCTGTGCACCCGCACCGTGCGGTCGACCAGCTCGCGCAGCACGCTCTCGTCGACGTCGCCGAGCCGTTTCAGGTAGAGGCATCCCTTGCCGGTCTTGTGCGGACCGAGCCGGGCGAGGACCGAGGCGTGCCGCTCCTCGTACCCGCCCACCAGGTAGACGACGAGATGCTGCTTGCGCGGCGAGAAACCCGCCAGCGGCCAGTCACCCGTGCGCCCGCTCTCGTAGGTGTAGCGGTAGCTGCCGAAGCCGACGATGCCGGAACCCCACATCACCGCGGGCTCGCCGGTCACCTCGGCCAGGATCGCGCGCAGCCGCTCCGCGTCGTCACGTCGCCGCTGGTCGGGGACCGCGGCCAGGAACTCGTCCACGTCGGCGGCGGTGGGGACCGTGGCCGGCTGCTTCGAGGTCGCCATAGGGTCATGCTCCCACGCGGGTACGACATTCCGGCAGTCGCGCAGGGGCACGCCCGCTCGAACCGACACCGTCAAGGAGACACCATGCTCGACACCCGCCTCGCGGGCCAGAACGTCCTGGTCACCGGTGGAGCCGGGAACATCGGGGCGGCGATCGGCCGCGCGTTCGCCGCCCAGGGCGCACGCGTGGCGATCCACTATCTCGCCCACGACTCCCCCGCGCCCACCGGCAGCGGATGGGCCCACGTCACGCCCGCCGCCGACGAGGCCCACCGGCTCGCCGCCCAGTTCGGCGACGGCTCGTTCGCCGTCAGCGCGGACCTGTCCGAGCCCGACGCCCCCGCCCGGCTCGTGGAGACGGTCGCGGCCCGGCTCGGCTCGATCAACGTGCTGGTCAACAACGCGGCCCACTGCGAGTCGCCGGACACCGTCGACACGCTGACCCACGGCTCGCTCGAACGGCACTACCGGGTGAACGCCATCGCCCCTGCGCTCCTGACCGCCGAGGTGGCGCGCGTGCGGCGCGGCGACAACCCGTTGTGCGTGGTCAACATCACCACCGACGCCGCACGGGCGTTCCCCGGCCAGACCGGGTACGGCACGTCGAAGGCCGCGCTCGAAGCGCTCACCCGGTCGACCGCGCTGGACCTGGCGGCACGGGGCATCCGCGTGAACGCCGTCGCGCCCGGCCCCGTACAGACGGGCTGGATCGGGGCGGACCTCATCGACGAGGTCACGGCGATCGTCCCGTTGGGGAGGGTGGGCGAGCCGGACGACATCGCCGACGCGGTGGTGTTCCTGGCCTCTCACCAGGCCCGCTGGATCACCGGCCAGGTGCTGCAGGTGGCGGGCGGCCACGCGCTGTGACCACGGCCGGAGGACCTTGACAGGCGCGGACCTTGACAGGCTCCGCTTCGCCCAGAAACGCACCGATCGCCGAAGATTCCACCAGGAGAGGGATGTTTTTCCGCCGGGATGGTGCAAGGTTGACTCCGGCTCTTTACCAGACAGGAGATCGTCATGCGTGAATACCGAATCGGCGGCTCGCCGACGGGCGCCCCGCCGGCGCCCTTTGTTTCCGCGGCGGGTCAGGGTGAGCGGGCCGCCACGCCGCAGGGCACGGGAATGTTGATCAAGGCGTCGAGTGAGCTGACGGGCGGCGCGATCGGCCTGCTGGAGAGCGCGGACCCGCCCGGCTCCGCGACCGTCCTGCACAGCCATGAGGTGGCGGAGCTGTGGTACATCCTGGACGGCGCCTATGACTACTACGTCGCCGAACGGTGGCTGGCCGCGGAGGCGGGCGCGGTGGTGTTCGTCCCGCCCCGGGCACCGCACGGTTTCGTCGCCGGTCCCGAGGGCGGGCGCAAGTTGACCATCTTCGTGCCCGGCGGGACGGAGGGGTACTTCCGCGACATCCACCGCGCGTCCGAGGCGGGCGAGCTGACGAACGAGATCATGCGGGCACTGGACACCACCTACGACCTGACCACCATGGGCCCCCTGCCGCCGCTGCGATGACCGGGGTCTCGGCCTCGGGTCGTTCGCGGGCCGCCGGGGGTCGGGGACGGCTCCCGCCGTCCCCACCGGCTCACGGCTCGGGCCGCCGCTCCCAACGGCCGCCGCGCGGCAGGGTGACGGCCATGATGTCGCTGGGGATGTCCAGTTCGATGCGGTGCCACCGCCCGCGCGGGACGATGGCGGCGGTCCCGGTGTGGATCGTGCCGCCATGGTGGAGGTGGATCGCGGACGCGTGGAGATCGAACGGGGTCACGGTCCTGCCGGGCACGACCTCACTCGCCAGCGCGCGGCGCAGGACGGCGCCGAGTTCGGCGAGCCGGCGCTGGGACACCTCGGCCGACAGGATCGCCTGGGACCCGTGGAAGGTCCCGGCCCAGGTGCAGCTCGACCGGCACGCCCGCCTGGAGCAGGCGCAGCGCGTACGTGATGGCCTCGTCGCGGTTGGGGCACAGCTCGGCGGTGACGACACAGCAGGCCCGTACCGCCCTGCGCTTCACCACCCCGCGGCGGCCGGTCGTCCACCACGACGACCTGGGCGTGCCGGCGCTGCTCGCGCACGTGCCGCAGGCGGCCGCGAGAGACAACGCCGACGTCGCCGCGATCACCCGCGTGGCCGCGAACCCGGACGACGTGGAAACCCTGGACGCCCAGCGCCACCGGCTCCCTGCGCCGCGCCGCCGACCTGCTCCGCCTCCACCACAGCAGCGTCGCCCGGCGGCTCGACCACCTCGGGCAGGTGCTGGGCGTCGACCTCAGCGAGCCGGCCGGGCTGACCCGGGCCAGGCTCGCCGTCACCGCCTGGCGCCTTCTCGACGACTGACAGGAGCGCTTCCGTCAGGTTCTGACGCGACGGCCGACAGCCTCGCCCGTGCCGCCAGGACGGCCGAGGGTGGTCTCCTGGGCGCCGGTGAACGAGACGCGGCGGTACCACTCGTTCGCCAGCATCTGGGCCCTGGCCTGCTCGGGCAGCGAGGTGAGCAGGGTCATCGACGCGCCGCGCCCGACCTCGGACTCGTGCGCGTGCATGGCCGCCCACTTGCGCTCGGCCCACCGCCCGACGTCGAGGTGGGTGGTGACCTGCTCGTCGGGGACTCCCGGCAGCGTCAGGCCGGGCTCGGGAGGCGTACCGAAGACCGCCTGCCAGTGCGACACCACGACCGATCGCGGGATGGTCGCCAGGTAGAGGGCGCTCGGCCGCCAGGGATCGCCCGTGTCCCGGTAGAGCTGGTCGTACCCGGCCGCCTCGACCGCGGCCATGGTCACCCGGTGCACGTGTACGTGGTCCGGGTGACCGTAGGAGCCGTACCCGTCGTAGGTGAGCACGACGTCGGGACGGAACTCCCTGATGTGCTCGACCACCCGGTGCACCGCCTCGTCGAACGGCACGTCCACGAAGCGCGGGCCGCCGGGCGCGGACTCGGGCTTGCCGGCGTCGGCGTAGCCGAGCAGCCTCGGCCTGCCCGCGCCGAGAATGCCGAGGGAGCGCTCCAGTTCGCCGGCCCGCCGGGTTCCCTCGGCCCAGGTGCACGTGACGACGGCGGTCCTGGCGCCCTCGTCGGCGTACCTGGCCAGGGTCCCGCCGGTCCAGATCGCCTCGTCGTCCGGATGCGCGTGCACGGCCAACACCCCGAAATCCACGGGTACCTCCCCAAAGCGATCAGCGGCCGCTCATCGTAGCGTCCGGGCTCCCCCGCCGTCGCTCGTACGCCGGGGTCGGGTGGCGGGAGCGGGTGTACGACGCACCGGACGCGCGCACGCCGGAAGCGGCCGCCCTGGTGTGGGCAACCATGTGGTTTTCCGCAGGTCGCTGGGTGGTCGCCCGCATGGCACCGGCGTGTCCTGAATCCTTAGCGTCGTCCCCATGTTCCTCACCAAGATCACGGCACTCCTGCTCGCCGTGACCACCCTCACGCCCGCCCACGACTCGCTCCGCCAGCAGCTCGACGCCCTGGTCACGACCAAGGCCCTGTCGGCGGTGCTGGTACGGGTGAGCGAGGACGACAAGAGCCGGACGTCCGCGACCGGATATCGCGACCTCACCTCGCGCAAGCCCGCCGACCCCGCCGCATACTTCCGGATCGGCAGCGTCACCAAGTCGTTCGTCGCCACCGTGCTCGTGCAACTCGCCGACGAGGGCAGGCTGTCCCTCGACGACCCGGTCGCCAAGCACCTGCCAGGAGCGCTGCCCACGGGCAGCACGATCACCGTGCGGCTACATCGTGAGTCTGGGGCTTCTTGTTGTTTGCCGTTGTTCAGGGTCATTCGTCGGCAGGGTGCTGACGTTGTGCTGACCCTTCGAACCGCATCCTGGACGCCAGCCCTTGACTCCATCTTCGACTGACTCCAGGCTCACCGGTTGAAGGCAATATTGGGCAATGCGCGAGCGAGGAGAGCGCCATGGCATTCCACTTCGTCGGCATGGACCCCAACTCCCCCGACGACAAGTGCTGCGCCGTGTTCGTCGATGACGAGACGGACAAGATCTTCTTTCAGGGCAAGCTCGTTACCGATCCGGCTGTCCTGGCGAAGATCGCGAAGCATAGTCCCATCGGGGCTGATGAGGCTGTGGTCTGGCAGCCGGGCCGGATGAAGCCGATCATCGGCGAGGCGATAGCGGGCACGTTCGAGGCCGGTCGCGTCGGGCACGGGCCGACGACGATCAGGGACATGATTCGCGGTGCCCGGCGTTCGGCCGTGCACCTGGAGATACGCGACACCACGACCCCAGCCACTCCGCGTTCCAAGACTTCCTTGCTGGCGGCTCCGGCCGCTACGAGCGTCACGGATGGACCGATACGGTTCGAGAGGCCGTAGGGCGTGGAGTCCGGATTCGCCGCGCACGGGTCGTGTCAGAGCCGATCAGCGACTACATCCGGTGGGAGCACATGATCACGGACGAGAACGTCGAGGCCGGTGAGGAGGTGCGTTGGCTGCCGCGTCGCCAGGCGTTCGACCTGATGCTGCCCGGCACGGACTTCTGGATGTTCGACGGGAAACTGGTCTGCTTCAATTTCAGCTCTGGCGCGGGAGTGGACACCGAGGAGGATCAGTTCTCGAACGATCCCGATCTGGTCACTCGATGTCTCGCGATGTTCGAGCAGATTTGGGAACGGGCGATCCCGCATCAGCAATACCAGCCAAAGTAGCTCAGATCGGGCATTCAGGGCATTCACCATGGCGTCACCTCCCTCCCCCTCCTCCAGCGCCCAAGCCGCGCGGCAGCGCCTGGCCGACCAGCTTCGCGAGATCCGGGAGGATTCCGGGATCACCGGCCGCAAGCTGGCCGAGCTGGCAGGGTGGCACGGCGTCTCCAAGGTCTCCAAGATCGAACATGCCGCCCGCCCGATCTCCCCGGAGGATCTGCGCACCTGGTGCCGGGTCTGCGAGGTATCGCCAGGGCGTACTGAGGAACTGTTGGCCGAGCTGCGCGCGGCGGCCGGGATGTGGGTCACGTACAAGCAGCTTCATAGACGAGGACTGAAGGGGGCACAGGAGTCGGTCAGGGATCGCTACGAGCGTGTGCGCTTGATGCGCGTTTACTCAAACAGGGTCATCCCTGGCCTTCTCCAGACGGAGGGCTACACCACAGCGGCCTTGGAGGCCGTCCGACATGAGCAGGCCCTTGAGGTGAATGACGTTGCCGGGGCCGTGGCAGAACGGATGGAACGCCGTCGTGTCTTGCACCGCTCAGACGCCCGCTTTGCGTTCCTGCTGGAAGAGAGCGTGTTGTGGTACCGAACCACGCCTCCAGCCGTGCATGTGGAACAGCTCCGGCACCTGCTTTCGGTGATGCTGATGCCCTCGGTGCTGATCGCGGTCATCCCACGGACCGCTGACCGCACCAGCAGCGGGTGGGGCGTGTGGCCGGAAGAGTCGTTCACGATGACGGACTTCGCTCAGGTGAACGTGGAACTGGTGTCTGGCTACCTAACGATCGTGCAGCCCGACGAGATCGCTATGTACGTGTCTGCGTGGGAAAGATTGTTTCCTCTCGCCGTCGTCGGCGAGTCGGCTGAGAAGCTGATCCGGAAAGCGATCGAAGCCCTGCCCTTCGACTAATGGGCAAACATGGGCAACTTTTCACGCCGTGTAGATGTTTGCTTCTAACTTCAAGGCATGGCGGGCACACACACAACAGGATCGGACGCTGATCTGCTCTGTCGGCCGATCACAGAGGAAGAGGCCACAGGGCAGAACGCTGCCCTCAACCGCGTCATCACGCATCTGAGGGCACGCGGTATCCATGGGCAACTGATCAGGCGTCGTGCCGACCGATGCGAGGTCAAGCCCTACGGCAGTGCCGAGACGCTGTGGCATCCGCCGGAACTCGTGATCTTCGCCGACGCTGGTTGGAAGGTGGCGACGGTGTCCATCGGGGTGCGTTCTGGTAGCTACATGGTGGAGTTGCCGAGTGTCGGGGCGGACAACGAGCCGCAGGCCAGCAGGGTGGAGGTCGTCTCACCCGACCAGCCGCAACGTGTGGGCGTGCTGGTCGCGCAGAACGCGGGGTGAGCTAGTGGGCTCCAGCAAGACGGCCCGCTGCGCAGCCGTCCACGTTCCCGAACTCGTCTGGGTCGTCCGTGACAAGCGGACCCAGTACGGCATGCTCGGGTGCATCAAGGCGTTCTCCATCCACGACCAGGGCGGTCGTTGGCGTCTGGATCCCCGGCTGCCCGCCCGCGATGGTGTGGCCTGCCCGTCCTCTCGGGCCGCCCGGCCCGAAACGAACTCTCGGGGGCGCCACCAACCCCCACCCACCGTTGAAGGGAGCAAGCCCGTGTCTTCACTGGTCGGCATGCACACCGGCATAGCCCTGCTGGAAGACCCCCGCCACCCCGGCGACGACAGCGCCGCCGAAGCCCTGTTCGAGCGGATCGCCGCGCGCATCGTGGCCGTTCACGATCTCGCGCCGGAGACGGCACGCACGGCGTTGGACCAAGCGCTCGTCTTCGTGGCCGTGGCCGCCCGGGATACCTCGCGGGCACTGTCGCCGTCCCCGCTGGTCGATAAGGCGTGGGACACGTTCATCCTGTACACGGTCGAGTATCACCATCACTGCCGGCGCCACGGCGCATTCGTGCACCACACCCCGAACGACAACCCCGAACTCCTGGCCAGTGGACGGAAGGTGTTGACGGTGGCGGAGACCGCCGACCTGTTACGGCGGGAAGGCTTCTACGTGCTCGACAGTGTGTGGCCCCGCGATGCGGTGGCCGCCTCGAAAGCGAACTGCACGTCGTGCTACACGGGTGATCACGTCGGCGACGGCGACGGCGGCTGACAGCCGCAGCGTACGTCTGCGTTTTCACGTACGAGGTTGACGTACAGATGAAATTGGCCCCGGCTGTGAAGCCGGGGCCGTGATGCCCAACGGCTACGCCGCTGCGTCAGGGGCCTGGAAGAGCGCCTCAGGCGTGGCCTTGGCCGGGCTCATGCGAGGAGCCTTAGCACCGTACCTTCCTGGGGAGCGCTGGCGGTCGCCTGCTTGGCCATCATGGACATCAGGATCTCCTGGAGCATCTCGGTTCCGGCCGGGGTGGTCAGGAACGCACGTACGGCGTTCGTCTGACCTGCGGCAAGAGCGTGTACGGGCACAGCGGCGCGATCTTCGGCTACCTCACGTACGCGCTGCGCTCGGACGAGGGCCGCACCCTGGTGATCTCCGCGAACCCCACACCGGCCAGATCCCCGCCAACGCCCTGCCCAAGGCCCTGGCCACCGTCTTCTGCTGACCGGGGAGAGGAAGGCTAGGGCGTCTTCTGGACGAGCACCGGAGTGTCCGTTCCGGCCCCGGTGACCAGGAGGTAGCGCTGCCGGTCGCGGGCGGTGCCAGGAGCGGTGCCAGGAGCGGTGAGCGCCTCCCTGAGCGGCCCGATCGCCTGGGCGATCTGGGCCCCCGAGGCGTTCGCCCTGAACGTCGCCAGCTCCTGCCGCTCCGCGAACGGCGGCGTACGCGAGGAGACGAGCCACAGCGTGTACGCGCCGCCGGGCCTCAGCCCCGAGGCGGCGATCTCCAGGGTGTCGAGAGGGCCCATGGCGTTGACCGAGACGGTGGCGCGCCCGCGCCCACCGGTGCCGGGCGCGGCGGTCAGCTCCAGGTGCCCGGCGATGGCCGCCTGGCCTCGGGGGCGCAGGTTGGCCGTGCCGGGGCCGGAGGTCACCGCCCGCGGTACGTAGACCAGGGCCATCGGCTGCTGCCCGATCGGGATGGTGGCGATGACCCGGTTGGTCCTGGTGTCGATCGCCGCGACCGCGTCCTGGTTCTCCAGGCCGACGTACACCCGCGTGCCGTCGCCCGATCCCCACACGCCGTGCGGCAGGTGGCCGACCGGGATCGTGGCGACGTGCCGGGGATTCGCGCCGTCGCGACGGTAGACCTTCACCGCGTTCTCCGCGCCCACGGTCACGTACGCGAACCGGCCGTCCGCGTTGTCCACGGTGGTCACGTGGTTGGTGATGGGCCCGGTGTCGAGGGTCGCCAGGATGCGGAACGGCGGCTCGCCGCTCATCACCTGCGTCTTGCCGCTGTCCTTGAGGGTGAACCACACCTCCTTGCCGTCCCGGCTGACCGCCAGGTTGGGTGAGAAGGGGCTGGCCTGGGGAACCCTGGCAATGACCCGGTACGTGCGGGTGTCCACGACGTCCACCTCGGGTGTGAAGCTCGACGGCACGTACGCGTAGCGGCCGCTCGGATGGAAGAGCACCATGCCGGGACCGTTGGCCGTGCCCACCCGGCGCTTCTCCCGCATCGCCACCGGGTCGATCACCGACACGTAGTCCTGCCCGCGTACGGTCGCCCACACCTCCTTGCCGTCAGGGGTGAAGAACGCCTCGTGCGGCGAACGGCCGACGTAGACGACGCCCTTGACCCTGTTGGTGCCCGTGTCGATCAGGCTGACCGAGTTGGACGCGATGGACACCACCGCGAGCGTCCGGTGGTCGGGCGAGAAGCCCATTCCGTGCACCAGGAGCTGCCCCTTGTACAGCGGGTTCAGCGCGGCGGGCACGGTGTCGCCGAGCCGGATCACGCCGAGCAGCCGGTTGGCGGCGGGGTCGATCACGGAGACCGTGTTCGAGGTCTGGTCGGCGGTGTAGACGCGGTCGCGTCCTGAGACCGGGATGGCGGAGCCCGCGGGTCCTGCGGCGCTCGGCGACGGCGCGGGTTGCAGCGTGACCGCCGCCCGGCGGCGCATCACGTCGATCTCTTGGCGCTGGGTCACGATGATCTCCTGGGCCAGCCGCCGCAGCACCGGATCCTTCCCGTACGCCAGCTCGGCCACCGCCATGTCCACCGCCCCCTGGTGGTGCGGGATCATCATGGCCGCGAAGTCGCGGTCGAGGTCACCGCTCGGCCGCACGGCCGCCATGTCCCGGTGCATCCGCGCCATCATCCGGGCGAAGGGCGAACCATCGGGCGAGCCATCGGACCGGCCATCGGCGGCCGGTGCTGAGTGGACCGGCGCCTGGCGGACAGACGCTTGATGGACCGGCGGCTGGTGAACCGGCGCTTGGACCGATGCTCGGTGCGCGTGCTCCCCGCCGCACGCGGCCACCCCGATGGCACAGCACACGGCCGCCCCCGCCACCCGCCGCGTCCCCGTTCCCATCAGCCGGTCCCTCTCCCCGCACGGATGTCGCTCGCGCCGAACGCCCTGCTGCCCGCCGCCACCCGCAGCATGCCGGGCCACCTCGTTCTTCGTCGTACTTTGACCCGGGATCTAGGTGTTCACCGGCCGGTGGCGGAGGTCGCGTCATGACGCCGTGCCGAAGATCTGGAGGGACGGATGCAACACCTGTGGTCTTCGTTCCGTCTAGGTCGGGATGGAGGAGGATGCACACGTGCACGAAGATCCGCTGTTCGAGCAGTTCGTGGCCGAGCATGTGGACGGGTTGCTGCGCTACGGCTACGTGCTGACGGGCAACCCGCACGACGCGGCCGATCTGGTGCAGGAGGCCCTGGTCCGGCTGCGTGGTTCGTGGTCGCGGGTACGCAGGAAGAACGCGCTGGAGGGTTACGTCAGGACGACGATGACGCGCCTGCACATCAATTCCTGGCGGGTGCGCAGGCGCGAGTACGTCACGGCCACGCCGCCCGACAGCGCCTACGAGGACGTGCCCTACGAGGGCTCCGGCCTCTGGGAGTCGCTGTCCAAGCTGCCGCCGCGCCAGCGAGCAGTGGTCGTACTGAGGTACTACGAGCAGTTGACGGACGCCGAGATCGCGGACGTGCTCGGCGTCTCGCGCGGCACCGTACGCAGCCAGGCTTTCCGCGCCCTCGACAAACTCCGCGCCGACCTGCCGGAAATCGTGAGGAGCATGGGGTACGTTACGTGACCGACGAACTGGAGACCTCCCTGACCGCCGAACTCGCCGCCGCGGCCCGGCACGCCCCCCGCCCCGCGCACGACCTGCTCGCACGCGTCGAGGAGGCGCACCGCAGGCGTCGCAGGAACGGCGTGGCGGGGCTCGCCGCCGCGGCGTCCGTGGTCCTGCTGACCGCCGGCGCGCCGTTGGTGATCGACGCGGCCAGAGGGACGCCGGTCGCGACTCCCCCGCCGACCGCCGCGGCCACCAGGAGGCCGGTCCAGCAGGCGGACCCGGTGTTCCCGCCGATCGAGAAGGTCTGGCCCGGCGCCGTGCACGTCGTGCCCGCGCTCCTGCCGAACGGCAGACCGTTCCAGCCTGAGGCGTTTCTCGACGACCACACCGTCCTGGTCCGTACGGAGAAGGACGGACACGCCGACAAGATGGACGGCCTGTGGGCCTACGACGTCAAGGCGCGGACGGCGCGGCTGCTCGTCCAGGTCACGCCGCCGCCCAAGACCGTCGTCACCGTGTCCTCCGTGCTGGCGGACCGCGATCGGCTGTACTGGTGGACCGTGCGCAAGCAGGGCAGCAAGCGGATCGTGGACATCTGGACCGCGCCCAGAAAGGGCGGCGCGCAGCGCCGGCTGACCACGTTCGAGGGCGTGCCCGGTCACGGCGGCATCGACCTGGAGATCGTCGGCGACAAGGCGGTGTGGACGCTGTGGGGCAAGGGCGGGGTCTACGAGCTGCCGCTGTCGGGCGGCAAGCCCCGGCTGCTGCCCGGCACGTCCGGACACACGCTGATCGGCTGGCCCTGGGCCGCCACCCCTCGTTTCGACCCCCAGCGGTATGGCCCCGACCAGCGCGACCAGCAGCGCATGAACGAACTGGTGGTCTTCGGCGACCTGCTCAACATCGAGACGGGGAAGCGCAGCACGGCTGCCGTCGAGCCGTTCGCCACCTGCGGGATCAGTTGGTGTGTCAAGGGCGACACCCTGGAGGGCCGCGAGGGCGGCACCCGGGACCTGCCCGGCAATCCCGTACCCGTCGACTCACCGGCGCTCGACCGCTTCCTCACCCTGTCCCAGCAGGACAAGAACGGCAAACTGCGCGGCGCGGTCCTGTACGACGCGACCACCCGCCGAGCAGGCGATCTCGGGCTGCGTCCGGCCGAAGACCCGTCGGCGTCGCTGGACTACCGGTCGAACGGGCTGTTCTGGTACACCCGGGACGGCAAACAGGTGATCGTGAACCTGGACGCCATCCGATGATCGGCCGCGACCCCACGCGACCCGGCCGGGCGGCCCTACCGGGTCGCGCGGGGATCGCCCGGTGGTCCTCCGGACTTCGGGCGCGGTCAGAGCGGCGCCCGAGAGGCGTCCGCCCGCCGTTCGTAGACGCTGATGTGACGCCAACTGGCGGCCGTGTACGGCTCGCCCTCCCATCCTCCCCACCGCTCGCGCAGCCGGAGGCCCGCGATCCGGGCCATGAGGTCGAACTCGGGCGGATGGGCCAGACGGAGCCTGATGGGGCTGAAGACGATGCCCTGGGCGCTGACGCGGACGTGATTCTCGTCGAGCACCTGGGTCACGGGGTCGTAGCGGCAGACGTCCAGGCCGACGTGGTCGACACCGATTCGCTCGACGTCGACGAACTGGTGGCCGGGCCGCGCGGGGGCGCTCGGCACCCGGCACTCGAGGACGAACACCCCCTCGTCGTCCAGGTGCCGAGCGGCGTTCTCGAAGCAGCGGACCTGGTCGTCCTGGCCGAGCAGATTGCCGATCGTGTTGTACACCAGATAGACCAGCCCGTACGTGCGCCCGGTGGTGACGCGGGACATGTCGCCCATGGTCACCTGGATCTGGTCGCCGTCCGGCTTCTCGCGCATCCGGTCCACCATGTCGGGCGACAGTTCGATGCCGTCCACGCGCACGCCGGCCCTCGTCAGCGGCAGGGCGATGCGGCCGGTGCCGACCGCGAGCTCCAGCGCGTCGCGCCCGCCCGCGAGCCCGGCGAGGAACGCGACCGTCCGCTCCTCGTCACCTCGGGTGTCCTCGGCGTCGTACCGCTTGGACACCTCGTACCCGAAGCTCGTCCGCGGGTCGAAGCCTTCCATGTCGTCCTCATTCCGTTCGTGCTGCCATGACCGAATGACCGCGCGTCACGTGATGAAGTCCAGGCCATCCGCACCCGGCGGCCAAATGAGGTAGCTCACGGCTTAATGATCATCTTCGATCGGCGAGGGCCGCGAAAATGGTTTGCGCCGGGGCCCGGCAGTCGGATAGATCTCTAGGGCCGAGACCCTCGACGACCAGGGTCACGAGACCGAGAGGAGGGATAAGCCCATGATTTCCATGATCATCGCGCTTGTGTCCTCCCGGGGCGCGGACCACGTCTGACCCCGGAGCGGACAGGCGCCTTCACTTCGGAGCGTGCTTGACCGTGCAAGACAACGACCTGACCATCCGCCCGATCACCGGGCACGACGAACTCGACCTGTTCTGCCGGCTGCCCTACGTCCTCAACGAGGAGCTGGCCGACGACCTGGCGGCGGGGCGCCGCCGGCCGCGATGGATGTGGGTCGCCCTCCACGGCGACCGCCTGCTGGCCAGGGCCGCCTGGTGGGGCCACGCCGGTGACGACGCGCCCTTCCTGCTGGACGTCTTCGACGTCGACGACGGCATGACCGAACGCGACCGCGTGGACCTCGGCGAGCGGCTGCTGCGGACCGTCCTGGCCGAAGTGGTCCCGGCGGGCACCCGTCCTCCCGAATACCTGCGTCTCGTCCCGCCCGACTGGCACGAGACCGAGGAGACCAGGCGAAGCGTCCAGGGCCTCATGACCGCGTTGGCGCGGATCGGCGCCCGCCCGCTGGTCGAGCGGCTGCGTCTGGAGTGGCGTCCCGGGACTCCGATCCGCGAGCCGAGCGGACGCCTGGCGTTCCGGCCGATGGGCGACGTCGAAGAGCTGCTCTCCCTGATGACCCAGGTGCTGGACGGGACGCTCGACGCGCACAGCCGCGAAGACCTGGCCAGGATGCCTCCCCGCGAGGCCGCCGTCAGTCACTTCGAGCGCGAACTCGCCCACTTCCGGAGCCCGCGCGACTGGTGGCGGATCGCGACGCTGCCGGACGGTGAGCCGGTCGGGTTCGTCACCCCGGCCCGCAACGACTACAACCCCGTCATCGGCTACCTCGCCGTCCTGCCCGCGCACCGGGGCAACGGCTACATCGACGACATCCTCGCCGAAGGCACCCGAATCCTCAGCGGGCACGACGTCCCGCGCATCCGGGCCGCCACGGATGTGGGCAACACTCCCATGGCGAACGCCTTCCTGCGCGCGGGATACGTCGACTTCGAACGCACGATCAACCTGACCTGGAGCTGAGCGTCCAGGCCAGGTCCGGTACGCGCGCTCACACCAGCCGCCCGATCAGCCGGAGCACGAGATGGTACGGCAGGCTGCGGTGCCGGAACTGGTTGACCGTGCCGGAGATGAACAGGTCGTGGTCCGGGGCGTGGAACAACACCGCTCCGGACGCTCCGGAGTGCCCGATCAGGGGCGGCAGGGGGGCGAGCGGCGAGTACCACCGAGGGGGCGCGAACCGCATGATCCCGAGGCCGTACTCGATCGGGGAGAAGATCCGGTTCCAGGTGGACGTCATCCGCTCCAGATAGGAGGCCGGGAACAGCTCGCCGCCGACAAATGCGCGCAGGAACCGCAGCCCGTCGGCGGCGGTCGACACCAGGCCGCCGTCCGGGCCGGCCGAGGCCATCGCGTCCGGCAGGCGTAAGGGGGCGCGGCCGTTCAGGAGGGGCGCGACCTCGTCGTGGCGCCCGCGCGTCTCCGGGGTGAACAGCCAGGTGTCGCGCAGCCCGAGCGGCTCGGCGATCCGGCGGCGGACGGCCTGCTCGTAGCCTCCGCCGGTGGCCACCTCGATGACCCGGCCCAGGAGCTGGTAGTTGGTGTCGGAATAGTGCGCTCTGCCCGGCGTGCCCGGCGCGAACCCGCTGGTCAGCGAGCGGGCCACCTCGATGGCGTCGTCGAAGGTCCAGGCGTGGTCCGCGTGCGGCAGGTCCGCCGACAGGCTGCCTCCGCCGGGGCGCCTCCCCTCGAAGTAGTCGGGGATCCCCGAGGTGTGCGCGAGCAGGTCGTGGACCGTGATGGCGCCGCCGTGGTCGTGACCGTCGTAGGTGTTCAGGCCGCGCAGCAGGTCGTCGCCGAGCAGGTCCGCGACGCGCGTGCCGAGGGTGAGCGCGCGCTCGTGGCAGAGCTGCATGATCACGGACGTGGTGTGCAGCTTGGTGACGCTGGCCAAGAAGTACGGCCTGGCGGTGTCGCCGTGGCTCCAGGCGAACCCGGTGGCCGGTTGCTCGATGGCGACGCTCAGCGCCGGGATCGTCGGCTTGGCGGAGAACCGGGCCGCGATCCGGTCGAGCCGGTCCGCGCGGGACGGGCCGTTCACCGGCCGACCCGGTCGAGCTGTCGTTCGACGGTGTCGAGCCAGTCGAGTTCGGCGCGGGCGTGGGCGACGCCGTTGGCCAGGGTGGCCAGGCGGAGGACCTGGCCGAGGTCGCCGGAGGGCTCGGGGACGGCGATGGCCTCCAGCGCGGCCAGCAGCTCGCCAGTCTCGCGCCGCCTGGCCCGCACCAGCTTCCGTATCTCGTCGACCGGCAGCCTGTCGGCGAAGAACAGGCGCGCGAGGAACGGTTCGCGCGCCGGAGGGGTCCGCAGGCCGGACGCGAGCCACCGATCCAGCTCCGCCAGCCCACCGTCGGTCACCGCGTGGAGGTGCAGGTTGGGCCGATCGTCCTGGACGACCGTGCGCCGCGCGGCCAGGCCGTCGTCGACCAGCCCCGACAGCGTGCGATAGATCTGCGACTGGTCGGCGGTCCAGAAGTGCCCGACGCTCTCGTCGATGGTCTTCTTCAACTCGTAGCCGCTCATCGGCCGCACGGCCAGCAGGCCGAGGATCGCATGACGTAGAGACACCTCTATAGGTTAGCTCCCATATGAGACTTGTCCTATAGGGGTTGACCGCGACCGCCGATCGACGACCGGTCCGCCCTGCGGCGCGGCCTCAGCGGGCGGCGGCGTCGAGCACGGCCTTCAGCGACGCCTCGAGGAGGTCCACGCCGGTGTTCAGCTCGTCGTCGCCGATGGTGAGGGGCGGGGCGATGCGGAAGATGCCGCCCATCCCGGGGAGCTGGACGATGTTCATGTGCAGCCCCCGTTCGAGACAGGCCGAGGTGACCGCCTTGCCCAGCGCGTCGGCGGGCGCGTTGCTCTTCTTGTCCTGGACCAGCTCGACGCCCTGCAGCAGGCCACGGCCGCGGACGTCGCCGACGACCTCGTAGGCGTCGCGAAGCGCCAGCAGCCGCTCGGTGAGCTGGTCGCCCAGCCGCGCGGCGCGCTCGACGAGGCCGTCCCGGTCGATGACGTCGAGGACGGTCAGCGCGACGGAGGCGGCCAGCGGGTCGGAGACGTGCGTGGTGTAGAAGAGGAACCCCCGCTCGTGGCAGACCCGCTCGATCTCGGCGGTGGTGACGACGGCCGCCACGGGCAGCCCGGCTCCGAGGGTCTTGGACAACGTCAGGACGTCGGGGGTGACGCCGTCGCGCTCGAACGCGTACATCGTGCCGGTGCGGCCGAGACCGGTCTGCGCCTCGTCGAGGATGAGCAGCATCCCGCGCTCCTCGCACAACTCCTTGAGGCGGCGCAGGTAGCCGGGCGGCGGGTCGATGATCCCGCCCGAGGACAGAACGGGCTCGACCAGGCAGGCGGCCAGACTTCCTGCGGACTGCCGGTCGACCAGGGCGAAGCCGTAGGCCAGCTCCTCCTCCCAGTCGTACGACCCGTCGGTGCGCCGGAACGGCGAACGGTAGGCGTTCGGCGCGGGCAGCGCGAGGTTCCCCGGTGCGGGCGGACCGTAGCCGCGCCGCCCGGCCGAGTACGTCGCGGCGGCCGCCCCCAGGGTCATGCCGTGCCAGGAGCGGTCGAACGAGACGATCTCATACCTGCCCGTGCACAGCTTGGCCATCTTGATCGCGGCCTCGTTCGCCTCGGCGCCCGTGGTGAGCAGCAGCATCTTGCCCAGCGTGGCGGGCAGGGTCGCGGTGAGCCTGCCCGCCAGCTCCACCACCGGGGCGCTGAGCATGCCGCTGTAGAGGTGGTCGAGCGACGCCACCGCCGACGACACCGTCGCCACGATGTCCGGGTGCGCGTGCCCGAGGATGGCGCTCATCTGCCCAGAGGTGAAGTCGAGGATCGGCGTGCCCTGGCGGTCGTAGACGTACGCGCCGCGGGCCCGTTCGATGACCCTCGGGGTGAAGTCGACTCCGTAACGGATCAGAACGCGGTCCGCCTCGTCCCAGAACGTCGTGTCCATCGCCCATCCTCCCTGGCCGCGCCCGGCGACGACGCCGAACGGCTCGCTCGATGCCATCCTCGATCATCGGCGGCCGTCACGACAGCACGTCTCACCGAGGCGCATGATCATCCTCGCCGCCGACCTGCTCCGCGACACCCGGCAGGGCGTCGCCCACTCGGGAGCCACGCGGGGGTGTCGCCGCGGCCGGGGCGGCGGTCAGCCCCACTTGCCGGGCGTGTAGTCGCCGCCGGGCTGCTGGGTGATGACGTTCAGCCGGTTCCAGGTGTTCATGACGGCGATGAGGCACACGAGGGCGGTGAGCTGGTCCTCGTCGTAGTGCTCGGCGGCCTTCGCCCAGACCTCGTCACTGACGCCCCCGGCGCCGTCGGCGGTACGGGTGCCCTGCTCGGCCAGCTCCAGCGCGGCCCGCTCGGCCTCGGTGAAGACCGTCGCCTCCCGCCAGACCGCCACCAGGTTGAGCCGCACCTGGGTCTCCCCCGCGTGCTCGGCGTCCTTGGTGTGCTGGTCGACGCAGACGGCGCAGCCGTTGATCTGGCTGACCCGCAGCGCCGCCAGTTGCTGCGTCGCGGCCGGTAGGGACGAGTCCGCCAAGGCCCTGCTCGCCGAGACGATGTGCTTCACGGCCTTGGTCCCGGCCGGGTTGGCGGCGTAGTTCAAACGGGCGTCCATGCTGGTCTCCTTGTCGTGTGAGGTGATACACCCCAGCCACGAACAGGGCGGCGGCGAGGGGACGGCCCCGCGATGTGACCCGCGTCACCACGCCTGGCGCCGAGCCCTGCCCGGCCGAGTCCGGCTCGGGCCGCGTGCCGTCCGGCCGCCCACGCCACGGCCGCCGGGCGCCAGGTGCCGGGTGCCAGGTGCCAGGGGAAGGGGGAAGGGGAAGCCCCGTTTGCTGGGGTTTTGCCCCGGCGCGAGGCGATCCGACTTACAGCGCGGGCAAGTTTGGCGGAAGCGAGATCGATTGCATTCCCTGCGCACGTCGAATTGCGGATACATCCGACTCTGACGACTGTTTCCCGAGGTCCCGCCAGCAGAGGGCGGGCGTGGCCTGGGGACGCTTGGTTGGAACTCACTCGAAGGGCGCCCGCCATGGCGATGTACGCCTATCGCTGTCCGCACTGCCGGGAGATCGGGGTCGCCTTTCCGATCGGCACCGCACCGGGGGCGGTGGCGTGCCCCGACTGCGGGGCGGCCGCGGTCCGGGTGTTCTCGGCGCCCATGCTGACGCGTACTCCGTCGGCCGTGTCGGCTCAGATCCGGCGCGCGGAGCGCAGCGCCGCCGAGCCCGAAGTCGTCACGTCCCTGCCACGACGCCGTGCCGCGGGTCCCGTGGCCGTCCATCCCGCCACCAGCCGCCTGCCGCGCCCGTGACCGCGCCCGTGACCACGAACGCGCCCGTGACCGCGAACGCGCCCGTGACCGCGACCGTGCCGAAAGGATTCCAGCCGTGCCAGAGCTGATCTTCCCGCTCGACTCGACCAAGAGGTTCACCGACCAGGCCAAGCTCGGCCACAACCGCTGGCATCCCGAGATCCCGCCGGTGGCCACGGTCAGGCCCGGTGACAGCTTCCGGGTCCACTGCCGGGAGTGGTTCGACGGCGCGATCCATAACGACGACTCGGCCGAGGACATCCGTGACGCCCCGCTGACCACGGTGCACGCGCTCAGCGGCCCGTTCGCGGTCGAGGGGGCGCGGCCGGGCGACCTGCTGATCGTGGACATCCTCGACCTGGGCCCCATCCCCCAGGAGGACAGCGGCCCGCTGGCCGGCCAGGGCTGGGGCTACACCGGGATCTTCCCGACCAGGAACGGCGGCGGGTTCCTCACCGAGCAGTTCCCCGACGCCTACAAGGCGATCTGGGACTTCTCCGGTCAGACGGCCACGTCACGCCACATCCCCGCGGTGTCGTTCACCGGCATCACCCATCCCGGGCTCATGGGCACCGCGCCGTCGGCGGAGCTGCTGGCGAGGTGGAACGCGCGGGAAGGGGCGCTGATCGCCACCGACCCGAGGCGGGTGCCGCCGCTGGCCCTGCCGCCCGAGCCGCGCGACGCCGTGCTCGGTTCGGTGCCCGCCGCCGACTTCGACCGGGTCGCGGGCGAGGCCGCGCGTACCGCGCCGCCCCGGGAGAACGGCGGCAACCAGGACATCAAGAACCTCACCAAGGGCTCGCGCGTCTTCTACCCGGTGTACGTCCCCGGCGCGAACCTGTCGGTCGGCGACCTGCACTTCTCCCAGGGCGACGGCGAGATCACCTTCTGCGGCGCCATCGAGATGGGCGGCTTCGTCGACCTGCACGTCGACCTCATCAAGGACGGCATGCGGACGTACGGCGTCGGCGAGAACACCATCTTCATGCCGGGCCGCACCGCGCCCCAGTACAGCGAGTGGCTCGCGTTCTCCGGGACGTCCGTCACGCTGGACGGCGAGCAGCGCTACCTCGACTCGCAACTGGCCTACCAGCGGGCCTGCCTGCACGCGATCGACTACCTGACGACGTTCGGCTACCGCCCTGAGCAGGCGTACCTGCTGCTCGGGGCCGCGCCGATCGAGGGCAGGCTGTCGGGGGTCGTGGACATCCCCAACTCCTGCGCGACCGTCTACCTGCCGACCGCGATCTTCGACTTCGACGTACGCCCCAGCGCGTCAGGACCGGCCCGCGTGCCCCAGGGCACGAGCGCGCCGCGCGCCGGCTTCGGCTGAACCGGCCACCGGGCCCGCGTCGCGGGTCGCGGGTCAGGCCCACCAGCCCGCGACGGTCTCGACGCCCTCGCTCTCCAGGGCCCGGTGCCACACCGGGTCGCGCAGGAGCCGCGTCTCCCAGACCCGGACGATGCCGTCCGGCCCGCTGACCGCGTCCTCGCCGGACGGGTGCAGGAACAGCTCGCTCGTGCCCTCGGGAAGGGCCGCGAGCCGCCGGAGGTAGTCGTCGCGCAGGCGCTCGTACGAGCCCAGGTCGTGCGCGCCGCGCCGGTTGGTCGCGATCGTCTGCGGCAGGGACACGCCGAGCGCGTCGGCGAGGGCGACGGCCCGCGCGTGCGCCGCCGCGAGCTGCGGCGGCAGCGGCCCGCCGATGTAGGGCTCAGGGTCGCGGGGCAGCCGGAAGGCGAGGCCGTGGCGTGCGCACCAGTGCAGCGCCTCGGCCAGCCACGATCTGCCGTGCAGGCCGTAGAGGGTGCCGGCGTGGGAGTCGGCGGCCTCGGGGACGGGGCCCCGCTCGCGCATCCAGCCGAGCTGCGCCTCGGCCTCCCCGATGACGTCGTGGGCCTCGCCGCGGGCGCCGAGTGTCATGGGGTCGTCGGTGAGCGTCCCGTCCGGGTCGACGAGGCTGGCCGCGCCGTCGAGGGGCCGCCAGCGCGGGAGCCCGCGCTCGCTGGTGAGCGTCACGTGCAGCCGCGGCAGCACGCCCAGCTCCCCGACCAGGCGCGCGGCCCGCTCGGCGACGGGCGAGACGCAGATGAGCGTCGTCGCGGTGACGTGCCCCTCGGCGAGCAGGGAGACGATGACGTCGGTCGTTCCCGGTTCGCGGCCGAGGTCGTCGGCGGTGATCACGACGCGGCGGGTCATCGGGGGCTCTCCACGGCCGCGGGCTCGTCCGCAGGACCCGGGGGTGGCGGCTCGACCGGCTCGGCCGCCTCGGGCGGCGTCTCGATCGGGACGGAGATCAGCCGCGCCGCGAGCGCGCCGATCGCCGTCAGCGCGAACGGATACACGCACAGATACACCCGGAACGCGAGCCCGGGGTCGGCCCCGGCGTCGTCGCCCGAGTTGTAGCCGAAGAACACGCCCAGCGAGGTGAGCGCCAGCCCGGTCACGATCCCGTTGAGCCGGGTGAAGAACCCGAACGCGGACAGGAAGAGCCCTTCCCGGTGCTCACCGTTGCGCGCCGCGTCGGCGTCCAGGACGCGTGCGACGATGAGGTCGTTCGTGGCGAGCATGCCCGACCACCCGGCCCCGACGACCACTCCCGCGGCGATCGCGGTGACGAGGTCGGTGGCGAAGAACAGGGCCGCGAAGCTGACCGCGAGGATCGCGAACGCGAGCCGCCAGGTCCATAACGCGCCCCGGCGTGCGACGACGCGCGTCCACACCACGAGGCCGCCCGCCGAGACGAGGATGACGATGCCCTGGAGGTAGAGGGCGTTCCCGACCGGGAGGCCGAGCGAGTAGCGCACGTAGAGCTGGATGCCCGAGAGCACGAGCGCCATGGCGATCCCGTAGCAGGCGCCGGTGAGCCCGACCGTCCAGAACAGCGGGTTGCGCACGATCGACCACACGCTGCGCAGCAGCAGTGGGCGCTCGCGCGTGGAGTAGCGGGGGCTCTCGCGCGCGCTGAGCGCCATGAACACGATCACGACGAGCGCGATCACGCCGTAGACGATCGCGGTGACCTGGAAGCCCCTGGTGGACTCCTCGCTGCCGAACACGCCCGTGGTGAGCACGGGGGTGACCGCGAGGGAGATGACGAGCGCCACGAGCTGGAAGCCCTGACGCAGGCTGTTGGCCACCGCGCGGTCGCGCTCGCGCGGGAACAGCTCGGGCAGCAGCGCGCCGTAGTTCGCGTTGAGCATCGAGTCGAAAGCCTCGCACAGGATCGCGAACACCGCGAACCAGAGGACGAGGCCCATGCCCTCCAGCGAGGTCGGCGCGGAGAAGAACGCGATCATGCAGGCCGCGAGCATCGGCGCGCCGACGAGCAGCCACGGACGGCGTCGGCCGAAACGGGTTCTGGTGCGGTCGGAGAGGTGGCCGAGCACCGGGTTGTCGATGGCGTCGATGACCGCGTAGACCACCATGACCACGCCGTAGGCGCGTACGTCGAGCCCGAGGATGTCGACGTAGTAGAGGATCATCGATCCCTTGATCATGTTGATCGGGATGGAGGTGCCGAACATCCCGACGGCGTACCGCCACGCGGGAGTGCGCCCCGGGGCGGGGGCCGTACCGGGCTGGGCCACGCGATCACCCTCCTCACCGACGCCGACGTCGTGCGCCGGCGACACCTTCGCAGTCGAAGGCGAACAGCAGGTGAAGCGTAGTCGTGTCGCACCGGACGCCGAATGCCGGTTCGGTCACAGTCTGGCGTGTTCCGGGGTAACGGCGGAACGATTTCCCGGCCCTGGACGGCGTCAAATGGCCGTTCCCTTTGCCGCATTTCCTGCGCTCTAAGGTGGGCCGAAAATAGCGCGGGAGAGCGCGTTCTCACAAGAGAGGAGCCTTACACAGCCCGGCGGGCCCTCCCGCTTCAGGAGGGCCCGCCGGTTTCGGTGGGTACGGGTGTCAGGCGCGGGTCCAGCGCTGGTTGGCGCCGCCGCCGCAGTCCCAGATCTGCAGCCGGGTGCCGTTGGCCGAGCTGACGCCGGTCGCGTCGAGGCACTTGTTGGCCTGGGGGTTGACGATCTGGCCGGTGCCCGAGTTGTAGGTCCATCGCTGCGCGGCGCTGCCGTTGCAGTCGTAGAGCTGGACCTGCGCGCCGTTGGCCGTGGAACCGGCGGTGACGTCCATGCACTTGCCGAGCGCGCGGACCGAGCCGTCGCCGTTCCACGTCCAGCTCTGGGCGTCGCTGCCGTTGCAGTCCCAGAGCTGGACGGCGGTGCCGTTGGCGGTGGCGGCGCCCGCCACGTCGACGCACTTGCCGCCGATGCCGGTGATCTGACCGCCGGTGCCGCCGGTGGGCGGCGCGTAGACGCGGACGTAGTCGACGGTCAGGCTCTGCGGGAAGGTGGTGGAGCCGTCGGGGTAGCCGGGCCAGTAGCCGCCGACCGCCACGTTCATGATCATGAAGAACGGGTGGTCGAAGACCCAGCGGTTGCCGCCGAGGTCGGCCGGGGTGCGGCGCTGGTACTCGTTGCCGTCGACGTACCAGACGATCAGGTTGGGCGACCAGTCGACGGAGAAGGTGTGGAACGCGTCGGCGAACGCGCCGCCGATCGAGTAGCCCGCGCCGATGCCCCCCGCGCCCGAGTAGCCGGGGCCGTGGATGGTGCCGTGGACGGTGCTGGGCTCGCGGCCGATGTTCTCCATGATGTCGATCTCACCGCTGTTGGGCCAGCCCACCGAGCCGATGTCGTTGCCGAGCATCCAGAAGGCCGGCCAGATGCCCTGGCCGCGCGGGATCTTCATGCGCGCCTCGAACCGCCCGTAGGCCCGCGTGAAGGTGGCCGCGGTGAGCAGGCGGGCGGAGGTGTACTGGCAGGTGCCGTAGTGGCACTGGTAGCCCGACGGGTTCTCCCGGCGGGCGGTGATCACCAGGTTGCCCGCGCCGTCCATGGCGGCGTTGCGGGTGCTGTTGGTGTAGTACTGCTGCTCGTTGTTGCCCCAGCCGCTGCCGCCGATGTCGAAGCGCCACTTCGACTGGTCGACGGCGGTGCCCGCGGCTCCGTTGAACTCGTCCGACCAGACCAGGGGGCCGGGCGCGGGGGCGGCGCTGGCGGTGCCGGCCGTCGGGACGAGCAGGGCGAGCACCGCGACGAGGGCGGCGGCGATGGAGAGCAACCTTCTGGTTTGGGGGGTGTGAACCATTCGGCACCTCATCCGATTTAAGGATGTAGCTTTACGGAAACCTTCCGGCAATATCAGTGCCGCTGTCAAGAGAGCGCTCTCTCATCGTGGGACCGCCTCGCCGAGGCGATTATCGAAGCGCAGGCGAACCTGTAATCAACCCGGCCCCTGCCGGGGAACGTCGAAGCCCAGGCGAATCCCGCCTGGGCTTTCGGCACGGGGTGCGGAAGGTCAGCGTCCCCGGTAGGACTTCGGCAGGCGCATGCCGCGCTCGGCCATGATCTCCCGCACCCGGTTCGGGTAGTCGGTGATGATGCCGTCGATGCCCATGTCCATGAGGGCCTCGATGGTGGCCGGGTCGTCGCACGTCCACGGGACGACCTTCAGGCCGAGCGCGTGCGCGTCGGACACCATGGTCTCGCTGACGTAGAAGCGGAAGTTCGGGTCGCTGATCTTGCCGTTCTGCGGGAAGCCGTACACCGGGGACAGGGTCGTGACACCCGGGATGGTCGCGGCGGCCTTGACGAAGTCGCCGCCGAAGTCGTCGGCGTCGATCCCGCCGAGCCACGGGGACGCGCCCGGCTTGCCCACCTGGAGGAAGTCGTAGTTGGTCAGCGCCACCAGCGGCCACCCCGGCGCGAGGCGGTGCATCTCGTTCAGCGCGCCCCAGTCAAAGGACTGGATGGTGACCTGGCGCTCGATCCCGGAGGCGCGGATCTCCTCGAACACCCGCCGGACGAACAGCTCGCGCGGCGCGGTCTGCTCCGGCGCACCGGCCTCGACCTTGGTCTCGATGTTCAGCTTGACCTGCTTGGCGTTGAAGCGCTTGACGAGGTTCAGCACGTCCTTGAGCTCGACCATCCGGAAGCCGCTGATCACCTCCTGCTCGGGGAAGCCGGGCAGTTGCTGGTATCCGCAGTCCATGGTCTTGAGCTGCGCCAGGGTCAGGTCCTTGATGAACTTGCCGACGTACGGGTACATCGGGTCCCCGGGCGTGACCGGCCCGGTGTCGCGGCACTTCTGCGCGCTGATCTGCCGGTCGTGGTTGACCACGACCTTCTCGTCCTTGGTGACGTGGGTGTCCAGCTCAAGGGTGCTGACGCCGAGGCGCAGGGCCTTGGCGAAGCCCTCCGGCGACTCCTCGGTCGTCATGCCGATGCCGCCGCGGTGGGCCTGCAGGTCGAAGTGGGTCTTCTGCGGCCGGACACCGGGGTCGTCGGCCGTCGAGGCGTGGGCGGCCGCCGGCGCGGCGAGCGCCAACACGGAGACCAGGACGGGGGCCAGACCTGTCAGGGCGTGGCGAGGATTCACGGGAGGCTCCGCTTGTCGGGTCCAAATGACGCTGTGACGCTAGAGGTCTGGTGGCACCTGTGGTGCGGCGGAGGCGTGATGGAGTCGTGAACGTTCGCGAAACCCTTCCGGTTTTGTCCGAATCCGCCGGTGACGTGCCCCCTGCCCCCGCCCCCGAGCCCGTACCTGCCGGGCGGCAGGAAGGAGTCGATCAGCGGCGTGCGGACGCCGATGAAGGAGTCATGACGTCCGTCGCCGGGGCTTGACGAGACCTTGGCAGCTTCCATGCCGTCACCCGAACCCGAGGTGCACATCCGGCTACTGCCCGCGTGCTCGACTGGGTGAAGGGGTTGCCATATGAAGACTCAGCGACGTTGGTCGATCACGACTCGCATGACACTGTTCACCGGTGCCGTGGCCGCTGTGCTGTCCGGGCTCCTGGCCACCGCCGTCATGCTCGCGATCCACCGGTACGCCACCGGGAACCTGACGGTCGAACTCGCCTCGGCCGGTAATCGCGTGGCGCAGGAGGTGGCGTACAACGACGTCACCACGCCGCTGGTGAAGCACCCGGACCGCAACGTGCAGATCGTCGACGCGGGAGGGCACGTCATCGCCGCGACGCCCGCGCTACGCGGCAAGCCCGTCATGGCCGGGCTCATCCCCGACCACAAGGGCCTGTCCACCGAGGTCGTCTGCGGCGGGGTCTTCACTCCCGGCTCGTGCAACCTCGTGGTCGCGCAGCAGGTCAACCGGGCGGGCGAGGACTGGTCCGTCTACAGCTCCTCCCCCACGATCCCTCCGTACGTGATGCCCTGGCTGGCCGCGACCGTGATCGGCGCCGCGGCCGCCCTGGCCGCCGCGATCACCCTCCTCGGCCACCGGATCGTCACCTCCTCGCTCCGTCCGGTGAGCGCCATCCGCTCGGAACTCGACCAGATCACCGACACCTGCCCCGAGCGCCGGGTCCCGCTCCCGCCCACCCAGGACGAGATCCACGACCTGGCCAGCACCGCCAACCGCACGCTGGCGCGACTGCAGGCCGCGATGCAACAGCAGCGCCAGTTCACCACAGACGCCTCACACGAACTCCGCACCCCCATCGCCGCGATCCGCGCCGAGGTCGAGGACGCCCTGTACGCACCCGACGACACCAGCGTGTCCACGCTGAGCAACACCGTGCTGCGCAGCGTGGACCGACTGGAGGCGATCGTGGGCGACCTGCTCACCATCGAACGCCTGGAGGCGGGCCGGCCGGTCGAGGGCGAGCCGATCGACCTGGCCGCGTTCGTGTCGGAGGAGTGCGAACGGCGCCCCAAACCTGACAAGAAGTACGAATACACGCTCGAACCCGGCGTGCGGGTCATCGGCGACCGCGTCAAGCTGTCCCGCCTGCTCACCAGCCTGATCGACAACGCCGAACGGCACGCCGCCACCACGGTCACCTTCCGCGTCCGGCACGAACCTCGCCCCAGGCGCGACCCCGACCGCTTCCCCCACGGCATCGCGGTGCTGGAGGTGACCGACGACGGTCCTGGCATCGAGCCGGACAAGCGCGAACTGGTCTTCCAGCGCTTCTCCCGGCTGGACACCGCCCGCGACAGGCACGCGGGAGGCACCGGGCTGGGCCTGCCGACCGCCCGGCAGATCGCCCAGGCCCACGGCGGCACCCTGCAGATCGACGACAGCCCCGCGGGCGCCCGGCTGGTCCTGCACCTGCCCGCGGCCGCGACCCCGTCCTGACGCGAGCGGTCCCGGGGCCCAGCGCGGATCACGCCTGGGCGGGGAGCCTTCATCGAGCGCTTGAGCGGCGCACGCCGTGGCGTGCCCCTGGGGCGGGGCCGCCCGCCACGGGAGCCTATGGTGGAAGTGAGGAGCGTCATCAAGCCGAACCGCGTTGCATCGCGTTCGTTGCACCGCGCTGCGGAGGAGGCTGCGATGAGGGAGCACTTCGTCTGGGTGACCACGCGCCGGATCAAGCCGGGCGCGCTGGAGGAGTTCGAACGGGCCTGGCGTCCCGACCCGTACCCGCCGGGGCTGCGCCAGGCGTACGCGTACTGGTCCGAGGACGGGCTGGAGATCACCGGGGTGTCGTTCTGGAACACGCGGGCCTCCTGTGACGCCTGGCGTACGTCCGAGGCCGAGACCCGGCGGCGCCAGGCCATGGCCCCTTACGTCGTCGAGGAGCGGGAAGGCTTCTACCAGGGCCGCGAGCTGGGCATCCCGGTACGGTGAGCCGCCCGGACTGGCGACTCACGCAGGGAGCGGCAGGTCCATCGACGCGAGCGTGGCCGGGTCGGCGACGACCGCGATGCCGGTGATCCTGCCGTCCACGACGGTGAACGAGATGAGCGAGACCGGGCTGCCGTCCGCGCGCCAGGAGAGCAGTCCAGGCAGGCCGTTGACGAGCACCGCCCGTCCCCGCGCCGCCGCGCCGGCCGACAGGCGCGCCCCGGTGGCGACGGCGGTGGCGCCGAGCGTGACGACCACGCCGGCGGGGGTGTCCGCGGTCAGCTTCACGTCGGGGTCGAGCACGCGCAGCAGCCCCTCGAAGTCGCCGCGCCTGGCCGCCGCCAGGAACGCCCGGACCACTTCCCGCTGCTCGCGTCCGGCGACCGCCGGGGGCTCGCCGGCCTGCACCTTCCTGCGGGCGCGGCTGGCGAGCATCTTGGCCGCGTCGGTGGACTTGCCGAGGATCTGGGCGATCTCGTCGAACGGCACCGCGAACAGGTCGTGCAGCACGAACGCCAGTCGCTCGCCCGGCCCGAGCGACTCGAGGACGACGAGCAGCGCCAACCCGACCGAGTCGGCGAGCGCCGCGTCGTCCTCCGGCGCGGGGCCCTCGTCGGCCGTCACGATGAGCTGGGGCAGCCGGTCGTCGTAGGACGCCTCGGGGCGGGCCCGGCGCGAGCGCAGGACGTCGAGGCTGATCCGGCCGACCACCGTGGTCAGCCAGCCGGCGAGGTTGTGGATGGTCTCCGCGTCCTGGCGGGAGAGCCGCAGCCAGGCCTCCTGGACCGCGTCCTCGGCGTCGGCGTGCGATCCGAGTATGCGGTGGGCGACCGCGCGCAGCCGCTCGCGCTCGGCCTCGAACGCCTCGGCCAGCGGATCGGCGGGGTTGGTGTCGGACATCGTGGTGACCCTCCTCGGAGCTGCTCCGTCATCGGTGATGACGAGCCGGGAAGGGCACAGGTAACCGATGGCGGGGCGAACCCCATGCAACCATGCGGGTGGCACCGGCCTGACTCCGGCGCGGCCACCCGGCGCCGGACGCCCTTGACCATGAATTTGCGCTGGTCGGCACCGCGGTGGATGGAGTCGTGAAGTTCCCCCGCCATACCCTGGATCCAGGGTCACGCGGCTCGACGAGCACCCGGGAGACCGCCTCGGGTGCGGCCGGATCATTGTCACGCGCAGCGCCGCCGTCAGCGCCGTACCTCCCCGAGGGGCGGCGGCGCCGGAAGATGGGCGACCCGTGAACACAGTTGAGGCGATGGTAGAGATCGCGGTCCCGGTGCGAACCGTTTACAACCAGTGGACCCAGTTCAAGAGCTTTCCGCGGTTCATGACCGTGGTGAAGCGGGTCGACCAGGTCAGGCCCACGATCACCCGCTGGGTCATCGGCTTCGGGCCGGTGCGCCGCGAGTTCGAGGCCGAGATCCTTGAGCAGCAGCCGGACTCCCACCTGATCTGGCGCAGCCTGGGACGGGGTCCCTCCCACCGGGGTGAGGTGTGGTTCCGCCCCACCGTGTCCGGCACCACCGCGGTCACCGTGCGGATCCGGGTCGCCGGGCGCGGTCGCGCGGGCCTCGTCCCCGGCCCGGCCGGGGTCACGAGCCGGGTGCTCGGGCGGGAGCTGCGGCACTTCAAGGAGTTCATCGAGGGGCTCGGGCAGGAGGGCGGTGCCTGGCGCGGGGTCATCCGCGACGGACGCGTGCTGCCCGCCGAACCGGACCCGCCGAGGTGCCGGGTGCCCACCTGGCCCGTCGGCTGACCGCGTCCCGGAGACCGAGAGGTGACCTGATGCACGAGCGCCCGGACGACGAGCCGAGGGACCCGCTTCATGTGACCCCGCCCAGGAGATGGGCGGCGGGAGTGCCCGCGGTGGTGCACGCCCTGAAGTACTCCCTCGAGCAGACGTCCCCGCGGCGGGCCGGAGTGACGCTGCTGACCATGAACCAGGTGGGCGGCATCGACTGTCCCGGCTGCGCCTGGGCCGACCCCGCGCCGGGTCACCGGCACCGCAACGAGTACTGCGAGAACGGCGCCAAGCACATCAACGACGAGGCGACGACCCGCCGCGTCACCGCCGACTTCTTCCGCCGGCACCCGGTGCCGGACCTGGCCCGGCGTTCCGACCTGTGGCTGAACCAGCAGGGCCGCCTCACCGCGCCGATGGTCAAGCGGGAGGGCCGCGACCACTACGAGCCGATCGGCTGGGACGACGCCTTCGAGCTGCTCTCCCGGGAGCTGACCTCGCTCGGCTCCCCCGACGAGGCCGTCTTCTACACCTCGGGCCGGGCCAGCAACGAGGCCGCGTTCGTGCTGCAGCTCTTCGCCAGGGCGTTCGGCACCAACAACCTGCCCGACTGCAGCAACATGTGCCACGAGTCCAGCGGCTACGCCCTGCACGAAACCCTCGGCACCGGCAAGGGGACCGTCCGCCTGCAGGACCTCCACCAGGCGGACCTGATCTTCCTGGTGGGACAGAACCCCGGGAGCAACCATCCGCGCCAGCTCTCCGCGCTGGAGCAGGCCAAGCGGCGCGGCGCGCGCATCGTCGCGGTGAATCCGCTGCCGGAGGCCGGGCTGCTGCGGTTCAAGAACCCGCAGGAGGTGAACGGGGTGATCGGCCGTGGCATCCCGATCGCCGACCGTTTCCTGCACATCCGGCTCGGCGGCGACCTCGCGCTGTTCCAGGGGCTCAACCGCCTGCTGCTGGAGGCCGAGGACGCCCGCCCCGGCGACGTGCTCGACCAGGACTTCATCCGGGCCGACACCAGCGGTTTCGAGGAGTTCGCCCGGCACGTCCGCGCCGTCTCCTGGGACGACGTCACCGCCGCCACCGGGCTGACCCGTACGGAGATCGAGCGGGTCCGCGACGACGTCCTGCGCAGCGAACGCGTCATCGTCTGCTGGGCGATGGGCGTGACGCAGCACCGGCACGCCGTCCCCACCATCCGGGAGATCGTGAACTTCCTGATGCTGCGCGGGAACCTCGGCAGGGCGGGAGCCGGGGCCTGCCCGGTACGCGGGCACAGCAACGTGCAGGGCGACCGCACGATGGGCATCTGGGAGCAGATGCCCGACTCCTTCCTCGACGCGCTCCAGCGGGAGTTCGGCTTCGACCCGCCGCGCGCCCACGGGCTCGACTCGGTGAACGCGATCCGGGCGATGCGCGAGGGCCGGGTCAAGCTCTTCCTGTCGCTGGCGGGCAACTTCGTCCGGGCCGCGCCGGACAGCGCGGTCACCGAGGAGGCCATGCGCCGGTGCCGCCTCACCGCCCACATCTCCACCAAGCTCAACAGGTCCCACACCGTCTGCGGCGGGACCGCGCTCATCCTGCCGGCCCTGGGCCGTACCGAGCGGGACGTGCAGGCGGGCGGGGAGCAGTTCGTCACCGTGGAGAACTCGATGAGCGAGGTGCACACCTCCCGTGGCCGCCTGGAGCCGGCCTCCCCGCTCCTGCTCAGCGAGGTCGCCATCCTGTGCAGGCTCGCCTGCCGGACTCTCGACGGCGCGACCTTCGACGGTGGGACCTTCGACGGCGGGACTCCCGACGGCCGGGCGGGCATCCCGTGGCGGGAGTTCGAGGCCGACTACGGAGCGATCCGCGACCGCATCTCCCGCGTCGTGCCGGGACTGCACGACTTCAACCGGCGGGTGGCCCGTCCCGGCGGCATCAGCCTGCCGAACCCGGTCAACGAGGGCGTGTTCCCCACCCCCCAGGGCAAGGCGCTGTTCACCTGCAACGCCGGGCCGCCGCCGCACGTCCCCGAGGGGCACCTGCTGCTGCAGACCCTGCGCTCCCACGACCAGTGGAACACCGTCCCCTACACGGCCGACGACCGCTACCGGGGCATTCGCGGAAGCCGCAAGGTGGTCCTCGTCAACCCGGCGGACCTGCGGGAACTCGGCCTGTCGGGAGGGCAGCGGGTCGACCTGGTCAGCGTGTGGACGGACGACGTCGAGCGGCGGGCCGAGGGCTTCGAGGTGGTGCCGTACCCGACCGCGCGCGGCTGCGCGGCGGCCTACTACCCGGAGACCAACGTGCTGGTCCCGCTGGACAGCGTGGCCGAGTTCAGCAACCAGCCGGCCTCGAAGGAGATCGTGGTCCGGCTGGAGCGCCTCGGCGGCTGAGGGCGCCGGTCAGCCGGTCGACAGGCCGAAGCGGTTGCCCTGCGGGTCCACCAGGCGTCTCCTGGGGTCGTCGCGGTCGGATTCGAGGGTGGCGCCCAGGCTCCTGGCCTTCTCGACCGTGCCCGGCCCGTCCGTGACGTGGAAGAGCGGCATGAGGTAGTCGTCGCCGTACAGGCCGTGGTCGGCCAGGCCGCCGATCCGCCGCCGGTCCTGGCCGAGCACGTGGTAGAACGAGCCGGGCGCGGCCGGGTCCAGTTCGAACGTCCAGCCGAAGCACTCGAAGTAGAACTCCTTGGTGGCGTCCACCTCGGTGGTGCCCAGCTCGAACCCGGCCAGACCGCCGTCCACGGTCTCGGGTGGGTGCGGCCTGTCGTCGGAGTACAGGGTGAAGGCGTTGCCCAGCGGATCGCGCAGCCTGGCGTAGACGATGCCCTCCCGGCCGGGAACGTCCGCGTCCTTGGCCGGAGTCACCACCGCGGCGCCGGCCAACTGGATCTTCCCCAGGGCCTCCGCCACGTCGTGGGCGAGGATCGCCGGGCTCAGCTCGTCGCCCGGCGTGAAGATCCCGCCCATCGGCCGCGTCCCGTCGCGGGCGACGATCTCGGTGTACTCGGCCGAACGGGGCTCGAACGTCCATCCGAACAGCCCACCGTAGAACCGCGTGACGTCCTCGGCGTCGGTCGTGCCGATCTCGAACCAGGACACCGTGCCCGGCGAAGCAACGCTCATGGCCCGTGCATCGCCTCGTTCCGGCAATCCCTAACGACCACCCGGGTCAGCGACCGGTCAAACCACGTGCCTCACACCAGGATGCGCCGATGCCCGGCCCGCTGCGGCGGGATCCGGATCCTGGCCAGCTCCCGGATGGCGCGTACCGCCCCCGTGCTCCTGGCCAGGTCGAACGCCCGGCGCACGGCCTCGACCGACCGTTCGCGCTCGTGGGCGTCGGCGTAGGCGTGGGCCATGCAGGCGCACGCGTACGCGGCGGCGCACGTCGAGGCGGCCTGCGGCGGCGTCAGTTCCAGGATCTCGATCGCGCCCCCGGGGCGGCCCAGCTCGACGAGGCACCCGGCGCACAGGGCGTTGTGCGCCTCGGGTGAGGAGTCGAAGCGGTAGGGCGTGTCGTCCTCCGGTTCGGCGAGCGACTGGGCGGACTCGTCCAGCCTGCGCAGGCACATGTCCGCCTCTCCTGCGAGGGCGTGGCCGTGTGCCTCGTGGTGCCGGGCCAGCGCGTCCATCCGTGGCGGGAGGTGGCCGCGTTCGCGGGCCGCGAGGGCCGTGGCGACGAGGCGGCCTGGGGCGTCCGCGTCGGACAGGCCGCTGCGCTGGGCGAGCGTGTAGGACTCCAGCAGCGGGTCCGCGGCCTCCCTGGCGCCGCGGATGGCCTCGTCCGACCAGGCCAGCGCCTCGTCCGGGTCCCCGTTCTCGTGGTGCACGCGGCTGATCAGCTCCGCGTTCTCGGCGGCGAGCAGCAGCAGGGCGCGCCTGACCGGCGGACCGGCGTCGCGCCGGAACTCCTCGATCCCGGCGAAGACGGGCCGCAGGACGCTGATCTGGACGGCGGGCCGCGGGTCGGCCCGCGCGCAGGCGTCGACGAGCGCCCTGAAGTAGCCGACCGTGCCCTCGTCGGCCCGCTCCGGCGCCTCGATCGCCCGGCCGGTGCGCTCCTCCTCCTCGGCCGGGAACAGGCCCGGCAGCAGCGGCACCCCGGTCAGGTGGTGCCACAGCGTGGTCCCGGCGGCCTCGCCGACGAACAGCTCCGTCTCGTCCACGCCGAAGGCGCGGCAGAGCAGCTCCGCGTCCAGCTCACCGGGCCGCCGCTCGCCGTCCTCCCACCGCTGGATCATCCGGACGAGCGCCTCCCGGCCGGGCAGGAGGTCGCGCTCGGCCTCATCCGCCGCTTCCGTCAGCCGGTCGGCCAGCTCTCCCCGGCTCCACAGCCGCCCGCGGCGCAACACGCGCAACCGTGCCGCCCAGATCGGAACCTCGATGTCAGCCACGGCACGCCCCCACCGTCCGCGTGTGACTTTTGACCCCTTTCGTGCTACTTCTGCCCAAAATTCGCTTTTTGAGGCAACCGGATCGGCAGGAGTCGCGGCCCGGCGGTCAGAGACCGCCGCCGAGCCGCGGCCTCAGAAGTACCGCGAGGTCAGGTCGGTGGTGGGCCAGGTCTTCACGGTGCCGGTCGCCGTACCGAGGATCGGGTCGATCGCATCGAAGTCGGGCGTGCCGGCCTCCTCCCGCCGGTTGAAGATCGCGCAGTAGCTGACGCCGTTCTGGATCCGGGCCAGGAAGCTGAACGTGCCCGGCATCGAGCCGTTGTGCCAGGTGTTCAGCGTGCCGACGTTGTTGTTGCGGACGTGCCAGCCGAGGCCGTACCAGGAGCCGCCGGAGTTCACGCCGGTCTCCGGCTTGGCGAACACGCGCGAGATCGACGTCTGGTTGAGCACCGTGCCCGGGGCGTCGAAGACGAAACCCCACTTCACCAGGTCGACGGCGGAGGCGACCCAGCCGCCGTTGGCGTCCTGGTTCGGCATGTTGAAGCCGCCGTAGGGGTAGGGCACGACCGCGCCCGTGTCGTCCACGACGCTCTTCCTCGTGTACTGCGACTCGTAGGGCGCCTCCGTGGCGAACGCCTGCGCGCGCAGGCTCCGGCCGAGCCGCGGGCGGGTGATGCCGACGGGCGCGAGCAGCTTCTGCCGAACGTACGACTCGTAGCTCATGCCCGAGAGCTTCTCGATCACCCGGCCGGCCAGCATGTAGCCGTAGTTGCTGTAGACGTACTTGGCGCCGGGGGCGAAGTCGAGCTTCCTGGCCGTGACGTACTTCATGATGTCGGCGTGGTCGATCGGCAGCGGCACGCCGAGCGACGTGGAGATCGTCTGGTCGTACCAGAGCGGGTCGTAGCCGGCGTCGCGGTCCCAGCCGCCGGTGTGCTGGAGCAGCCGCCACAGGGTGACGTTCGCCAGCCGGGGGTCGGCCGTCGTGGACAGGCCGAGCAGGCTCGACACCTTCGCGCCCAGGCTGACCTTGCCGTCCTGGGCCAGGCGGGCGAGCGCCGCCGCGGTGAGGCTCTTGCTGAGGCTGGCGATCCGGAGGAGCGAGGTCGGCTGCACCAGCGTGCTCGTGCTGCCCTGCAGGTACGAGCCGTAGCCCCGGGCCAGCAGGATCTTCCCGTTCTTGGCCACCGCGAGCTGGGCGCAGGAGATGTCCCGCTCCGCGATGTACTTCTTCATCGCGGTGTCGAACCCCGCGAGCGCCGTCGGCACGACCCCGGTCGTCGGGATCGCGGCGGCGGCCTCGGCCGTCGCGGGCCGGGTCCCCAGCGCGATGGCGGGCACCAGACCGGCCCCCGCTTGCAACAAGCGCCGACGGCTGAGCGTACTCACATGTCCCCCTGAAACCACAAAAGCTAACGAAAGCACCCTTACTACCACAATGAACGGCAGTCACGGGTTCCGCCCGGCAGGACTCACAGGTTCGGGCGTCATCCGTGCGCACGCCCGGCCGAGGGGCCGCGTGCGGCGAACGCGGCTGGTCAAGGCGCTTCGACCGGCGGGTCCTCGTGGTGGGGTCCTGCCGTCCAGGGGCGGAGCTTGTCGGGGTTGCGTACCCCCCAGATACGGGTGATCCGGTCACCGGCCACCTCGAAGGCCATCACCGCCACGGTGTTGCCGTTCTCCTGGATGACCAGGCCGGGCTGGCCGTTGACGGTCCGCTCCAGGAGCGTCAGGTGGGGCGCCCGCTCGGTGAGGCCCAGGGCGTAGTGCGCGATCTGCGCGCCTTCGAGCTGGTGCGTGACGGCCTGGACCAGGCCGCCGCTGTCGGCGACCACCGTGGCGCCGGGGTCGAGGAGGCCGATGAGGGCGTCGATGTCCTTGGCCTCCCAGGCCAGCTTGAAGTCCTTGACGATCCGGGCCCGCTGGGCCGCCGGAGTGGCGGGCGCCTGCGCGTCGCGGAGGCGGCGGCGGGCCGAGGAGGCGAGCTGGCGGCAGGCCGCCGGGGTACGGCCGACGATCTCGGCCACCTCGGTGAAGGAGTAGCGGAAGACGTCGTGCAGGATGAACGCGACCCGCTCGGCCGGGGTCATCGACTCCAGCACGACGAGGAACGCCATGTTGACCGACTCGTCCAGAGTGATGCGGTCAGCCGGATCGCCTCCCGCCCGCCCGCTCGTCCACTCCCCGGGCTCGGGCAGCGGCTCGGGGACCCATTCGCCCACGTAGCGCTCGCGCCGGGCCCGCGCAGAGCCGAGCAGGTCGAGGCAGACGCGGCCGGCGACCTTGGTCAGCCAGGCGCCGGGCGACGCGATGGCCTCCTGCTGCTCCGGGGACATGGCGTACCAGCGGGCGTACGTCTCCTGCACCGCGTCCTCGGCCTCGGCCAGGGAGCCGAGCAGCCGGTAGGCGAGATTGATCAACTGGCGCCGCTCGCCGACGATCGCGCTCAGGCCCGGATCGGGCCGGGCCGCTCCCGGCTCGGATGGGCTGGTCATGGGGTGGTCATGGTGTCGTCGGCTCCCTCGGTGCGACTGCCGTCACCCGTTCGACGAGACAGCGCCGCGAAGTGTGACGTCCGCACCGCACCTCACATTTCGCGCGCCCGTGCCGTCGGACTCATGAGACACCATCCGGCGCCCGCCCCGCTCGGCGCCCCCCGCCAGGCCGGACGTCTTCGAACCACCCGAGAACGCCGAAAGGAAGATCACCCGATGACCATCCCCACGACGACCGGCCAGGACGGGCTCCGCTCCCGGCTGCCCGACCCCTCCACGCTCATCCCCGAGGTGGGCGCCATCGCAGGAGCGATGTTCAAAGCCGTCACGAACGGTTCGATCCCGAAGACCACGATCGGCCTGGTGCAGCTCCGCGCCGGGCAGATCGTCGGCAGCACCTACCACGCCGTCCGGCAGACCGGGGACCTCCGCGACGCCGGGGAGCCGGAGGAACGCATCACCGCCGTGGCGACCTGGCGGGACGCCCCCTGCTTCACCGACGCCGAACGGGCCGCGCTGGAGCTCGTGGAGGCCGTGCTCACCCCGAACCCGTCCGGGGAACGCGTGCCCGACGAGCTGTACGCCAAGGCGGCCGCCCACTACGACGAGCGGGCGCTCTGGACGCTCACCCTGGTGATCGCCCAGATCTGCTTCTTCGTCCCGGTCGCCCTCATCGCCAAACCGATCCCCGGCCGGCCCTTGGGACAGCACTACCACACGTAACACCCCGTGGAACGCGCTCAGGGCGAGGGACTGGCGCTCGCCCTGGGCGCGTCCGGCACGGCGTCGGGCAGCTCTGCCCGATCCGGCGAAATGTCACTAGAATCCTGACTGCGCTGCGGCGATGGCCTGGCGTGACCCTGCCAGGAACGGCGTGCCGGTGGCAGCCCGCCTCGACGTGCGTGGAGGAGCTCATGCCCGCTGGCCCGCTGGAGCCGGGAGACCCGCGAGTGCTCGGAGCGTTCCAGGTCGTCGGCAGGCTGGGCGAGGGCGGGCAGGGGATCGTCTACGAGGGGCGCGGCGCGTCCGGCGACCGGGTCGCGATCAAGGTCCTCAGAGGGGGCGCCGATCCCGACACCCGCCGCAGGCTGGCCAGGGAGCTGGAGTCGGCCCGCCGGGTGGCTCCCTTCTGCACGGCGCGCGTGCTGGAGGCGGAGCCCGACGGTCCCGTCCCGTACGTGGTGAGCGAGTTCGTCGCGGGCCCCTCGCTGCAGGAGCGGGTACGCCTCGGCGGCCCCCTGCGCGACGGCGACCTCGACCGGCTGGCGGTGGGCACGGCGTGCGCCCTCGCGGCCATCCACGGCGCCGGGGTCGTGCACCGGGACTTCAAGCCCGCCAACGTGCTGCTCGGTCCCGACGGGCCGCGCGTGGTCGACTTCGGCATCGCCCGGCCGCTCGACGCCGGCACCGCGCCCTCGACGCTGTCGGGCACCCCGCCGTACATGGCGCCCGAGCAGCTCAAGGGGGATCACGGCTCTCCGGCGGCCGACGTCTTCGCCTGGGCCGCGACGATGGTCTACGCGGCGACCGGGCGGGCGCCGTTCGGCAGCGACACCGTGGCGGCCGTCTTCCAGCGCATCCTCACCCAGGAGCCCGACCTTTCCGGCATTCCGCGGGGGCTGCGCGAGACGCTGGCCGCCTGCCTGGCCAAGGAGCCGGGGACGCGCCCGTCCGCCCGCTCGCTCATGATCCGCCTGGTGGATCCCGGGGCTCCCACCGTCGCGGTTCCCGACGTCGGTCAGGTCCCCAGCGCGTACGTCCCGCCGAACTGGTCCGGCCCCGGCGCGACCCGCGTGCTCCCGGCCGGCCCGGTCCCCCAGGCCACCGACGGACGGACGATCCCCGCTCCCCCGCCGGAGGCGTACCCCGGCCGGGACGGCTCCACGGGCGTGCGGATCCGCCGGCGCGGGACGCGTCAGGTCGCGGCGGTGGCGGCAGTCGTCGTCGCGGCCCTCGCGACGGCGGGCGTGCTGTACGCGAGCGGGGCGATCGGGCGCCCCGCCGAAGGCGACCGGCCGACGTCGCAGGCGCTGCCGGAGACGTCCGCCGCCCGGGAGACGACCTCGGGACCGGCCTCGACGCCGTCCCCGGTCCGGGAGACGACCTCGGGGACGGCACCCCTCGCCTCGGGATCGGGCGAGATCCCCGAGACCTTCGCGGGGACCTGGACCGGACAGGTCGTCTCCCAGGACGACCGCCAGAAGCCCGTCGAGATCACCATCACCCTGGCGGCCGGGCAGCGCACGGGCACATGGGCGAGCGGCGCGTGCACGCTCACGGCCACGCTGACCGGCGTCGACGGCGGCACCGTGCTGAACATGACCGTGGAGCAGGGAGACGGGTGCGTGGGCGGAGACATGACCCTCACACTGAACGGCCCCGACGCCCTGACCGTCGTCCAGCAGGAGGGCGCGAGCGCGCTGGCGTACCGCGGCAACCTGCACCGCTCCTGACACCTGCACCGCTCCTGACGCCTACGCCGCTCCTGACCGCCGCGAAGGAGCGCGGGAGCCGCACGGCCCGCGCCCCTCCTGACCGTGGCGAAGGAGCGTGCGAGCCGCACGGCTCGCACCCTTCCTGACCAGCCCGAACGCCGTGGATGCGAGCGCGCCCCCGGCCGTTCAGCCGGCGCGGGCGATCTGGAACGAGTAGGCCCCGGTCTTCGCCGTGCCCGACCTGACGACCAGCGCGTAGCGTCCGTCGCCGTTCGAGAGCGGGAGGTCGAACTCGTAGCCGCACAGCGGGAACGGCTGCCGGGCCTCGGCGACGCTCTTCTCGGCGGCGTCGTACAGCTCCAGTTCGATGGCCGTGCACGCGCCCGCGCCGCCGAGCACCTTGATGGCCGTGGCGCCGTCCGAGTCGAACTCGAAGCGGTCGACGCGTCCCGGCACGTCCAGGCGTCCGGCCCCGGCGGGGTCGCCCTCGCCGATCTTCAGGCCGATCGCCACGGGGAACGTACGGACCTTGACGGTGGCGATCCGGAAGGCGTACGCGCCGACGACGTTCGTGTTCCCCCAGACCTCCAGCCGGTGACCGCCCGCCTTGGTCAGCTTGAACAGCGAGGTGCCGAAGCTCAGCGCCACGCTGGAGGGGCCTGATGGCTCGCCGTCGACCTCGGAGAACACCTGGAGCTGAATGTCGTCACCCTGCATGTCGGTGACGTAGAACTCCCTGGCGTCGCCCAGGTCCAGGGTGAAGGCGTCCTTCTGCCCCGCGCGGGTCAACTCCGCCGAGACCGTGCTGCCGTCGGTCAGGACGCCACCCGGCTCGACCGCCGCCGCGCCGCCGTCCTGGGCGGTCTCGGCGGGCCCGGTCTGGGCCTCGGTCGGGGCCTGAGGCTGGGTCTCGGGAGTGCTCTCCCTGGGCGCGGCGGCCGTACTGCTGGTCACGGGGGCGGTGTCGGCGTCTCTGGTCTCGCCGGCGAGGCCGCAGCCCGCGAGCGCCACGAGTGAGAGGACGAGGACGGCACCGTAGCGGCGCGGCGCGGCTCGGCGTACCCCAGGGAAATGTGTCATGGCAGCCATTCTTCGCGGCGCGCTTACAACCCGATTGCCCGCAACTATCCCAGCCTTGAAAGCCGGGGGACGCCCTGGGGTGACATGCCGTCCCGGGGTCACCGCACGGCTCGGCCGAACGGCTCTGGATAGATGATTTCCGCCGATCTAAGCTGGTCAACAGGAGATCTTGCGATGTTTGACATCGACAGTAAAGGACTGCTCGCCGCCATGACAGCCGCGCCGGAATCCCGCTGCCCGATGCACCCGTTCGACCTCGACGCCCAGGGCGTCAACCGCCCCGGCCTGCACCTCAACCCCCGCTACCACGAGCTTCGCGAGACGGACCCGGGCGTCCACCCCGTCACCCGCCCCGGCGGCGAACGCGTCATGCTCGTCACCCGCTACGACGACGTCGTCGCCGTCCTGCGCGACCAGGACGTCTTCTCCCGCGCGGCCGCTCTCGGCGTCGAGGACCTTGACCTCGAGGGCACCCTTCTCGCCCTCGACGGTGACGAGCACGCGGCGGCGCGCGGGGTGGTGGCCGACCACTTCACGCCGCGCGCCATCGCCAAGCTCCGCCCGCAGTTCGAGCGGCGCGCCGCGGAACACCTGGCCCGCCTGCTGCGCGGCGGCGAACCGGCCGACCTGCTGGCCGACTTCGCCCTCCCCTTCTCCCTGGACAACATCGCCGAGATCTTCGACCTGCCCGAACGGGACCGCGAGCAGTTCTACGCCTGGGGCGAGGCGTTCCTGACCGACAGCGCGCACGCGCCGGACAAGGCCGCCGAGGCGCAACTGGCCATGGTCGGCTACCTGGTCGGCCTGATCGAACAGCGCCGGGCCGACCCCGGAGACGACCTGCTGTCCACCCTCACGGCCCGGGGCGCGCACCTGCCGCCCGAGCGGCTGGTCAAGCTCCCGCTCGTGCTGCTGCTGGCCGGGTGGGAGACGACCGGGAGCAGTATCGGGACGGCCGCCCAGGTGCTGCTGTCCGACCCGTACGAGGACCACGGCAGCGCGTACGCCTACCTGGTGGCGCACCCTGACCGGATCGAGCCCGCGGTGACCGAGCTGCAGCGCATGTTCACCACGGCGGCGGCCGACGCCCTGCCCCGCCGTACGATGCGCGACGCGGAGCTGCCCAGCGGCGCCCACCTGCGCGAGGGCGACCTGGTGATCCCCTCGCACCCGGCCGCGAACTACGACCCGCGCGTCTTCGCCGACCCCCACCGCATGGACTTCTCCCGGGCCGAGCGCCACCTGTCCTTCGGGTACGGCCCGCACCACTGCATCGGCCGCCATCTCGGGCACACCGGCGTGGTCGTGGCCATGGAGGCGCTGGTGCGGGAGCTGCCGACGCTGCGGCTGGCGGTGCCGGCGGAGCAGGTCGAGCGCAAGCCGCACATGACGTTCGCGGGGCCGGTGAGTGTACCGGTGGCCTGGAGCCCGCCCCGCTAGCCTGCCCGCCCGGCGCTGCCGCGCTACTCGGTGAACAGGTCGTTCAGCTCGCCGAAGCCGAGGGCGCCGTCGAGCGAGTCGAGGGTGCCCTTGCCGAGCAGTTCGAGGGTGACCTGCCGAGCCGTGCTGTAGGCGGCCTGGGCGACGGCCATGCCGAGGCTGATCCTGCGTACTCCGGCGGCGGTGAGCGCGGCCACGTCGGGGCCGCCGGCCATGGCCATGGCGTTGACCGGGATCGGCGCCGCCTCGGCGAGCGTGCGCAGCGCGGTCAGGTCGAGCAGGCCCGGTACGAAGATGCTGTCGGCCCCGGCCTCCGCGTAGGCGTGCGTGCGGGCGATGACCTCGTCCAGGTCGCCCAGGCCGAACATGATGACGTCGGTGCGGGCGTTGAGCACCAGCCCGTCCAGGCCCGCGTGGGTGGCGGCGGCGCGGACCTGGCGGATGCGGGCCGTCTGCTCCTCGACGGTGTAGAGAGGGCCGCCGACCGCGCGGGAGTCCTCCAGGTTGACGCCGACGGCGCCAGCGGCGATCACGCCGGTGATGGTGGCCGTGAGGTCGTCGTAACCGCCCTCGATGTCGGCGGTGACCGGGACGTCGACGACGGCCGCGATCCGGGCGACGATCTCGATCACGTCGGAACGGCTGAGCGCCTGGCCGTCCTGGCGGCCCTGGCTCCAGGAGAGGCCGGCGCTGGTCGTGGCGATCGCGGGCGCGCCGGCCGCGGCGATCACCGCGGCGCTGGCGGCGTCCCAGGCGTTGGGCAGGAGCAGCACCGACTCGTTCTGCAGCGAGCGGAGCCGGTTGGCCTTGTCGGCGGCGGTCATGCGGGTAACTCCTCGATCGGCGTGGTGCTTTCTGGGTCTTGCGCGGCGGACGTGGGCCTCGCCTCATCAGGTATAGCGCCACACCGGCCGCCGCCCCCGGCGGATTTCGGACGTCATCCTCGGGACCCGGCGGCTGTGACGGGTGGGGTGGCGGATACCTGACGTGTCAGGAGTTCGCCACCGATAGCTATTGGGATAGAACGTCCGTTTCCTGAGAATATGTCCCCCACATGATCAGCGGCGCGGGACCACAGGGAGGACCCCCGAGGATGCGACCACTTTCCCAGGTCATCGCGGCGACCACCGGCGCGACCGTACTGGCCTTAGGCCCGGTGGTGCCGGCGGGCGCGCAGGCCGGAGCCCCGCCCGCCGCACCGGCGGCCACTCCCCTGGCGGCGCCCCCGGTCACCCGGACGCTGACGCTGGTCACCGGCGACGTCATCGACGTGCAGACGTACGCCGACGGCCGCCAGGTGGTCAGCCCGCGCCCCACCCCCGGCAGGCCCCAGCCCGCGTTCAAGACCGTCGACCGCGACGGCGACCTGTACGTGATCCCGGAGACGGCCCGCCCGATGCTGGCCGCGAACCGGCTGGACGGCGAGCTGTTCAACGTCACCACCCTCATCGAGGCCGGTTACGACGACGCCCACCGCGCCTCGCTCCCGCTGATCGTCAGCTACGGCAAGAGCGCCGCCCGCTCGCTCGCCGCCCAGCCGGTGCCGGCCGGGGCGCGCAGGACGCGGGTGCTGGCCAGCGCCAACGCGACGGCCGTCGAGCGCACGCCCGCCCAGGCGGCCGCGTTCTGGAACGCGCTCACCTCGTCGACGGCCAAGGCGGCGGCGACGCCGTTCGAGAAGATCTGGCTCGACCGGCCGGTACGGGCCACGCTCGAGACCAGCGTGCCGCAGATCGGCGCCCCGGACGCCTGGCAGGCCGGCTACGACGGCAAGGGCGTGAAGGTCGCCGTGCTCGACACCGGCGTCGACGCCACGCACCCCGACCTCGAAGGCCGCATCACGGAGGCGGTCAACTTCACCGACGCCCCCGACACGGCGGACCGCAACGGCCACGGCACGCACGTGGCCGCCACGATCGCGGGCAGCGGCGCGGCCGACGGCGGCAAGCGCAAGGGCGTCGCCCCCGCCGCGTCCCTGTACGTCGGCAAGGTGCTCGGCGACGCCGGCCAGGGCTCCCTGTCGTGGATCGTCGCCGGGATGGAGTGGGCGGCGGCGCAGCAGGTCGACGTCGTCAGCATGAGCCTGGGCACCAACGACCCCTCCGACGGCCAGGACCCGGTGAGCCAGGCGCTCAACACGCTCTCCAGCCAGTCGGACGCGCTGTTCGTGGTCGCGGCGGGCAACGCGGGCCCGGAGACGCGCACCGTGTCCTCGCCCGGGGCCGCCGACGCGGCGCTCACCGTCGGCGCGGTCAGCAAGCGCGACGAGCTGGCCTCGTTCTCCTCGCGCGGCCCCCGGCCCGGCGACGACGCGCTCAAGCCCGAGATCAGCGCCCCCGGCGTGGCCATCGTCGCCGCCCGCGCCGCGGGCACCGGCCTCGGCACCCCGGTCGACGACCGTTACACCTCGCTGAACGGCACCTCCATGGCCACCCCGCACGTCGCGGGCTCGGCGGCGCTGCTCGCCCAGCGCCACCCGGACTGGAGCGCCCAGCAGCTCAAGGCCGCCCTGGTCAGCACGGCCAAGCCGGTGTCCGGCGACCTCGACGCGATCGGCGCGGGCCGCGTGGACGCCGGGCGCGCGGTCGCCCAGCAGGTGTACGCCAGCCCGGCGACGATCAGCCAGCCCATCGTGGCCGCCGACGCCGAGCCCCTGACCTCGACGGTCGACCTCGTGAACGCGGGCGACGCGGCCGTCACGCTCGACCTGGCCCTCGACGTGCGCGACGCGCACGGCGCCCCGGCGCCCGACGGCCTGTTCACCCTCCAGGCCGCCCGCGCCGACGTCGCCGCGGGCGGCCGGACGCGGGTCACCGTGGCCACCGACCCGTCCAAGGGCACGCGCGGGCGCTACACCGGACGCCTGCGCGCCACCGCGGCGGGCGTCGAGGTGACGGTCGCGATCACCCAGACCGTCAGCCCGACCAGGCACCGCGTCGAGATCCCCGTCACCTACCGCGACGGCGGCGCGCCGGGCGCCGACTCCAGCGTGGACGTCCTCGACCTGGACACCGGCGACTTCTACGACCTGACGGTGCCGGAGGACGGCAAGCTCGTCGCCGACCTGCCCGCCGGGCGCTACTCGATGATGGCCACGATCTTCGAGCGGCGGCAGGTGGGCGTGCACTCCTCGGAGGTCGTCTTCGCGGGCGACCCCGACGTGGAGATCACCGGCCCGGCCACGGTCCCGATCGACGCCCGTCCCGCCAACCTCGTCCGCCTGGACACCACCAGGAGGACCGAGCACCTGCAGGTCACGATCGGCCACGTCCGCTACGGAGAGGGGCCCGGCCTGAACTCGTCGTGGATGATGACGTCCGCGACCGAGCGCGCCTACGTCACGCCCATCCAGAAGGCGGAGACCGGCGTGTTCGAGATGTACCACCACTGGGACCTCTACCAGCCGGTCGCCACCGCCACCGCGAACGGCAAGGACGTGCGGCTGACCCACATGGAGTACGGGCCCAAGTTCGACGGGCGGCGCGACCTGCGCGTCCACGACGGGGGCACCCGGGAGGACTTCACCGGCGTCGACCTGTCCGGCACGCTCACGCTGCTGACCTACCGGCCGGACGCGGACATGTTCCCCGCCGTCGAGAGCGCGGCCAAGGCCGGGGCCTCGGTCGTGGTGATCGCGCTGAACGAGCCGGGCGGCGCCCTGGCGTACTGGGGGTTCGGGCTGCCGACGCCCGCCTTCACCACCGGCTTCGAGGACGCCGCGACGCTGCGCAAGGCCGGCCGGGCCCGCCTGGAGGGCACCTCGGTCAGCCCGTTCTGGTACGACGTGCTGCGCTGGCACGACGGCGTGCCGCGCGACCTGCGCTACGAGATCTCGCCGCGGACCATGGCCCGCATCGACGCCACCTACCACGGCACCACGGACGAGGTGGGGTACGGCACGCGGGCCAGCTTCCGTCCCGCCGTCGGCAGCCTGCCGATCAAGCCGTCGCCGGTCGTCGGCCCGATGCGGCGCGAGGAGTGGACGACCCCCGGCGACCTCCTCGTCCGCACCAAGGTCCAGCGTTCCGGCGAGGGCGGCGAGCTGATCAGCGGCGACCGCTCCTACCGGACGGGCCAGCGGCTCGACGAGCACTGGTTCGCGCCGGGCGGGCCCGGCCAGCCGCGCAGCCTGTCCAGCGGGTACGTCGACTACGGCCTGCCCGCCCAGCGCACCGGTGACCAGGTGCGGATGATGACGCCCGCGTTCGGCGACTCCGATCCCGACCACTTCGGGTTCGTCTCCGCGGTGGGCGACGAGGCGTCGTTCAAGCTGTATCGGGGGGACGAGGAGCTGGCCTCCGGCGGGGAGCTGTACAACCGGGCGTTCACGTTCCCCGCGGAGCGGGCGTCGTACCGGCTGGAGCAGCGGGCCGCGCGGAGCGCCCCGTGGTGGGGCACGGCCACCAGCACGGCCACGACCTGGACGTTCTCCTCGGGCCGGACGGACGAGCGGGAGGTGCTGCCGCTGTTCACGATCGACTACGACCTCGGGGCCGATCCGCGCAACGCGGTCTCGGCGCGCGGGCGGCACACGTTCGCGTTCGGTGTCAGGGCTCCCACCGGGGCCGCTCCCGCGCGGATCGCCGGGGCCACGGCGCAGGTCTCGTACGACGACGGCGCGACCTGGGCGGCGGTCCGGGTGGAGCGGCTCCGCGACGGGACGTACCAGGTCAAGACCGACCACAAGCGGCGCAGCGGGCACGTTTCGCTGAAGGTGGCGGCCTGGGACGGGTCCGGCAACAGGGTCGACCAGACGATCGTCAGGGCGTTCGCCCTGAAGTAGGCCGCCTCCACCGCGTACGGTTCGGCGAACGGCGAGACAGGCCCGCGGCACGGCGGTACAACTGAGGCCGAAGCTCCTGGCAGCCGAACTCAACGCACGGTGGAAGCGGCGATGACCGAACCTTGGCCCACTCCAGGCGACCCCGGTCCGCGGCGGTCCGCGGACCCTCCGGCCGAGCAGGAACGCCCGCGCGAGCAGTCGTCGCGGCAGCGGACGATCCTGCTCGGCGGGGCGCTGGAGCCCGGCGGCGCCGAACGGGTCGCCGCGGAGCTGCTCTCACTGGCTCGGGACGACTCGCTGACCGACATCGTGCTGCTGATCGAGGCCGTGGGCGGTCCGGTCCAGGCCGGTCTCGACCTCGTCGACGTCATCGGCTCCGTCGAGTGTGATGTCGCGACGTACGCCACGGGGCTCGTCACGGACATGGGGCTGCTCGTGCTCGCCGCGGGTGCCAGGGGCAAGCGCCACGCGTTCCCCGACGCCCGCCTCGTGCTGCGGCGACCGCCGGACGCCCGCGTCACGAGGCGGCCGGCGCCGGACGCGGCCGGGCGGTTCCCTGACGACCGGGGGATGCGCTCGGCCCTGCGCGAGGTCGCGCTGGTGACCGCCGAGCGGACCGGGTGGGGCGTCGAGCGGGTCCTCGCCGACATGAGGGCGGAACGCTCGTTCGGCCCTGAGGAGGCCCGCGCGTACGGTCTCGTGGACGAGGTCGTCCACCAGTGCAAGCCGCTCGGCCGGAAGCCGCCCGACCGGGACCGGGACGCCGACGGCGGCACCCTGTTGCACCAGGCGTACTACGCGGGCGACCGGAGCGCCGTCGAAGCGCTGCTCGCCCGGGGCGCGGACGCCGGGCTGCGCAACCGGTTCGGGGTGACCCCGCCGCTGATGGCCGAGGTGCGAACGGCCGAGTCCCAGCTTCTCGACCTGGCCGGCCTGGTCGAGCCCTCGCACGGTTGGGGGCACATCGGCCCGCCCGCGTACTCCGGCGTGTCCATGCCCGACCGCACCTGGACGGACTCCGGCCCCGCCGCCGGGCTCTGCGCCCTGCTGCGCGGCCACGCCCCGGACGTCTACGCCTTCGCGCTGGCCAGGGCGGTGCGCGTCGGCGAGCCACGGGCTGTCCTCAGGTCCGCGATCAAGGTGGGCCGCCCGGAGTCGCTCGACCAGCTCGAAACCCTCCTCCACCGGTACGGCACGGCGAAGATCGCGACCGACTACCTCAACTGCGGCTCGCGGGAACTCGCCGACGCGGGGAAGCGCTGGGCGCGCGAACACCGCTACGAGATCCAGACGTGGTTCGGCGGCGGAGGCCCGGGCAGGTGGGGCACCGGCTGATCCCCGGCGGCCCACCGGCCCGGACGACGGCGTTTCAGCGCCCGGCGAGGCCGAGGTTGACCGGCAGGGACAGCGGGCCGACCGTGAAGAACGACGGCGAGTACGGGATGTCGGCGGGGTCGATCGCGAGGGTCAGCTCCGGCAGCCGCCGGTAGAGCGAGGCCAGCGCCAATCTGCTCTCCAGCCGGGCCAGCGGCGCCCCGATGCAGTAGCGCGGGCCGTGTCCGAAACCGAGGTTTCCCGACTGCTCGCGGGTGAGGTCGAACCGGTCCGCGCTCTCGCCGTACTCGGCCGGGTCCACGCCGCTCGCCTGGTAGACCACGCCCACCGCGCGGCCCTTGGGGATGTGCACCCCGGCGATGGTGACGTCCTGCGCCGTGAAGCGGAAACTGGTCATCATCACCGAGTGGCGGTAGCGGACGGTCTCCTCGACCACGTCGGCCCACCGGTCCCCGGCCTTGGCCAGCGCGAGCTGCCCGGGGTTCTGCGCCAGGGCCAGGATGGCGTGCCCGAGCAGGTGGACGGTGGTCTCGTGACCGGCGACGAGCATGAGCCACAGCACGCCGACCAGTTCCTCGGTGGTGAGCTTGTCGCCCTCGTCCCTGGCCTGGACCAGGCCCGAGGTGAGGTCGTCGCCCGGTTCGCGCCGCTTGCGCTCCGCCAGCTCGTGCAGGAACGCGTACAGGTCGTTCTGCGTCGCGAACGCCACCTCCGGCGGGGTGGTGTGCGCCAGCAGCGTCGCGGTCCAGTTGCGCAGCCGGAGCCGGTCCGTGGCGGGGATGCCGAACAGCTCGCAGATCACCCACATCGGCAGCGCCTCCGTGAAGGCGGGAACCAGGTCGACGCCGTCGCCGGCAGCCACCACGTCGTCCAGCAGGCCGTCGATGATCTGCTGGATCCTCGGCTCCAGTGCCTGTGCCCTGGCCGGGGTGAACGCCTTTCCGACCAGGCCGCGCAGCCGCCTGTGGTCGCCGCCGTCCATGGTGGACAGGTGGCCGCCCTGGACGATGGCCCGCAGCGGCCAGTCCTCGGGGATCGAGCCGTCGTACAGGGCGGGCCAGTGCTGGGGGTCCCTGAGGAAGGTCCTGTTGTCTCCGGCGAGGATCTCTCGTACGGCCTGGTGGGTCAGCGCCAGGTAGGCGGGCACGCCGCCCGGGAATTCCACCTCGACCACGGGAGCCGTCTCCCGGAGCCGGAGGCAGGTGTCGAGCGGGTTTTCGGCCGCGGCGGGAAAGGCGGGGAGCTTTGTCGTCATTTATCACCCTTGGGGAAGGAGAGCCGGAAAACAACCAGTGAGCACATCCAATATCCGGCATGAGCAAGACACAACACCGCCGCGGTGATCGGTAAGGATGGTCACCTCGCCTTCGCCCCTCCGGCTACTGCCCTCTCTCCCGAGCCACCGCTGACGGAGCCCGCTCCACCAGCAGTTCGCGCAGGTCGGCGGTGCACCGGGCGACCTCCTCGAAAGGGGCGTCGCGGCCCAGGGTCCGCGGGCGCGGGAGGCGGATCTCGACCACCTCCCTGATCCGCCCGGGACGCGGCGTGAGCACCACCACCCGGTCGGCCAGGAGCACCGCCTCGTCGATGGAGTGGGTGACGAGGACGATGGTCGAGCCGCTCTCCATGTGCACGCGCTGCAACTCCACCGACAGCTCCTCACGGGTGATCGCGTCGAGCGCGGAGAACGGCTCGTCCATCAGCATCACCCGGGGGTCGCCGATCAGCGAGCGGCAGAGGGAGACCCGCTGCTGCATGCCGCCGGACAGCTCGTGCGGCAGGCGCTTGTCGAACCCGGCCAGCCCGGCCAGCTCCAGCAGCCGCAGGGCGCGCTCACGGTGGGCCGCCCGGCGCCAGCCGAAGATCTCCACGGGAAGCAGCACGTTGTCGAGCACCGACCGCCAGGGCAGCAGCGCGGGCCGCTGGAAGAGCATCGCGATGTCGCGCCGCGCCTTGGTGACCCGCTCGCCGGCGACCGTGATCGTGCCCTCGGTCGGCGGCAGGAGACCGGCGATCAGCCGCAGAAGTGTGGACTTGCCGCAGCCTGATCGGCCGACCAGCGCGACGAACTCGCCCTCGGCCACGGTCAGGCTGATGCCGCGCAGCGCCTCGACGACCCCGGACCGACCGCCGAAACTACGGGAAACCCCGGCCAGCTCAATCATGCGCCCGGCTCTCCATCTGACTGCGATTTTGACCCAGGCGAACCAGCATATACGGATTGCCAAGAAAGAGAAGTCCTAGGTGGCCGGAGCCATTTCTTGTATCGTTCAATTCGTTCACCGGCCGAAGACTCAGGCACCTCACCCAAGGAAGCGGTGCATGAACAGGCTCATCCGCACGGTCGCCGCCCTCGCCGGAGCCTGCACGCTCGTCGTCGCCTGCGCCGGCCCCGGCGGTCAGCAGCAGACGTCGACCGCCGGCGGCGGACCGCTGGAAAAGGTGACCTACCTGACCTCGTTCGGCAACTTCGGGCGCGACGCGTACGCCTGGGTCGCGAAGGAGAAGGGGTTCTTCCGCGAGGCCGGCCTCGACGTGGACGTCAAGCCCGGCGGCGGCACCGGCGACAACATCTCCAAGGTCGAGGCAGGAGCGGCGATGTTCACCCCGGTCGACCTCACCGGCCTGCTGCTGGCGCGCGGCAACGGCGGCGCCGGGAGCGTCGTCGTGGTGGCCGGGATCCAGCAGCGCACCATGGCCGCGCTCATCAGCCTCGAAGGCAACGGGATCACCACGCCGAAGGACCTGGAGGGCAAGACGCTCGCCGACAGTCCGGGCTCGGTGGTGCGCAGCCTCTTCCCCACCTACGCCAAGCTGGCGGGCGTCGACGCGACCAAGGTCACCTGGGTCAACGGCGCACCCGCCAACCTCATCGGCCTGCTGGCCGGGGGCGCCGTGGCGGGCATCGGCCAGTTCGTGGTGGGCGAGCCGACCGTGGAGTCGGTGGCCAAGGGCAGGCAGGCGGTCGTGCTGCCGTACAGCGAGGTGATGAGCGACTTGTACGGCAACGTGCTGATCACCACGACCAAGATCGCCCAGGAGCGGCCGGACCTGGCCAAGCGCTTCATCGGAGCCCTGATCAAGGGGCTCGTCCACAGCATCGACCACCCCGACGAGACCGGGCGGATCCTCCAGAAGCACGTCCCCGCGTCGGCACCGGCCCCCGCCGCCGCCGAGTGCACGCTGATGGGCGCCTTCGTCCGGCCGGAGGGCTCGGGCGGCGTGGTCGGCACGATCGACACGAAACGGGTCGCCCGCACCATCGAGCTGCTCCAGGACGCCGACGCCATGCCGTCCGGGCTGACCCCCGACCAGCTCATCAGCGCGGACCTGACGCCGAAGCCTTGACCGCGCGAGGAGCACGCCAGGTGGCCGGGGCGGGCGGCCCGCAGCCCGCGCGACGTGTCGTACGCGACCGGAGCGCGACGGTCGCGGCCGTGGGGTGGCCCGCGCTCGGCCTCGTGGTCGCGATCGCCGCCTGGTGGGCGGTCACCTCGGCGTTCCCTCTCGTGCATCCGGCGGTGCTGCCGCCGCCCGCCGACGTCCTGGCCGCCTTCCGGGCGAGGTCCGCGGAGCTGCTCGGCGGGCTGGCCACGACCACGCTGGAGACGGTGGCCGGTTTCCTGATCTCCGTGGTCGCCGGGGTGCTGATCGGCCTGCTGCTGGCCGCCTCGCGGGCGGCCGAGCGGATGTTCTCGCCCCTGCTGGTGGCGGTCAACGCGGTGCCGAAGATCGCGCTCGGGCCGCTGCTGGTCGTCTCGCTCGGCTGGGGGCAGCGGCCGATCCTGACCATGGTCTTCCTGCTCTCCTTCTTCCCGATCGTGCTCTCCACCACCACCGGCCTGACCACGACGCCCGCCGAACTCGCCGAGCTGGCCCGCTCCCTGGACGCCTCGCGCTGGCAGACGTTCCGCAAGGTGCGGTTCCCCGCCGCGCTGCCGCACGTCTTCGTCGGGCTGAAGGTCGCCATGCCGCTGGCCGCAGTCGGCGCGGTGATCGGCGAGTTCCAGGCCGGGGAGGGCGGCCTCGGCTACCAGATCGTCCAGTACAGCGGCGTCGCCGACAGCGCCACCGCCTGGGCGGCGATCACCCTGCTGGCGGCCATGAGCGTCGCGCTCTACTCCGCCCTCGTGCTGGCGGAACGGCTGGCCCTGCCCTGGGTACGCGAGACCACGTCGGAGCGCTGACCCGTCCACGGCGGATGACCGGCAGCGCGGAACCACGCTGCCTCTCGGCGAGAAACGCCCGCCACCCCATCGGCTTACCGCGGACATCGCCGCTGGTAGGAGATAGTGAGGCGACGATGACCGCAGAGGAGGTGGCCCCCGCCACGGACGCGGACGGCGATGGCCCCATACGGGAGGAAATGCCAGCGATGAGTACCACACCGGCGACCGGCCCGCAGGGCCTCACCGACGTCACGATCAGCACCGAACTGCTGCGCGGAGCGCTGGAGCTGGAACGCACCGAGCGCGGCGTGGTGCCGCACCGGCTGCCGGCCCGTGCACGGGCGCAGGGCGCGGACGAGCAACTGCTGATGGCGGAGGCGCAGCCGGCCGGGGTGCGGCTGGCGCTGCGTACCACCGCCAGGGTGCTGGAGCTGGACACCATCCCGACCAAGCGCGTCTTCCCCGGCGCGCCCTCGCGGCCGGACGGGGTCTACGAACTCCTCGTGGACGGGCGGCCGTTCGGCGCGGCGGTCACCACGAGCGAGCAGGGCGGGGACGTCGTGACCGTCGACCTGTTCACGGGCGCCACCGAACTGCGCGCCGGCGGCCCGGTCACCCTCAGGTTCGAGGGCCTGCCGGACGGGCCCAAGGACCTCGAGCTGTGGCTGCCGCACGACGAGATCACCGTGCTGGCCGCGCTGCGCGCCGACGCCCCGGTCGAGCCCGTACCGGACCGCGGGCGCCGCTGGTGGCTGCACCACGGCAGCTCGATCAGCCACGGCTCCAGCGCCGCCTCCCCCACCGGCACCTGGCCGGTGATCGCCGCCCGGCTGGCCGGTGTCGAGCTGGTCAACCTGGGCCTGGCGGGAAGCGCCCTGCTGGACCCGTTCACCGCACGCACGATCCGCGACGTCCCGGCCGACCTGATCAGCCTCAAGCTCGGCATCAACCTGGTCAACGCCGACCTCATGCGCCGCCGCGCCTTCCGCCCCGCCGTGCACGGCTTCCTCGACACCATCAGGGAGGGCAGGCCCGACACCCCGCTGCTGGTGGTCTCCCCTCTGTACTGCCCGATCCACGAGGACACCCCCGGCCCCGCCGACTTCGACCGCGCCGCGCTGGCCGAGGGCCGGATCAGCTTCCTGGCCACCGGCGACCCGGCGGAGCGGGCGGCAGGGAAGCTGACGCTGAACATCATCCGCGAGGAACTGGCGCGGATCGTCCGGCAGCGCGCCGCCGACGACCCCCACCTCCACTATCTGGACGGACGCGAGCTGTACGGCGCGGCCGACTACACCGACCTGCCACTTCCCGACGAACTCCACCCCGACGCGGCCACCCACCGCCGCATGGGCGAGCGTTTCGCCGAACTGGCCTTCGGCGAGGCAGGAGTTTTCGGCAGAGTTTCCGGCGGAGTTTGAGCCCGGCGCATTTACCTGGGGCGCCGACGCCACCGGCGGCCACTAACATTTCTCTGCCATTCCACTGAATCGCGCGATTTCCTTGACAGGAAACACGGCCACCGCAAAGCTCTCCCCACAAGGAGCGAGTGTCAGCCGCGAAAGGCGACCGGAACAATTACGCATTCGACCTTCCAGGAAACCTGCCGCCCGCCCCGCCGACGTTCGGTCCCACGGGCGGCACGAGTGGCGACACGAGGGGCGGGGCCGTCCGGCGCTCCGGCATGCGCGCGACAGCGCGATGACAGGTCGCCGAAATGGCGCTCGGGTTCCCTTGTGGGGGGTTCTCCCGCCCCGCTCCGAATCGAGCCCCCGGAGTCACGGATGAACACCGTTGTCGCCCGCCGCTTCAGCCTGCTCGGCACGCTGCGCGTCGACCTCGGCGACCGGCCGGTCGCCATCACCGCCGGCAAGATGAAAGTGGTGCTCGCGGCGCCGCTGCTCAACGAGAACGAGGCGGTGACGAGCGACCGGCTGATCGAGTACATGTGGGAACGCCCGCCAGCCTCCGCTCGCACGCTGCTGCAATCGGTCGTTCCGCGGTTGCGCCGCATCGCCGGCGACCGCGAGTTCATCCGGACCCGCGGCTCCAACTACCTCATCGGCGTGGAGCCGGGCGAACTCGACCTCCACCACCTTTCCACGCTGATGGACCAGGCGGCCAAAGCCCGGACCGGCCTGGACCTCACCACCGAGTACGCCTGCCTCGGCCGTGCCATCGACCTGTGGCGAGGGCCGGCGCTGGCCGACGTACCGTCCCAGGCCCTCCAGCTCGGCGCCGCGGCCAGATTCGAGGAGATGAGGCTGCAGGCGCAGGACCGGCAGATCGAGATCGACCTCGCGCACGGGCGACACCCCCGGGTCATCGGCAGGTTGCGGGAACTGACGCGCGAGCATCCGTTCCAGGAGAGGTGGTGGCGGCAGTTGACGATCGCCCTGTACGGATGCGGCCGGCAGGTCGAGGCCCTGGACGCCTACCGCGAGCTGCGCCTCCTGCTCAACCGGGAGCTGGGCATAGAGCCGGGCCCGGACGCCGCGGCCGTCCACGAGGCCATCCTGTCGGCCCGGCTGCCACTTCCCGCACCCACACCCGCCCCCGCACCCGTCGCCGTCGTCGGAGCGCGTCCGATCGGCCGGGCCTGGCGTTTTCCCGGGCGCCGGAGCGACGGCGGGAAAGCCTCGTCGAGGTGCGGCCGAGCCTGACCCGCCACGTGCCGGGAGACGCTCGCGGACCGGCGCTTCGGCCCCCCGGGTTTGGGTAGAGGTGCGGCGTTGCCGGTAGAGTAGTGGGATTCGCGGCGGTGGGGCCCGCCGCCCCGGCCGGCGGCCGGGAAACCGCGGTTGCCGCCGCCAACGGTCCCTACCAGAGGAAACGCCTGTCGTTCTGGTGGGGAGAGCTGTATGAACGAGCCTGTCACACCCGTCGATCCCGACGTCGACGTGCACGCCCCCGCCATGCGCGGGGAGCTGCGGCCTCGGGCCTGGCCGGTGCTGGCGGCCATCTCCGCGGGCGGCGTGCTGGGCGCGCTGGGGCGCTTCGCGGTCTCCGTCGCGCTCCCGCACGGCCCCGGAGGCTTCCCGTGGTCGACGTTCCTGGTCAACGTGTCGGGCTGTCTCCTGATCGGCGTGCTCATGACGCTCATCGACCAGGTCTGGACGGGGCGGCGGCTGCTGCGCCCGTTCTGGGGCGTCGGCGTGCTCGGCGGCTACACCACCTTCTCCACGTACGTCCTGGACATCCACACCGCGCTGCGTGCCGGCGCGCCCGGCGTGGCCCTGGCCTACCTGGCGGCCACGCTGGTCGCCGCCCTGCCGGCGGTCTGGGCGGGCGGGGCTCTCACCAGTCAGGCGCTGGCCATCGCCCGGCGCCGGAGCGAACGCAGGAGGCAGCGGTGAAACTGCACGGACCCGCGCTGCGGCTGACCGTCTTCATCGGCGACACCGACACCTGGCACCACAAGCCGCTCCACCACGAGATCGTGCACCGGGCGCACGCGGCCGGGCTGGCCGGTGCGAGCGTGTTCCGCGGCATGGAGGGCTACGGGGCCTCCAACCGCGTCCACACCACGCGCATCCTGTCGCTGTCACAGGATCTGCCCGTGGCCGTCATCATCGTCGACACCGAGGAGAGGATCCGCGCCTTCCTCCCCGAACTGGACGAGCTGATCAGCGAAGGTCTGGTCATCCTCGACCAGGTCGAGGTGATCCGCTACGCGGGCCGCACTCCCGGGCCGGCGGACGACCGATGACGGTGCTGCTGGTGGCCCTCGGGGCGGCGATCGGGGCCCCTTTGCGCTACCTGACCGATCGCCTGGTGCAGGCCCGGCACGATTCGGTGTTTCCCTGGGGCACCCTGGCCGTCAACGTGGCCGGGTCGTTCGTGCTGGGGCTGCTGGTGGGGCTGCCCGCCGACGCGGCCTGGTTCGCGGTGGCGGGCACCGGGTTCTGCGGCGCGCTGACCACGTATTCCACTTTCAGCTACGAGACGCTGCGGCTCGTCCAGGACGGCTCCCGCCTCTATGCCCTGGCCAACGTCGTTGCCGGCGTGCTGGCCGGGCTCGGCGCGGGAGCGGCAGGACTGCTGGCGGCTCAGGCCATCGCCGGATGACGGTCAGCGGGTGACGAGGTCGGGGCCCACGTCGGCCAGGGTGGAGCGGCCGGACAGGGCGAGGGTGAGATCGAGGTCGGCCATCATGCAGCGCAGCACGTGCCGCACCCCGGCCTCGCCGCCCAGGCCGAGACCGTAGGCGTAGGGGCGGCCGATCATGACGGCCCGCGCGCCGAGTGCCAGGGCCTTGGCGACGTCGGCGCCCGTGCGGACGCCCGAGTCGAAGAGGACGGTGATCTCCCCGCCGGCCTCGGCGGCGATCGCGGGAAGCGCGTCCAGGGAGGCGATCGCGCCGTCGACCTGGCGGCCGCCGTGGTTGGAGACCACGATCCCGTCCATCCCCGCGTCCACGGCGCGGCGGGCGTCCCCGGCGTGCTGGATGCCCTTGAGCACGATCGGGCCGTCCCACTCCTGCCGCAGCCACGCCAGGTCGCCCCAGGTCAGGCTGGGGTTGCCGAAGTTGGCCGCCCAGTGCAGCAGGGCGCGGTCGCGGTTGGCGTCGGTGACCGGGCCGCCGATCGCCTTCTGGAACACGGGGTCGCTCCAGAAGTTCTGTACGCCGATCCCCCGGAGGAACGGCAGGTAGGCCCGGTCGAGGTCGCGCGGCCGCCACGCCAGCGTGCACGTGTCGAGGGTGACGACCAGCGTGGTGTAGCCCGACGCCGCCGCCCGGCCGACGAGGCTGGCGGCCAGGTCGCGGTCCTTCGGCCAGTACAACTGGTACCAGCGCGGACCGGCCTCGGCGGCGACCTCTTCCATCGCGGTCGAGGCGGCCGTCGAGAGCGTCATCGTGACGCCGAGCGCCCTGGCCGCGCGCGCGACCGCGAGTTCGCCGTCCTCGTGGAAGATCCGCAGCACGCCGACCGGCCCGAGAATGATCGGAGCGGGCATCGGCGTGCCGAGGATCGTGGCGGACAGGTCGCGCTCGGCAACGTCACGGAGCATCCGCGGCACGATCTTCCACGCGTCGAACGCGGCGAGGTTGGCGCGGGCCGTCCGCTCCGCGCCCGCCGAGCCGGCGACGTAGTCATGGGCCTGCGGCGTCAGCCGCGCCGCGGCCACCTCCTCCAGGCGGTGCAGGTTGGTCGGCAGGTCGGGGACGATCCCGTCGAGGCCGGCCAGGTAGATCTCGTGCTGGAAGTCGGCGAGGTTCACTGGGTGCTCCGGCCTGCGCGACGCACTGGATGGCGGTTCGGGGGAAAGGATCGGCAGCGTGTGGTTCATGATAGCTTTCGAGCCTTTCACGTCAACGAGCGCCAGGCCGGTCAGGTACGGATCGAGCACGGCTCCCCGTCCCGGGGAGGGCTGACGGCCCTCGCCCGCCTGCGCGCGGACAGCGCCGGGATCGTCGCGGGGAGCACCGCGGTCAGCGCGGCGACGCCGAGGAACGCCTTCTGCACGCCGGTGGCGTCGGCGAGCAGGCCGAAGCACGCCGGTCCGGCGAGATAGCCGAGATAGGCGACCGTGGAGATGGCGGACGTGGCCCGTCCCCGCGACCCGTCGGCGACCGGGCGCAGCCCGTGCGACAGCAGGGTGGGAAAGAGCACGGAGGTGCCGACGGCGGCGGCGGTGATGCCCGCCAGCGCGAGCGGCGGCGTGGCCGCGAACGCCGTCAGGAGACCTCCCGCCGTGGCGATCGTGCTCGCCACGACCAGCGTGGCGATCGCGCGGCGCAAGGTGATCGCGGCGGTGGCGAGACGGGTCAGCGCGGCGGTCGCGGCGAACGCGGCCGGTGCCACGGCGGCCAGCGCGGGCGAGGCGGTGAACGCGTCGGTCAGCAGGACGGCGGCCCAGGTCTGATAGGCGTTCTCCGCCGCGAACGCCAGTGCGCCGATCGCGCCGACCACGAGCAGTCCGGTCCACCACGGCGTGCGTCCGGCGGGTTCGGGACTCCCCGGCGCGCCGGGGCCCCGAGCCGGAGCGACGACCTCCCGAGCCGGAGCACCGTCGTCCCGAGCAGGAGCGCCGGAATCCCCGGCCGGAACCGAGCGCGTGGCGGCGACGACGCCCAGGCCGAGAGCGACGACGACCACCGCGGCCACGGCGAAGGTCACCAGCAGGCTGCCCGCCGTCGCGGAGAGGGCTCCGGCGCTCAGGCTCGCGACCGCCACCGAGGCGGAGAACGCCGCGTGCGAACGGGCCACCGCCGGACGTCCCGTGCGCCTTTCGACCGTCGCCGCCAGCGTGTTGATCGCCACGTCGGCCGCTCCCGAACTGGCCCCCACGCACAGGACCCCGGCGCACAACGCGACAAAGCTCACCGAGGCCGCGGACAGCACCACGCCCATGAGGCCCAGCAGCGCGAGCAGCACGCCGGCTACCCGGAGCCCGAGCGCGTCGACGAGCCGTCCGGTCAGCAGCATGGCGGGCAGCGCTCCGGCGCCCACGAGCAGCAGCGCGAGGCCGAACTCCGCATCGCCGACCCCGGCTCTGGCCCGCAGCAGGGGCAGGGTGGCGCCCCACACCCCCCAGAAGACGCCGAACCCGGCGAAGGCGAGGAACGGCGCCACACGTAACGCCAAGGAGGGACGAACGGTCACGATCGACATGTGTGTAACGCTACACAGAGGAGTTGTGTAACGCTACACGTCTAGGATGACCTCGTGCCGACGAATCCCAGACGCGTGACGCTGAAGGACGTGGCGGCCCGCGCCGGGGTGTCCGTCATGACCGCCTCCTACGCCTTCAACCGGCCGTCCCGGGTGGCCGCCGCCACCCGCGACCGCGTGCGCCGCGCGGCCGACGAGCTGGGCTACCGCCCCGACGCCGTGGGCCGCGCGCTGAAGTCCGGTCGTACGCGGCAGCTCGGGGTGGTCTTCAGCGAGCACCTGACCTACGCCTTCGACGATCCCCAGGCCGCGCAGTTCCTGGCCGGGGTCGCGGAGGTCTGCGTCGAGGAGGACCAGGGCCTCACCTTCATCCCCACCAGGGGCGACGCCGAGGACGCCGGTCGTGTGCTGTCCGCGGCGGTCGACGGTTTCGTGCTGTGGACCACCGCGGACGACGACCCGGTGCTGGCGGCGGTCGCCGGCGACCCTCGCCCCGCGGTCGTCCAGGGAGGCCCGGCACGCGAGGGGATCGCCTGTGTCACCCAGGACGACTACCGGGCCGCCCACGCGCTCGCCGCCCACGGGCTCCGCGACGGACGGACGCCCGTCGTGATCTCCTTCCCGCTCGACCGCGACCGCGAGCACCTGGTCACGACCGGCGCGAACCTGCCCTCCCGCATACCGTTCCCGGTCACCGGCGCCCGGCTGCGCGGCTTCCGCGCCGCCGTCGAACAGGCCGGGCTCAGGTGGACGGACACCCCGGTCGCGGTCGTGGCCCGCAACACCCAGCAGGACGGCGGGGCGGCGGCGCGCGCACTCATCCCGCACCTCTCCCCCGGCCCGCTCGTCATCGCCATGAGCGACGAACTCGCCCTCGGCGCCCACCACGCCCTGCGCGACGCGTTCCCGGACGCCGCCTACCTCGGCTGGGACGCCTCACCGGCCGGGCGGCGCCTCGGCATCACGTCCGTCACCAACCCGCTGCGCGACCAGGGCCGCCTCTGCGCGCGTCTGGCGCTCGACCCCGCCCTGCCGGACGACCGGGAGATCCCGTGGGCCATCACCACCGGCCCCGCGCCCGCCGCCGGGGCCGGGCCCGTCACAACCGCCGCAGGGTGAAGGTGTCGACGGGCTTGCCCGCGAACAACAGGTCCATGCGGCCGCTCAGCACGTAGTGGCGACCGCGCGGGTCGGCGGCGGCCGTGGTCGGGGCCGGGTCCTTCCAGGCCGTCTGGCCGGTGACCCTGGCGCTCTTCCAGTCGTCGGCCGGCCGGACGACGGCGACCGCGTCGGCGGGGGTGTCGCTGAGCCGGTTGCGCACCACCAGGAGTGACCCGTCGTCACGTACGGCGAGGCCGTCCGCGCCGGTCAACGGCTGGTCGAGCGGCACGGGGCGCAGCGAGCCCGGATCTCCCGCCGGCACCCGCCACAGTGTGCCGTCGTCGGTCTTGGCGATGACCAGATGACCGTCCTGCCAGACGATGCCGTTGGCCGCGAAGCCGTCGCCGCCGAGCCGGGCGTCGCGCAGGAAGACCGACGCCCGGCCGTCCGTGCCCACACGGTAGACCACGGGCGCGAACGAGTCGGTGACGTACGCCGTCCCGTCAGGGGCGATCGCGATGTCGTTGCCGAAGTGGTTCTCCCCTGCCCGACCGGCGGTGGCGGCGAGGTCCACGTAGCGCACCCGCCGCCCGGTCCGCAGGTCGTACACGCCGAGCCCGGCCACCCGCCTCCTGGTCGCGGGCGTGGAACGCTCGCCGGCGCCGTCGTCGGCGTTCGCCACGTACAGCAGCCGGCGGGCGGGGTCGATCCTGATCCCGACGGAGGAGATCAGCTTCGGGTCGTTCACCAGCGTCTCGGCCGACCCGTCCGGCCGCACGACGGACACGGTCCCGTGGCGCATCGAGCTGACCAGGAACGCCTGACGTACGGGGTCGTAGGCGACCCCCTCCGGGTGCAGCGTGGGCGCCCGGCCGTTGATCACCGCCGGATGCCGGACGGCCGTGGCCGACGCCAGGGCCGGCGCCAGGGCCGGCGCCAGGGCCGGCGCCAGGGCCACGGTGAGCGCCACCGCGACCGGCACGCCGAGGGCACGGTGGACGAATGTCGAAGGCACGAGGGTCTCCTTGTGGGATGTTTCTCATGGAGTGCGGACGAACCGATCGAGGCGGTCGGAGGTGATCGGGGACGGATCGGCTCACTGTTCGGCGTCCTGGGGATACCAGCGCAGCTCGACGGTGTTGCCGTCCGGGTCGCGCACGTACACCGACTGCGCGACGCCACGCGCGCCGGACCGGCCGACCGGCCCCTCCAGCACGGTGAGGACGCCGGAGTCGATCACCTGCTGCCAGTCCAGGGGGTCCACGACCAGGCAGATGTGGTCCACGTTCGACCCGCCGCGCGGGCGGTGGAGCAGGTCGATGATGGTGGACTCGTTCACCCTCACCGACGGGAAGGACACCTTCCCCGCCCGCCACTCCGCGACCCGCTCCTCCTGGAGCCCGAGCGTTCCCGAGTAGAACTCCAGCGACCGTTCGACGTCCCGCACGTTGAGGACCAGGTGGTCAAAGGCTTTCACGCGCATCGGCGATCTCCTTTCCGCATGGGAGGACTGGTCTACTTACCCGCGGGCACCGGCGCGTCGCCGGGGACGGCGCGTACGGTCTTCCGCCGGGTGACGAGCGTGAGGAGCAGCGAGGCCGCCGTCAGCGCCACACCGAACCAGACGACGCTCGTGACGCCCAGATGGTCGGCGAACAGCCCGCCGAAGAGCGCGCCGAGCGCGATCGAGGTGTTGTACGCCATCGTGTTGAGCGACATCGCGGCCTCGAACGTGTCGGGCGCGGCGGCCTGCGTCAGGTTGATCTGGGACAACTGGACGACCCCGAAGGAGACACCCCAGAGGACCAGCGACACGATCGAGCCGACCGGCCCGTGGCCGAACGCGAGCAGCGCCAGCAGCGACGCCACGAGTCCGGCGCAGCCGGCGAGGAAGCTGCCGCGCAGGCTCCTGTTCACCGTGAATCCGGCGACGAAGTTCCCCGCCGCGCCTCCCACGCCGTAGACCATCAGCACGACGGTGATGAAGAGCGGTGTGGCGGCGGCGCTCTGCTCCAGGTAGGGCCGCACGAACGTGTACGCGCCGAAATGGCCGAGCACGAACAGCACGACGGTGCACAGCACCAGGCGCAAGGGCGTGTTCCTGAGCGGGAGCCCGAAGACCTCCCGTACCGAGACCGCGTTCGTCGACGGCAGTGACGGGATGACGGTGACGACCGCGAGGAACACCAGAGCGCTGAGCCCGGCCCAGATGAGGAACGTGGTCCGCCACGTGGTGAGGCTCTCCAGTACGGTTCCCAGGGGTATGCCGACGACCGCGGCGACCGAGATGCCGGACATGACGATCGCGGCGGCCCTGTTCGCGTGGCGTCCGGGGACGAGGCGCATCGCCATGCTCACGCCGATGGCCCAGAACACGCCGCTGGCGAAGCCCATGACGAGCCGCGTCGTCAGGACCAGCGGGTAGTTCGGGGAGATGGCGGTGATCGTGTTGCCCACGGTCAGGATCACCAGGAGCGTCGACAGCAGGACGCGCCGGTTGACGCGCCTGGTCCAGGCCACGATGAAGGGCACGCCGAGCCCGGCGGAGACGCCGTACAGCGTGACCATCAGCCCGGCGGCGCCCACGGAGATGCCCAGGCTCGCGCTCACCGGGGTGAGCAGGCCGACGGGCATCAGCTCGGTCGTGAGGAAGACGAAGAGACTGGCCGTGATCGCCGAAACGCCGAGCCATGATCTCAAGATCGAGTGCGGGTGATTGTCGTTGGTGCCCATTCTCTTCTTCTCATCGGTTGGGTGGAGACATCAGGAACGAACTGCGGGGTCGGTCAGAGTCGCCGCGCGTGGACGCGTTCCAGCGCCCACAGCACGAAAGCCGCGGTGCACAGTCCGCCGCCGAGCAGGGTCACCCCGGTCCAGCCGGCCGCGGTCCAGGCCACCGAGGTCAGCAGCGACCCGGCGGCGCCCCCGAGAAAGCACGAGGTCATGAACGCGGAGTTGAGCCGGTTGCGGCTTTCCTGGCGCAGCGCATAGATGACGTTCTGGTTGGCGTTCAGCACCGCCTGGTGCGACACGTTGAACAGCACGACCCCGGCGGCGAGCCAGCCGGGCGAGAGCGCTCCGGCGCCGATCACCACCCAGGAGAGCGCCAGGACCGCGGTGGCGACGCCGCTGACCTGCTGCACCCGTCCGCGGTCGGCCAACCGGCCCGCGATCGGCGTGGTGACCGCCCCGGCGACCCCGACCAGGCCGAACAGTCCGATGGCCGCCTCGCTCCAGCCGTACGGCGGGCCTGACAGCAGGAACGTGACCGCCGTCCACAGCACGCTGAACGTGGCGAAGGACAGCGCGCCGATCCCGGCCCGCCAGCGCAGCAGCGGTTCGTGGCGGAACATCGCGAACGTCGACCGCAGCAGCGCCGGATAGGACAGCCCGACCCGGGTGTGCAGGCGCGGGAGGAACCGCCACAGCAGGACGGCGACGACCGACACCAGGACCGCGTTCAGCCAGTAGATCGTCCGCCAGCCGCCGAGCGCGGAGAGCGTGCCCGAGGCCGTGCGGGCCAGCAGGCCGCCGAGCAGCAGGCCCGCCATGACCGTCCCCACCACGCGCCCGCGCTCGCCGGGCGCCGCGAGCGTGGCCGCGTACGGGACCACGACCTGCGCGGCCACCGACGTGACCGCGGTCAGGGCGGTCCCGGCCAGCAGCACGGGACCGCTCGGCGCGAGGGCCGACACCAGCAGGAACACCGCGGTGGCGGCGAAGAGCAGGACCGCGAGGCGGCGGCGTTCGACCAGGTCGCCCAGCGGGACCAGGAGGATCAGCCCCACCGCGTACCCGCCCTGGGCGGCGGTCACGATCAGCGCGGCCATGGTGGTGCCCAGCCCCAGCTCCCGCCCGATCACCTCCAGCAGGGGCTGCGCGAAGTAGTTGCCGGCGACCGAGAGCCCGGTGGCCACCGACATCAGAAGCAGGATCCCGCGAGGCAGCCGCGGCTCGGCCGCCGGGGCGGGTGCCCGCTTCAGAGTTTCCTTCATGCGCTCAAGAGTGCGCGAGAACCGATCTATGAGTCCAACACATACTTTTCATAGCTATCGATCGCGATTCACTATCGTTGGCACGGGTCCCCGATCTGGCCGTTGACGCTCATGTTCATCCACCAGGTGACCGGCCTGCCCATGACCACGGTCGGCCTGGGCGTGACGCCGGCGGCCGGGGCCACGGCCCGCGACGTGGCCTGCGGGCTCGGCGGTCTCCTGTCGGCCACGTCCGTGTCGGTGGCGGGCCAGACCGGATTCGCGCTGATCGCGGCACTCAACGCGATCAGCTTCGCGGTGGCCGCCGCCTGACTGCTCCTGCCGGGCGGCGTCCGGCCGCGCGGGTGAGCGGCCGGGTGGCGGTTGTCGGCGGGTGCTGGGCGACCGGCCGTTCATGGGGCTGGCTGGCCGAGCAGGCGTTCACGCCGGCCCACCTGATCCTCTCCGTGGGACTGCCGCTGTACGCCGTCTCGGCCCTCGGGACGCCGGTCGCCCTGCTGGGCGTCCTTTACACGGTCAACACGCTGCTCATCGCGGCGGGACAACTCCCGGTGCGGCGCTTCCAGTGCCACGCCCGGCGTACGCACGCGATGGCGCCGGCCGGAGCCGAGTTCGTGTTCTCCTGCGCCCTGTACGCCGCGACGGCGTTCCTCCCCTCCGGCCTGCCGAGAGCCTGCGGCCTGGTGGCCGCGACCCTCGTCTTCACCCTCGCCGAACTCCTGCACACGGCACCGGCCGCCGCGCTGGCGGCGGGCACCGCGCCCCCGGCGCTGTGCGGCCGTTACCTGGCCGTCCATCAGATGACCTGGCCGGTGGGCCAGGCGCTGGCCCCGGCCGGGTTCTCGGCCCTGACCGGCGTGGCCCCGCCGCTGATCCGGGCCGTGCTGTCCGCCCTGCCGGGGGCGGTGGCCCAGGGCTCCCAGGGCCACGATCGGCGCAGCGGTGGTGCAGGCGGGTCAGGCGTCGGCGGCGTCCCCGCGCAGAGCGGCGGCGAAGCGGCGGCCCGGCGCCGGGTCGACCCCGAAGCGCTCGGCGTACAGCTCGTGGACCTCCGCCCACGGCTCGTGTGCCACCTCTTCCGAGACGAACTCGCCCGCGAGATGCGGTTCGAGCCGCGACAGGTAGGTCTCCCAGCCGGTGGCGGTCTGCGCGGTGAGGCTGCGGTCGTCGATGACGTGGGTGAAGACCAGGCGGCAGCCGCCCTCGTCGGCCGCCAGGTCGAAGCTGTAGGGCTGACCGGCATAGGTCCAGGCCAGGCGGTGGGGTGGAGCGACCTCGGTGACCTCGCCGCTCTCGCCGGCGGCCGCGAAGGTCTCGCCCCTCGCCGGCGTCCAGTCGGCGGCCGCCGGGAACCAGCGCTCCAGCTCGGCCGGCACGCTGACGGCCCGCCACACGCGCTCGATCGGGTACGGGAGCGCGCGCTCGAAGCGCAGGGCCGGGCGGCCGTCGATCGTCTCCAGGGTTCCGTGAATCATGGGTTCTCCTCCAGGTGTTGTTCCAGGGCGTCGAGGCGCCCCGACCAGAACACGCGACAGGGCTCCGGCCACCGGCCGACCTCGGCGAGGGGCCGGGGCGCGTGGACCCTCCGCACGCACCATGAGGATCGATCCCCCGGCGCGAGTTCGTGGTACGTGATGGCATCCTCGGCCATGACCCCCACCATATGCAAGCAACGACTTGCCTATCAACTCGGGGTGCCCCTCGCGGCCCACGACGAGGCGCCGCGACCCGAACAGGGCGCCGTCGGTCGCACCGGCGAAGATCCGGGCCAGGCCAGAGTTCACCCGCCCCCTGCGAACGCGCCCTCACGCGCCTTGGGACGAACAAGGCGCGGCCATGGGCGCGCACGACGCGCTCGTCGCCGGGGAAGTGGTTGCTCGCCCGTCCCGCACTCTTGGCCGCGCCCGCCATGAACGGCCCATCGGCGTTCCACGTCGTGTCGGTGGCCGCCAAGGCCCCGTTGACGTACTGCTCGATCCGGCGCGAGGTGGAGTCGCACCCGGTGCTCGGAGGCGCAGGCGGACGGGCCGGCGGCACCCGCTTGGTGCGACTGCGGGATCGTCCCGTCGTCGGCGGGCAGGGCCAGCGTGCGGGCCCAGGGGCCTCGACCGGCCCGGCGGCCAGGCCCGCGCCCAGCTCACCGCCCCGAGCCAAGAACGGCGGGCGGCGGGGCATGAGAGGGCGCCCGGGGTTCTCCCCGGGCGCCCTGCGGTGCCGGTGGCCCGCCGGAGCAGGGCTCCGGCCGGGTCAGCCGGCCGTCGCCCCTCCGCTAGGAGGGGAGAACCGGGAAGCAGTGTTCTCCTCTGACCCAGAGCGGGCCTTCCGCCCATCCCGTCCGGCAGTGGTACCTCTGCCAGAAGATCGGGCCCTGGATGACGACGTTGTGCAGCGGCCCCCAATGGTCGGGCCAGCAGTGCCGCCCGTGGACCGCGAAGTCGTCCACGTCGAGGTACCGGCACTCGAAGACGTGCGGGTGCCCGGACTGGACGGCGACCTGCGGGGTGGTGGCCCTGGCCTGGTCGGCGAGCGCGGCGGGTGCCAGGCTCAGCAGGCCGACCACGGCGGCGGCCGAGGCGAGCGCGTGACGACGGATGAACACGACGGAAGTCTCCTTTCACTCGAATGGAACCATCGCTACGCACAGTAATCTTCTGAATACTCAAAGTAAACAGACCGGAAGGTTACCCCACCGTGACGATGCCAGCGCCGCCACGCTGGTCACCGCTGGCCACCGCTGATCACTGCTGGTCACCGGGGTGGACACCCGAGTGGACAAGCCTTCGCGCGGCATGATCACAATATGGCGCTGTTCGCTCGATCCCCTCCCGGCACCGAAAGGCCGAACGTGATCAGAAAAGGCATTACCGGGCTACTGGCCTCGATCGCCATACTTCTATGCACCAGCACTCCGGGCGCGGCGGCGCACGACGAGTCCTACGGCCCCACACACCCCGGGCCGCTCTACGCGACGGTCACCGACCCGAGCGGGAAGCTGTCCTTACAGACGTTCGGGCGGCCGGACGGAAAGGACATGGTCTTCCGGATCTCCGGCTCCGTGTACGCCAACGTCGAGGGCAACAGTCTGGACCCGGCGATCCGGCACGGCCAGAAGCTGTTCAACATCGAGGGCTACAACATCCGGCGGCTGTACCGGGTCCCCGACACCAACCAGCTCTACCAGCTCTCCCGGGAGATCGTCTTCTACACCGACCCGGCGGACCCCCGGCGCGTCCTGCGCGAGTGGACGAACCCGATCGACGGCAAGACGTACCCGGTCGTCCCCATCAACAACGACACGGTCAACTTCGGACCGTTCCCGATCACCCCTTCGTACGCGGGCCCGCCGCTGCAGCAACTGCACGACGAGACGTTGTGGACCAGCGACATCGGCGTACGCACGAACTTCGCCGCCACGCTCGGCGAGGGGTTCGGCCTGACCGGCGGCGTCTACGCCGCGCAGGAGATGTTCGACTTCTCCGTCGATCAGCGCGAGGTGGCGGCCCGCACCAAGCCCGGCGTGCCGTTCGGGGCGATGAAGACGAAGATCAACTGGGCGCGGACCAGCCCGTGGGCGCCCTTCATGTGCCTGCCGGAGAGCGACGTGCGCGGCCAGCTCACCTACCACGCCCGTAGCTGGTCGCTGGGCTCCTACGGCCAGATCGAGCCGTGGCTGCGGGCCGAGGTCGAGGCGAACCACCCGCTGTACCAGGCCGCCCCCGCCGAACCCGGGCCGAGCGAGAACTCCTGGACGTCCTTCTACAACAAGCAGCTCGGCAAGGGCGCCACCACCTGGGCAGGATGGTGCGCCGCCAACGGCCGCGGCTGAACGCCCCGAAGACCGGCCGCCGCCCACCCGGGCGGCGGCCGGTCAGGACACGGGCACGCGGCCGGTCAGGACACGGGGTGCGGTGTGGTGGGCGACTGGGCGGCCATCAGGAGATCGATGAGCGCCAGCAGCACATCGCGTCCCTCCCTCCGGTCGCGGGCGTCGCAGAGCAGCAGGGGCACCTGCGGATCGAGGTCGAGCGCCTTGCGGATCTCCTCGTGGGTCCGGTCCCGTACGCCGTGGAAGCAGTTGACGCCGACGACGAACGGGATGCCGCGGCTCTCGAAGAAGTCGATCGACGCGAAGCTCACCTCCAGCCGCCGGGTGTCGACCAGGACGACCGCCCCCAGTGCCCCGTTGACGAGGTCGTTCCACATGAACCAGAACCGTTCCTGCCCGGGGGTGCCGAACAGGTAGAGCACGAGCTGCCGGTTGATGGTGATGCGGCCGAAGTCCAGCGCGACCGTGGTGGTGGCCTTGCCGCCCACGCCGTCCAGATCGTCGACGCCGACGCTGGCGTGCGTCAGGTACTCCTCCGTACGCAGGGCGGCGACCTCGCTCACCGCGCCGACCATGGTCGTCTTCCCGACGCCGAACCCGCCGGCGATCAGGATCTTCACGGCCAGGGGAGCACCGTCACCGTGGTCAGAGTTCGCGTAACCCATCCCTCACCGCCTCCAGGATTGAAATGTCGGGGAGACCGCCTGCCCGCGCGAAAGCCAGCGGTGGCCGGGCCCGTACCTGGCCCGACTCGATCAGATCGCCGATGAGAATCTTGGTCACCGACACCGGGAGGTGCAGCGCGGCGGCGATCTCGGCCACCGCCAGGGGCCGCCGGCAGAGACCGTGGACGGTACGGTGCTCCGGCTGGAGCCTGCGCCGGTCGCGTCCCGGCTCCGCGAGCACCTCGGCGACCGCCGTCACCACGGTGATCAGCGTCAGGTCGTCCCGCTCGGGGGTGGTTCGCCCGCCGGTGATCGTGTAAGGACGGACCAGGGACCGGTCGGCGTCGTCGTCCGCCTGGCCCTCCGTCCAGTGCCTCATCCGTGTCCTCCGATGTCGCGGCCCTGCGGGGTGCGGGCGTCGGTGCCCAGCTTCTGCCCGACCTGCTGGATCAGGGTGTGCATCGCGACGCTCATCAGCTCGGCGTCGACCTCCTGCGAGGCGAGCACGGCCAGATGGGTGCCCCGGCCCGCCGCGGTGATGAACAGCCACAGGTCGGCCATCTCGATGATGACCTGCTGGACCGGTCCGCCGCTGAAGAGCTGCCCGACGCCGCGGGCCAGGCTCTGCTGGCCGGTGGCGATCGCGGCCAGGCGTTCCGCGTCCGTGCGGTCGATGGTCCTGGACCGGCTGACCACGAGGCCGTCGTCGGACAGCACGACGGCGTGCCGGGTGCCGGCGACTTGATCCACCAGGCCGTCCAGCAGCCAGTCCAGGTCCCTGTTGGTGGCGGTGGTGCGCTGCGTCATCATCGATCTTCCGTCGTCGGGGTGGTGGGTTCCGGGGATCCGCCCGGCCGGGGCGGGGCGGCGTCGTCATCGGCGCGGCGCTTGCGCGACTGCCGTTGGAACGCGCCGATGGTGGCGCCGGATCGGCGCGGTTGGTCGCGCGCGGCCCGGCCTTCCTGGTCGCGGTCGTCCGTGTCCGCGGTGGCCTTCAGCTCCTCGGCCAGGCTGGCCTGGCGCACCCGCTGGGGCAGTGGACGGCGGGCGGACGGCGCCGCCGCGCCGCCGCGGTCCTGCGGTCCCGCCGGGCCCCGCTCCGGCCCCGGCCCCGGCTCCGGCGAGCCTGCCTGGGCGGTCACGGACGCCATCGCCCGTCCTCTGGAACGGGTCGGCAGCGCACCGTCCTCGCGGGCCGGGCCCGCCTCCGACCCGGGTTCCTCGTCGGCCGCGGTGGCGGCGGTGGCGGCCTCCTGGAGGGCCTCCTGGGGGTCCTCTTCCGGGCGCGGGGCCGGTTCGGGAGCGGCGGGCGGGCGGTCCACGATGAGCGGCTCCTGGAGGAGCACGACGACCCTGGTGCCGCCGAAGGCCGAGGCTCGCATCTCCACCTGCAGGCCCAGGTTCGCGGCGAGCCTGGCGACCACGTACAGGCCCAGGCGTACGTCGTCGGCGTGGGTCAGCACGTCGAGCTGGGGCGGCGACTGCAGGAGGGCGTTGACGGCGACGTACTGCTCGGGTTCCATGCCGAGGCCGCGGTCCTCGATCTCCACGGCGACGCCCCGGCCGACCGCCGCGGCCCGTACCTCGACGGGGGTCAGCGGCTTGGAGAAGGTGGTGGCGTTCTCCATCAGCTCCGCCAGGACGTGGATCAGCGAGCCCACCGCGCGCTCGGCTATCCAGGGCTCGCCCTCGACGTCGATCGAGATCCGGCGGTAGTCCTGGACCTCGCTCTGGGCGGCGCGCAGGATGGCGAGCAGCCGCACCGGCTTGCGCCAGCGCCGCTGCGGCTGCCCGCCGCCGAGGATCACCAGGTTCTCCTCGTAGCGGCGCAGCCGGGCGGTGAGGTGGTCCAGGTCGAACAGCCCCTCCAGCACCTCGGGGTCCTCGTGCTTGTGCTCCAGCTCGTCCAGCTTCTTCAACTGCAGGCCGATGAGGATCTGCGTGCGGCGGGCGATGCGCTGGAGCATGCGCTGGAAGCCGCGGTGCTGTTCGGCCTGCCGTACGGCGGTGCGGACGGCGCTGCGGCGGGCCAGGTTGAGCGCGTGCCCGAGTTCGCCCAGCTCGTCGCCGGTGGGCGTGATCATGGGCACTTCCGCGTCCGCGTCGACGTCCTCGCCGCGCCGCAGCCGGGCGACCACGTCGGGCAGCCGCTCCTGCAGTTCGTGGGCTTCCTGGCGCAGGTGCGTGATCCGCCGCCGCAGCACGGCGGTCAGCCGCCAGCTCGTGAGGACCACCAGGCCCAGCGCGAGCAGGCCGACGGTGGAGATACTGACGAAGACCGTGAAGATCATGTTGGCGTGGCCATAGCCGATCGCGGTGACGTGCTCGAATCGCAGGCTGAGCAGTTCGCGCAGTTGCGTGGTGACCGTCTCCGTCGAGGAGCGCCAGGTGCCGCTGTCCTCGCGGAGCCTCATCTGATCGCCGTCGGCGTTGCCCGCGGCGAGGGTCAGCCGCCCTTCCACGGCGGTCATGGCCCGCCACGCCTCGCCCTCCATGAGCTTGGCGTACCGGGTCTCCTCGCCCGTGAGCACGGGGACCACCCGGGCGCGCATGAGGTGGTTCCTGGTGCCGATGGCCTCGGTGGCGAGGCCGTACTCGGCCTTCGTGAGCCGGCCGGTCTCCCAGCCGCGGGCCAGCAGGGCGTCTTCCCTGCCGACCAGGTCGATGATCCAGAGCAGGTCGACCAGCGGCTGGGACGCGGTGTTCACCTGGCCCTCGTCGGTGTGGCTGAGCGCGGTCAGCACGCCGAGGCCCGACTCGACGACGCCGCTGTAGTAGTCGAACGCCTGGCGGCTGCCGGACGAGCCCTCGTCCACCGCGCGACGCTGCTGCTCCAGGAGGTCGAGGCCGCGTACGGTCCGGGAGATCGCGGCGGTGAGGCCCTCCTGCCCGTTGGCGACGTCCAGCGCCGTCAGAGGGCGGAAGGCGCGCACGGCCCCGTCGGTCGCCTCGCGCCGCTCGGCCAGACTCTGACGGGCGGCGCTCCCTGGACCGGCCTGGCTCCTCGGACCGGCCAGCACCCGCGCGGTGACCTGGCGCTCCTGGTTCAGCGCGAAGAACAGGTCTATCGCGGGCCTGCCGACGATCGTGGTGGCCAGGTCCATCTGGGCCTGCTCCGCCTGCCACTGCGTGAAGAGCTGGCGCATGCCCGACGCCAGCAGCGGGGTGAACGTCACACTCGGCACGATCACGACGATGAGCAGCACGGTACGCAACGGCAGCCGGCGTCCACCGGCCGGTCGCCGCGGCCCGCCCCCGGCCGGCCCCGCCGGTCCGCTCCCACCGTTCTGACCGCCGCCGTTCCGGCCGCCGCCGGCCGGCCCCGCCGGTCCGCTGCCGCCGTTCTGGGCCCCCGCGCGTTGTCGCCTGTTCCTGCCCCATCCAGCCACGTGCAGGACACTCTCCTCGCCGGTTGGTGAAGCCCATGATGAATGATCGCCGTACAGGCGATCGGTGCCAGATCGTAGTCATACGGCAGGTATGCCGAAAGCCCCAGTTGTACCGCTCCCGCGACGACCTGGCCGAGCGGCCCGTCCATCGGTGCGCGTGGCGTTCGTCGGGGCCGCCGTCCGGGATAATGCCGTGGTGATTCCTTTACGCGTGGCCGCGGTGGCGCTGCTCTGCCCGGTCCTGCTCGCCACCACGGGCTGTGCGCTGCTCGGGGAGGCAGTCGGCACCTTCTCCTTCTCGATGCCGAGCGAGTCGATGCTGCCGACCGTCGAGAAGGGAGCGCGCCTCACGGTTCGGCGGGCCGCGGGTGACTATGTCCTCCGCCCGGGTGACGTCGTCGTGTTCACACCGGCCGACTGGACGGGTGTCACCCCGGGCGCCGGGCACGTGTCGAGGGTCGTCGGCGTACCGGGAAGCACCGTGGTCTGCTGTGACTCCCAGGGGCGCCTCGAGGTGAACGGCAAGGCGCTGGACGAGCCGTACATCGCCGTTCCGCCCGCTTCGCACGTGAAGTTCCGTGTCCAGGTCCCAGCGGGCCGGCTGTGGATGATGAGCGACAACCGCCACATCGCCCTGGACTCCCGCGCTCACGTCGGTGACCCCGGCGAGGGCACCGTCGCGGTCTCCGACGTCGACGGCCAGGTGAGTCTGCCGGTTCGGTAGAAGGCGGAGGGCCGGGCCACGCAGCGGCACCCGGTCCTGTACCTGGCAGGTGTACTCCCGGCAGTGCGCTGGTTACGACCCGGCGGGTGGCCGCAGGCTGGGTCCGTACGCCACTTTCGAAGGAAACGGGGGCATGATGAAGGTTCTGGTGATCGGTGCGACGGGGACCCTGGGCCGCGCGGTGTGCGCCGCGCTCGCCGTACGCCACGACGTGGTGGGGGCCTCCCGCGGCGGCCCGGTCAAGGTCGACCTGGCGGACGCCGCGTCCATGGACCGGTTGTTCGAGGAGGTCGGCCCGGTGGACGCGGTGGTGGTCTGCGCGGCGAGCGGCGCGATGACGCCGCTGGGCGGGACCTCGGACGCGGACTTCTGGACCGGCCTCCAGGGCAAGCTCGTCGGCCAGGTCAACCTGGCGCGCCGGGCGCTCGCGCGCCTCCCGCGCGGCGGGTCCGTCACGCTCACCAGCGGCCGGTTCGCCGAGCCGGTCCCGGGAAGCGCGCTCGGCCATCTCGTCAACGCGGGTCTGGAGGCGTTCGTGCACGCCGCCGCGATCGAGACGCCTCCCGGCGTCCGGCTGAACGTCGTGAGCCCCGGCTGGATCCGCGAGACGCTGCTCGTCCTGGGCCTGGACCCCGCCGACGGCACCCCCGCCGCCGAGGTGGCCCGCCTGTACGTGGAGGCGGTGGAAGGCGACGCCCACGGCCGCACGCTGACCGGGCGGGGCGGCCCCACCGCGGCCCGCTGAGCGGCGGACGCCGCGCTGCCTGCATCTCACAGGTGCAGGCTCCACCGCGGCGAGTACGGCATCCTTGGCGATATGGACACAAAGCTCGAACTTGGCGAATTCCTGAGAAATCGCCGGGCCAGGCTGCGGCCCGCGGACGTGGGACTGGCGGAGCACGGTGGCCGCCGCCGCGTCCCTGGGCTGCGCCGGGAGGAGCTCGCCCAGCTCGCCGGGGTCAGCGCCGGTTACTACACCCGGCTGGAGCAGGGGAACAGCCCCAACGCCTCGGACGCCGTGCTGGACGCCATCGCCCGCGTGCTCCGGCTCGACACCGCCGAGCAGGCACACCTGTACGCGCTCGCGCGCCCCGCGCCCGCGACGGCCCGCAGGCGCAGCCGCCAGGAACGGCTGCGCCCATCGGTGCGGCTGATGCTCGACGCCGTCGGAGACACCCCCGCGCTGATCATCGGCCGCGCCGCCGACGTGCTCGCCTGGAACCGCACCGGACACGCGCTGCTCGCCGGCCACCTGGACTTCGACGCGCCTGACCGGCCGGGCGGCCGCCCCAACGTCGCCCGCCTCGTCTTCCTCGACGAGCACACCCGCGGGCTGTACACCGACTGGCGGGCCAAGGCCAGGGACACGGTGGCCGATCTGCGGCGGTCGGCGGCCCGGCACCCGGACGACCGCGAACTGGCGGAGCTGGTCGGCGAGCTGACCATGAAGAGCCGCGAGTTCGCCGCCCTGTGGTCGGCGCACCCCGTACGCGTGTGCGACCACCACGTCCGCGAGCTGCACCATCCCCTGGTGGGCCGCCTCACCCTCCACAACGAGGCCCTGCTCCTGCCCGACGACGACCGCCAGCGCCTCGCGCTGTTCTTCGCCGAGCCGGGCTCCTCCTCCGCCGCCGGGCTGAGGCTGCTGGCGGACCTCGTCGCCGGAAGCCACGACGCGCGGGAAAGCCGGATGCCGGGCTGAGACCCATGGGGCCCCGGTCGTCGACCAGGGCCCCACAGAAGCCGGTCACCTCGGGCCGGAGGCCCCGGGCTCGTCGGGAGGTGGCCGGGTCAGGTGCCGGCGGACTGCACGGTGAGCAGGGGGTTGCGCGGCACGCCCCTGCGCCGTTCCAGGCGCACCTCGAACCGGCTCAGGTCGCCCCGGTGCGAGGCCACGAAATACTCGACGGGCCGCCCGTCCGGCGCGTACGACGTGCTGGACAGCAGGAGGATCGGGCTGCCGCGGCGGATGTCCAGCGCCTGTCCCACCGCCGCGGGCGCGGGCACGGCCTCCACCTGCCGCCGCCCCCAGGAGATCTCGATGCCGTACTTGTCCTCCAGGAGCGCGTACAGCGACTGGTGGGTCAGGTCCTCCTCCAGCAGCCCCGGGCACAACGCGTACGGCAGGTACGTCACGACCACCACCCACGGGATCTCGTCCACGAACCGCAACCGGTCGAGGACGATGACCGGGTCGCCCGGCGCGATCGCCAGCTCGGCGGCGACCTCGGGGGTGGCCGGGACCCGTTCGAGGCGGCGCACGTCGCTGCGCATGGTGCCACCGCGCGAGGTGACGTCTTCGTGCAGGCCGGTGAGGGTCTGGACCAGACGCTCCGAGGTCTTGGGCGGCGTCACGAACGACCCCTGCCCCTTCCTGCGCACGATGCGGCCGCTGATCTCCAGCTCGCGCAGCGCCTGCCTGACCACGGTCCGCGACACGCCGTACGAGTCGCACAGCTCGCTCTCGCTGGGCAGGCGGTCGCCGGGGCGGTGCACCCCCTCGTCCATGTCGGAGATGAGGGCCTGCTGAAGCTGGTAGTACATCGGGACGAACGACTCCCGGTCCAGCCGCTGTTGGGTCATGACTCCCCTGAGGTGTGTGCGATCGTGTCCAGCCGGGCGAACGTCTCCTCGCCGATCGAGGTCCCGTAGACGCCGCCGATGTGGTCGGCCCAGCCGTGCAGGAAATAGCGCCACCCGTCCGCCACCCGCAGCCCGCGCCGGGCGGCCTGGCGTCCGGCCTGGCGCAGGAAGGTGAGCGGCCCCCGGTAGTTCAGCTCCCAGACGACGGCCTCCCTGGGGAAGAGCGCGGCGTCGCCGATCGGCGAGCCGGGCCGGTCCTTGCCCATGCCGGTGGCGTTGACGACGAGCGAGCCGGCGGGCAGCCCGGCCGGCAGGTCGTCGCCGGGCGGCACGCACCGCACCTCCACCGGCGCGCCGAGCGCCGCCGCCACCTCGCGTACCTTGCGCAGCCGCTCGGGCAGCACGTCCGACACGATCAGGCGGCCCGGCCGGTCGGTGTGACGTTCCAGCAGCACGACGGCGATCGCCAGCCCGGCCCCGCCGGCGCCGAGGCACAGCGCGTGGCCGCCGGTCCTGGCGAAGTGGCCGGGGGGCAGGATCTCGCGCAGCGCGCGGGCCGCCGTCACGACGTCTCTGGCCGCGCCCGCCAGCCGCCCGTCCCGCTTGGTGACGAGGGAGATCTCCCCGCACAGCCGGGCGTAGTCGTCCAGCTCGTCGAACAGGTCGGACGCGGCGGCGTGCACGCCGGTCTTGTGGCTGGTGATCAGGGCGCCCCGGGTGTGCGGGTCGGCGGCCAGCTCGGCCACCGCGGCGCGGTAGACCTCCGGCGGGCTGCCCAGCGGCAGGTCCTGCCCGACCAGGCGGGCGGCGGGCAGCCCGAGCGCCCGCGCCCAGCGGGGGAACAGGGCGTGGATCGACGACTGTGAGGTCGTGACGCCGAGAAACCGCATGAGGTCGGGGCCGGTGCCGGCCTCGGCGGGGTCTCGGGACAGGATCTCAATGCTCATTGAACCACGGCTCCAGCCGGGCGTAGGCGTCGAGGAAGCGGTGATACCGGCGAATGTACCGCTCGTGAACGATCATGTCTGGCATGATCGCCGGTTCGGCGGCCGAGAGCCCCGGGGCGACGCCGAAGTCGTCGAAGACGCCCATCGCGACCCCGCCCACGATCGCCGCGCCCAGGCTGTTGGCCTCGACGATCGTACGCCGGCGCACCGGCAGGCCCCACACGTCGGCCAGCACGCGCAGCACCTCGCCGGCCACGGCCGCGCCGCCCACCGCGTCGATGCGCTCGATCGCGGTGCCGTTGCCGGTGAAGGCCCGCAGCCCGGTCAGGAGGTTCATCGCCACGCCCTCCACCACGGCCCTGGCCAGGTGGGCGCGCTCGTGGTGGCGGGCCAGCCCGATGAACGCGGCCCGCGCCTTGGGGTTCCAGTACGGCGAGCGCTCCCCCAGCAGGTGGGGCAGGAAGAACAGGCCGTCTCCCGCGGCCTCGACCTTGCCCGCGGCGGCGAGCAGGTCGGCGTGCGGCGCGGCGAGCACCTCGCTGATCCACTCCAGCGACGCGCCGCCGGCCTGCATCGTGGCCGTGGGCACGAACCGGCCGGGCACGACGTGGTTGAACGTCATGGTCCGCATGCCGGGGTCGAGCAGCGGAGCGTCGGCGGCCAGCGAGATCCACGAGGAGGAGCCCAGGTAGGTGTAGGCGGAGCCGTCGGGCGCCACCACGCCGGCGCCGGTCGCGGCGCACGGCCCGTCGCCGCCGCCGATCACCACCGGGGTGCCCTGGGCCAGGCCCGTGAGCGCGGCGGCCTCGGGCGTGACATGGCCGATCACGGTGGTGGACGGGACGACCTCCGGCCACAGCGTCATCGGGACACCGGCCGCCTCCAGGATCTCCTCCGACCAGACCCCGGCCACCTGGTCGAAGGCGTTGGTGCCGGACGCGTCTGACGGGTCGGTGGCCAGGCGCCCGGTCAGCCGGTGCGCGACGAAGTCCTTGGCCTGCACGATCGCGCGGGTGGCGGCGTACGCGTCCGGCTCGTGCTCGCGCACCCACAGCACCTTCGCCAGCGAGTACGTGGCGTTGAGCCGGTGGCCGGTCAGCTCGTAGACCCGCTCCATCGGGATCCGGCCGAGCAGGTGCTCGCACTGCCCGGCGGAGCGGGTGTCGGCCCAGATGATCGCCGGGCGCACCGGCTCGCCCCGCCCGTCGAGGAAGACCGCGCCCATCATCTGCCCGGAGAACGACACGCAGGTGATCTCCGTCGGGGCCGTGCCCGTCCGTTCCAGCAGGTCACGGGTCGAGCGGAGCACCGCGTCCCACCAGTCGAGCGGAGACTGCTCGGCCCGGCCCCCCGGCCCGAACGCGGTGGGGTAACGCACGGTGATCACCGCGGTGGGAGTACCGTCGTCGCCGAACATCGCCGCCTTGTCGCCGGTGGTGCCGAGGTCGTGGGTGAGGATCATCTGCTGCTCCGAGTGGCCTGGGGTGGCCCCAACTTTAGACATTCCGAGCAGCGGGCTCTTGCCTAACATCCTAGCATCCTGTAATTACAGGATGCGTCCACATTGTCGTAACAGGGGACACCTACATGATCGAGGTCCGTAATCCAGGCACCGGCGAACTGCTCGGCGAGGTCGAGTCGTACACCGAGGAGCACGTGGCGAGCGTGGTCGGCACCGCGCAGGAAGGGCAGCGGGAGATGGCCGCCCTGCCCGCGCACGAGCGCGAGTCGTTGCTGCGCCGGGTGGCCGACCTGATCGAGGCGGAGGCCGAGAGTCTGGCGCGGCTGCTGGCCGCCGAGAACGGCAAGCCCATCGTGCAGACGCGGGGCGAGGTGGCCGCCGCCGTACGCATTTTCCGCGGCTACGCGGGCGAGGCGACCCGGTTGTTCGGCAGGCAGATCCCGCTGGACGCGGTGCCGGGGCTGGAGCGCCACCTCGCGGTGACCCTCCGCGAGCCGCTCGGCGTCGTGGCGGCCATCGTGCCGTTCAACTACCCCGTGGAGCTGTACGCCCACAAGGCCGCCGCCGCGCTCGCCGCCGGCAACGCCGTGGTCGTGCAGCCGCCCGCGCGCTGCCCGCTCGCCGTGCTCCGGGTGGCCGAACTGGTGGCGCAGGCCGGCGCCCCGCCGCACGCCCACCAGGTGGTCACCGGCGGCGTCCGCGTGTCCCAGCTCCTGGCCGAGCTGCCCGGGATCGCGGCCGTGTCGCTCACCGGCAGCACGGTCGCCGGCAGGGAGCTGGCCAGGCGCGGCGCGGACACGCTGAAGAAGGTCTTCCTGGAGCTCGGCGGCAACGACGCCCTGATCGTCTGCGCCGACGCCGACCTGGCCGAGGCCGCCCGCGCCGTCGTGCTCGGCCGCCTGGCCAGGGGCAACGGGCAGATCTGCTGCGCCGTCAAGCGCGTCTACGCCGACCGGGCCGTCTACGACGACTTCGTCGCGGCGCTGCTGGAGGAGACCGGCAAGCTCAGCGTCGGCGACCAGTTGCAGGAGTCGACCGACGTCGGCCCGCTGATCGCCGAGGAGGCGGCCGAGCGGGTCGAGGCGGCCGTGGACCGGCTCGTCGCCGACGGGGCCAGGCTGGTCACCGGCGGCGGCAGGCGGGGCGCGTTCTACGACCCGGCCGTGCTGTCCGACGTGCCCGTCTCCAGCGCGGCCTTCAACGAGGAGATCTTCGGGCCCGTCGCCCCCGTGGCCTCCTTCACCGACCCGATGGAGGCGGTGCGGCTGGCCAACGACTCGCCGTACGGGCTGCAGGCGGCGGTCTTCACCCGCGACATCTCCCGCGCGTTCACGATCGCGAGCCGGCTCGACGTCGGCGGGGTGGTGATCAACGGCTCCACCGCGCTGCGCGCCGAGAACCTGCCGTTCGGCGGCACCAAGGACACCGGCGGCTTCCGGGAGGGCGTGCACGACACGGCGCTGGAGTTCACCCGCCAGAAGACGGTGATCGTCACGGAGGCGTTCGGATGAGCCTCGTGCTACGCGGCGTCACCAAGGACTACGCGGGCGTCGGGGTGCTCCACGGGATCGACCTGGAGGGGCACTTCGGCGAGGTGCTGGCCGTGGTGGGCGCCAACGGTGCGGGCAAGTCGACACTGATCAAGATCCTGGCCGGGGCCCAGCCGATGAGCGCGGGCGAGATGCTGATCGACGGCGAGCCCGTCCGGCTGCGCTCTCCGCACGACGCCCACCAGCGGGGCATCAGGACCGTCTACCAGGAGCTGACGCTGGTGCCCGAGCTGTCGGTCACCGAGAACCTGCTGATGGGCGACTTCCCCCGGCGGCACGGCCTCATCGACTGGCCCGCCGCGCACGACAGGGCCGCCGAGCTGCTGGAGTCGATCGGGTTCGGCACGATCGACCCGCGCACGCCCGCGGAACGCCTGACCGTGGCCCGCCAGCAGATGGTCGAGATCGCCAAGGCGCTGGTGACAGAGCCGCGCGTGCTCATCCTGGACGAGCCGTCGGCGGTGCTGTCGGGGCGCGACCTCGACTCGCTGTTCGCGCTGATCAGGCGGCTGCAGGAGCGCGGCGTCCTGGTGATCTACGTCTCGCACCGGCTGGCCGAGGTGCTCGACCTGGCCACCTCCATCGTCGTGATCAAGGACGGCAGGGTCATCGAGACCACCGAGCCGGCGCGTACGAGCGAGGACGACCTCATCAGGCACATGGCGGGCAGGAAGCTGGAGCAGATCTACCCCGACCGCCGCTCCGAGCCCGGCGAGACCCGGCTCACGGTCACCGGGCTCACCAGGGCGGGCGAGTTCGACGACGTGTCGTTCACGCTGCGGGCGGGCGAGGTCGTGGGCATGTTCGGGCTCGTCGGGTCGGGGCGCAGCGAGCTGGCCCGGTGCGTGTTCGGCGCCGAGCCGGCCACCGCGGGCAGCGGCGCGTACGGCTCCCCCGCCGAGGCCATCGCCGCCGGGCTGGCGCTGGTCACCGAGGACCGCAAGCGCACCGGGCTCGTGCTCGGCATGTCCGTACGCGACAACATCGCGCTCACCACGCTCAAGGGGCCGTTCATCGACCTGGCCAGGCAGCGTGACCAGATCGGCGGCATGATCGACCGGCTGGGCATCCGGCCCGCGGGCTGCGCGCCCATGTCGGTGGAGCACCTGAGCGGCGGGAACCAGCAGAAGGCGGTGCTGGCCAAATGGCTGCTCAGGAACCCGCGCGTGCTCCTGCTGGACGAGCCGACCCGCGGCGTCGACATGGCCACCCGGGTGGAGATCTACCGCATGATCGACACCCTCGCCCGTGACGGTGTGGCCGTGCTGCTCATCTCCTCCGACCTGACCGAGGTCATCGGGGCGAGTGACCGCGTGCTCGTGATGGCGCACGGCCGGATCGTCGGCGAGCTGCGCTCCGACCAGACCAGCGAGGACGAGGTCCTCGCCCATTCGATGGGAACCCTCACATGACCGTCGCCTCTCCCCGCCTCGTGCTGCGAGGGCGGGACATCACCGCCGAGGCGATCTCCGCGGCCGTCATCGTCCTGCTCGTGGTGGTGGCCGCCACGACCTCCGACACCTTCCTCACCCCGGTCAACCTCACCAACCTGCTCAAACAGATGGTCACGACGGGTCTGCTGGCCTTCGGCATGCTCGTGGTGATCCTCACCGGCGGCATCGACCTGTCCGTCGGGTCCGTGGTGGCCTTCTCCGGCATCCTCGCCGCGGGGCTGTCCGCGGGGCTGCCCATCCCGGTCGCGATGGTCGTGGGCGTGGCGGCGGGCATCGCGTTCGGGCTGGTCAACGGCACGCTGGTGGCGCGGTTCGGGCTCGCGCCGTTCGTGGTGACGCTGGCCTCGCTCACCACGATCCGCGGCCTGGCGTTCGTCTACTCCGAGGTGCCCGTCACGCCGAGCGACCCGGCGTTCCTCTCGCTCGGCTCGGCCATGCTCGGGCCCATTCCGCTCATCACGGTCATCATGGCCGTGGTCTTCGTCGCGGGCGGCGTGTTCCTGTCCCGCACACCCGCCGGGCGGTCGATCATCGCGATCGGCGGCAACGCCGAGACCGTGCGGCTGGCCGGCATCAACGTCCGCAAGCACGTGATCCTCGCGTACGCGATCAGCGGCGCCTGCGCCGGACTGGCCGGGGTCGTCCTGGCCAGCCGCGTCGGCATCGCGCAGCCCAGTGTCGGCGTGGCCTTCGAACTCGACGCGATCGCCGCCTGCGTCATCGGCGGCGCCAGCCTGGCGGGCGGGCGCGGCTCGGTGCGGGCGACGTTCGGCGGCGTGCTCGTCCTGGTCCTCATCAACAACCTGCTCAACCTGTACGGCGTGCAGAGCTTCTGGCAACAGGTGCTCAAAGGCTTGATCATCATCGTCGTCATCCTCGTCCGGAGAAAATGATGAAGCTACGAATCCTCCTCCTCGCCTCCTGCCTCGGTCTGGCCGCCTGCTCCTCTGGGGGCGGCGCGCAGGACGACGGCAAGCAGACCATCGGTGTCGCCAACTTCCTGCTCAGCGGCCCCTACTTCAGCGGCATGGACAAGGCCATCGCCGCCCAGGCCAAGAAGAAGGGCAACGTCGAGGTCATCAGCACCGACGCCAACGGCGACGCCGCCAAGCTGGCCTCCAACGTCGAGGACCTGCTCAGCAAGAACGTCGACGCGATCATCATCTCCGGAGGCCCGCTCGAGTCGGCCCCCGCCGCGCTCAACGCCATCAAGCAGGCGGGCAAGCCGGTCGTCCTGGTCGACCGCAAGTTCGCGACCGGCGAGTACACGAGCTGGATCGGCCCCGACAACAAGGCGATCGGCGTGCAGAACGGCCAGTTCCTCGCCAAGCACCTGGCCGACGGCGGCAAGGTCGGCATCATCAAGGGCGGTCCCGCGGACAACTCGATCGGCCTGGCGCGCACCGAAGGCGTGAAGTCGGTGCTCGGCACCGCCCAGGGCATCACGCTCGTCGAGGCCCCGGACTTCGGCAACTGGAGCTCGGACGGCGGCCTGTCGGTCATGGAGAGCCTGCTCGCCCAGCACGGCGACCTCAAGGCGGTCTTCTGCGAGAACGACGCCATGTGCCTGGGCGCGCAGCGGGCCATCGCCGACGCCGGCAAGGCCGAGCAGATCGTCATCGCGGGCGTCGACGGCCAGAACGAGGCGCTCAAGGCCATCCAGGACGGCACGAACTATCTGGTAACCGGTCTCAATGACGCCGACGAGATCGGCAGCAAGGGCCTCGACCGGGCCGTCGAGATCCTCGGCGGCGCACAGGTCGAGAAGGACACCGTCGTCCCCTCGCCCATGGTCACCAAGGAGAACGCGGCCCAGTACTACGACCCCAATGGCAGCTTCTAACCCCCCCTTGGAGGAAAAATGTCACGCAAAATCGCGACCCGCGGGCTTATGGCCGCTGTGGTGGCTTTGATCCCGCTAGCCGTGAATCCGCCGGCCGAGGCCAAGCCGTCGGGCTGGCGGCTGCTCTACCAGGAGAACTTCGCCAAGCCGCTCGGCGACGCGCCCTGGGTGAAGGAGACCCACGCCCAGCCGTTCGACACCATCATGGACGACTCGGGCCTGTGGTATCAGAACGACTACGGCTCGGCCTGGAACACGGCCTTCGAGTCGTTCGACACGTACCGCAAGGAGTTCAAGGTCGGCAAGGACGGCTGGCTGACCGCGTCGCTCTCGGCCCGTGACTGGAACAAGGACGGCGTCATCGAGTCGCCGCCCTCCATCAGCAGGAAGGTGATCAAGGGCGGGCCGGTGGCCGAGCTGAAGGTGCCCGACCACACGGGCGGCGCGATCTTCCGCCCGACGAACGCGCTGCCGGACAAGTACCGGGTCGAGTACAAGCTCAAGACCGTCGACTTCGGCGGCAAGCGCAACGGCACCATCGAGTACGACAACCGGATCAACGGCTACTCGAAGGAGGGCTGCAAGACCCAGCACCCCTGGGGCGAGGGCTCGCGCAGCCCGGGCTGGAACGGCGACGCGTCCTCTCCCTACTGCGACTGGCAGGACGTGCGCGAGGGCGCGTACGGCTACAACGGCTTCCACTTCATGACGATCGTGGACTTCGCCGACCCCGCGCCGCGTAACAACCACTTCTGGCACTACCGCCGCAAGGTGCTGATGGACTCCTTCTCCCAGCACCCCGACCGCGTCGGCACCGGCACCGGCGGCCGGGTCTGCAACTCCGACACCGGCGAGTACTACAACTACCGCGACAGCAGCTTCAACACGGTCAACATGTGGATCAGCGGCATGCCCAACTGGACGCCGGGCAAGGGCGGCCTGGCGGGCAACTCCCAGTGGTTCATGTCCACCTGCTCGAACGGCGTGGCCGAGCGGCAGCTCTCCTCGGCCGCCGAGCTGCAGCCCGAGCTGATGCCCAACGAGTACTACACCTTCGCCATCGAACGCGACGAGACCGGCTACACGCTGGAGGCCAGCGGCAACTTCGCCCGGGTGGGCAAGAAGACGATCCGCTTCCACCGGCCGTTCGTCGTCGACAACAACCCGATCTGGCACTACAACGTCAAGCCCGAGGAGTACGACGGCCGCTTCAACGGCAACCTGGTGCAGAACGACAACAACGGCAGCATGACCTGGCCCGACCAGTGGCCGGCCGGGTCGGCCTACCCCGACTACTTCGTGATCGGCGACCTCTACACCAACGTCTACGAGGGCAGCGCGAGCCTCACGGACATCCGGCTGTACGTACCGAAGAAGTAGCAGGGCGCTGACGACGGCCCGGTGAGGTGGCGCCCCGCCGCCTCACCGGGCCACAGGCGTGATCAGGCGTGGTCGTCCAGTGGTTCGCCGCCGGTCCAGTCCCAGTCGGTGATCGCGGTGCGCATCAGGCGCGCGGCCGTCGACAGGTGGCCGTCGGCGCCCCAGTACAGGGTGACCGCCCGGCGGCAGTCGGGGCTGTCGACGGCGACACAGGCGAGGGGCGCCCGGGTGTAGGCGCGGCGGGCGATGCCGGGGACGAGACCGATGCCGAGCCCGGCGCTGATCAGGTCGACGATGGCGCTCAGCTCGTCGACCTCGCAGACGATCTTCGGGGTGAGGTCTCTGGCGGCGAACAGCCGATCGAGCAGCCGCCGTTGCCAGTGCCCCCTGCGGGCGGAGACGAACGGCTGGTCGCCGAGCGCTTCGACGCTCACCGAGGCGCGGCCCGCCAGCGGATGGTCGAACGGCATCGCCAGCCACACCTCCTCGTCGAGCAGCCGGACCGCCTCCAGTCCCTCGGCGTCGATGGGCTGCGAGGCCACGCACAGATCGACGTCCTGGGCGCGCAGCCGGCGGGCCATGTCCTCGGCCGGCGTCCAGTCGAGTTCGATCTCGACGGTGGGATGCGCTCGTTTGAAGGCCGCCAGCGGCCTGGTGAGGGTGAGGAAGGTCTCCGACGCCAGCCGCACCGTGCCCAGCCCCTCGCTGCCGGCCTCGGCGACGGCCCGGCGGCCCGCGTCCAGCTCGCCGAGGGAGCGCTCGACGTAACCGCGGAAGAGCTTGCCCGTGTCGTTGAGCCGGAGCCGGCCGCTCCTGTCGAAGAGCGGGGTGCCCAGCTCACTCTCCAGCCGGGCGATCGTCCGGCTCAGCGAGGGCTGGGCGACGCGAAGCTCCTGCGCCGCGCGGCTGAGGTGCTCGAGCCGCGCCACCACCAGGAACTGCCTGAGCGTGTTCAGCTCCATCATGCCTCCCGGAACATAACACCATAGCAATATTAATCTTAGACAGGATAGCGTCACAGCCATACTGTCGAGGGGTTCGCACATGGACGACTCAGCACCGTGGAGGATCCCTCATGCTCACCGTGGCCGGCGGTCCTGGCTCCGATGCCGCGCACCGGACGAGACCCGCGGGATGGACGCTGCGGGCCGTCGTCAGCGCGCACGCGGCGGCGATCGCCGCCCAGCCGGTGTTCGCCGGGCTCTACCTGACCGGTGACTTCGACGGCCTGCGCTGGCACGCGCTCGGCGCCGACGTGGTCACCTCCATCGGCTACCTGCAGGTGATCGTGGCGGTCGTGGTGTGGGTCCGGCTGCGTCAGGTCTGGCCGTTCCTGGCCACGTCGGGCGTGGTGGCGGCCGAGACCGCGCAGTACTTCGCCGGGCTGGACGGCGCGCTGTGGCTGCACCTCCCGCTGGGGGTGATGACCGTCGCCGCGCTCGTCGTGCTGTTCATCGCCGTCTGGTTCCGGCCCCTCGGGCGGCGGCCCGGCACCCGGAAGGCGGCCCGTGATGCGTGAGCGCGACGCGGGCCGCGGCGTCACCAGGCGGCGGGCGCTGGGCATCGGCGGGGCCCTCGGGCTGATGGCGGCCACCGGGCTGTCGGCCTCGGCCGCACTGGCCCGCCGGCCGTCGATCACGGGTGCGGAGTTGCGCAGCGCCGTACCGCTGCCGCCGCCGTTCCAGGTGCCGCTGCCGCTGCCCCCCGTGCTGAGGCCGGTCGCCACCTCGGGCGGCGCCGACCGCTACGAGATCACCCAGCGCGAGGCGACCGCGGAGATCCTGCCCGGCGTCAGGACACCGCTGTGGACGTACGAGGGCACCTTCCCCGGGCCCACGATCGAGTCGCGCCGCGGCCGGCCGGTCACCGTGACGCACCGCAACACCCTGCCCGTGCCGACCGTCGTGCACCTGCACGGCGGACGTACCCCGGCCGACTCCGACGGTTACCCGACCGACCTCGTCCTGCCCGAGGGCTGGCAGGAGCCCCACCAGGAGACGGGGCACGGCGGGCACGGCATGCGCGACCCGCGGGCCGTGGTGACCACGCTGACGCGTGACTACACCTTCCCGCTGGACCAGCGGCCGACGCTGTTGTGGTACCACGACCACCGGATGGACTTCACCGCCCCGGCGATCTGGCGGGGGCTGGCCGGACTGCAGATCGTCCGCGACGACGCCGAGGAGGCGCTCGGCCTGCCCGCCGGGCCGCGCGAGCTGCCGCTCATGATCGCCGACCGCGCGTTCGCCGCCGACGGCAGCCTCGCCTACCCCGCCCTCGACCCCACCCTGCGCGTACGGCCCGGCGTGCACGAGCCGTACGTCGCCGGGGTGCTCGGAGACGTGATCCTGGTCAACGGCGCCCCGTGGCCCGTGCACGAGGTCGACGCCGCCCGCTACCGGCTGCGCGTGCTCAACGCCTCCAACGCCCGGCACTACGAGCTCGAAGCGGTCACCGACGACGGACGCCGCCTCGACCTCGTCCAGATCGGCGCCGACCAGGGGCTGCTCGCCGCCCCCGTCACCCACCGGCTGCTGCCGGTCGCGCCCGCCGAACGCTACGACGTGGTCGTCGACTTCTCCGTCGTCCCCGTCGGCGGCCTCGTCAGGATGGTCAACCGGCTCGGCACCGGCCGTACCCGCGACGTGCTGGCCTTCCGCGTCGCGCGCGAGGCCGCCGACGACAGCCGCGTCCCCGCGACCCTGTCCGCCGACCTGCCCTCCTGGCGGCCGTCGGACGCCGTCAGGGTGCGCGACCTCGCCTTCCGCGTCGGGAGGATGGGCGGCGGGCACGGCTGGCTGATCGGCGGGCTGCCGTTCGACCCGGCCCGCTCCGACCTCACCACCAGGCTCGGCGACGTCGAGGTGTGGCGGCTGGTCGCCGACGTCCACCACCCCGTCCACCTGCACCTGGCAGGCTTCCGGGTGCTCTCGCGCAACGGCCGGCCACCGCTCCCCCACGACGCGGGGCTCAAGGACACCGTCTCCCTGCGGCCCGCCGAGTCGGTGGAGATCATCACCCGCTTCGACGGCTACCGCGGCCGCTACCTCTTCCACTGCCACAACGCCGAACACGAGGACATGGGCATGATGGCCAACCTCGAGATCACCTGACCCCGGGCGACCCGCGCGAGCCGGTGAGCCAGACCGCCGAGCCGAACGCCGCCGGCGACCGCAGGGCGCGCAGCGGCTGGGGCAGGCGCAGCGGGGCGGTCGCGGCGTCGGGCCGGAGACGGCGGCGTCAGGCGCGCACGTCATCTTCCAGCGCCTGGTGGCTAGCGGTGGGTGAGGCGGTTTCGGGAGCGGGAGCCGCGTGAGCGCCGGAAGCGGGCCACCGCCACAGGCATCCACAGCACCAACGCCACAATCGGGCTGAGTACCATGAACAGGCTCTGCACCGTGGCCCAGTCCAGCACCACCGCCGCGACCGACTGGCGTGGCAACCCATCGGTGAGCGCCTGGGAGAGGAACAGCAGCGGGAGCCCGACCCCGAAGCCGAGCAGCACCATGCTCACCACGCCCGGCTGCCAGTACGGGCGCCGCAGCAGGCAGCAGGCCCCCAGCGAAGGCGCCAGCAGGATGCCGAAACCGGCCACCAGCAGGACGGCGATCATGACGGGGTTGAGATCGTCGAACATGAACCGGCAGGCCAGGCTGACCGTGGCGCACGTCACCGGAAAGACGAGCCCGAGGAGCCGGGCCGCCGGGCCGCCGCGCGCGAGCGCCGGCCAGTAGACGAACTCCCACATGAACGGGTTGCCCCCGGGCCACAGACCCCCGACCGGCCGATGCAGCACCGCGTGCGCGGAAAGCGGGTACAGCCGTTTCGAGCGCGCCTGCCAGCCTTCGTAGCGCTGCGCATGGTGCCCCCCGGGCCTGCGTCTCCGGCTCATCCCGGCCCTCCGGCGCACCGGGCGAAGCCCGGGTTCGTCACGTGATCCATGATCGGCCCCTTCGGTGTGGCAGGCGTCCCGGCTCGTGACCCTGGACCGCCATGCCCATGACGTTAGAAGAGCCGCCGGGTCCGGGGCATCCGCCAGATGACCGGTCCCCGGTGGCCGGGCGCGTGGCGCGACCGAATGGACGCCGGCTGCTCGGCGCGGAAACAGGCAGGAAACGCCCGCCCGGTTAGACCTTGGAGTGGTTGTCCGCGAAGAAAATGATCATGGAGTGAACCAAGCACCAGCGATCACCCGGCGCACCTTGCTGTCGGCCGCTGCTGCCACCCCGCTCGTCGTGGCGGCGCCCCCGGCCCGTGGCGACTCCGCGCAGACGGAGCCGAACATCCTGCTGTTCACCGTCGACGACTTGGGCGGCGACATCCCTGGCTGCTTCGGCGGCCGGGCCGACCTCACCCCGGCGATCGACCGGCTGTACGGCCAGGGCGTCGGCTTCCACCGCGCGCACGTACCCGTGGCCATCTGCCAGCCGAGCCGCTCGGCGATGCTGACCGGCCGCTACCCGCACCGCAATGGCGCCGAGGGCTTCGAACCGATCCGCGACGACGTCCCCATCCTGAACGACCTGCTACGCCCGCGCGGCTACCTGACCGGCATCCTCGGCAAGGTCGGCCAGCCGCCGGAGCGACCGCGGCCCACCTCCCGGAGAGCAGGCTGGCCATCGGCGAGGCCCTCACCCTGGAGCCCGCCGGAGACGGCTACCGCGTCCGCCTCCGCCCGTCCCGCTGGTCCGACCTGGACGCGCCGGCCACGGCCCTCCGCCGCGGCGGCGGCACCGATGTCGCCCTGGTCATGGAGGACCTGCGCTTCCTTCGTTCGTCCGAGCCTCTGGCGGCCGCGGCGCCCGGCTGGAGTGACGTTCCTGGCCGAGGGCTACCGGCGAGCCCTGTGGCCCCGTTACTCAAGCTGCCCGGCCGAGGCGACGTGGCCGGAGGCGCCGTTCAGGCGACGAGGGTGCCGAGGTCGGCGGCGACTCGGGCGAGGGCCCGGACGAGGTCGTTCTCGGTCTCGGTACGCCACACCAGCGCGTACGGCAGGGCGTCGAGGTCTCGGACGGGCAGGTAGGCGATGTCGGGCCGGTTCCAGTAGCGGACCATGTGGGCGGGAAAGAGGTTGACGAGTTCCCCGGTGCTGGCCAGGGCGAGGATCTCCTCGGTGTTGGTCACCAAGGGGCCGCGTTCGATCCGGCGTCCCGAGCGGGTCTGGGACGGGATGAAGCCCTCGGCCCAGTAGTCCGGCACCGATGGGGCGTCGCTGTGCTGGAAGTCGGCGAGCAGCTCCAGCGAGACGGAGGTGCGGCGGGTGAGTTCGCTCTCGGCGGCCACGGCCAGCACCCGCGGTTCGGTGAACAGGACCGGGCCCACCGTCAGGTCGGGTTCCTCGACCGGCAGCCAGCAGACCAGGACGTCGAGGTCGCCGCGGCGCAGCCCGGCGAACGGGTCGACGAAGGAGGCGTGCTGGATCCGCAGCTTCCACTGCGGGTGGCGGGTGTGGAAGGTGTCCCAGTAGGGGCGCAGGTCGTGGGCGTTGACGGAGAGCATGCCGACGCGGAGCACGGCGGTGATGCCCTGGGCGGCGAGTTTGGCGCGGCGCATGCCGTCCCGCAGGCCGGTGTAGACGGGCCAGAGGTCGTCGCGGAGTTGCCGGCCGAGCGGGGTCAGCCGGACCGTGCGGTTGGTGCGCTCGAACAGCGGGGCGCCGATCTGGCGTTCCTGTTTCTTGATGGCCTGGGTGACGCGGGCGGGACTCACGCGCAGCCGTTCGGCGGTCCGGCCGAAGTGCAGCTCTTCGGCCAGGGTCAGGAAGATCTCCATGTCGCGAAGCTCCACGATCCTCCTTTGACATTAACCCAGGGGTTAATGCGACCTTGCGTACTTTGTCGTTGTTTCGGGTGGTTGTTCGCGTCGATCCTAGTGGCCGGACGGTTTCAGACACTCTGGAGTGACGAGATGACGACCAAGACGGCGCTGGTGACCGGGGCCTCACGGGGGATCGGCCGGGCCATCGCGCGACGCCTGGCCGCCGACGGGGCACTCGTGGCCGTGCACTACGGCAGCAACGAGGCAGCCGCCCGCCAGACCGTGCGCCTGATCGAGCAGGACGGCGGCCGGGCCTTCCCCCTCCGCGCCGAACTGGGCGTGGCCGGAGACGTGGACACCCTGTTCACCGCTCTGGAGGCGGGCCTGCTCACGCGGACCGGCCAGGCGCGGCTGGACATCCTCGTCAACAACGCCGCCATCACCGCCGACTCGATCGAGACGATCACCCCGGAGACCTTCGACCGCCTGATCGCGATCAACACCAAAGCACCACTGTTCATCATCCAGCGAGCCCTGCCCCTGCTCAACGACGACGGCCGCATCATCAACCTGTCCACCGCGGCCACCAGAATCGCCACACCCGAGCAGCCGTACGCGATGAGCAAGGCCGCCCTCGAAGCACTCAGCCGCTCCCTCGCCCAGGCCGTCGGCGCACGAGGCATCACCGTCAACGCCGTGGCACCCGGCCCGACCGCCACCGACATGAACCCATGGATGCTCGACAACCCCGAAATCCAGCACATGGTCGGCAACGGCAACGCCATCCCCCGAACCGGACAACCCACCGACATCGCCGACGTCGTCGCCTTCCTGGCGGGCGAAGCCGGCCGCTGGGTCACCGGCCAGACCATCGACGCCTCCGGCGGCTGCTTCCTCGGCCCCCGCATCTGAACCGACAAGCCACCCCGCCGCCCAACCCCGCGAACGCCTGCGGGGACGTGTCAGCGGCGGCGTCAGGACGGCGACGGTCCGATATCAGCGCGACCGGCGATGGTTGACGCCATGAACGGTCCACCGATCGCGACCCAGGTCGCGAACCGGGCCCACCGAACCCACCCCGGCCTCGCGCGGCGCGCACGGACACCCGTGAACGCCGACGCCAGGACGAGGCTTCCCCAGATCGAACACCGATCGGACACCGATCGAACACTGAAGGCAAGGAGACTCATGATGGGACACAGCGACAGCGGCTTCTCCGCCACGGGACTGCGCAGGCTGCGTGCGGTGCTGGCACGGCATGTCGAGTCCGGGAAGATCCCCGGCCTGGTCGCCCTGGTCAGCCGCAACGGACACACACACGTCGAAGCGCTCGGCACCATGCGGCACGACGGCGGCGCGCCGATGCGCCGGGACACGATCTTCCGGATGGCCTCCACCTCCAAGCCGCTGTCGATGGCGGCGGCGATGGTGCTGCTGGACGAGTGCCGGCTGCGACTGGACGACGTGGTGGACGAGTGGCTGCCCGAACTGGCCGGCCGTCAGGTGCTGACACGGCCCGACGCCCCCCTCGACGACACCGTCCCGGCCCGCCGCCCGATCACCGTACGGGACGTGCTCAGCTCCACCTTCGGGCTCGGCATGGACGTGGCGTCGCTGGGCACCCCGATCATGAACGCCGTCTTCGCGCACAACCTCACCCCCTCAGGCCCGGAGCCGCAGCCCGACCCGGATGAGTGGATGCGCCGCCTGGGCGAACTGCCGCTGCAGTACCAGCCCGGCGAGCGCTGGCAGTACCAGATCAGCAACGACCTGGTCGGCGTACTGACGGCCAGGGTCACCGGCCAATCCTTCGAGGAGTTCCTGCGCGAGCGCATCTTCGAACCCCTCGGCATGAAGGACACCGGCTTCCACGTGCCCGCCGACCAGATCGACCGGCTGCCCACCCTGTACGCGCCCGACCCGGCCACCGGCGAGTTCCTCGCCTGGGACGAACCCGAGAACGGACGGTGGAGCAGCCCTCCGGCCTTCCAGGGCGGCGGCGGCGGACTGGTCTCCACCGCCGACGACTACCACGCCTACTTCCAGATGCTGCTCAACGGCGGCACCCACCAGGGCAAGCGGATCCTGTCCCGGCCCGCGGTCGAGCTGATGACCACCAACCGGCTCACCCCCGAGCAGAACGCCGCCCGCACCACCATGGCCACCGACAACGTCCACCTCTCCTTCGGCCAGGGACAGCAGGGCGGCTGGGGCTTCGGCATGGCCGTACGCACCTACCGCGGCGACTACGCGCCCATCGGCCAGTTCGGCTGGGACGGCGGCAGCGGCACCTCCAGCTACGCCGACCCGGCCAACCAGCTCACCGGCATCCTCCTCTGCCAGCTCGGCTACTCCGTCCCCAGCCCGGCACACCTGATGAACGACTTCTGGACCACCCTCTACCAGGCCATCGACGACTGACGCCGCTTTCCACGCCGTTCGTCCCCACCGCATTCGAAGGAGTACACCATCATGTCCATCACCCTCACCGACCAGGACAAGCTCACCCTGCGCACCGCCGCCTACGGCGCCGTCACCCTGATGTCCGCCGCCGACGCCGCAGGCAAGCCCCACAAGACCGCCACCGAGGGCTCCATCGCCCTGGCCTCCGCCACCGGCCCGATCGGGCACGTGCTCGCCACCTATCCCAAGGACATCAAGCTGGACACCGCATCGGTAGCCGCGATCGCCGACCAGGTACTGCCCGCCCTGACCGCGGCCATGAGCCTGCTCAGGCAGCAGGACCCGGCCGAGGCCGACAACTTCCGCCGCACCGTCCTCGTCGCCGTCGAAGCAGCCGGCCGCACCCACCAGGCCCCGCCCAGCCCCACCACGGCCGACATGACCCGCAAGATCACCGAAGCCCTCGACGCCGCTTGACCGCACGCCCACCCACCGGGCGACGGCCTCAAACGGCGAGGGCTCCTCGCCGCGGTCACGCCCACGGTCGCGGCCACAGTCGGCCGCGACCGTGGGCACGACGCCCCGAGCGGCGACCGGGCCAGTCCCGGATCACCCTCTCCGAGTCGCGCCCCCGTTCCGTACGGAGAGGGGCGCCTCAACTCGTCGGACCTGACCGGGGACCCGCAGAAGGTGATCCCCATCGCCGATCTCGATGCGCCGAAGCTCGGTGTCCGGTTCTCCGGCGTGGCCGGAAACGCCCCGGATGCGCTCGCCGAGGCCGCGGCTGTTCATCCGAACGGTCGCGTCGCATGACCACACCTCCTTTCAGTACGGGATCCCCGTCCGCCGGTTGCGACCAAGCGGACAGGTGCGCCTCTCGACGCTATGAAGCGCCGACCCGCCCACACGTCAGTCGGCTGACCGGGTTCTCACCGGCCTCCCGCATCCGCCCTCCATCCGCGGCGATCCGCTCGCCGTCGCGGACGGTGTCAGCTCCCCATGCCTGTGGGCTCACCAGGTCACCCGTAGCGAGTTCAAGCCGAACACGACGCTGAAGGCCAGGTAGTCCACCTGCTCGTACGGGTCGGCCAGGGCGAGGGCGGGGAACCGCTGGAGCAGCGCGGGGAAGGCGATGCGCATCTCCATCCGCGCCAGCGGCGCCCCCAGACAGTGGTGCACGCCGTGGCCGAACGCGACATGACCGGCGGCCTCCCGGGTGACGTCGAGCCGGTCCGGGTCGCCGGTGAAGGCAGGGTCGCGGTTGGCGGCGGGAAGCGAGCAGATGACCAGCGCGCCCGCGGGGATGACCTGCCCGGCGATCTCCACCTCGGTCGAGGTGGTGCGGGGCGGAGGCGACTGCGAGATGGACAGCCACCGCAGTAGTTCCTCGACGGCGGGCTCGATCCGCGCCGGGTCCTCGCGGATCATCGCCATCTGGTCCGGGTGCCGCAGCAGGGCCAGGGTGCCCAGGCCGAGCATGTGCGCGGTGGTCTCGTGCCCGGCCAGCAGCAACTGCCCGGCGACACCGGTCAGCTCGTCGGCGCTTAGCTCGTCGCCGTGCTCGCGTACCAGCATGCCCAGCAGGTCCTCGCCCGGGTCGGCCTGCGCGCGGGCGACCAGGTCGGCCATGTAGGCGCGATCCTCCCTCCGCGCCGCGTTCAGCTCCTCCGCCGACAAGGAGGTGCCCAGCAGGCGCGTGGAGCGAGCCTGGAAGTCGGCGCGGTCGGCGTAGGGCACGCCCAGCAGCTCGCACATCACCAGGGACGGCACCGGCATGGCGAAGTGCGCCATCAGATCGGCCGGCTTGCCCGCCCGTTCCAGGTCGTCCAGGGCCGACTGGACGATCTCGGTGATCCGCGGCTCGAGCCTGCTCATGCGCCGTACCGTGAACTCCGGGGTGAGCAGTCGGCGCAGCCGGGTGTGCTCGGGCGGGTCTAACCCGATCAGTTGGCCGGCGCGCAGCCTGGCCACCTCGTCGGGGTCCAGCGCGCCGGTTCCGCGGAGCGGGGTCAGGGCGCTGCTGAACCGGACCGGATCCGACAGCACCCGGCGGACGTCCTCGTGGCGGCAGACCAGGTACGCGGGGAGGCCCCAGGGCGTCTCCACCTGGACCACGCCCTCGCCGTCGCGGGCCCGGGCCAGTTCCTCGGCCGGGTCGAATCCGTTCCGCCGCTGCTGCAACGGCAGTTCCTTCGCTTGCGTCATCGTCGGTCCATCCGTTCTGTGATTGACTCCGCGATCACACCCCGCGCGGCGCGATGCCCTCGGCGCGCGACCGGCGCGCCACCGACGACGACACCGCAGCCGAGCACCGGTCCAGCCGCCGCACGTCATCGACCAGCACCCGCAAGGGACCCGCCACCGGGGAGTGCTCATGTTCGGTTGACGAACGAGCACCCGCCGGGGGGACGGCCTCGGGCAGAGAAGTTCGGAGGCGACGGTGATCGCGGGTGGGCCGCCGGTGTCACCACGGCCTGCGCCACCCTGGGGCCCGGGACAGGGGCCTGGCCCAGCCGCTGCTCAGCCGGACGTGCCGGAGGGGCGGCGCGTCCGGATCGACGGTCACCTGTTCCCTTCATGCGGTCGTGGTGTGTTTTGGGCTGGTCCGCACCACTGGGATAACGCGGTGCGGACCTCGTCGGGGTGATCTTCGGTGCCGTCGTCTCCGGCCCAGGCGACGTATCCGTCGGGTCTGACCAGCATCACCGCCGGGATTGCGGAGTCCGCCGTCTCGGCCAGGCACGCCACGTCGAGACGGTCGGCCCGGTCGCCGGTGTCCAGTGGCTCGGTGTGGCCGCGCTGGACCAGCAGGAACCGGCCGTGACGTAGTGCTTCGTACAGCCGGCCGGTGGACAGCCGGGCATCGGGGACTCGGCGGCCTTCCCAGGCGTGCGCGTGCTCGGGGTCCTGCGGTGGATACGCGATCGACAGGCCCGCCACGCGTCGGCGCAGCGTGTTGCTGATCGCGGGAACGGCGAGCGCGCCTCGCGCCAGAAGGGGGCGGATGGCCCGGATGGGGGCCGGTGCCACGCTGATGCGCTGGAGCAGGTCGGTGAGGCGGAGGGCGGCCGCGCCGACGGGGTGGCGTTCGCGGTGGTAGGAGTCCAGGAGCCAGGGCGCGGCCCAGCCGTGGACCGCGGCGGCGATCTTCCAGCCCAGGTTCGTCGCGTCCTGGATGCCGGTGTTCATGCCGAGGGCGCCGAGCGGAGAGTGAACGTGGGCGGCATCGCCGGCCAGGAACACGCGCCCCTTGCGGTAGGCGTCCGCCTGGCGGCGCTCGCTGAGGAAGCGGGTCGACCATCGCATTTCACGGACGCCGAGGTCGTGACCGGCCAGCCGGTTCAGCGACGCGGACACCTCCTCGATGCCCAGAGGCTCGTGGAGCGGCACGTCCTGGCGCCGGCGGTCCCAGATGACCGCGCGTACCCAGCCGTCGCCGAAGGGCGGCATCAGCACCATGCCGTCGCGTCCCACGAAGGTCCGCACGGCCGTCACGTCGGCGTCCGCCAGGCGGAGATCGGCGAGCAGGATGTGCGTGGCGTAGGCGGACCCGGAGAACCCCACGCCCATGCTCTGCCTGACCTGGCTGTGGGCGCCGTCGCAGCCGATCACGTAGCCGGCCCGCTCCGTTCGCGTGCCGCCGGGCCCTGCGATCGTCACCTCGACGCCGTCGCCGTCTTCCCGCACGTCCACGACCTTGGCGCCGCGTACGATCTCCACTCCCCGCGCGCGGGCCCGTTCGGCCAGCACGGCCTCGGTACGCGCCTGCGCGACGATCAGGACGAAGGGGAACCGGCTTTCCGGGTGCCGCATCGGTAGCCGTACCGAGGTCCGGCCGAAGGTGGGCCGGATCTCCGCGACCTGGATTCCCCGCGTCACCAGCGGGTCGGCGAGCCCGCGCATGTCGAGCTGTTCCAGTGTCCGCGCGTGCACCCCGAAGGCGCGGGTGAGGTTCGACTCCTCGGCGCGTTGCTCCAGGACACGGCATGTGACGCCCCGAAGGGCCAGTTCGGCCGCCAGCATGAGCCCTGTGGGGCCCGCGCCCACCACGAGGACCTGGGTGTCAGTCATGGCCGTCTCCCGAGTCGTTCGAAACGTCTGTCGGCTTGGTCGAGGTGGGCAGCACCCGGGCGATGAAGAATTCGGCATGGGCCAGCACGAGCTCGTGTCCGGCCCGCTGCGTCTCCGGGTCGGCTTCGGCGTGCAGGTACAGCAGCCGGACGAACGCGACCGGCGCGAACAGCTCCCACGCGAGCTGTTCGGGCCTCCCGCGGTCGGGCGGGATGAGGCCGGCGCTGATCCAGTGGGCGATCAGGCGGCCCATCTCCTCCTGGGCGGTCTTGAACGTCGAGATCACCTGGAGGTGGCTGTCGCCGATGGCCCTGACCAGGATGCTGGTCAGCAGGCGGTTGCGGGGCTCGGTCCAGGCGGTCACCAGGTTCCTGGCCAGGGCGCGCAGGAAGGCGGCGGGATCGTGTGCCGCCAGCGCGGGGTCCACCAGCGCGCGCTGGCTGGTGAACAGCCCGACGCCGGCCTGGAACAGCACCTCCTCGAAGATCGCCTGCTTGTTCGCGAAATGCCGGTAGAGGACGCTTTCGCTCAGCCCAGTGGCCTGGGCGATGCCGCGTACCGAGGTGCCGCCGTAGCCGTGCCGGGCGAACAGGTCCAGCGCCGCTTCGATCAGCGCGCCCTTGGTGTCCTGGGCCTCGGACTTGGGCGGGCGTCCCGGCCGTCGGGGCCGGTTCCGTTGAGGTTCCGTGCTCATGGCCGAAATATATGTGATCGATCGCTTACTTTCTAGACCACGAAATCCGTCGCGGCCGCGGGCCTGTTCCAGGGCCGGCTGGTCGAAAGCGGCAAATCCGCGACTACCCGGCGGCGTACAGCGTGGCGATCCGTGCGCCGAGGTCCGCGCCGTAGTTCTGGTGGTAGACCTGGGCGGAGCAGTAGACCGGACCGCCTCGCCGGGCCAGGCCGGCGGTCCAGGTGACGGCGTTCTCCACGCCCGGGTCGCTCAACTGCAGGCCCGTGGCCACGATGTCGTCCACGCTGACGTCGACGAAGTAGTCGCTCACGCCCTTGCGCTCGTACAGCCGCCACTCCAGCGTCGCGCTCGTCGCCCCGGCCAGCCTGGTCGTCAGGTCGACCGTGGCCTTCTGCCAGGCGTGGTCGTTGGCGGCGACGTCCTGCTCCCACACCACCTTGCCGTTGAGGAGAAGCTGCTTCACGTGGTACCCGGCCGGGTTGTCAGGGCCGCGGCCGTCCCCGTGCCAGAAGCTCACGCTGCGCCTGGTGGCGCCGGACGTGAGCTGGACCTTCCGGCTCGCGCCGCACCACATGCCCGGCGTGGTGGCGGTGCTTCCCTGGACGACGAAGCTCAGCCGCCCGTTGCCGGTGCGGGCGAGGTTGTCGCTCGCGGGGCGCGTCCACCCGGCGTCGCGGGACACGAAGGGAAGTTTGTACTGCACGACGCCGGACAGCTCACCCGCGCGGACGTGCTCGAGAGCTTTCTTGGTGACGGCCTCGACGTAGGCGACCGTCGGCTTCTGGGCGGCGTGGCTCAGCGGGTGGGCGTACGGCATCAGGTAGACGTCGGTGCCGGGAAGTAGCTTGGCGAGCTGTTTGACCTGATAAGACAGGCTCCATGTCCACGACGTGTCCCGGTGCGGCTCGTCCCGGAAGGGGAAGATCACTCCATCCAGCAACGGGGCCTGCTCAGCGATGAACGCGTCGGTGAACTGGCTGTAGTAGACCGTGGGGACGAACTTCAACGAGGGGTTGACCGCCTTGGCGGCCGCGCTCATCTGCCTGACGTACGCGGGCGTGAACGTCTTGGGGTCGTGGCCGTAGTCGTCCACGGTCCAGCCGACCAGGTTCGGGTGGCTCTTGGAGAGCGTGGCGATCTCGCGTGCCCATGTCACGTAGTCGTGCTTGTACGGCCGGGAGACGCAACAGACCGCCTGGCTCGGCGCGTACACCAGTACCCAGACTTTGATCCCGGCGGTGGCGGCGGCCGGCAGGAACTCGTCGCGCAGGTCCTCCCAGTGAACGTTGTCGCCGGCCATCGGATAGACGTAGGTGTTGGCTTTGAGCGCCGTCAACCCCGCGATCATCGCCTTGGTGTCGACGTGCCTGATCCCGTCGGCCCGCGGCTCCACCTCCCGTACGAGGTTTCCCTCTGTCCCCACCACAGCGGGAGCCTCGGCGTGGGCCACACCGGGGAGCACACCGGGGAGCATCGACAGCAGTGACGCGACGACCATGACGAGCACAGAACGGGACACGAGATTCCTTCAGCATGATCCGTAGACGAGTGCCCGTCAGCCTAGGAAGCACCGGTATGTCGCCGGTATGCCGGTGCGGTGTCCTGCGGGCGCCCTCAGCGCTCTCCGTCCTGGCCGTCGCCGGCGTCCCCGGAGGGAGCACCGGCTCGGTGCTCGGCCAGTTCGAGATCGATGAAGGCGGTGATCATGGCGCGCCACACGGCCTCGGCCACGCTCGGGGACAACCCGGCGCTCGCGGCGCGCTCCCGGGCCGCCCGGACGACCTGCTCGACCCGGCCGGGCGCGCGTACAGCGTGCTCGTCGGCCTTGAACGCGGCCGCTTGCCGGACCAGAGCCTGCCGGTCCGCCAGGAGCCGGACCAGTTCACCGTCGAGCGCGTCGATTCGTGCGCGCACCTCGACCAGGGACGCGGGGTCGGACACGGGGGATCCTCCTGTCGGATTCGGGGCCGCCGCCAGCGGCCGGTCCGCGACCGAACACGGCAAACCTAGCACCGACGGACCGAGGAAGATCACCGAGCGCGCGGTCTTCCGAAGCGCCGGTCGCCTCGACGGCGCGGCGTTCGATGAGGCAGCTCGTCGACGGGTCCGTGCCCGGGGCACCGGCATCGGCCTGCCCGCCGCTGGCTATCCTGTGGCACGTCGAGCCAGGTACGGCTCCCCACCACGAGCCCACCGGAAGGCGACGACCATGACAGCCTCCCAGCGCCGGAGCACCTGGCCGGCGACGACGGTGACGGCGCACGTGCTCCTGGCTCTCCTGACGGTGATCATCCTGGCGGGCGCATGGCACCTCGGCGCGGACCTGTGGCAGATCGTCGCCGCCGCGGGTGCCGTCGTCCTGCTCCATGCGGGAGCGGTGGTGGCCCGTCGACGACCGTGGGCAGGGTACGCGATCGGCGCGCTGGCCATGCTCGTTCTGGTGTTGACGCCCTTCCCGGGTTGGTCGCCGAGCATGCTGCCCTCGGCCGTGTGCTTCCCCCTCACGTTGTGGCGGCTGACCAGCCTGGTCTCGGTCAGGTCCTCGGCGGCCGCGTTGGCCGTCGCCGCGCTCGGGATCGTCCTCACCGAACTGGTGTCGTGGGCCCGGCTGCCCCCTGACACCCCCGTGTGGGACCGCCTGGTCGAGGGCGGGCTGCTGATGCTCGTGGTCGGCGGCGTGTGGCTCGCGGCCCTGCTGGTACGCCGCAGGCACGAGACCGGCCGGCTGGCCGAGAGCGAACGACTGGCCGCGGCGGTCGCGGACGAACGGGCCGGCATCCGCCGCGACCTGCACGACGTGATCGCCCACACGGTCACCGTCATGGTCGCGCGGATCGAGGCCGCGGCGGTGACGACGGCGGATCCGGCGACCCGCCGCGAACTCGGCGACATCGCCGAGGTCGGCCGGGACGCCCACCAAGGTCTGCGAGCGATGCTGGCCACCTTGGGCCCGGCCACCGTGGCGGCGCGCGCCGCTTCCCGGCCCGGAGAGGTCCCGATCTCGCTCGATGCCCTCCCCGACCTCGTGGCCTCGGCGGCGAGCCCGCTCCATGCGGTGACGTTCGCTGAGGTGGGTGAGCGACGGCCACTGAGCCTGAGTGCCGAGGTCGCGGCGGTCCGGACCGTGCAGGAGGGCATCACCAACGCGCTGCGCCACCTCGAACCACCGGTCGAGGTGACCGTTCGCCTGCGCTGGACCCCGGCCGAGGTGGTGGTGGAGGTGCGCGACGACGGCGGCAAGGAGCTTCGCGACGTGGGCGGCCAGGGGACCGGCCTGATGGGGATCGGGGAACGTGTGCGTACCGCGGGCGGCACCCTGTCGATCGACGAAGGGGACGACGGATGGGCGCTGCGGGCGAGGCTCCCCACGAAGGAGGGGACATGACCGGGATCCAGGTCATGCTCGTCGACGATCAGGAGTTGCTGCGGGCCTCGCTCCGTACGGTGCTGTCGGCCGACGAACGCATCGAGGTCACCCACGACGTCGCGAACGGCGGCGAAGCGATCGAGGTCGTCCGGCGGCACCGCCTCGACGTGGTGCTGATGGACATCCGCATGCCGCGCATGGACGGGGTCGCCGCCACGGCGGAGATCGTCAGGATCGCGCCGGCGACCCGGGTGCTCATGCTGACGACGTTCGATGACGACGAACTGGTCGTGGCCGCCATCCGGGCCGGCGCGAGCGGCTACCTGACCAAGGACGTCCGGCCCGCCGCCCTGGCCCAGGCCGTGTGTGACGTCGCCTCCGGGACGTCGGCGCTGGCCCCGGGGGTGGCCGCGACGATCCTGGATCTCGTACGGCAGGTGCCGATGCGGAGGACGGCCGCCCTGGACGGCCTCACCCCACGCGAGGTCGAGATCTTCGGCCTGCTCGCCCGCGGCAGGTCCAACAGCGAGATCTGCGCGGAACTGGTGCTGAGCGAGAACACGGTGAAGTCGCACGTCCGGGCCATCCTGCAGAAACTGGACCTGCGCGACCGCGTGCACGCGGTGATCCACGCGTACGAGAACGGGCTGGTGGGTCGCAACGATCTGCCCGGCTGAGATTCCATCCTGCCGGGTGGTGCCGTCTCACCCCGTAGGGTGATGCCGGCCGGTGGCGTCCGGCCTAGGTTCGACGTCGTGCGTTTCCCACGTCTGCGCTTTCCCCGTGTGACCTCCCTCCTCGTCCTCGGCGGTGTGCTCGTCGCAGTGCTGCTCGGCTGGACGGCACCGGCCCATGCCACCGGCGAGCGACTGGTCGACGACTACCGCTCCGTCTTCGGCACGCCGGGTGTCGCGGCGGCCGTGATCGACGGGTCGTCGGTCGAGACGATCGTCCGCGGCCGGGACGGGGACGGCAACGCGGTGACGGCGCGGACCCGGTTCCGGATCGCGTCGATGAGCAAGTCGATGACGGCCACGGCGATCATGCTGCTGGTCGACCGTGACCGCGTCTCCCTGGACGACCCGGTCACCAAGATCCTGCCCGACTTCAGGCTGGCCGATCCGCGCTTCACCGGGATCACCGTGCGCCACCTCCTCAGCCACACCTCGGGGCTGTCGAACAGCACGAACAACGAGTACGTGTTCCCGCCTCCGCGCAGCCCGCGGGAAATCGTGGCCGGGCTGGCCGACAAGACCCTGGCCGCCGATCCGGGCACCCGCTCGGAGTACCACAACACCAACTACTCGATCGCGGCGAGGATCGTCGAAGTGGTGTCGGGGAAGTCCTTCGACGCCTTCCTCCGCACCGAGCTGTTCGCGCCGCTGGGCATGACCGGGACCAGCTCGACGTTGGGGTGTTCCGATCGGGCCGAGGGCCTGCCGTCCGCGTACGAGGTCGTTCTCGGGGTCGCCGTCGCGGCGCCGGAGATGCCGGGGATGTGCGCCGGCAACGGCGGGGTGATCTCGACCCTGGACGACATGGTGCGGTGGCTGCGCTTCAACCAGGGAACCTTCGGGGCGGACCTGCTGAGCGCCGGCTCCCTGGCCGAGTTGCACACCGTCCAGCCGAAGGCCGGTGACTACGCCCTCGGCTGGCAGTCCCGCCCCGTCGCGGCGGACGCCCCGGCGTCGCTGATCGGCCATGGCGGAACGCTGGCGACGTGGACCGGGGACATGGTCTTCTCGCCCAAGACCGGCGTGGCCGCCCTCGTCCTCACCAACAGCGGCGGCGACCCCAGCCTGCTCTCGACGAACCTTCTCGCCGAACGCATCGGGGCGCCGGCGACGCCGATGAGCAACCCGCTCACGGTCGTGAACGCGGTCCTGCTCGGGCTCACGGTGGGGATGGCCGCGCTGCTGGTCACCGCGGCCGTCCGAGCGCGCCGCTGGGCCTCGCGACGCCGCGCGGCACGCCGCCCGAGGCTTCTTCTGCGGCTCGTGCCCCTTGCCCTGGTGACGGTGCTGGGCCCGGTGCCGCCGACGCTGGTCTGGGGGTCGTTCAGTCTCCAGTACTGGATCATCACCGTCTGGCTGCTGCCGCTGCTGGCGCTCTTCTGCCTCACCTGTTGCGTGCTCGGGGCGGTCGCACTCGGCCGTCGCCTCTGGTGCTTCCGCCGCGCCGGTCAGGCGGCCTTCGCACCGGCACGACCGGCCACGGCGAACGACTGACCCGGGCGGGAACTCGGCTTCGGGGCCCGCGCGGACAGGGCCGCGATCGCGCGGTCGCTCGCCGCGCATGAGCAGCCATGGAGATCATGGACGCAGCCAGTGCCGTCAGGAGGGCGCAGGGGGCGACTTCCAGGTCCGCGAGAACCTTGCGATTGCGAAGCATCTCGCTCGACCATTTTCCTGACTGAAAGTCCCCGGTCATGCCTGGGCCACGCTGATGCGGTCGTGGCATTTCAGCAGTTCGCTGCGGCATCGTCTCTTCCAGATCGACGCAATTGCCGTTGGGCAATGCGAAAGCAGGTTCCCCGCGTCTCCGGATCGAGCCTCCGTGCCTGCTCCAACGCTCCTTCCTGGCCATCTTCCAGCACAAGTTCCGCCGCCCAGGAGAGGGCGTTGAGAACGAGTCGGCGATGACCCTCGGCCCACTCCGCGATAAATCCCAGAGCGAACTCGCCTGAACAAGCGCTGCGGCTTTATCACGTCGCTGCCCGGCCCCGAAGAAACTCCGACTTCTTCGAGCGCGTCGCCGGTCGGCAGCCGCGTGACGCGCGCGACCGCCGCCCTCCAGCCCGGCCCAGACGGCCGAGCCTCAGGCGCCCACCCGCGCTCACGATGACAAGCGTTTGCCTTACGTTCTCACCAGCCCTGACTTGCTGTCGAGCCCGCAACTATTGACAACTTAGACAAGCGCTTGCAATCTTTGCACCACCCCAGTCACGAGCGATCACGAAAGGGCGTGGCTCCTCGATGGACTACATCCGCTTGAACAGACGGCAGTTGCTCAGGGGTGCGCTCGGGATTGCGGCGACAGGCGCGCTGGCCGCCTGCGGTTCGGGCGCCACCACTTCGGGGGCGGCCAGGTCCGGCGGCGGCCCGGTCCGCCTGCCCGGTTACCTCCCCTACGCGGGGCTCAAGCCCGATCTCCCCGGCACCCCCGAGGGCGTGCTGCCCGCCTTCTTCAGCTACCCCGCCGACCCGGTCGCGTTCACCGCCGAACCCCCCGCGAAGGGCGGCGCGGTCCACGCGCTCTGCACGATGAACACCCCGCCCACCCCGCTCGACGGCAACCGCTACTGGCAGGCGCTCAACGCCTCGCTCGGCGCGGAACTCCGGGTGACGGGCGCGCCCACCGCCGACTACATCAACAAGTTCCAGACCCTGATGGCCGGCGGCGACCTGCCGGACACCATGGAGGTCAGGGCCAACACCCCGCAACTGCCGGGGCTGCTGGAGGCCAAGTTCCAGGACCTGACGGAGTTCCTGTCGGGTGACAAGATCAAGAACTACCCCGGCCTGGCCAACATCCCCACCGTGAGCTGGCAGTCCACCGTCTACAACGGCGGCATCTACGGCATCCCCATCCATCTGCCCGCGGTCCGGCTGGCCGCCTCGGCGCGCGCCGACCTCATCGCGGCCAAGGGGCTCACGACGGAGCTCAAGACCGGTCAGGAGTTCCTGGAGCTGTGCCGGGCGCTGATCGAGCCGGCCGCCAACAAGTGGGCCATCGACGAGCCGCTGGCGACCCTGGAGTACGTCGGCGCCATGCTCGGCATCGCCAACAACTGGAAGGTCGAGGGCGGGCGCTTCACCAAGAACTACGAGGCCCCCGAGATGCGCAAGGCTCTGGAGATCGTCGCCCAGATGTGGAAGGAGCAGGCGTTCCACCCCGACGCGTTCACCGCCACGAGCGCGCAGAAGGTGGCCTGGATGTCCAGCGGAGCCACCAAGATCCACGTCGGCGCGTCCACCTGGTCCAACATCGCCATCGCCGCCCGCGCCGCCGATCCCGAGGCGGAGATCAGAGCCATCGCCGCGCCCAAGTTCGACGGCGGCGGGCAGGCCGCCAACTACCTGGGCCCGGCCATCTTCTCCATCACCGGCCTGAAGAAGGCGCCCAAGGCGCGCGTCGAGGAGGTGCTGCGGGTGCTCAACTGGCTGGTCTCCCCGTTCGGCACCGCCGAGCACCGGCAGCGCGTCTACGGCGTCAAGGACTGGGACTTCACGCTCAAAGGCAGCGACCCCATCCACACCGACGTCGGCAAGTCCGAGACGACCGTGCCGACCCTCTACATCGGCGCCTCGCCGGTCGTGCACTACGCGCCCGGCTTCCCCGACATCACCAAGAACGAGTACGAGGCCGAGAAACAGGCGCTGACCACCGCGGAGCCCTGGCCGATCGGCGGACTGTACTCGCCCACCGACCAGGCCCAGGGCGCCGCGCTCGACAAGAAGATGAAAGACCTGCAGGCCGACGTCATCCAGGGCCGCAAGCCCGTCTCCGCGTGGGACGAGGGCGTGGCCGCGTGGAGGTCGGGCGGCGGGGACAAGATCCGCGCCGAGTACAGCGAGGCGCTACAGAAATCAGGGAGGAACTGAGAGATGATCCGCCGTCTGCTCACCGTGACGGCCTTAGCCGCCGCGGTCGTCGTCTCGACCGTCACCGTCGCCGCCGCGAAGCCCAGGGCCGACCTGGTGCTGCCGCAGCCACGGCCCGACGGCATCGCCCGTGCCCAGATCTTCGACAACGCCATCCCCGACCGTTCGGTCTACCAGGGCCGCGTCCCCTTCGTCTGGGGCGCCTACCCGCTGGACGCGCAGCCGTCCGACGTGGTGCCGAGCCGCTATCTGCCGTCCATCAGGGACAACAGCCCGGCCAGGCCCCTTTCCTGGTACCAGGCCAACCACCCGGACTGGATCATGTACCAGGCCGACCGCGTCACCCCTGTCATCCAGAGCGGCAGCTCCCCGATCGTCACCCTGAACGTGGCCGATCCCGCGGTCCGCGAGTTCTTCTTCACCAACCTGGTGCTGCCCAACATCCAGGCCGGCTACAAGTGGATCGCCCTGGACAACGTGGTCCCGTGGAACTGGACCTCGGCCGCCGGGCACTTCGACTCCTCCGGCACGTGGGTCCAGCAGTACGCGGGCCTGGACGACCCCGCCTACGCCGAGGTGTACCTCGACTGGCTGACCTGGCTGCGCGACCGCCTGCACACCTACGACGTGGGCCTGGCCGGCAACATCACCCCGCTCGGCGTCAACGCCTTCCAGCGCGCGCAGTCGGCCGAGGCCGTGCGGATCGTCGACCTGTGGCTGCACGAGGGCGGCTTCACCCGCGGCCGGGACAGCAACATCAGTGACGACGAGTGGGCGCAGACCTTCGCCCTCTACCGCTCGGTCGTGGCGAGCAAGCCCGTCGTCTCCGTCGGGATGACCACCACCCCGCACCTGGCGGACGCCAGTCAGCAGCAGATCGACTGGGTCATCGCCAACTACCTGCTGGTACGCGAGCCCCGCACGATGCTGACCCTGTGCGGGCGCTTCGAGTACGGCGTCTGGCTGGACCGGCCCGAGCTGGCCGTGAACCTGGGCACGCCCACAGCCGCTCCCGCGCAGGACGGCTCGGGCGCGTGGTATCGCGACTACCAGCTCGGCCGGACGCTGGTCAACCCGTCCTCCACCCTGCCGGCCGTGCACACGCTGCCCGCGGGCACCTGGACCGACACCCACGGCGTCGCCCACACCGGACAGGTGACGCTGCCGCCCAACTCAGGTCTGGTCCTGACCCACTCCTAGGAGGTCGCGCCGATGCGCCTGTCCGCACCCGTCGAACTGGCCGAAGAGCTGGCCGCGGAGTACCCGTGGCGGTTCGCGCAGGACGGAGGGCCACTGCTCAGGCTGGTCCCCGACGCCACGGCCGAGGGCTTCTCGATCACACGTGAGGAGGGCGGCTGGCGCATCGGCTTCGACCGCACCCGGGACGCCCTGCGCGGCCTCGGCGTCGCGATGGGCTCCTACCTCGCCACGGGCGACGTTCCCGAGCAGGCCGAGTCCAGCCCGTTCCGCACGCTCGCGGTGATGCTCGACACCTCGCGCAACGCCGTCATGCGCCCCGAGACCATCGCCTCCTACCTGCGCAAGTGCGCCCTGATGGGCATCGACACGCTCTGGCTCTACATGGAGGACACCTACCAGGTCGAGGGCGAGCCCATGCTCGGCTACGCCCGCGGCGCCTACACCGCCGAGGAACTGCGCGCCATCGACGACCAGGCGCACCGCCTGGGGATCGAGGTGATCCCGTGCGTGCAGACACTCGGGCACTTCGAACAGATCCTCCAGTGGCCGGCCTACTGGCCGCTGCGCGACACCGAGCGGGTCCTGCTCGCGGAGGCGGCCGAGGGCTACGAGCTGATCCGCAAGCTCCTCGGCACCGTCGCCTCCTGCTTCCGCAGCCGCAGGATCCACATCGGCATGGACGAGGCCCACGGGATCGGCACCGGCCAGTACCGGCGCCGGTTCGGCGAGCGCCAGCCGTTCGAGATCCTCTCCGCGCACCTGAAGAACGTGCTGGCCATCTGCCAGGAGCACGGGCTGCGGCCGATGATCTGGAGCGACATGTACTTCAGGCTCGGCTCGGCCACCGGCGACTACTACGACCCGGCCACCGAGATCCCCTCCTGGGTCGCCGGGCAGATTCCGGACGAGGTCGAGCTGGTCTACTGGGACTACGAGCACGGCGAGAGCGCCTTCTACGCCGACTGGATCGAGCGTCACCGCCGCCACCTGGGCAAGGACCCGGTGTTCGCGGCCGGCGGGTGGACCCACCATCGGCTGTGGGCGGCGCTGCCCAGGGCGCTGGCCACGCTCACCGCAGGCATGACCGCCGCACGCCAGGCCCGCCTGCCCGAGGTGGTCATCACCATGTGGGGCAACGACGGCACCGAGTGCGACCTGTTCTCCGCGCTGCCGGCCGTACAGGCGTTCGCCGACTCGGCCTACGGCTCGACCGGCCACGCCGCCAACTTCCTCGGCTCCTGCGACGCCACGTGGGAGGCGTGGCTGGCCGCCGCCGAGCTGGACTACCTGCCCGGCTCCGGCGACCCGGTGCGCTGGCGGGGGAACCCGGCCAAGTGGCTGTTGTGGCACGACCCGGTGCTCGGGTTCCTCACCTCCGGGCTGCCCGGCTGGCTCGCCGACCACTACCGCGGGCTGGCGGAACGGCTGGCCGCCACGCGGCGCGGCGACGCCAGGCTCGCGCTGCCCGCGCTGCTGGCCGAGGTCCTGGCCGCCAAGGTGGAGCTGCACCGGGAGCGGCGGGCCGTACCGGGGCTGGCGGAGAAGGTGCGGCGCCTGCGTGAGCTGCACCGGCGGACCTGGTGCGGCGACAACAAGCCGTACGGCTGGGACGTCATCGACCGGCGGTACGGCGGGCTGCTGGCCAGGCTCGAACACCTGGAGCGGTTCGGGCCCGAGGAGTTCGAGGTCCACGACCCCTATCCGGACGGCGCGCTGGCCCAGTGCCTGCCGTACGCCAGGACCGCCTCGGCCAGCTTCATCGCCTGAAGGGATTGACCATGGCACTGCTCGAGGCCGACCGCGTGGCCGCGGAACGGCCGCCCCGCCGTGACCCCGCGACGCCGACGTGGCGGGAGCGCTTCACGCGTGACCGTTTCCTGCTGCTCCTGGCCGTGCCCGGCATGACGGTGGTGCTGCTGTTCCAGTACGTGCCGCTCCTGGGCAACGTGATCGCCTTCAAGGACTACCAGCCCTACATCGGCATCGCCGACTCCCCGTGGGTGGGGTGGGCCAACTTCGGCGTGATCCTCGATCTGGACCCGGCGTTCCTGACCGCGCTGGCCAACACGCTGATCATCTCCTTCCTCCAGGTGGTCTTCGTCTTCCCGGTGCCGATCGCGCTGGCGCTGCTGCTCAACTCGCTGATCTCCGAGCGGCTCAAGCGCCTGGTGCAGTCGGTGCTCTACCTGCCGCACTTCATGTCGTGGGTGATCGTGGTCGCGCTGTTCCAGCACATGCTCGGCAACGGCGGCCTGGTCAACGCCTGGCTGCGCAGCAAGAGCCTGGAGGGCTTCACCCTCATCGGCGATCCCGAACTGTTCAAAGCGGTCATCACCAGCCAGGTGATCTGGAAGGACACCGGATGGGGGACGATCCTGTTCCTGGCCGCGCTGTCGCGGGTGGACCTGTCGCTGTACGAGGCAGCGGCGGTGGACGGCGCCTCCCGCCTGCGCCAGCTCTGGCACATCACGCTCCCGTCCATCAGAGGCGTGATCGTGCTCCTGCTCATCCTGAAGCTCGGCGACGCGCTGACGGTCGGCTTCGAGCAGATCCTGCTCCAGCAGCGCGCGGTGGGCGTGGAGGCGTCCGAGGTGCTGGACACCTACGTCTACAACAACGGGGTGATCAACGGTGACTGGGGCTCCTCGGCCGCGGTCGGCCTGGTCAAGGGCGTGATCGGAGTGGCGCTCGTGCTCGGCGCGAACAAGGTCGCCCACCTCTTCGGCGAAAGGGGCGTGTACGCGCGATGAGCGCCTACTCCCACACTCCGGCGCCTCCCGTGCGCGCCGCGAAAGGGCTGGTCCTGCTGCTGTGCTGCGCGGTGGTGGTGCTGCCGTTCGTGGCCGTGGTCGCCACCAGCCTGGCGGGGCAGAAGCAGATCAACGCCGCCGGCGGCTACGTGCTGTGGCCCGCGCCGGTCACCTTCGACGCCTACCGGGCGGTCTTCGCGGGCGGCGTGGTGACCAGGGCACTGGTGATCTCGCTGCTGGTGACGGTCGTGGGCACGCTGCTGAGCCTGTTGTGCAGCGGGCTGCTGGCCTACGCGCTGTCGCGGCCCGGCAGCTTCGGCTCCCGGCCGCTGCTGATGCTGGTGCTGTTCACGCTGCTGTTCTCGCCGGGGATCATCCCGCTCTACCTGGTCGTCAGGCAGCTCGGGCTGCTGGACTCACACTGGTCGCTGATCCTGCCGGTGCTCATCAACGGCTTCAACGTCGTCGTCCTCCGCTCGTTCTTCCTGGACCTGCCGCGCGACCTGCTCGACTCCGCCCGCATGGACGGCGCCGGCGAGCTGCAGGTGCTGTGGCGGGTGGTGCTGCCGCTGTCGAAGGCGGTGCTGGCGGTGGTCGGGCTGTTCTACGCCGTCTCGTACTGGAACAGCTTCTTCTCCGCGCAGCTCTACCTCAACGACGCCGCCGACTGGCCGCTGCAGCAGGTGCTGCGGACGTTCGTGGTCGACAACAGCACCATGGGAGTGGACAACACCGCCCTGGCGGGCGAGCTGCCTCCTCCGCAGCAGGCCATGCAGATGGCCGTGCTGGTGATCTCGCTGGTGCCGATCCTGCTGGTCTACCCCTTCCTCCAGCGCCACTTCGCCAAGGGCGTGCTGGTCGGCGCGGTGAAGGGGTGAGCACGACCTGGCTGTTCTGCGGTGACAGCGTCACCCAGGGCGCCAAGCACACGGGCGGCCTGCGTGACTACACCCAGCTCCTGGCCGAACGGGTGCGCTTCGAGCTGAACCGGCCCGCGGACGTGATGATCAACACGGCGGTCAGCGGGGCTCGCCTCACCGTTCCCGATCTCTCGCGGTTCCGGGCCGGCGTGGTCTCGGTCATGTACGGCCTCAACGACTGCCTGGCGGGCCCCGCGGGCCTGCCCGCCTTCCGCTCCGGGCTCCTCGGTCTGGTGCGGCGGGCGGCCCCGGCCAGGGTCGTGCTGCACACGCCCAACCCCGTTCTGCCCACGGCGGTGCCCGCCCGCCTGGAGTGGCTGCCCGCCTACGTCGCGGTGGTCCGCGAGGTGGCGGCGGCCCACCCCGAGGTGGTGCTGGTCGACCACCACGCGGGCTGGCGGGGCGTGGCCCCCGGGCGGTGGATGGCCGACGACTGCCATCCCAACGGGTACGGGCACCGGGCCCTGGCCGGCGCGTTGTTCCGGGCGCTGGACCTCTGGGATCCGGACAGCCCGGTCTGCTCGCTGCCGACGTGATCCGGGCCGCCCCTCACGGCGTGATCGGGACGCCGCCGCGTAGGTCACGTCAGGGCAGGTCACGTCAGGGCAGGTCGAGTCCGGCGAGGCCGGGGAACACCGCCGCCCACCCGGCCGGGGTGTGCCCCACGGGGGCGGCGAGGGCGGCCCGGGGATCGAGGGGCGGGTCCGCCAGCTCCAGGCCGGTCACCCTGGGCTCGATCGCGGCGGCCAGGCGGGCCAGCAGCCCGGGATGTCCCCCCTCGGCGTACAGGGTCAGGCGGCGGCGGGCGGGCGCCAGGTCCGGCGTGGCCCAGGCGAACTCCACGGCCCTCAGCACGTCGTAGACCTGCCCGGCGCACAGGCTGTCGCCCAGCCAGAGAAGGTCCGTCATCAGCTTGTAGGTGGTGCCGAAGTAGCGGTCGTCCCGCCTGGCGTTGACGGGCGCGGGCGCCAGCGCGCCGACGCCCCGTACGTCCAGGTACAGCACGAGACGTCCTTCCGGCGCCGGGCGCGGCAGCGCGCCCGTGCCGCCCTCGAGCAGCGCGATGACCAGCTCTTCAGCCTGGTCGGCGGGGCCCGCGAGCACGCCGCAACCCCACAGGTCCGTCTCCGAGCGCCAGAACACCTGCCTGACGCCGTCCTCGCGGTCGAACCAGCGGGCGAAGAACTCCTCGGGCGGGCGGCGGTGCGCGAACACCCGCTCGGCCAGCCACCGCGTTCCCCTGCGGGTGACGGGTTCGCCCAGGTTGAGGTCCCTGACGTGGGCGGTTCCCGGGAAGACGCCCGCGGGGGTGCAGCGCAGCGCCTCCTCGGGCAGCGGCTCTGGCTCGCGGTCGTCGGTGACGGAACCGCCCAGCTCGCGGGCGAGGAAGGCGACCGCCGCCCTGGCCAGCTCCGGATGATAGCCGTGCGTCACGGGAGCCCGTACGAGCGCCGGCCGGTCGGGGGCGCCCAGCAGGCCGTAGACCCTGCGGGCCCGGCGTACCGTGGCGACGGTGCCCTCGACGGGGAAGAAGTCGTAGTCGGCCGCCAGCACCAGCACCGGCTTCGGCGCCATGGCGATGAGCAGGTCCTCGTGGTCGACGCCGCCCAGCGTGCCGCCCGGCAGCACCTGCTCGGCGTCCTGCGCCTGTCCCGACCAGAGGTAGGACTCGCGGCTGGTCACGAAGGTGCCGGGCGCGGCGGCGGCCAGCCGGGGCTCCAGCGCCATCATCAGCGTGGTGAGCGTGCCGCCGCCGCTGTTGCCGGTGATCCCGACGCGCGCCGGGTCCACCTCCGGCCTGGAGCACAGGTAGTCGATGCCGCGCATGGCGTCGTGGACGAAGTGGCGTGCCACCGAACGCCCGGCCCACCAGCACTGCACGCCCGCGTCGGTGTGCTCGGACACTCCGCCGTCGTCGCGGGACGCCCCGGCGCGCTCGCCCTGGCCGATGGGGTCCATGGCGAGCACCACCAGGCCCGCCCCGGCCAGGCGGGCGCAGACGGCCTGGTAGGCGGGGTGTGCCTTGGCCTGCTGGCCGTGCCCGCACACGAAGAGCACCGCGCCCGCCGGCTCCGCCACCGTCGCGGGACGCCACAGGTTGGCGGGCACGGCCACGCCCGGCGCGGTGGTCAGCAGCAGCCGCTCGACGTCGATGCCGCCCAGTCTCGTCACTCCCCTCGCCTCGGCCCGCGGCGGGGCTTGCCGGGCGTCGGGCAGGCCGCCGAGCGAGTCGAGCACCTGCGCCCTGATGGCGGCCTGGCGCACGGCGACCTGCTCGGGCGTGGACAGCGCGTCGTTGACCGCGCGCCAGTGCCGTAGCTGCTCGACCGTGCGCCGGTATACGTGCGCCTGCAGGTCGTGGCCGACGTCGAAACGCCCGTCGAGGTGCGGCCCGAAGCCGTGAACCAGCGTCATCGCCGGTCCGGCGACGGCCCCGTCGAGCTGCGCACCACCAGGTAGGTCTCCAGCTCCACCAGCGGCGCGGCCTCGCCCGTGCCGTCGATCACGTCGAGCAGCAGGTCGACCGCCGTGGCCCCGGCCTCGGCGCCGGGCACGTGGATGGAGGTGAGCGTGGGGTAGGCCACCCCCGACAGCGGGCTGTCGTCGATGCCGATGACGCTCAGGTCGCGTCCGATGCTCTGCCCTCGCTCGGCCATCCGGGCCATGACGCCCAGCGCGATCAGGTCGTCGTAGGCGACGACGGCCGTGACCGCGCTGCCGTACAGCAGGTCGGCGGCCTGCACGCCCGCCTGGACCTGCGGCTCGAACGGGCCGAAGACGGTCAGCTCGGCCCCGAGGTGCGCGCAGGCGTCGGCGATCGCGGTGCTGCGCTGCTTGTTGGACCACGAGCGCCGGGGACCGGCCAGGTAGCCGATGGCGCGGTGGCCGAGGGCGACGAGGTGCTCGACGGCCTGCCTGACGCCGTCGGCGTTGTCGATGATGACCGTCGGCTCGCCGGGCACGTGCCGGTTGACGAACACGGTCGGCCCGAGCGCGCCGATCTCCCCGATCCTGGCCTCGGTGGTGCGCGGCGAGACCATGATGAGCCCGTCGACCTGCTTGGCGAGCACCCGGGCGCGCTCCAGCTCGTCGGCGGGCCGCTCGTCTGTGTCGGCCAGCACCACCGCCAGGTCCTTGCGCGCCGCGCGGGCCTGCACCGCCTTGATGATCGGCGGGAAGAACGGGTTGGCGACGTCGGGCACGATGAGCCCGATCGTCCCGGTACGTCCCATCGACAGCGAGCGCGCCACCCGGTTGGGGGTGTAGCCGAGCTCGCGAGCCACCCGTTGCACCTTGTCGCGGGTCTGGGCGCTGACCCGGCCGGGGTCCGACAGCGCGCGTGACACCGTGGACGGCGACAGCCCACACGCCTCGGCCACCTCGGCCAGCGTGACGGTCATGGCCACCTCCCCTTCCTCGACCAGTTCTTCGCAAGCGCTTGCAGGAAGCCTCCCACAATCCTCTCCGATCCCCACCTATTTCGCATCGCAAGCGGTTGTGAGCAGAGCTTCGACATCGACGGCCGCGCCGGTCAGCAGCGACCTGCGCACGCCTTCGCCGAGCGCCACCGCCCACGCCGCCTCCGCGGCGTCCGCCAGCCGGCCGCCGCCCTCGGCGAACAGCTCGCGCACCAGCCGCTCGTCGGCTCCCAGATGGCCGCCGTCCTCCCCGTCCACCTCGATGTCACGGCGCTCGCCGAACATCGGGTACAGCACGACGGGCGGCTGCCCGGGACCCGCCTGCCTGCCGTACTCCAGGCTGGTCTCGATGCGGCCGTGCGTGCCGTTGATCCCCAGCCGGTAGCCCTCCCACGGCGCGGAGAACTGGATGGAGTACGACAAGTGCGCGCCGCCACGGTAACGCACCAGCGCCGCGTAGTTGTCCTCGATGTCGATCTCGGCGTCGTAGAGGTAGCGCTCGGGCCCGTCGTACTGGTGGCCGCGCAGCTCGGGCAGCTCCACGCCCTCCTCCCGCCAGCGCCGCCCGTACGGGCACCTGGCCCGCTGCTCGGACACCGGCAGCGCGGCGCCGGGGTTGTGCGGGCTGTCCGCCCCGAAGTACGCCCGCGAGCCCGAGGCGAACACCTGCCGTGGCACGTCACCCAGCCACCAGCCGACCAGGTCGAAGTGGTGGCAGCTCTTGTGCACCTGGAGCCCGCCCGACAGCGCCGCCCGCCGGTTCCACCGGCGGAAGTAGCTGGCCCCGTGGAGCGTCTCGACGTTCCAGACCAGCTCGACGCCGAGCACCCGGCCGACCGCGCCCTCGTCGAGCAGCCGTTTGACGAGCCGGTGGCGGGGGGCGTGGCGCAGGTTGTGCGCGACCCGCACCTGGCCGGGAGCGGCCGCCGCGAGGACGCGGGCGGCGGCCTCGGCGGTGGTGACCATGGGCTTTTCCGAGATCACCCGTAGGCCGTGCCGGAGGCCCGCCATGATCGCCTCGGCGTGGGTGTGGTCGGGCCCGGCCACCAGCAGCGTGTCGGGACGGGTGGCGGCGACCATGCGGTCGAAGTCGCCGGGGGCGTACCAGGCCAGGCGTTCGTCGAACTCCGCGACCCGGTCCCTGTCGGGATCCAGGACCGCCACCAGTTCGCCGTGGGCCGCGTACGGGCCGAGCAGGGGGCGGGCGAACACCGACATAGCCCGCGCGCTCATCCCCGACAGCGCGTAGCGTCTCCTGGGTTCTCTGCTGGGCGCGTCACCGGACATGGGCCGCCTCCGGCACCAGAGCCGCCGAGCCGGGGTCGAGGAAGAGCACCGCGCCCCGCTTCTCGCGCAGGAACGTGGCGGGGCAGTGCGCGCCGACCGGCCCGAGCAGGCTGTCCCTGACGGCCTCGGCCTTGCGCCGCTCGGGCACGACGGCCTGCACGACCGACGCGCTGAGCAGGGCGGGCACGGTCAGCGTGATGGCCGTGGCGGGCACGTCGGCGACCGTGGCGAAGTGGCCCTCGCCGACCTGCTGCAGCCGGGACCGCTCGGCGAGCGTGATGACCTTCACCCAGTGCGGGTCGGCGGGGTCGGCCTCGTGGGGCTCGTTGAAGGCCAGGTGGCCGTTCTCGCCGATGCCCAGGCAGACCAGGTCGAGCGGGGCGGCGCGCAGCAGGTCGGCGTAGCGGCCGCACTCGGCCTCGGCGTCGGGGGCGTCGCCGCCGATGTAGTGGACGGCGGCGGGGCCGAAGGGGTCGGCCACGTTCTCCTTGATCCAGCGGCGGAACGCGGCGGAGTGGCCGGCCGGGAGCCCGGCGTACTCGTCCATGTGGAAGACGGTGACCGCCTCCCACGGCACCTCCTCCTCGCGCAGCGCCCGGACGAAGGCGAGCTGCGAGTTGCCGGTGGCGATGACCACCCGTGCCGCGCCGCCGGCCGCGACACGCTCACGCAGCACGCCGGCGGTGTGCCGGGCGGCGGCGGTGGCGAGCGCCGCCTGGTCGGCGTGCACGCCGACGGCCAGGTGCCCCGCGTCGAACCGGGCGAGAGGCTGGGTCACAGTGCGACTTCCTTTCTGATGAGCTCCCCGGCGCCGTGCCGGGCCATGGCGCGCAGGTCCGCGCGGAGCAGGTCGGTGAAGCGCCGCTCGTACGGCAGGTCGGGGCCGAAGATGTCGTCCGCGCCGAGCAGGGCGTCGAGGCGTTCTGCGGGCTCCCCTCGGGCGAGTTCCCGCAGCCTGGCCGCGTTCGGGTCGTCGACCTCCACGGGGCCGCCGTCGTCGGCCGTGCCGGTGACGACGTGCCGCAGCCAGGCGGCGACGGCCAGGCAGGCCCAGCGCGGCTCCGCCCCCGCCGCCAGCCGTTCCCGTACGGTGCCGAGCAGCCTGATCGGCACCTTGAGCGAGCCGTCGGCGGCCACCTGGGCGCAGCGGTGGCCCAGGGCGGGGTTGCGCATGCGGCGCAGGGCGGTGGCCGCGTACTCCCCCAGGTCGGTGCCGGGCGGCGGGTCGAGCGTGGGCAGCACGTCGCGGTGGGCGAGCAGCCTGGCGAAGCCCGCCAGCGCCGGATCGCCGAGCGCCTGGTCGATGCGGTCGTGCCCGGTGAGGGCTCCGGCGTAGGCCAGCGCGCTGTGCACCCCGTTGAGCACCCTGATCTTGGCCCGCTCGTGGCGGGCGACGTCGTCGGTGAAGACCGCACCCGCCCGCTCCCAGGCGGGGCGCCCGCCGGGGAAGCGGTCCTGCAGGACCCACATCCGGTACGGCTCGGCCACCACGGCCGCCCTGTCGGGCACTCCGGTCAGCTCGGCGGCCAGCGCGTAGTCGGCCGGGCTCGTGGCGGGCACGATGCGGTCCACCACGGTGGCGGGGAAGGCGACGCCGTCCGCCACCCAGGCGGCCGTGCGGTCGTCGCAGGCCGCCAGCACGGCGCGTCTGGTCGCCGGGCCGTTGCCCGGCAGGTTGTCGCAGCACACCACCGCCAGCGGCGGGCCGCCCGCCGCCGCCCGCGCCGCGAGCCCGTCGGCCAGCAGCCGCATGGGAGCGCCCGGCGACGCGTCGGCGTACGCCTTCTCGGTGATCGTCAACGTGACCACGCGGGTGGCCGGGTCGGCCAGCCGGGCGATCACCTCGGTCCGCTGCGTGGGGGCGTGCAGCGTGCGCCCGATCGCGGTGACCGGTTCGGCCCAGGCCCGTTCGTGCTCGCGCACCAGCACGTGGTAGCGGTGGCCCTGCGCGCGCAGCGCCTCGACCACCCCCGCCGAGCGGGGCGCGACCGCGCAGACCCGCCAGCCTCCCGCCAGGTGCGTGTAGACGGCCTGGTGGGCACGGTGGAACGCGCCCAGGCCGAGATGGAGCACGCCCTCGCCGTGGCCGGTCATCACATCACCGCGCCGATCTGCCAGGGGACGAACTCCTCCGCGCCGAAGCCCAGTTCCTCGCTGCGGGTGCGCCGGCCGGAGGCGACCTCCAGGAGCAGGTCGAACAGGCGCGACCCGGCCGCGTGCAGGTCCTCCTCGCCGTCGGCGATCGTGCCGCAGTTGAGGTCCATGTCGTCGGACAGGCGCCGGTACATCTCGGTGTTGGTGGCCACCTTCACGCTGGGGACGGGGCGGCAGCCGTACACCGAGCCCCGGCCGGTGGTGAAGCAGATCAGGTTGGCGCCGCCGGCCACCATGCCGGTGGCCGAGACGGGGTCGTAGCCGGGGGTGTCCATGAAGACCAGGCCGCGTTCCGTGACGGGCTCGGCGTACTCGTGGACGGCGGTCAGCGGGCTGGTGCCGCCCTTCGTCACCGCGCCGAGCGACTTCTCCAGGATCGTGGTGATGCCGCCCGCGCGGTTTCCCGGCGAGGGGTTGTGGTCCATGCTGCCGCCGTGGGCCGCCACGTACTCGCGCCACCAGGCGATGCGCGCCATGAGGCGTTCGGCGACCTCGGGGCGGGCGGCCCGCTCGGCGAGCAGGTGTTCCGCGCCGTAGATCTCCGGGGTCTCGCCCAGGATCGCCGTGCCGCCCTGGGCGACCAGCAGGTCGGCGGCGACGCCGAGGGCGGGGTTGGCGGTCAGGCCCGAGTAGCCGTCGGAGCCGCCGCACTGCAGGCCCAGCACCAGCTCGGAGGCGGGCACCGGGGTACGCAGGGCGGCGCCCGCCTCGGCGGCCACCTCCGTCAGCGCGGACACGGCGGCGGCGACCGTGCCGGCGGTGCCGCCGTGCTCCTGGATGGTGAGAGCGGGTACGGGCAGGTCGAGCGCGGAGATCTGGTTGACCTCACAGCCGAGGCCGATCATGACGAGGCCGGCGAAGTTGGGGTGCCGGGCGTAGCCCTCCAGGGTGCGGCGGAGGATCGCCTGGCCCTCGCCGCTCTCGTCCAGGCCGCAGCCGGTGCCGTGGGTGAGCGCCACGACGCCGTCCACGCCGGGCGGCAGCGCGTCTGACAGGCGCAGGGCGGCGAGCTTGGCGACCGTGGCCGAGCAGTTGACCGACGTGAGAATGCCCAGGTAGTTGCGCGTGCCGACGCCGCCGTCCCGGCGCAGGTAGCCGTCGAAGGTGGCCGCGGGCCGGGCGGGCAGGCGCTCCGGGGCCTTCGCGGGCGCCCGCAGGCGGCCCTGGTCGTCCTCGTAGGCGAGGTTGTGGGTGTGGACGTGGGCGCCCGCGGGGATGTCCGCGTCCGCGACGCCGATGCGCTGGCCGTACTTGCGGACCCAGGTGCCGCGCGGCAGCGCGCGTAACGCGAGCTTGTGCCCGCGCGGGACGGCGCCGGCGACCTGCAGCCATCCGCCGCCGACAGGCACCTGCTCCCCCGCCGCCAGGTCGCGCAGCGCGACGGCGACGTCGTCGTCCTCGCGCAGCAGCAGTACGTCCTCAGCCATGAGCCCTCTCCCCGATCCCGTCCTTGTCCACCACCCACCGGCCGCCCACGATCGTGGCGCGCGCGGTGAAGTCCTCGTCGAACAGCGCCAGGTCGGCCAGGTGCCCCTGGCGGAGCGTGCCCTGGCGGCGCAGGCCGAGCACCCGGGCGGGCACGGAGGTCGCCATCGCGACCGCCTCGTGCGCGGGCAGCCCTGCCGCCGCGTGCAGGTGCCCCACCATCCGGTCGAGCCCGGTCGTGCTGCCCGCGAAGCAGCCCGCCGAGGGGAGCATGCCCACCCCGTCCTCGACGACGCACTCCAGCGCGCCCAGCCGGTACGGCGTGCCGTCCGCCAGCCCGGCCCCCGGCGTGGCGTCGGACACCGCGCAGAGCCGCCCGCCGAGGCAGCGGAAGGCGATGCGCAGCAGCTCGACCGGCAGGTGCCGGCCGTCGGCGATGACCTCCGCGGTCAGGCCCGTGGAGGCCAGCGACTCCTCCAGCAGGCCGGGCACGCGCCACGGGCCCTCGCGGGTGAGCGACGACTGGCCGCTCCACAGGTGGGTGAGGTGGGTCGCTCCGGCGGCGACGGCCTCGGCGAAGCGCGCTCCGCACGCTTGGCTGTGCCCGATGGCGACGACCGTTCCCGCGGCGGCGAAGGCGCGGACGGCCTCGATGCCGCCCGGCAGTTCAGGGGCGAGGGTGATCATCGTGGGGCGCCCCGCGGCCAGCAGCCGCTCGACCGCCGCCGCGGACGGAGGGATCAGCAGGGCCGGATCGTGGGCCCCCGCCTGCTCGGGCGCGAGGAAGGGCCCCTCCAGGTGCACGCCGAGCAGGCGCGCGCCGTCACCGGGCGGATCGGCCGCCAGCGCCGTGCCGAAGGCCAGGGTCTCCGCCAACTGGCCGAGCCCGGCGGTGGCCAGCGAGGCCGCCATCGCCGTCACCCCGAACCCGGCGTGCGCGGCCAGCACACTCTCGTACCCGGCGCGGCTGGGGGCGTCGAACCCGTGGCCCGCCGCTCCGTGCGCGTGCAGGTCGATCAGCCCCGGCGTCAGGTAGCGGCCTCCCGCGTCGATCCTGACCACCCCGGCCGGCAGGTCGCCGGGGGCGGTCAGAGCCTCGATGAGGCCGTCGCGCACCAGCACGGCCAACTCGTCGTCGACCCGGTCCTGCAACACCACCCGGGCGCCGACGAGCGCGTAACCCTTCATGTGATCCTCTCGGTGCAAGCGGTTGCGCACCTTGTCTACCCTATGAAACTGGGTTCGATCAAGCATCGTATGGAAATTGCGGCAATCGCTTGCGCACTCCGTACCCATGCCCCCTAAGATCGATCGACACCACCGGGAAGGAGCGGCCATGGCCAGGTTCGACGGGAGAAGAGCCCTCGTCACCGGCGCGGGTTCCGGCATCGGCGAGGAGATCGCGCGCCGCCTGCTCGCCGAGGGGGCCGACGTCGCCATCGCCGACCTCGACCCGTGGCGCGCGGCCGACGAACTCGGCGCCACCCCCCTGCGGCTGGACGTCACCGACGCGGCGGCGGTCCGCGCGATCGACTACGTCCCCGACCTCCTGGTCAACAACGCCGCGACCTGCTCCGACACCCCCTTCCCCGAACTGGGCGAGCAGGAGTGGGACGCCGACCTGGCCTCGGTGCTCAAAGGCCCCTTCCTCGTGTGCCAGGCGCTGATCCCGCGCATGGCCGAGCGCGGCGGCGGCAGCGTGGTGATGGTGGGGTCCATCAACGCCTCGGCCTTCTTCGGCAACGACGCCTACAGCGCGGCGAAGGCCGGGCTGGAGAGCCTGACGAGAGGGCTGGCGGTCAGGTACGGGCCGAAGGGGGTCAGGGTCAACCTGGTCGCCCCCGCCACCGTGCGCACCCCCATCTGGGACGAACGGCTGGCCCGCGACCCCGGCCTGATGGAGCGGCTGACCTCCTGGTACCCGCTCGGCCGCATCGGCACCCCCGCCGACGTCGCCGCCGCGGTGCTCTACCTCGCGTCCGACGAGGCCGCCTGGATCACCGGCACCGTCCTGCGGGTGGACGGCGGGCTGAGCGCCGGCAACGCCCGCCTGGTGTCCGACATCCTGACCGAGGACTACCTGCGGTGAACGACCTGCGGCTGGCCGTGATAGGCGCGGGCCAGCGGATCAGCATCGCCCAGGAGGCGCACCGGCCGGGCGGGGGCGCCCGCGTGGAGTCGGTCTGCGACCTGGACGAGGGCCGGCTGGCAGCGGCCCGGCGGCTCTTCGGCCCGGGGACGCGTACGTCGACGCGGGTGCGGGACGCGCTCGACGACGTGGACGCCGTCATCGTCGCCACACCCGACCACCTGCACGCCGCGCACGCCGTCGAGGCGCTCTCCCGCGGCCTGCCGACGTTCGTGGAGAAGCCGCTGGCCGTCACCGTGCGCGACTGCGACGACGTCCTGGAAGCCGCGATGCGCCACCGCGCGCGACTCTACGTGGGCCACAACATGCGCCACATGCCGGTCGTCAGGCAACTGCGCGAACTCATCCGGCAGGGCACGATCGGCGAGGTACGCGCGATCTGGTGCCGCCACTTCGTCGGCCACGGCGGCGACTACTACTTCAAGGACTGGCACGCCGACCGCCGCCGCACCACCGGGCTGCTGCTGCAGAAGGGCGCGCACGACATCGACGTCATCCACTGGCTCAGCGGCGCGCGCACCGAACTCGTCACCGCCATGGGCGGCCTGTCGGTCTACAACCGTGTCACCGACCGGCACGCCGACGGCCAGGAGAAGGACGAGCGCTGGTTCGACCCGGCGCGCAACTGGCCGCCGCTCGCCCAGCGCGGGCTCAACCCGGTCGTGGACGTGGAAGACCTGTCGATGATGCTGATGCACCTGGACAACGGCGTCCAGGCCAGCTACCAGCAGTGCCACTACACGCCCGACTACTGGCGCAACTACACGGTGATCGGCGCCGAGGGCCGGATGGAGAACTTCGGCGACCATCGGGGCGAGAGCGTCATCCGGGTGTGGAACCGCGGCCGCCGCGACTACGACGCCGACGGCGACCTCGTGCTGCCGGTACGTGAGCGGGCGGGCGGCCACGGAGGAGCCGACCGCGCGCTGATGAGCGAGTTCCTGCGCTTCGCCCGGCACGGCGGAGCCACGGAGACCTCCCCCGTCGCGGCCCGCGACGCGGTCGCCACGGCGGCGCTGGCGACCGAGTCGCTGCGGGACGGTTCGAGGCCGCGCGCGGTCCCGCCGGTCTCCCGCGAGCTGGCGGCGTACTTCGCGACCGGCCAGACGCCCCCGGCCGGGACGCCCGCGCGACCGCCGGACTGAGCCCGGCCGGCCACAGAGTTCCCAACGGCAACAACAAGGTCATTTGTACGAAATGAGTAGTTCCGAGAATGGAGGGCGGAAGACGGCTACGGGAGGGAATCGCCTTGGAGATCAACCACTCGATCATGCGGAGCAGCGGCGACGACCTCCATGCAGAAGGCGGCGAGTTCAGCCGTGCCGTCAGCGGGCTGCTCACCAGCCTGGACGCCCTCCTCCCCCACTTCGGCAACCCGGCGACCGACGAGGCCACCCAGACCTTCCGCAGGGGCGCCGACGGCCACCCCGGTTTCGACGCCGCGTACGACGACCTGAGCACCGCCCTGCGCAACCTCACCAGGGCGTACCAGGACATCGGAGTCGGCGTGGTGGCGATGAGCGGCAACGTCAAGGCGGCCGACTGGGCCTCCACGGTCGACACGTACGCCTCCGTCGGGGAACTCGTCGAGTTCGCCAGGCGCGGGGACGACGAGATAGCCGTTCCCACCTCCCCGGTGGAACTGAGCTGAGCAGGCGAACATGCCTGTCGGACTCGCGACCAAGGTCGCGCTGGGTGGCATGGCCGGCGTCGGCCTGGCCGGGGCGCTGGCGCCCGAGTTCCTGTTCGGCGTCTCCTACCTCGAAGGCGACCCCGAGAAGATCCGGGCGGCGGCGGACGTGCTCGACGAGATCGCCGACGAGATCGACCGGCACTTCCGTGAGGCGAACAACGCCGCCGAACGCGTCTGGAGGAACTGTTCCGGCCCGGCGGTCGACGAGTTCGCACGTTTCTGGGCCGAGGACTTCGGCCACGCCGTTCTCGCGGTCTCGCTCAAGCACCGCAGGGCGGCGGCCGCCTGCCGCGCCTACGCCGACGTGGTCGAGAACGTCAACCACGCGATCAGGGTCCTGTGCTGGATCATGACGGTGGAAATGATGTTCACCATCGGATTCCAGGTACTCACCTGGAAGCTCCTGCAGGCGATCATGCGGCGGAAGGCGATCCTGTTCAAGCTGTCCGCGCGTCGCTGGGTCACCCTGGTACTGCCCACCTTGGCCTACTACGTCGCCGACAGCGCGGCCTACGCCTTGGGCCAGGTGGCGATTCCCCTGGGGTTCAACCTCGTGGGCGGCATCGAGACCGACCTGTCCGGCAACGAGGTCAGGTCGGTCGACCACAACCTCACCACGTTTCTCCAGCACTTCGTCGCCAACATGGCCTTCGACGGGGTCGCCGACGGCGGCGCGGCCCTGATGTCCAAGGTGCCCGGTCTGCGGGCCCTCGGCACCACGTACCATCTGCCGAACGGCACGGCCCTCAACACCGGCAGCTTCGTTCCGCGTCTGGCGGCCTCGACCACGTACTCGATGGCCATCGACGCGCAGCGTGGCGACAATCCCTGGTTCGGCGCCGAGAATGGTCTCACCGAGGAGGAGATGTACCAGAAGTTCCTTATCCACGGCACCCGGAGCTTCATTCCCCGCCTCAAATGACCGCCTACCGTCCGTTTTCGAGGTGGGGCCGCGCCACCTCCATGAGCCGGCGCGCCGCGTCCTCGGTGGCCGTCTGCGACAACTCCACGATCGCCTCGGCCAATTCCTGAGATCCGATCTTCATGGCTCTCGGATCGATGCGTAATCCGACCAACTGCCCCGACGAAGAAACCCGCACCCTGATGTTGCCGTCCCTGCTCTCCGCCTCGCCGACGACGTCTTCCACCTGGCGGATCACATCAGAGAATTCCGCGGAGTTGGCCTGAAACTCCGAGATCAGTCGATCCAGCTCGAGATCACCGGTTTTATGGTCACGTTCCATCATAGAATATGATTTACCCCATACATCACATAAGTAGCAATAGCCCCCATACAGATATTCGGCACCTGAATTCTCGTTGAACGGCGCTGAAGGGCTGCTCGCCCCGATGGGAAGATCCGCGCCGCCGTCACCGTGGTGCGGCCGGCGCCGCCGTGAAGCGTGTGTGCGTGCCGAGGTCGCCGAGCCGGTCGAGCGCGGCCAGCCAGCTCGCCCCGGCCGCGCCGTCCCGCGCGGTGACCACGTCTCGACCGGTCAGCAGCGTCATGACCGTCGTGCGTACCGGACCGTCGGCGGTCAGGACGCCGCCGGCCAGCACGATCGGCCCTTCGCCGGCCAACCGGTCCGCCGTCGCCACCAGCCGCCGCGCGGCCTCGCCGACGATCTCCGCCGCGCGCCCGTCCCCGGCCGCCGCCGCCTCGGCCACGAGCGGTGACGCCGCCGCCACCATCATCCGGTCGGCCTGCGCCAGCCGCACGATGCGGTCGGCGCGCCACCGCGGCTCGCCCTGCACGCCGAAGTGGGCGCTGACCAGCTCCACCAGCCGCCCGTACGGCAGGCCGCGATCGAGCGCGCGGACGGCCGCGCGTACTCCGGCCCGGCCGATCCAGAACCCTCCTCCCTCGTCGCCGAGCAGCCACCCGAGCCCGTCGGCGACGGCCGCCACCGTGTGGTCGGCGAAGCGGGCGGCCGCCGCCCCCGTTCCGGCGAGCAGCAGCAGGCCGGAGGGCGCCGGGGTGCCGGCCGCGTAGGCGACCTCCACGTCGCCCACCAGCCTGGGCGGCGCCGCGATGCCGCACGCGGCCCAGGCGCGGCGCAGCACCTCGGCGAAGCCGTCGTCCGCGCCCGCCACCCCCGCCACCGAGGCGGCCACCAGTGAGGGGTCCAGGCCGTCGAGCGCGCGGCGCAGGGCCTGCTCGATCGCCGCCGCGGCCGCCGCGGCTCCGTGCGCGGCGGGGTTGCCCGGTCCTGCGGTGCCGTACCCGAGCCGGGCGCCGTCGGCCGTGTGGAGGGCGGCCCGGGTGGTGGTGCCTCCGGCGTCGATGCCGGCGAAGAGGATCACCGGACCAGCCTGGCCGCGCCGGGGTCGAGGGTGAAGGTCGTGCCGCAGCGCTCGTAGGAACCGGTTGCCGGGTCGAAAGCCTCGGTGATCCCGTCGAGCGTGGCCTCGACCGGCTCGTCGAAGCGGGCGTTGCAGACGAACCGCAGGCGCTCGCCGTAGTGGCCCACCAGGACGTCGCCGATGCGGTCGACCGACGTCCAGCCGGTCAGCTCCGCCGCCACCGGGCGAAGCCAGCGGGTGTTGAGGTCGCGCACGACGCCGTAGCGCTCGGTCCGGACGCCGTCCCCGCCGATGAGCGCCGGCTGGAAGCCCTCGCCGCGCGCCGGGTCGGGCGTCCAGTAGGTGAAGTACTGGACGCCGGTGTAGCCGTAGGCCAGGGCGGTGTTGACCTGCCAGGCCATCTCGGCGGCCGACGGCTCGCGGTGCCCGTCGTAGGCGAGCGTCTGCACGTACATCCAGGCGGGCACGCCGGCTCGGCGCGCGTGCTCGCGCACCGTCGCGAGGTCGGCGAGGTAGCCCTCGTCGAAGCCGTCGGCCAGGAACGGATAGCGGTCGAACGAGAGCACGTCTGGGCGGACGATTCTGGCGTACTCCCCCACGTACGCGTCGTAGGTACCGGTGGCGTGGCTCGGGAAGAGGTTGGCATAGGCGAAGGCGCCGGCCGCGCGCGCGGCGGCGACCCCGGCCGCCACTCTGGGGAACTGCTCGGCGTGCGGCTCGTCCATGAGGCTGAGACCGCGGAAGGAGCGGTACGGGCGGTAGTCGTCGACCACGCGGCCGAGCAGCGGCGCGGGGTCCACGTCCAGGTCGCGCATGAGCACGTCCACGCGCGGGTCGGAGGCGACCAGCACGCCGAGCCCCGCCTCCTCGGCTTGGGCCAGCGCGTGTCGCAGGATGACGCGGTCGTTGAGGTAGTTGCCGGTGATGACCAGGTCGATGCCGGCCTCGGCGATCTCCCGGTAGCGGGCGGCCGTCGTCTCGTGGGGAGGCGGAGGCCAGAAGGCGGCGATCGTCAGGTTCACAGCGCCCCCGTCCTGATCCGCCCGGTGTAGCGGGTCACAAGGGCGTCGTTGTGCGCGTCGGCGCCGGGGATGTTGGCCGACAGGTAGACCGGCGGGACCGTTCCCTCGGCCAGGAGCAGGCCGATCGCCTCGGCGACCATCAACTGCACGATCAGCGCCGAGGTGATCGAGGAGATGCCGCAGACCGGGCCGTGCTCGGTCGGCAGGACGGCGTCGCCGTACGGGGCGAGGTTGTCGATCACGATGTCCGCCAGCTCGAACAGCCGCTCCCCCGACGGATGGCGCGAGGTGATGGCGCCGGAGTGGGCCAGCGAGGTGATCGCGATCAGCGGCAGGCCGCGTTCCTTGACCAGCCGGGCCATCTCCACGGTCGAGCCGTTGCCGCCCGAGTTGGAGGCGATGACGAAGGCGTCCGTCTGCTCGATCGTGTGCAGGGCCAGCACCTGGTGCGCGGTGTGCGGGTCGCGCTCGGCCAGCGGGTCGAACTCGTGCGGGTCGGCCGAGCCCAGCACCACCGGGTCGCGCAGGGCGAGCCGGTTGGTGGGGATCAACCCGCCCGCCCGGCCCGCCACCTCCAGCGCGACCGCCTCCGAGTGCCCTGTCCCGTACGCGTGCACGACGCCGCCGGCGCGTACGGTCTCGGCGATCAGCGCCCCCGCCCGCCTGATGGTGGGCAGTTGGCCGGTCACCAACTGGTCCAGGCGGGAGCGGGCCTCGTCGGCGAAGGCCATCACAAGATCCATAGATGGTTTCCTCAACGGTTCATGCCGGCGGTCAGGCCGGCGACGATCTGGCGTGTGGCCAGGACGAAGAGCACGACCAGCGGGATCGTCGTCATCACCAGGCCGGCGAAGAGCGTCCCCCAGTCGTTCTGGAACTGGCCGAAGAAGTGGGTGAGACCGACCGGCAGGGTCAGCTTGCTCTCATCCCGCATCAGGACCAGGGGATAGAAGAAGTCATTCCATATCGGTACGAACTGGAAGACCACCACGGTCGCGAGCGCGGGCCGGACCAGCGGCAGCATCACGTGCCAGAAGGTCGCGAACGGCCCGGCGCCGTCCAGTGCCGCGGCCTCGTCCAGTTCGTGCGGCAACTGGCGGAAGAAGGCGGTCAGCACGAAGACGTTGAACGGGACAGAACCGGCCGCGTAGACCAGCACCAGCCCGGTCAGCGAGTCCACCAGCCCCATGCCCTCCAGCAGGTAGAACAGCGGCAGTACGCCGAGATGGGCGGGCAACGTCATGCCGGAGATGAAGTAGGCGGCGAACACGCCGCGGCCCCGGAACTCCCTACGGCCCAGCGGGTACGCCGCCAGCAGCGAGACCACCGCGCCCAGCAGCACCGCGCACACCACGACGACCGCCGAGTTGACCACGTAGGTGGAGAAGGAGGCGTCCGTCCACGCCTTGACGTAGTTGCCGAAGCCGGTGGGCCGGCCGAGCGGCTGGTCGAAGATCTCGCTGGTGGGCCGGAGCGAGCTGAGCACCATGACGACCAGCGGCGCCATGGAGAAAGCCGCGTAGCCCCAGAGGAGGATCTTGATTCCGAGCGCTCTCACGCCTTCCTCCTCAGGACCCGCTCGAGCAGCAGCGTCGAGCCGAAGATGAAGGTGAACATGAAGACCGCCAGCGCCGAGGAGGTGCCCAGCGCGTTGACGTCGCCCGAGGCGAAGGCGGTCCGGTAGAACAGCAGGCCGAGCACGTCCGTCGCGCCCGCGGGGGCGCCGTTGGAGCCGCTGAGCGCGTAGACCAGGGCGAAGGTGCCCATGCTGCCGATGAAGCTGAGGATGGTGACGGTCGCCATGGCCGGCTTGAGCAGCGGCAGCGTGATGCGCCAGAACACCTGCCAGGAACTGGCGCCGTCGGTCCTGGCCGCCTCGCCGTACTCCTGAGGGATGCCGCCGAGGGCGGCGCTGAACAGCAGCATCGGAAAGCCCACCCACTGCCAGGTGGTGATCAAGATGACGGTCGGCAGCGCGGTTTCCGGGTCGCCCAGCCACGGCATCGCCAGGCCGAGCGGCTTGAGCAGCGCGTTGACCGGGCCGAAGGTGGGGCTGAGCAGCAGGGTCCACAGGTAGCCGATGACCAGGGGATTGACGAGGTACGGCAGGGCGAACATGGTCTGCAGGGCCCGCTTGCCGCGCCGTACCCGGGACAGCGCGACCGCGAAGGCCAGACCCAGCGTGTTCTGCACCAGCATGCTGCCCGCGAACAACAGGAAGTTGTGCCCCAGCGCCGGCAGCAACTGGTCGAGGAACGTGCCCGACAGCAGACCGGCGTAGTTGTCCATCCCGACGAAGTCGTCGCGCAGCGTGCCCTTCCAGGAGAAGAAGCTGTAGGACAGGCCGGTGAACAGCGGGTAGACCACGAAGGCCGAGTAGAGGAGGAAAGCGGGGATCAGGAACAGGTACGACGATCCCCGCCGCGTGCCTAGAGCCATGCGGACACGCTCTTGTCCAGCCGCTCCGCCGCTTCCTTGGCGGTGATGCGGCCCAGCAGCATCTCCTGCAGCGCCTTGGAGAACACGGCGGACGAGGAGGGGTTGCCGTAGGCGAACTCGTTCATGAAGTACGTCGCGCCGTGCTGGTCGAAGGTGGTGGCCACCTCGCCGAGCAGCGGGTCCTTGGGCGTGACGCCGGGCACGGCGGAGAAGGTGCGCAAGGTGTCGGTGTAGAGCTGGCCGTAGTCCTTGGAGGCCAGCCAGGCGGCGAACTTCAGCGCCTCGGCCTTGTGCCTGGTCTTGACGTTGACGCCGTAGGAGCCGTCGGTGAATCCGGGCATGAGGCCCTGGCCCTCCGGCACGGGCGGCGTGAAGACGCCCAGCTCGACGTCCTTGGCGTTCTCGGTGAAGAAGTTCAGCTCCCACAGGCCGCCGGGGAACATGGCCGCCTTGCCGGAGGAGAACAGGATCTGCGCGTCGGTGTAGGAGACCCCGGCGACGTTCTCGGGGAAGTACGGCTTGAGCTTGTTGAGCTGGTCGATGCCCTCGACGAAGCGCGGGTCGGCGAACTTCTTCTGCTTGGCCTTGACTGCGGCGGTGAACTCGTCGCCGCCCCAGCGGGCGGTGCCGAAGATGCTCGCCACGATCGGCAGCATCCAGTCGTCCTTGCCGCCGAAGGCGAACGGGATGATGCCCTTGGCCTTGAGCTTCTCGGCGGCGGAGATCATCTCGTCGTAGGTTTTCGGCGGGGTGAGCCCGTTGTCCGCGAAGATCTTTTTGTTGTAGACCACCTGCAGGGTCTGCAGGGCGAACGGCACGCCGTACACCTGGCCGTCCTTGTCGCCCTTGGCGGCGCGCAGGACGCCCGCGTCGAAGTTCGCCAGGCCGGGCACGTCCTTGGCGTCGAGCGGGAGCAGCCGTCCCGCCTCGACGAGCGGCTGCAACTGGGGTCCGGCACGCAGCCAGGCCAGGTCGGGCCCGCTGTCGCCGGCCAGGCCGGTGGACAGGATCGTGTCGTACTCGGTGGAGGTGGTGAAGGAGCGGGCGTCGACGTCGACGCCGGGGTGAAGCTTCTCGTACTCGGCGAACATCTTGTCGTAGTTGGCCTCGGGACCCCACCCCCAGACCGAGAGGGTGACCTTGCCCTGACTGGCGCGGGTGGTGGCCGAAGGGGCACAGGCGGTGACGGCTATCGCCAGGGCGAGAGCGGCGGCGAGGCGCATGAGGGGCTCCTAGCGTGGGGGGAGGCGGTGCTTGGCGACGGCTTCGGTGGCGGCGGTCAGCAGTTGGTTGCTGGTCTCGTGGGTGCGCTGGACGACGCCGATGTAGAGGCAGTCCAGAACCAGCATCTGGGTGTGGCGCGCGGCCACCCCGCCCGCGCGGAAGGGGGTGTCCTGCGCGGCGGTGGTGAGGACGATGTCGGCGGCCTCGGCCAGCGGGCTACGGGGGAAGTTGGTGACCGCGATCGTGGTGGCACCACGTTCCCTGGCGATGGTCAGCGGCTCGACCACCTCGGCCGTGGTGCCCGAGTGGGAGATGCCGAGCGCCACGTCCTGGCCGTCGCGGGCGTTGGCGCTGCAGACCGCGCTGTGCACGTCGGTCCATAATGCGCACGGCCGGCCGACGGCGTGCAGCCGCAGGTGCAGGTCCATGGCCACGCCGGCGCTGCCGGCGACCGCGAAGAAGTCGATGAACCTGGCGTTCACCAGGGCGGAGACCGCCTGGTCCACCGCCTCGATGTCGAGCTGGGCCGCCGTCTCCTCCATCGCCCGCATGTCGCTGGCCAGGAGGCTGCGCAGCACCAGGCTCGCGGGGTCGTCGGGAGAGAAGGCGATCAGGCTCTGCTCGCGCGGGGTGGCGTCGTTGCGGCCGAGTTCGGCCGCCAGCGCCAGCCTCAGCTCGGGGTAGCCGGCCAGGCCCAGCTCGCGGCAGAAGCGGGTGACGGTGGTGAGGGAGGTGCCGCACCGCTCTGCCAGCTCGCCGATGGTCGAGGCGGCCACGGCGGCGGGCTCCGCGAGGATCGTCTCGGCGATGCGCCGGTGGGTCGCGGTGAGGGTGGGCTCGACCCCCCGGATTCGGGCCAGGATCGGTGACATGGGAGGAACCCTCCCGCCTTCCGGCAGTTATGTCAATAGTTCACATTGGACATCGAATGTTAGAAAATTACCCTCTTGCGCGATCCGATGGGAGCATGTCACTTTCAAGGCCATGCGCAACCTCCTCCTCGCGCTGGTGCTCGGGAGCGCCAGCCTCCTCCCCACCCGTGCCGACACGGTGGACATCCAGTTACTGGCCTTCAACGACTTCCACTCGGGCTTCCCGACCAGCTTCGCCGCGACGCCGTCCGGGACGGTCCCGGCGGGCGGCGCCGAGTACCTGGCCGCCCACCTGGACCGGCTCCAGCGCGACAACCCCAGTGGCACGCTGCGGCTGTCGGCCGGCGACAACATCTCCTCCAGCACCATGAACGCCACCGCCCTGCACGACGAGCCGGGCATCCAGGCGCTCAACCTGATGCGCCTGGACGCCTCCAGCGTCGGCAACCACGAGTTCGACGAGGGCCTGGCCGAGTTCCGCCGGATGGAGAACGGCGGCTGCCACCCGATCGACGGGTGCGCGCTGCCGAACTTCAAGGGCGCGGACTTCCCGTACCTGGGCGCCAACATCGTCGACACCACCACCGGCAAGCCCGCGATGGCGCCCTACATCGTCAAAGAGGTCAAGGGCGTCAAGGTGGGCATCATCGGCGTCAGCTACAAGAACACGCTGAAGGAGGCCCCCGGCCCGACCGCGCCACTGGAAGGGCGCGACGAGGCCGAGGCGGTCAACACCTACACGGCCGAGCTCAAGGCCAAGGGCGTCCGGACCGTCGTGGTCCTGATCCACCAGGGCGGCGGCCAGACCGGCGGCGGCCTGCCTGATCAGTGCAACAACCTGGCCGGGCCGATCAAGGACATCGTGCAGAAGTTCGACCCCGAGGTCGACGCCGTGATCTCCGGGCACACCCACAACCCGTACAACTGCGTGATCAACGGCATCCCCGTCACCCAGACCTCGGCCCACACGCGCGAACTCACCAAGATCGTCCTCACCGTCGACCGGGCGAGCGGCAACCCGACCGGTTCCAAGGCCGAGAACATCACCGTCACCCACGACATCAAGCCGGACGGCCAGATCGCCGCCCTGCGCCGCAAGACCGACGAGCAGGGCCAGAAGCTGCTGGACCGACCCATCGGCACGCTCAACCGCGACCTCACCGCCCAGCGCAACGCCGCCGGCGAGTCCACCATCGCCCACGCCCTGGCCGACGCCCGGCTCTTCGCCACGGCCGCCCCGGAGAAGGGCGGCGCCCAGATCGCGATCCAGCCGCCCTACGGCGGCGGCATCGGCGGAGACCTGATCGTCAACCCCACCGGCAACGAGATGTCGAACCTGGTGACGTACGGCAAGGCGCTGCGCGTGCAACCCTTCAGCAACATGCTCGTCACCATGACGCTCACCGGCACCCAGTTGGAGCGGCTGCTGGAGCAGCAGTGGTGCGGCCAGAGCACCGCCCGCGTGCTCGGCATCTCCCAGGGGCTCACCTACACCTACGACAACGCCAAGCCCGCCTGCGACAAGATCGACCCGGCCACCATCAAGCTCAACGGGACCGTCGTCGATCCGGCCGCGAAGTACCGTCTGACCGCCAATTCCTTCATCGCGACCGGCGGCGACAGCTTCTCCCTGCTGACCGAGGGCACCGACCGGGTGGAGAAGGTACGCGACATCGAGGCCTTCGAGTCCTACATCCGGGCGAAGAGCCCGCTGCAGGTCCCGGCCATGGGCCGGGTCACCCGGGTGAACTGACCGTTCGCCGAGTGACGCAACGATGACGGAGGACGCCGGCGACGGCGCGCACGACTCACGGTCGGCGTCCTCCGCCCCAGGTTCGCGCGGTCGGGGCCGGTAAAGCGGGTCCTCGTTCCAGGACGCGATCCAGGTGCGGAAGTCCTTCTCCAGCGCCTGCACCGTCTTGCGCACGCCGCGTCGTAGCTGCTTGGTCGCCAGTTCGGCGAACCAGCATTCCACGTGCCTGACCTGGCTCGGTCAGCATGCATCGGCGCCGTCTTCTTCTCGGCCGAACTCCTGATGGCCGAACTCCTGATGCTTGTCGCGCTTGAGCCGGGCGTCGGGTTTCGAGTGCCGGTGAGAGCCGCGTGCTTGCGCCGTGGGCGAAGACGTTCCGCTGTGGGCGATGAGAGGGTGCCACGCGCGGGGCCAGGGGCGATCGTGGAGGGGCGGGGCGGTCGAGCGGAGAGGGGTGCTCACGCGATGGCGGTGGTCGAGGTGCTGGAGCCGGGTGAGTCGCGGTTACGCCTGGGCGTCCGGCCTGCGTGTCGGCGCTGGTCGGGCGCGTGCGCCAACCCGGGGAAGGCGGACGGCCGACCTCGTGCGACCCCGTGCCCAGGGAAGTTGAGGGGCTGACCGCGTGCGACTCGTGCCGCTCCGCGTCGATGTGACGGCGCTGCGGAATCCCGCCTTCCGGCTGATCGCGTCGGCGCAGATCGCGTTCGTGATGGGCGAGCAGGTCCTCGCGGTCGCCGTCACCGTCTCGGTGCTCAGCGCCGGGGGTGATGCGGGCGTGGTCGGTGTCGTGCTCGCGGCCAAGGGCATCGCTTCGCTGTGCCTGCTCCTGGTCGGAGGAGTCTGGTCCGATCGCCTGCCGCGACGGCGGATCCTGACCGTCATGCTCGCCGTGGACGCCGTCGCGGCGGGCGTCCCCATCGTCGTGGCGGGCCGCAGTCCTGTGGTGTGGCTGCTGGCGGTGGTCCTGTTCGTGGTCGGCGCGGCGGAGGCGTTCATCCGGCCCGCCCTGAACGCCATCCTGGCCGGGACGCTCGACGAAGACCGGCGGGTGTCCGGCCGCGCCCTGGTCAACCTCTGCACCCGGACAGGGGTGATCGCCGGCCCGGTGACCGGCACGCTGCTCGCGGGCGGCGGCGCGGTCCTCGCCTTCGTGCTGGCAGCGCTGTTGTTCGCGGCCGGCGCGCTCACCTTCCGGCGGGTCGCGGAGCCGTCGTGGACGCCGGTCGCCCGCCGTTCCCTGCTCAAGGAGGCGACTGCGGGAGTCGCCGACGCCGCTCGCCGGCCGTGGCTGGCGGGCCTGCTCCTGTTCTCCCCGGTCAGCCTCATGTTCGTGATCGCGCCCAGCCAGGTGCTGCTGCCCGTGCTGAGCCGGGACGCGTTCGGGTCCTTCACGGCGTACGGCACGGCCCTGGCGTGCTACGGCGCCGGCGGGCTGATCAGCAGCGTCACGATGATGGCGTGGCAGCCGCGCCGCCCGGGGATCGTGGCCATGTGCTCGATGGCGTCGTACGCCCTCGTGCCTCTCGGCCTGCTGTACGCTCCTTCGGTCTGGGTGCTCTTCTGCTGCTACCTCGTGGCCGGCTTCGGCGTGGAGACCTATGCCCTCTGCTGGGACGTCGCGATGTATCGGGAGGTGCCCGACCAGTTGATCGGACGGGTCACCTCGCTGGCCTGGCTCGCCACGTTCGGCCTCATGCCGTTCGGTCAGGCGGTCACCGGGCCGCTGGCGGCCCTGGCCGGAAACCACGCCGTCCTCATGGGCGCGGCGGCACTCGTACTGGTGATCCCGCCGTGCCTGCTCCTCGTCCCCGGGATGGCCCGGCTGCGCGGGACGCGCCCGCCGAGCTGAGCACGCGGGCGACCGCCAGAAGCGCAGGCCAGGCGGCCTTCGGCCGATCAGGGGTGCGGGGCCCAGAAGGCGACCAGTTCGGCCGTCCCGTGCTCCACGGCCTTCCAGGACCCGGTGAAGGTCAGGACCGCGATCGCGGCGGTGGGGAAGCCGGAACGGTTCATCCTGGCCGGCAGGTCTCCCTCCGCTTCGAGGGCCAGGGCGTCGGCCGCGGCGTGGATGCCGGGGTTGCCGCCGAGCACGACGAGGTCGCCGACGTCGTCGGGGGTCTCGTTGATCAGGGCGATCAGCTCGCCCAGTCCGGTCTCGTACAGCCGCTCGTCATAGACGGTCCTGGGACGCCGCGGCAGTTCGGCCGCCACCAGCTTCCAGGTCTCCCGCCCGCGTGCGGCGGTGGTGACGAGTGCGAGGTCCAGGTTGATGCCCGATCCGGCCAGCCATCGTCCGGCGGCGGGCGCGTCCTTGCGGCCGCGGTCGGCCAGGGGCCGCTCGTGGTCGGCCCCGTCGTTCCAGTCGGCCTTGGCATGACGCATCAGAACGATCCGTCGGGGCGTGTCCATCACCATCATTTCCTACCCTCGGTAGCTATATGACCACATAGAGATACTTCGGGGAGGTGATGCCCGCGCGAGCCGTTCATGAACCCGTGCGGAGTGCCCTTACACCGCTCACCCGGACCCGACTCAAAAGTCCGGGACCAGCGCGATGACCGTCACGAAGAAGAGGGCGACAGGAACGACGACCGCGAACACCGTGGTCAAGGCCACTCCGAGCCACCGCGCCCGGTGAGCCATCCAGAACCCGGCGCCGGCGGCGACCAGGAACATGACGAAGACCAGCGCCATGGCGGCGACGACGTTGAAGTCATGGTGCAGGCTCGGGTCGACGACCCAGTCCTCCGCCGGATCCCCCGTCCCGGGGAAGCCCGAGCGCTCGTACAGGAGAGGTGTCGCCAGCCACGACGACACCGCCAGTTCGGTCGCCCCCAGCCCCGCACCGGCGAGCAACGCGGTGGCGAGATCGGCTCGGCGCGCCCTGCGCACGCTCCACCGCCCCACCAGCAGGCCGGCGAGCAACGCGCACACATGTCCGACCGCGCTACCGGAGGTGTAGCCGAGAACGGCCCCGCGACGCCACTCCGCGACAAATTGTTCCGTCCCTTGCGGGTCGCTCACGGTGGACTCCCCCAAAGAGATGTTGGGGGCGACCAGTACGGCGGCCGCGATGGCGGTCACCGCCATTAAAGTCACGTAGATGGCGATACGGCGGCGCTTGGCCTGCCTGATCGCGGAATTGGGTGGCATGTCGCCATCATGCATGATTACTGGGATCTCATGCGGCCAGATCGCACGAAGCCACAGCCGACAAGGACGTCGATATCGCGATTAGTGGATTCCCCAGAGATGTGCATATAGCTGGAATTCGGGTTATGAATCAGCAAGGGGAGCCAGGTAACGGCTACGGGTCTTCCAGCGGGTCTGGCAGGATGTGCGACATGGAGATTGCGGGTGTGACGATCGGGCTTCCGGTAAGCGATCTGGCGCGTGCGATGGAGTGGTACGGGCAGGTTTTCGACCTGGGCGGCCCGGATCTTGAGCCGGCTGAGGGCGTGGTGGAGTTCCAGGTCGGCCCGGTGTGGCTGCAACTGGGTGTCGATGAAACGGATCGCAGCGGTGCCGAGATCGTGCCCCGGTTCGGAGTGGGCGACGCGGCCAAGGAGCATGCCCGGCTGGCCGGGCTCGGGGTGCCGGTCGGGCCGCTGGAGCACGTCGAGGGCGCGGTGGACTACTTCGAGTTCAGCGACCCGGACGGCAATCGGCTCAGCGTCTACTCGGAGCTGTAGCGAGCGCGCCACTTCGCCAACCGGCCCAGCGGCCACTCGGAGCCGCGGCGAACGGGCCACTTCGGCAATCGGCCACCGTCGCCCTGCCCGGCTGCGTGTCAACTCCGCCTTCTGCCATCGGCTGCCGGGCGGCGCTGGCTCACGCCGATTCCGGCGTCCACGCGGGGTCGCGTCCGGCGAGGCCGAGCGCGCGGTCGAACGCGGGGGCGCTCTCGGGCACCTCGACCACCGGCCCGAAGAGCCCCTCCCTCCCGGCGGCCTCCTCCGGACGCGCCGACTCGGTGGTGAACGCGAGGACGGCCTCCGTGTCGGCCGGGCTGCACGCGAACGACTGGCCGGTCGCGCGGGCCAGGTCCCAGCCGTGCAGGACGAGTTCGTCCAGCGCGACCACGGCCATCTGCTCGGCCGGCAGCGTCACGCCGCCGGCCTCGGCCGTCCCCTCCCAGGCGGCCGGGTCGCGCCAGGCCGCCACCAGTTCGTCGAGCCGCCGCGGGAGCAGCGCGCGCCAGTGCGGGTCGAGCCGCGCGGCGCTCCCGATCCCCGGACGCGGGGCTTCCCCCTCCGGCGCGGACTTCCTGGCCGCCCAGGTGAACGCCAGGGTCAGCCCCATCACATGGTCGAGCAACCCGGCGACCGAGGTGCCGGCGCACGGGGTCGGGTCGTCCATCCGGTCCTCGGTCACGCCGTCCAGCAGGCGTACCACTTCACGGGCGGCGGACTCGAGATCGATCGCGGGCATGACGGTTCCTCTCCTTCAGGGCCTTCTCGTGTCTCCGCCGTGTTGACTCCCCGGAATCGAAGAAGTCATCGGTCCCCGCCCGAACCGTGATCGGCGCGGATCATCCGCCGTACTTCAGTCCAGCGGCTCGTGGCGCGGGGGCGTTGCATGATGCTGCAACCGGGTCTGCAACTCCTCCACCTGCCTGGCGCCGTTCCTGGCCGCCATGCTGTGGCGCATGGATCGTTTGGACGTCATCGACACCTGCACACGTATGGCCTGGCACGCCGACCAGCGCGAATGGGACCGTCTCGGCTCGGTGTTCGCCGACGAGGTGACCCTCGACTACACCAGCCTCAACGGCGGCGAGCCCGCCACCCTCACCCCGGCGCAGATCGTCGCCGCCTGGCAGAGCGTGCTCGGCGGCTTCGCGGCCACCCAGCACCTGCTGGGCAACCATCTGGTCGCCATCGACGGCGACACCGCGGTGTGCACCGCGTCCTTCCAGGCCACGCACCGCAAGGCCGAGCCGTACGGCGGTTCGTTGTGGACGCTGGGCGGCACCTACCGCTTCGACCTCGTACGCACCGGCGACGGCTGGCGGATCACCGGCGTGGTGATGACCGCGACCTGGGGCGACGGCAACCGGGGACTCATGCCGTGAGAACCCGGACGACCACCGGCACGTCGGCCGCCCAGTGCCGGTCCGCTTCCAGCACGGTGGCGCAGGCGGTTTCCGCGCCGGCCACAGCTTCGACGTCACCAACGATTTGATCACCAAGGCAACTCTGGAGTACGCATGAACAAGGTCACCTTCGACAGCGACGGCGTGACCCTCACCGGCGACCTGTACCTGCCCGAGGGGCGGGAGCGGGCCCCGGGCGTGGTGGTGGCGGGCACCTGGACCAGCGTCAAGGAGCTGATGGCCGACCGCTACGCCAGGCGCCTGGCCCAGCGCGGCTACGCGGCCCTGTCGTTCGACTTCACCGGGTTCGGCGAGTCCGCGGGCCGGCCGCGGGACGTCGAGTCGCCGGCCAGGAAGGTACGCGACATCCACAACGCGCTGACCTTCCTGGCCGATCACCCCGCGGTCGACGGCGGTCGGCTGGGCGCGCTGGGCATCTGCGCGGCGGCGATGTACATGGCCGACAACACCGCCCACGACCCCCGCGTCAAGTCGCTGGCCCTGGTCGCCCCGTGGCTGCACGACCCGGCCATCTGCGAGGTCGCCTACGGCGGCGCCGAGGCGGTCGCCGAGAAGATCAAGCTCGGGCGGGAGGCTCGGTCGCGCTACGACGAGACGGGCGAGATCGACTACGTGCCGGTCGTCTCCGGCAGCGACCCGCGCGCGGCCATGCCGTACGACATCGACTTCTACCTCAACCCGGCCCGCGGCGGTATCCCCGCCTGGCCCAACAGGTACGCCGTCATGGCCTGGCCCGACTGGCTCACCTACGACTCCATCGCCCTGGCCCCGCGGATCACCCAGCCCACCCTGATCGTGCACAGCGAGGACGCCGCCATCCCGGACGGCGCCCGCCGCTTCCACGCCGGACTCGCCGGCCCCGGCGACATCTACTGGACGCAGGGCACCCAGTTCGACTTCTACGACACCGAGCCCCAGGTCACCGTCGCCGTCGACACCGTGGCGGCGCACTTCGGCAGGACGCTGCGATGATCCTCGTCACGGGAGCCACCGGCAACGCCGGCGGCGAGGTCGTCCAGGCGCTCGTCCGCGCGGGGGAGAAGGCGCGCGCGCTGGTGCGCCGGCCCGCCGACCTGCCCGTGGAGCAGGTCGTCGGCGACCTCGACCGGCCGGAGTCGCTCGACGCGGCCCTCCGCGGCGTACGCGGGGTGTTCCTGCTGCCCGGCTACCGGGACATGCCGGGGCTGCTCGCCCGGATGCGGCAGGCCGGGGTGGAACGGGTGGTGCTGCTGTCCAGCCTGGCCACGGTCGCCACCGACACCCGCAACGCGGTCTCGGAGTACATGATCGACTCGGAGACGGCCGTCCGCGAGTCCGGGCTGGCCTGGACGTTCCTGCGGCCCAACGCGCTCATGTCCAACGCGCTGCGCTGGCTGCCGCAACTGCGCGCGGGCGACGTCGTGCGCGACGCCTTCGGTGACGTGCCGATCGCCTCCATCGATCCGTACGACATCGCGGCCGTGGCCGTACGCGCCCTGCTGGATCCCGGTCACGAGGGACGCGTCCACCCGCTGAGCGGCCCCGAACGGCTGCTGCCCGCGCAGCGGCTGGCCGTGCTGGCCAAGGTGCTCGGTCGTGACCTGCGCTTCCACGCGCTGTCCGACGAGGAGGCCCGGGCCGACATGGCCGGTCAGCAGATGCCGGAGAGGTACATCCACGCGTTCCTCAGCTTCTACGGCGCGGGAACCCTCGACGAGTCCCAGCTCTATCCGACCGTGGAGGAGGTGACGGGGACGCCGCCGCGGACCTTCCACCAGTGGGCCGTCGCCCACCGCGCCGCCTTCTCCCGGTGACGGGCGCCGGCAACGGACGCTAGTAACGGACGCAGTCCTGCTTGGCGAGGACCAGGCTCAGCCCTTCGACCTTGTTCTTGGCGGACACGTAGAAGAGGTAGAACGCCTTCTTGTTGCCCGGCACGGTGGCGGCGGGGTAGCCACCCGGGCCGCGGCGCAGGTTGGGGTAGGCGGCCTTCAGTTGGGCGTTGGTGGACCCGAGGCTGATGCCCTGCGGCGTCTTGAGCCCGGGTGGTGCGACGATCATGGCCACGCCGTGCTTCTTGGAGATGTACATCCCCACCCGGTACTCGTCGTACGGGTTCTCCTTGAGGTCCCACCCCGTGCACCGGGCGGAGTCGCCGTCAGGTTTGTGGACGATTCTCCCGGTCGCCTTGGCTTTCGTGGCGGTCATGCCGAGCTTCAGGTTCCCGTAGCCGTACGGCCCGAGCGTCGCCTTCCCCTCGGCGAGCGCGGCGGGTGCGAGAGCTACCGGCGCGGCACCTCCCATCAGCGCCAGCACAAGCGCTGAGCCGCCGGCTCGTAACGCGGTCGTCTGCTTCATGGTGCTCCCTCTCCGTGATCTCGACTGGATCTTGATCTTGACTGGATCACTTTAGAGGGAGTCGGGATGGCGTGTGGGGATTTGCCGCCGATCGGCGGGCGGACGGTCACCACGGCGAGCCGGAAGGGTTGACCATGCTTCGTTAAACGTATTATGGTGCCGGGCGTGCCCGTTCAGGCTGTGCCGCCAACCGGCCGTCACAACCGCGACCGGGCCTCGGTGTCGAAAGCGTACACGGGGAGAACGCATGAGATTACACAACGGTGTCCTCGCCGCCGCGATGGCGGTCTCGATGGGCGCGGGCGCCCTCACCGGCGCCGCGCCGGCCGCGGGGGCGGCAGTCGAGGCCGATGCGCCCGTTTCGGGGACGGTGACCCTGCTGACCGGCGACCGGGTCACCCTCACCGGCGGCGGCTACCACGTCGAGCCCGGCACTCAGCGCGAGGTGTCGTTCGACGTGACCAGGCGTGAGGGGGATCTGCACGTCGTGCCGTCCGACGCCCTGCCGCTGCTGGCGCAGGGGCTGCTCGACGAGCGGCTGTTCAACGTCACCCAGCTCCTGAAGTGGAGCTACGGGGACGCACGACAGCCCGCGATCCCGCTGATCGTCCAGTCCGCCTCAGGGGAGGCGGCCACGCTCAGCGGCGCGAAGCAGGTCAGGCCACTGGCCGGGCTGGGCCTGGCCACCATGACGGTCCCGAAGGCCGACGCCGCGGCGACCTGGAAGAACGTGGTCGGCGGCGCCCAGACCCTCGCGTCAGGCAAGTCGAAGATCTGGCTCGACGGGAAACGCTCGTTCACCCTCGACCAGAGCGTCCGGCAGATCGGCGCCCCGCAAGCCTGGCAGCAGGGCCTCACCGGCGCGGGCGTCACCGTGGCGGTGCTCGACTCGGGCTACGACGCCGACCACCCCGACCTCCAGGGCGTGGTCACCCAGGCACAAAACTTCTCCGACGAACCGGATACGACAGACAATCTCGGCCACGGCACCCACGTGGCCGCCACCATCGCGGGAGCCGACGAGCGGTACCGAGGCGTGGCACCCGGCGCCAGGCTGGCCGTCGGCAAGCTCGGCACCCAGGGGTTCACCGAATCCGCGCTGCTGGCGGGCATGCAATGGGCGGCGGCCGAGGTCAAGGCGAAGATCATCAATATGAGCCTGGGCGGATTCGACTCCCCTGGCGTCGACCCGGTCGAGCAGGCCGTCAACACGCTGTCGGAGCAGACCGGCGCCCTGTTCGTCGTCGCGGCGGGCAACGACGGGGAGGCGGGCGTCGCCAGTCCGGGCAGCGCCGACGCGGCGCTGACGGTCGGCGCGGTCGACAAGACCGACAAGATGGCCGACTTCTCCAGCCGGGGCCCGCGGGCCTACGACCACGCGATCAAGCCGGACGTGACCGCACCCGGAGTGGCCATCACGGCGGCGGCCGCCAAGGGCACGGCCAACGGCCCGCACGTCGCCCACTCCGGCACCTCCATGGCGACACCGCACGTGGCCGGGGCGGCGGCGATCCTCGCCCAGCAGCACCCGGACTGGACCGGCCGCCAGCTCAAGGCCGCCCTCACCGGCAGCGCCGCCCCCCAGCCCGACGCCACGGTCTTCGACCAGGGCGCCGGACGCGTCGACCTCGTTCGCGCCGTGGCCCAGCAGGTCGTGGCCGACCCGGCCAACCTCCACGCCGCCTTCCCGTACGGCGGACCGGCCGAACGCGAGGTGACCCGCGAGGTCACCTACACCAACTCCGGGGACGCCCCCGTCACCCTCGACCTCACCGTCGAGGGCGAGGCGCTGCGCGTCTCCGCCCAGCGCGTCGAGATCCCCGCCAAGGGCAGCACCACGGTCACCGTCACGATCGACGCCGCCGCCAGGGCGCCCGGTGACCACCCTGGAGTCATCACCGCCAAGGCCGGCGACCAGACCGTCCGCACCGTCGCCACCGCCTACGTCGAGCCCGAGTCGTACGACGTGCCCATCAAGGTCGTCGGCAGAAGCGGCGCTCCCGCCTCAGCCCTCGGCCACGTCTACAACGCCGCGGGCGACACGCGCATGGCGCTCGTCGAGAAAGGATCGGGCAGCGTCCGGCTCCCGGCAGGCGAGTGGTACCTGTACCTGACCGTCCACGAGTCGCCCTACTCGACCACCGCCCACCAGCCGGTGAAGGTCGCCCAGGGCGTGGCGGCGAACGTCGACGCCCGGCTCGGCAACCAGGTCAAGGTCTCGCTCGACGAACCCACGGCCGCCCCCGCGAACGAGTTCGAGCTCATCCTGTCCCACGGCGGGTGGAGCGGCGGCTGGCTCGCCTTCGGGCGGACACCGGACAAGTTCTACCTCATCCCGACGAAGCAGCCGGGGCTGACCCTGCAGACCAGGTCCCTCTGGCACAAGCGGGACGCGACACCGAGCCCCTACCGCTACGACCTCGTCGACCGGCGGACCGGAGGGATCCCCGAGGACCCCACCTACGCGGCCAGGACCAAGGACCTCGCCAAGGTGACCACCACCTACAAGGGCTCCGGCACGGCCACGACCGGCAAGCAGTACCTGGCCTACCGGCTGCCGGGCGACTGGTGGTCACTGGGCACCCTGACCCGGGACCTCCCGATGCCGGGCACGCTGATCCAGTACCGGACGCCCGGATTCACCTGGCGGACCACCGTCGAGTCCGGCAGCACCGGACTGGAGGACACGGGCACGCGCGTCGACCCCGGTCACACGCGCCACACGTGGAACGCCGCGGTGAGCGGCCCGTCGTTCGCCACCGCCGGCGGCCGGCGCGAGGGCGACGCGCTGACGTTCAACGCCACCAGGCTGTTCTCCGACGGAAGCAGGAACCGGATCGGCACGGACGCCACCGCCGCCGTCGCCATCACGCTCGCCAAGGGCGACCAGGTGCTCGCCAGGAAGGACCACACGGGGTGCGACCTGTGGGATCCGGACCGGTGCGCGCTGGGGGCCACGCTCCCGGCCGAGGCGGCCACGTACACGCTGACCGCGACCGGCACCCGCGCCTCCGTCTTGTCCACCTCCGTCGAGGCGACCTGGACGTTCCGCTCCGAGCGCACCGCCGAGGCGCAGGCGCTCCCCCTCACCGCGGTCCGCTTCGCCCCCCAGGGGCTCGACGACCTCAACCGCGCCGAGCCGGGATCCACCACCACGCTCCCGATCTGGACCGAACGCAACCCCGGCGCCGCCGACGCCACCGTACGGGACCTCCGCCTGGAGACCTCCACCGATGACGGCGCCACCTGGACCGCCGTCCCCGTGAAGGCCACCCGCGCGGGCTGGACGGCACGCGTCGCCAACCCGGACGCCGCCGGACACGTGTCGCTGCGCGCGACCGCCACCGACGGCAACGGCGACACCGTGACCCAGACCATCCGCCGCGCCTACGCGATCGGATGACCCCCTGCTGGTGGGACGGCACCCAGCCGTCCCACCAGCCGTCAGGCTGTCAGGCCGGGACCGGTCCTTCGCGTGCGCGCCCAGACGACGGCGGTGATCACCGCCAACAGGACGCAGGGAAGGAGCATCACGGCCGTCCCCGTGCCCGCCAAGCGGTCGGCGCCCGCGAGGGGGTCGGCGTGGGTGACGATCACCAGCAGGTACGCGAGCGTGTTGTTGGCCGCGTGGATGACGATCGCCGTCTCCAGACCGCCCGTGCGCCACGTGATGAGGCCGAACGTGACGCCGAGGGTGAGGTAGTAGCCGTTCAGCCACGGGTCGGTGGACAGGTGGATGGCCGCGAACAGCACGCTCGACACGGCCAGGCCGAGGACGAGCGCCGTACGGGGCCCACGGCCCCAGCTCGCGGCCACCCGGAACGCCAGGCCACGGTAGCCGTACTCCTCCCCCGCCGACTGCAGGGGCGACAGCAGCAGCGTGATGACGAACACGGCGACCAGGTCGGCGAACCGCCACGATCCTGGCGTGTAGGGCGAGAGGAGGAAGAAGCCGGTCATGTAGAGCACCCAGATCGGCACGAGCGTCAGTGCCGCGCGGCCGAACACGGCGGGACGGAAGGCGGACAGCACGGAGTGCAGCGACGCCCCCCTCACCCCGTACAGCCGGCGCTGGACGCACATGCTCCATGGGATCATCAGCGCGATCGAGATGAGGTTCGCGGCGTGGTAGATCGGCGTGAACTCCGTACCGCCCGCGATCGGGTTGGTCCTGCCGAGCGCCTGGTCGATGGCGGAGCCGAGGGCGCTGAGGACACCGCCGATGCCGAACAGCCCGACGAGGAGCAGCACGAGCGCCAGGACGCCGCGTCCGACCCGGCGTTTCTCACCGGCCAGTACGCGATGGTAGGGAACGCCCGGCGGAACCGGCCGCGGGCCACGGCGGCGCCGTGACGCGTCGTGGAGCAGGGCCGGTGCGAGGGCGGGCGGTGCGGGGGCGGGCGGATGGGCGTCCGGGTCGAAGGCCGGGGAGTCGGGACCGTTGTGGCGCATGCGTCCACCCTCCTGCGGGACTCGGCGCGGCAGCAGTGCCGTCGGCCATGAGCTCCTGTGGGATCTGCCCGGCACGGGCATGACATTTGCCATGGCCCCGGTCCGGCCGGGCGAGGGGACGATCGGGTCGGTCAGCCGCCGGACCTGCCCTGACGGCCGGGTCGCGGTGCGGCCCTGTCGGGGGTGGTGCGGGACCTGCCTGTGGCCGCAGGATGGGCGGTCGCGGCGGCGTGTGCGGCGCCCCGTCCGTGGGCTCGGGCGACCAGCGTGCCCTGCTGGACGCGTACCGCGTGTTCGGTGGCGTCGCCGGCGTCCGGCACGCCCACGGCCGACGCCAGCAGGCCGTGGTCGTCGAGGACGAGACGCAGGCGCGGCCAGGCGTCCGGCGCGAACACGCGCCGCAGGCACTGGGCGAAGTCGCCGATCCTCAGCCGTACGAGACGGCCCAACTCGGCCGGGTCGGTCGTCGCCACGGCCACGGTGACGCGGTCGCCCTCCCGCGCGGCGCGGACGGCCTCCTCGGCGGCGTCGAGACGGTTGACGCCGAGCACCGCGATCACACCGTCCTCGTCGAACCCGACCGGGCGATCGGTGACCAGGTCCCGCAGCTCCGGAGGTGGGTCCCACCGGTCCTGGCAGGAGCGGGCCGGACCGACGTAGGGCAGGTACGGCGGGTCCCAGGTGTCGGCGAGGGCGAGGCCGTACAGATGCGCGCAACCGTGCGCGACGTCGAAGGGGTCGCCGAAGCCGAGCGCCGGATCCACCGAGGCGCCGGGGCCGTCCAGCAGTCTCAGGGCCAGCGCGGCCCGCCGCACCTGCCGCGCGGGCGGCGCACCGGCGGGCGAGTACGCCTCCAGCGCGAGCGCCAGCAGCAGCGTCTCCAGCCCGTTCACCTGACCGAACACGGTGCGGATCGCGTCGTCGTCGAGCACCCCGGCCAGCGAGCGGACGTGCACCTGACCGGCCGCGGGTGTGTCTCCGACCAGAGGCAGCCGTTCGAGCCAGGTACGGGCGAACGCCCCCAGCGCCTCGGCGGCCGACGACGGTGCGGGCGGTGACGGGGCGGGCGGTGACGGGGCGGGCGGTGACGGGGCGGGCGGTGACGGGGCGGGCGGTAGCGGGGCGGGCGGTGGCGAAGAGGACGACGGCTGTGAAGGCGGAGCGTCGCCGGTCACGCCGCCCTCGACCAGGTCGACCAGCACCGCCAGGTAGAGGGCCCGCTTGCTCGGGAAGTTGGAGTAGACCGCGCCCCGGGTCAGCTCGGCCCGCTCGGCGATCGCGTCGACCTTCGCCGCGGCGTATCCCCGCTCGGCGAACTCCGCCCTCGCCGCGGCCAGCACGGCCGCGCGCGTGCGCTCCTGCTGCTGAGCCCTGGTCAGCCGGACCATCCGCGCCCCTCCTTGCCCGCACCCGGGTAAACCTGCCTTGACACGAGAATACAGAGGCATCCCGATGACAAGAACATCTCACCTCACCGCGTGCCTGCGCCCAGGCACAACGGGCCGGTTCGGTTCGCCGCGCTCTGGCCCGGACGCCGGGCGTCCGGCGCGTGCCGTACCAGCGACGCCGACGAGACTCGACCGCTGCTACGGCCGCCTGCGGCGGGCGGTGCCGAAGATGGACCTGGTGATCTCCCGGCCCAGGGCGGACGCCGCCGACCTGGCCATGGAGCGGAACTCCTTCGACTCCAGCACGCTCTCCAGCATCGACTGCCTCGGCTCGGGCTCCCGCTCCCTGGGCCGCTCCGGCTCGCGCGGGGCTTCGGGGGTCTCGGCGGGCTGCTGGGCGGACAGCCTCTCCGACAGGATCTCGTAGGCCGACTCGCGGTCGACCGCCGTGCCGTACTTCTGCCGCAGCGGAGAGGCGGCGATGACGCCCTCGACCACGTCCGGGGCGGACGGCGCCATGAGCGTCTCGGGAGCGCGCAGGCGGGTCCAGGCCACCGGCGTCGGCGCGCCCGTCTCCGACAGGACCGTGACGACGGCCTCGCCGATGCCCAGCTCGGTGAGCAGCCGTTCCAGGTCGTAGGAGGACGCGGGGAAGGTCGACACGGTGGCCTTGAGCGCCTTGGCGTCCTGGGGGGTGAAGGCGCGCAGGGCGTGCTGCACGCGCGCGCCGAGCTGGGCCAGCACGTCCGCCGGTACGTCCTTCGGCGTCTGGGTGACGAAGAACACGCCCACGCCCTTCGACCGGATCAGCCGCACGGTCTGGGTGATCGACTGCAGGAACGCCTTGGACGCGCCGTCGAACAGCAGATGCGCCTCGTCGAAGAAGAACACGAGCTTCGGCCTGTCGGGATCGCCCACCTCGGGCAGCGCCTGGAAGAGGTCGGCGAGCAGCCACATCAGGAAGGTGGAGAAGAGCTGCGGCCGGTCCTGCACGGCGGGCAGTTCGAGGATGGAGACCATCCCGCGGCCGTCCTCCGTCACCCGGAGCAGGTCGCGCACGTCGAACTCCGGCTCGCCGAAGAACGCCTCGGCCCCCTGCGCCTCGAAGTTGGTCAGCGTACGGAGGATGACCCCCGCCGTCGCCGCCGACAGGCCGCCGATCCCGCTCAGCGCCTCGGGGGTGGCGGTCAGGTACCGGATGACCGCGATCAGGTCCTTGAGGTCCAGCAGCGGCAGCCCGTTCTTGTCGGCGAAGTAGAAGATCAGCCCGAGCGAGGACTCCTGCGTCTCGTTGAGCCCGAGGACCTTGGCGAGCAGGGTCGGGCCGAAGGCGGTCATGGTGGCGCGGATCGGGACACCCGACCCCAGACCGCCCAGCGAGAGGAACTCCACGGGGCAGGCGACGGGCTGCCAGGTCTGTCCCACCTCGGCGGCGCGCCGGGAGACGCGTTCGGCGGGCGTGCCCGGTGAGGCCAGGCCCGACAGGTCGCCCTTGACGTCCGCGAGGAAGACCGGAACGCCCTGCGCGGCGAGTTGCTCCGCCATGAGCTGGAGGGTCTTGGTCTTTCCCGTCCCGGTGGCTCCGGCCACGAGGCCGTGGCGGTTGAGCATGCCCAACGGGATCCGGATGCGCTCTGCGGGGTCGGCGGTGCCGTCCTCGGACACCAGGGCCCCGAGCTCCAGCGCCGGTCCTTCGAAGTCGTACCCCTTCATCGCTCTCCCCCGCTTGCCGGTGCCTCGCCTACGGCAGGAACGCCTTTCTCCCGCTTGAGGTACCACCTGCCCAAGGACGGGCCCCGAACAGCTCGGACACCGGCAGCGCGGTGAAGATCTCCGCCAAGTCTTGGCAAAGTGCGGCCCCTGTCCGGCTCGCCCGGGTAGGGGCGGTGACTGTGCGAATCGGGAACTGGGACGTCAGGCCGTTGGGCGGCTGGATGGGCTGCCTGACGATGATCGTCGCGTCGATACTGCTGTCCATCGTGCTCACGCTCATCATCAATCTCCTGCTCCCAACGCGCTGACCAGCGCCACCACGCGGGCCGCCCGCACGCCGCCACCTCCGGCCAGGCCGAGGACGGCCGCACGCGGCGAGGTCATCGCGGGCCCAGCTTGTCGTGCGCGTAGAGGGCGGCCTCCGTGCGGTCGCGGACGCCGATCTTGGCGAAGGCGTTGTTGATGTGCGTCTTGACGGTCGTCTCCGCGATGAACAGGGTCGCGCCGATCTCGGTGTTGCTGAGACCGCCGGCGATGAGCCGCAGCACCTCGACCTCCCGGGCGGTCAGCCCGTCCGGGCAGGTCGTGACCGGCGGCGGCGCGGCGCGGGACTTTCCCCCGTTGGCGTCCAGGAGCCGGTGCAGGAGATCGAGCCAGAGGCCCGTCCGGCCGTTGCGTTTGTCCATGGACGAGACGGTAGGAACGGGACGGGGTGGAGCGGCACTTCCGATGGGTGGAGCGCGGGGTGGAGTCCGGCCCCGTCGAACGGGCCGCCGCCGGCAAACCCTCAAGTCTTGCGCGTCTTTACCCGGCGGTCCCGCAAGGCCGTTCTTTCGCCATTTGGAACGCCCTTCTCCCTGATCGGTGGTTTGACGAGATCCTTTTACCCGCTCATAGTGGTTGTGGTCCATCAACCGATTGCGCAACGACGCGCCGAACGCTCAAACCTCGGGAGTTGATCAAGGCGTGGCGCTGAACCTCGGATCGATGGAGCGTCCAGACCATACCGAGTGGCCGAGAACCTTGGATCCCGGCATCCTCAGAGCCCAGGGGTGGGTGCCCACTCCATTTCGCGAATTCGTATTGAAGGTCAATAGCAGGTGCGACCTTTCGTGCGCGTACTGCTACGTCTATGAAATGGCGGACCAGAGCTGGCGGGACCAGCCGATCCGCATGTCCGCCGCCACCGCCACACGCACCGCCGCGCGCATCGCCGAACATGTCCTGGCCCACGACCTGCCCTCCGCCGAGTTGATACTCCACGGCGGCGAGCCCCTTCTCGCCGGTCCCGACCTCATCGCCCACATCGTCACCGCCACCCGCGAGGCGGTCGGCCGGTCCGCCCGGGTGGGCGCCCGCGTGCAGACGAACGGCATCCGGCTCGACGCCGGCCACCTTCGCCTGTTCGCGGAACTCGATATCGCCGTGGCGGTAAGTCTCGACGGTGACAGGAAAGCCCATGACCAGCACCGGAAATTCGCGAACGGCAAGGGCAGTTACGACGCCGTCACCCGGTCGCTGCGCCTGCTCCGCGACTCGTTTCCGCATCTGTTCAGTGGTTTGCTGTGCACGATAGATCTGCGCAACGATCCATTGGCCAGTTATGAGGCGTTACTCGAGCACCGGCCGCCGAGGATCGACTTCCTGCTCCCGCTGGGCAACTGGTCGTTTCCGCCACCGGGGCGCCTTCCCGGCTCCGCGACGACGCCGTATGCCGACTGGTTGATCGCCGTCTTCGACCGCTGGTACTCCGCGCCGCACATGGAGACCGACATCCGCCTCTTCAGCGAGATCATCCAGCTACTGCTCGGCGGCCGGTCCAACAGCGAAGCGGTCGGACTGTCCCCGGTGACGGTCCTCGTGATCGACACTGACGGCACGATAGAGCTGTCCGACACCGTGCGATCCTCCTCCCCCGGTGCCGCCTCCACCGGATTGCGCGTGGACATGAACACGTTCGACGACGCCCTGCTCCTGCCCGAGGCCGCGGCCCGCCAGCTCGGCGAGCCCGCGCTCGCCCCGGAGTGCCGGGCGTGCGACATGCGGAGCGTCTGCGGCGGCGGCCAGTTCGCCCACCGCTACCGCTCTGGGAGCGGCTTCGCCAATCCGTCGGTGTACTGCCCCGACCTGCTGCAGCTCGTCCGGCACATCAGAAGGGTCGTGGCTGCCGATCTCGCCGCCCAGCTCGAAAGGCTTCGATGAACCTCCGCAGGCACCGCATATCTGACGAGGTGTTCGCCACTCTGGCGGCCGGAGGGGGTGGCGCCGAGGCCGTGCGCCAGCTCGCCACCGTCGAACGCAGCAAACATCTGCTGCTGCTGCGCGGGGTCGTGCAGAGCGCCAGGACGACGAGGCATCCGGGCGCGGGCCGGGCCGCGGACGCCTACGACCGGCTCGCCGCGCTGCAGGACGAGGCACCCGAGGCGGTCGAGGACGTGCTGTGCTATCCGGCCGTGGGAGCCTGGTTGCGCACCACCCTGCTCGCCCTCGACCACGACCCGGCGCGGGCCCGCCCCGACCACCTCGCCGCGGTCACGGCGGCCGCCGCCATCAGGGCGCGGGCCCCGCTCTCCATCGACGTGCGCACCTTCGGGGGATCGCTGCCCCTGCCGTCGCTGGGGGAGGCGCTCCTGCCGGAGGGCACGGCCACGGTGCGGTCCACGCCCCGGGGCGCGGAGGTTTCCGTCCAGGACGTGCGCGTGCCGATCCCCGCGGACCACACCCGCGACGCCCCGGGCTGGCGCGGTGTGCGGCGACTGACCGCCTCCGCCAATGGCCGCACCCTCGATCTCGTCCTCGACGACGTCGACCCGCACCGCATGCCGGCGGACGTGGCCGACCGGCTGCCCGAAGGAGAGCTGCGGAGCTGGCGTTCCGCCTTCGAGGAGGCGTGGGACATCCTCACCGCCCATCACCCGGCCACGGCCGCGGAGATCGCGGTGGCGCATCGGGTGCTCACCCCGCTTCGCCCGCCCGCCGACGGGCAGGTGAGCGGGACGGCCTCGGAGACCTTCGGCACGGTCGGTCTGTCGGCGCCCACGGACGGCCTCACGCTCGCCGCGGTGCTCGCGCACGAGGTACAGCACGCCAAGCTGGGAGCCCTGCTCGACATCGTGCGTCTGATCGAGCCCGATGACAGTCGCCGGTTCTACGCGCCCTGGCGGGAGGATCCGCGACCGGCCGACGGCCTGTTGCAAGGGGCGTACGCCTACCTGGGCGTCAGCGGGTTCTGGCGGCGCCAGCGCACCCGCGAGCGCGGTGACAGGGCCCTGCTCGCGCACAGCGAGTTCGCGCGCTGGCGTACCGGCGCCCACAGAGCCGTGGACACCCTCCTGGCCTCCGGCCTGCTGACGCCCGCGGGAAAGCAGTTCGCCGCGCACATGTGCCGGGTTCTGGCCGACTGGCAGAGCGAGCAGGTGCCCAGTGCCGCCGCGGCGCGGGCGCGCGCGGCGAACGAGCGCCACCTGGTCCGCTGGCGACGGGCGAACGCGGGCCTGCAGGCGTGACGACGGCCGTCAGATGGGCGGCGGGTCGAAGTCGAAGTCGAGCTGCCTGCCCTCCGTCGCGACCACCGTGTCGGGGTGGTCGTGGCCGCGAACGCGTTCGTACTGGGCGATGGTCCGCGACTGCAGCTCCTGGGCCTGCTCGTCGGCGCCCCGGCGCCGAAGCACCACGGACAGGTTGGCGGCGCACCCGAGCGCCAGCGGGTGGGTCTCACCGAGCACCCGCCGGGTCCGCTCGAGCGCGTCCTCGCTGAGGCTCAGCGCGGCGTCCAGCTCGCCGAGCGCCGTCAGGTCGCTGGCGAGATTGATCGCCACGGTGAGGGGGTAGTGGTGGTCGAGGCCGAGCCTGGACTGCAGGGCACGCAGGCACAGGTCGTTGAGCTTGCGCGCGCTCTCGGCGTCTCCCCGCACCCGGTGCAGCAACGCGAGGTTGCCCGCGCACCCGTGGTTGTAGGGATGGTCCTGGCCGTACGCCTGCGGATAGCGGTTCATCGTGTCCTGGGCCAGGTCGAACGCGGAATTGATCCGGCCCGTGCTCCGCATGGTGTTGGCGAGGTTCATGGCGGCGGCCAGCGTGTCGGGGTGGCTCGCACCGTAGAGCCGCTTGTATCGCTCGTAGACGTCCTGCGCCAGCTCGAGCGCGTCATCGACCCGGCCCGTACGGCGCAGTGCGATCGAACGGTCCTTGGCGGTGCGCAGGGTCACCCAGTGCTCGACGTCCAGCTCCTGGACGCCGAAGGCGTGGGCGTCCTCGCCGAGATCGCTGGCCTCCTCGTAGTCGCCGCACAACCGCACCACCCGGGCGAGGTTGCCCCAGAACGCGAGGTGGGACACCTTGCTGACGTCGAGTTTCCTGCTCGAGAGGGTGAAGACCTCCTCGTGCACGGTTCGCGCGCGCTCGTAGCGGCTGATCAGGGCGTAGTCGAGGGCCAGGTTGTTCTTGGCGGACAACAGCTCGAGATGGTCGGGCTGGAACGTGGCCTCGTGTCCGCGCAGGACGTCCTCGTCGTGCTCTCGTGCCCGGTCGAAGTCGCCGAGGGCGCGCAGGTCGGCCCCGAACCCCTGCGAGATGAACAACGACCTTTCGTGCTCCGGCCCGAATACCTGGCGCGAACGCTCCAGCGCCGACCTGTCGGTCTCGTATGCCTTCGAGTAGTCGCCCAGCTCCCGCAGAACGAGGCCGAGCTGCGACTGGGCCACGATCACGTGCTCGTCGTCCGCACCAGATTCCTTGATCCACTCGCTGAGAAAACTCTCCACGAAGGCGCGGCTCGTCTGGTGCTGACCGGACATGTAGAGGTAACGCACCATCTTGAGCGCGAACTCGCGCACCTTCGGATCGCGAGTGGTCGCCACCTCGGCCGGCACGATGTGCTGGACCAGCTCCGCGTAGCGTGGCCAGTTGGCCTCGTCGTCCGGATCGCCCAGCAGGGCGCTGGCGAGCAGGAGGTGGACCACCTTCCGGTAACGGTGATGCTCTTCCTCACTGAGGTCGGCCCGCAGCAGCGCCTGGATGAGCCGGTGCACCTGCAGGGTGCGCGTCTCTGGATCGAGCTTGGCCAGGGCGTAGCGACCGATCACGCGGATGGCCTTGCTGCGCAGCAGCGGCCGATCGAGGAGCTGCTGCAGGCCGGGGCCCACCGCGTCGGACACGGCCCAGCGGAAGACGTCGACCGGAATGGGCTCGGGGCCGAAGAACGCGCAGCACCGGAGAAGCTCGACGGCTTCGGCCAGTTGCTGCTCGAGCTGGCTCACCGACAGCCGCCAGGCCGCCGTCATCGACCGCGGGTAGTCGAGCGGCTTGGGCATCTGCAACGTGTCGGGCATGTGCTTGGCGAGCTGCTGGAGGTATTCGTCCACCGAGATGCCCGCCTCGGCCTGCAGCGCGCCGGCCTGCTCCAGCGCGAGCGGCAGGTGCCCCAGCTCGTCGGCGAGCCGCTGGGCGTCCGCCTCCCGCAGGTTGCTGGACACGCGCTTGTGCAGGAACTGAACGCTCTCACCCTGCGTGAACACGTCCACGGGGACGGTCTCGACGACGCTGCGCCACTCCTGGTTGCGCGAGGTGATGAGGACATGGCCGGGACCGCGCGGAATGAGCTGGTTGATGTCCTCGGGGCGGTCGGCGTTGTCGAAGATGAGCAGCCACCGCTCGTACGGCTCGCCGCGGCGCAGCGCGTGCAGGACGGCAGCGGCGGTGTCGTCGATGCCGACCGCCTTGGCGGGCGGGAGCCCGAGCCGGGGAGACAGCGCGGCCAGCGCCGCGGGCACCAGCAGCGCCTGGTCTGCGGATATCCACCAGACGAGGTCGTATTCGGACTGATAACGCCAGGCATACTCCACGGCGACCTGGGTCTTGCCGACGCCTCCCATACCGTGAAGGGCGTGCGGCACCACCGCCGTCACATCAGATGCGATTCCATCGCGAAGCCGTTCGAGAAGCCCTTCTCGACCAGTGAAATTCTTATTGCGTGGAGGAATCTTTTCGCCCCACACTTCCGGCAATCCGCCGCGTCCCACCGTCCGAGAAGCCGTCACGGACCGATCGTAGCAACACTGACGCGGGCCTCCTAGCTTGACACCTCAGAGCAATGGTCAGCGCGGCAAATAATTCACATTCCATCCTAATATTCCATCAATATCCTCACACCATCACCTACTACACCAATCAGGATATAAAGGGACAGACCTCCGATCCGATGATCTTCGGCTCGAAGGTTCCACCTGGTCACAAACTTTGCGGTGTACGCGTCCCTCCCCCTAGGCAAGGTCCGTCATATGGGCGATGCTGTGGCAGGCATGCCTTCAAGAAGCGGGCTCGCGCGGCCCGGCCGTGCGAGCGACCGCCCCGAAGTCTGGAGTGACAGTGGAGAGGCAGGAGGATGGTTTGCACGAGCGTGTCGACGAAGACGGCGGTGGCCTGCTCGATCTCTCTGGAGTCTCGCTCCGCGACATAGCGGCCCTCTCCGCGGAAGACCCCTCCGTGTTCGGTCAGGCGGTGAAGAGGGCATTGACCCAGAACGGATCGCTCCTCGGGTTCAATCAGAGCATATGACGTCACTTCACGACACGGATCGCAGCCAGCTCCCCGCGAGGCAGGAGAGGAGACCGGGATGCGGGCGCACGAAGCGCACGCGGGCTCTGCGGTGGGTCGCGGTCTGAGTGCACCGCCCACCGGCATAAACTCACGTCATACGTCGGACCGGGCTCCGCCGGGCGACGGCGCTTACCGTGAGAGGAGTCGACAGCATTTCTGAGCAGTCGCCGTCTTCTCCATGGCAATCGCGCACCCGGCCGACACGCCTCCTTCTCGCCATCGCCGCATGGCTGTTCCTTCAGCCCGGCGGTCAGCGAACGAACGCGGTCGGACTCACGTATCCGAAGCCGATCCTGCTTGCAGGACCCCCATTTCGAATGGGATCGCTGCGATGACTGTCAGCGTGATGGCCCACTATGTCGATCGGCAGCCATATGTTGGCGTTCGCCCTTTTCGTGCGCAAGAAGCCGAGCAATTCTTCGGGCGCTCCGAAGCGGTGGCCGAGCTCGCCGACCGCTGGCGGCGGCATCGGCTGAGCGTGCTCACCGGGCCGCCCGGCTCAGGCAAGACCTCGCTGCTCCACGCGCGGCTCGCCTCTGACACCACCTTCCGCACCGCCGGCCTCCTGCCCGTCGGCCGGCCCTTCGGACCGCCACCGCCGGCGCTCGCCGCACTGCCCGAGCACAACCCGTACACGCTGGCCCTGCTCTGCTCCTGGGCGCCCGCGACGCCGCCGAGCCATCTCGCCGGGTTGTCCGTGTACGAGTTCCTCCGCCGCGCCGGCCACCCAGGCCGTCCGAGTCCCTTCTTCGTGGCGATCGACCAGGTCGAGCAGGTCTTCGAACGACACGCCCGGCTCGATCCCCACCGGGCCGACTTCCTGGCCCAGTTGCGCGAGGCCATCGGCGAGCTGCCGGATCTGCACCTCCTGCTGTCGGTCAGGGAAGAGCGTCTCGCCGACCTCGAGGCCGCCCTGGGGCCCCTGGAGCCGTACGTGCTGGCCCCGCTGACGGCGGCCGACGCCGTGGAGGCCGTGGAGCGGCCGGTCCAGGGCAGCGGGAGATGGTACGCCGACGGCGCGGCCGAGGACATCGTCTCCGCGGTCGCCACGGGACGCGACGCGGTCGATCCGGTGCTCCTGCAGGCGGTCTGTTCCCGGCTGTGGGCGTCGCTGCCCGCCGACATCACGGCCATCACCGTCCAGGACGTGCACGCGCATCCCGGCATCGAGCGATCGCTCCGGGAGTTCTGCGGGCAGGCGATCGCGGACGTGGCCGCCGAGCACAACGTCTCGACGCTGCGCCTCGCGTCGTGGCTGCAACGGACGTTCGCCACGGGGCCCGGTGCCGACGCGGCGGAGGCCGCCGCCCGCGAGGGTCTGCCCGCCGCCGTGCTCACGGCCTTCCAGGACAGGTACGTGCTCGAGGCACGCCCGCCGTACCGGCTGCGCCACGAGCTCCTGACCGGCCCGCTCACGAACCTGGACATCGCCGATCTGCACCCGGGCGACAGCGGTCCGGAGCGGCACCTGTCGGCGACCGCGTCCGCGCTGTTCAGAGGGGATCTGGCGGCCGCGGAGCACAACGCAGGCGCCGCCCTCGCCGCCGCGGGCGAGGCGGACCTGACGCTGCTGGCGCGTGCCCAGTCGCGCATGGGAGACATCGCCCATCTGCGACGCGACCCCCAGCGGGCCGTGACCTGCTACCGCACCGCCGCCGCCCTGTTCGAAGCCCTCCAGGACAACGTGGCCGTGGCCTACCTGCTGGCCGCCGTCGGCCACTCGCTCCTGGCGCAGGGCCTCGACGTCGAAGCGGTCGAGACCCTGCGTTCCGCCGTCGACCGGCTGCCCGCCGACCTCACCCTGCAGACCGAGTTGGGCCGGACTCTGTGGCAGGTCGGGCACAGCCGCGCCGGGGTGACCGTGCTCACCGAGGTGCTCGACGCCGATTCCCACACGCCCGAGGCGCTGCGTACCCGTGGGGAGATGCTGGCCGATCTGGGCCAGGCGGAGAGTGCCCTGCGCGACCTCGACCAGGTCCGGCCGCATCTACGCCCCGAAGGCCGCGCCGCCCGCGCCCTCGCCCTCATCGGCACAGGAGATTCCCGCGGCGCTGAAGAGGAGATGGCGGCCGTGCTCGAGGCCGGTTCCGGCAACGGGCCCGCACTCCTCTACGCGGCCCGGGTGCGGGCGCTGGGCGGCGACCGCACCGCGGCCGCGGACCTGGCCCGCCTCTCGCTGGCCGCCACCGCTCCCGCCCTCACCCGTCACCAGCACACCGAGGCCGCTCAGCTCTTGGGAGACACCTCGAGCGGCTCCTGAGCGCCTTCAGGCTCGACGGCTACCCTGCAGAAGTCATCGACGCATCGATCCAGCCGCTGGAACGACGGCGGCTCCAGCATCTGCCCGCTCACGAACTGGCCGCCCTCGTCAAAGCTCATTCTGGTGTGCCGGGTGGCCTGGCTCGCCAGGCCGTACGCGGCTGTCGCCAGCGCCCGCGCCGTTCCTGCCACCTCGCCGGGGCACAGTACGGCCGCCCGGGAGGCCAGGTCGCCGACCGACGCCGCCTGCGCCTCGATGGCGGCGAGCCGCTCGTTCATGTCCTCCCAGGGATGGTGGGCCGCGACCTCCACCTGCAGGCGCAGCTTGAGAACTCCGCCCAGTAGATCCCCGTACGCCTGCTCGCGCGCCTGTGTCTGCTGTTCTTCCCTCCGCCGCCCCGCCTCCCGCTCTTCCTTCCTGGCGGCGGCCCGGTTGGTCAGGGCGACGCCCCCGAGGGCACTGAGCGCGCCGACCATTCCACCGGCCGCCGAGATGATGGCCGTCACGACAGAGGCATCTGCCATATCAGGAGTCTGGCATCGGATCCTGAGTTCTGTAAGACGTTCTTCCGCCAAAATCCGCATTTCAGCTTCTCGGGGTAGTCGTGCTGTAGCAGACGACCAGAGCCTCCTGCAACGATGTCAAACCCGCATGAATGGCCTGAGCTGCGGTTCCGCGAAGCGATAAGGCCGCCCTGCAGTACTTGCGATCGGGACCTTGGCAGTTGTTGTCTGGCAGATTCTGGCCGTCAGATCGACCATGGATCGCCCCGGGTTGGCTGGAGGCTCCGATACCTGGAAGGGTGAGGAGTTATGGCACCTCCGAGAAAGTACGCGCCTGAGCTGCGTGAACGCGCGGTTCGGATGGTTTTTGATCTTCGTGATGCGGGCGAGGGCACGGGTGTGCTGGCTCGGGTCGCGGACCAGTTCGGGGTGCATCGGGAGGCGTTGCGGACCAGGGTGCGGCAGGCCGAGGTCGATGGCGGGAGGCGTCCTGGCCGGACGTCGGGTGACGCGCAGCGGATCGCCGAGTTGGAGCGGGAGAACCGTGAGCTGCGGCGGGCGAACGAGATCCTGAAGGCCGCGTCGGCGTTTGTGTGTCCCGAATGTTGACGGTGGGTCGGGTAGGTGCCGATCTGGTGGTTGGCAGTGCCGTTCAAGAGATGGAGGTGGGCCTCCATAGCCGCCGTGCAGGCGGAGGCTGCAAACCACCGCAAGCCGCGTCGGTTAAGAGCCGGAGTGGTGAGCCTTGCGGAAAAGGCGCGCCGATGAGTGCGTCAGGCGTGGATCGTGAAGGCGAGTGAAACCGAACCCTTGTTGACGCGTCGAAATGCTGTAGAAGACATCAAAACCGGGACGGAAACGCGGTTCCGGGATGAGCCAGAGAAATACCTGTTTACTGCTCTGGTGGTGTCCGGCATGAAGAGGGCGCGAGCGCGATCCAGGCTCTTGTACGGAACAGGAGAACCTGTCGTCCTGGGATCCTCGCACGAGGAGTGGGGTGAAGGAAGATCCTCAAGCGGCGGAAACCGTGAGAGGTGGAGTACCGATCCAGCCTCCAACTTCGCCGGGGCGGTCCAGGTTGGCCAGCACGGGTGAGATCGTTGGCCTCGACCGCCTTGACCATCCGTCCGATGTGATCACGACGACGAGTGTGGATCTTGTCTGGTGATCACGGAGGATCTCGTTCCCGCAACTGAAAACGATCTCTACTTTTAGTTGTGTCTTATATGATGATCGGCCTGTTTTGCATCATCTGTTCAAAAGGCTGTGAGTGAAACACGCCGATCAATGTCTGGCTTATCCGGCCGGACGCGCCGCCGCGCTGCTCTGATCACGGCTCTGACGCTGGGTGGATGTCATCCAGCTAGGGCATTCACGTCCGGCGAGCGGAGCCCCCGGCATTGTGGCCACTGAGGCTCTGTACCCCGAAGAGATCTCCGATTTCCGAGGCTGCAGTATCGATGGGGTCGACAATCCCATCGATCCCAGCTGATCAGTTAGATTGATCGGCAGCGGTCTCCGGCACGGCCTCGTCCCGTGCCGGAGACCCCGGTGAGCGGACGAGAGGTCATGAGCGACTACGCGGACATTGACGATGTCTTCCCCGACCCGGTGGGCCTCGTCTGGATGAAGGGCATCGCTGCCGACGAGGCACTGCGCGGCATCGGCGCCGGTCCCTCCGATGAGGTGGTGAACGCCGACTGGAGCCGGGTCCAGTCGACGTTTTGGGACTCCTACGGGGACGACGAGAGCGACGAGAGCGAGGACGATGAAACGTCCCGGCGGACGGCATTGTTCGCCGTGGAGGGCGATGGGGCGGTTCTGATCGAGCCGATGTCCTGTGCGGGTGCCGACACGGCGCTGCTGCGGCGACTGACCGCCTCAGGTGGAGAGGCGCTGGGCCTGAGCTGGACCGTCAACCTCCACGTCTCCGTCACCTTCGCCGCTCGCGGAGAGATCCTGGCCACGTTCGACCCGATGGAGCTGTTCGCCGCCACCGGCGACGATCCGGACGCCGTTGCCGACTGGTTGAACTCCTTACCGGTCAGTGCCGCCGAATGGCATGGCGACGGCAAAGCCGCCGCCTTCGCCCTGGGCGAGCGCCTGTCCGGCATACGCGTCGATCGTGCGTGGCTTGCGCGAAGCCACCGGCTGGTGATCCCGTCCGACTCCACGTCATCCCCCGCGCTGTTCCTCGATAGGCAGATGCGCGAACTTGCCGCCGCTGATCTGCGGATCGCGGCGCTGGCCGCCGCCCCTGGACCGGACAAGCTGCCGGAGATCGTCCGCATGGCCGTGGACCTGGCACTGCGTACCACCGGTCTCGACGGAGACGTCGTGGAAGAGGTCCTCGATCTTCTGACCACCGGCGAGCGAGGGACCCGCGCCGCAGCGGCGCGCGAGCGGCTCAGGAGCCTGCACGCGACACTGCGGCAGGAGGCCCAGGCCGCGTACGAGCGCTCCGGAGCGACCGGCTTCGCCGTGCCGGGCCACGACACGGAGGTCGGCCGCATCATGCTGCGGCAGGAAGCGGTCGAAACATTACGGCACGCGCTCGACCCCGACCTGGAGAAGGCCGCTTCCAACGCACTGAACCGAGCGGCGGCCACCCGACTGAGCCACGAGAACGGCGATTACCTTCGCCACCGCACCCTCACCGCGATCCAGCACTACATCGTCCACGGAGAGAACTGGCTGTAGCCGGGCAACAGATGGCTGGAGATCTTTTGGGCGCAGGCGCCCATGGGGCGGCAGCGTCTGCGGAGGGAGAGCCGAGTTGTCGTAGGAACGGCCATGACGGTGGCGACGAAGAGCGCGCAGTCGACGCCCGCGACCACCTTGGTCGCAACCGACGAGCCCGGGCGTTGGCTCCCTCATGGAGGGTCTGGTTGGCCTTGCGAAGGGCCTTGACGGTGGTCTCGTGTGATCGTGTGCTGAGGCGTTGCTGGATGGGAACGGCCGGCGCCGAGCTGCTGCTCGGCGAGGCCCCGGAGTCGTTTCAGCAGGTCGGCCTGGTCGGGAGGTAGAGGAAAGTGCGAGATACGCCAACCTGTGCCAGGTCACCCGGGCCGGGGCGCCGGGAGCGTCGATCAGGCGGATCTGGTTCAGCCATGCGCCGAACCGGCCGGTGATGGTGTAGGTCATGTGGTGGCGGCCGTCGCGATCGGCCTGGGCTCACGGAAACAGCCACTGGCAGCGATCATCGAACACTTGGGGGACGCGACGGTGCTGCTCGTGGTCGCCTCGACGACGCGTGAGGCGCGGATCGCCCGGTAGCTCTTGTCCTTGCACTTGTAGCCGATCAGAGCCCACCGACGGGGTTCGCAAGGCAGTCGAGTTTCAAGGGCAGGGCTTCCCCTGTCGAGCCGGTCGTACTCTTCCAGGATCCGGGCCTTGTAAGCGGCGGGTCCTGGCTCGCTCGCGCACCTTGGGTCAGGGATCGGTGGATCCTGTTCGTCTGCTCCCACGAAGGATGTCTGCTTCCTTACCTTCAGCACGGAGCTTTGCGACTATGTGCTACCTCTGTCCATTTTGACGGGGAGGGACACCGTCATCACAGCGACCGCGACCAGACATGGATGAAATCCGCACGGCGCGGGCGTTGCACCCTCCGTACGCGAGTTGGCCGACCTAGGGGACCGATGACATGCCTCTTGAAGGCGAGTACGAACCCAGCACTGAGCAGTGGGTACGTGAGCAAGTCGAGCTGTACGAGAACTCCGGCGGCACCAAGGGCACGACCTTGAGGGACACGGGAATGCCCGTCATCGTGATGACCAATCTGGGCGCCAGGAGCGGCAAGATCCGCAAGACGCCGCTGATGCGGGTGGAGCACGAAGGACGATACGCCGTGGTCGCCTCGCAGGGCGGCGCTCCCAAGCACCCCGTCTGGTACTTCAACCTCAAGTCCGAGCCCCGTGTGGAGCTTCAGGACGGCCCGGTCAAGCGGGACATGAGGGCTCGTGAAGTGACTGGCGCGGAGAAGGCCGAGTGGTGGCAGCGTGCGGTGGCGGCCTATCCGCCGTATGCCGACTACCAGGAAAGGACGGATCGGGAGATCCCGGTGTTCGTACTGGAGCCGCTCGAAGCCTGATCGCGGGAAAAGCCTGTCCCGCTGGACGCGTGCCACCGCCACCGCCGGCACCGCCACGATGACGCCCGGAGCCGTGCGGGTAGGTCGTCGAGGTTTCGATGCACGGCGGTGTCGGATGGCCGCCGCTACATGCAGTGCCGCGACGCGGCCCGGCCGCTCCAGATGTTGTTGACCATGGGCCGATCCTGCGGTCGAGTGCGGGCCCTGCCTGATCGGGGCGGCGTGCCACCGCTGCTCTCGCGGAGCACAAGGACCGAGGCATCCAAGATTCCCAGGGCGGTCCAGACTGCCTCCTGCTTCACCCCACCGCCACGACGGCTGGGCGATGGCGGCCTTCCACCTCCGTTCGGACGGGCGGGCCGCCTCACTCCGAGGCGGAGGTGCGCAGTCGGCGCTCGGCGGGCGGGATCAGCAGCACCTCCAGCGCGCGGGCGCAGGCCCGCGCGTGTGTGACGAACCAGTCGATCCGCGCGTCGCTCATGACCAGCGGCGTGGAGCGCACGGCCAGCGCGTAACGCACGTGGCCCTGCCGGTCGAGCACCGGCACCGCGACCGTGCGGACTCCGTCGCCCGACTCCCCGTCGTTGAGCGCGTACCCGGCCTCGCGTACGCGGTCCAGTTCGGCGCGTAGTTCGCCGTGGTTCACGATCGTGCGGCCGGTCAGCGCCCGCAGGGGCCCGAGCGACTCCAGGTCCGCCCTGCCCTCCGGGTCCCAGGCCAGCAGGACCTTGCCCAGCGCCGTGGAGTGCAGCGGGCGGCGCAGGCCGATGCCGCTGTCGGGGTTGAGCGAGCCGCCGCTCAGGATGACCGCGTGCCTGTCGTTGCGGACGGCCAGGTCCACGGTGGCGGAGGTGATCCGGGCCAGCTCGGCCAGTTCGGGCGCGATGCGGTGCAGGCCGCGCCGGTGGAAGGAGAGCTGCCCCAGCTCGGTGATCGACGGCCCGAGGCGGTAGCGGCCCGTGCGCGTCTCTTGTTCCAGGAAGCCGGCGACGGCCAGCGTCCTGGCCAGGCGGTGCGTGGTCGAGGTGGACAGCCCCGTCCTGCGCGAGAGGTCGGACAGGCTGAGTGAGGCGTCCCCGCCGCCGAAGCAGTCGAGCAGGCCGATCGCCCTGTGTACGGACTGGACGCCGCCTTCTGCTGCCATACGGGAAACTCCGTCATTCGGGTAGGGAGAGCTGGGGCCAGCTCAGAGCCGGTTCTGCCGAGAGCGCTTCCCGCATCGCGGGACATTCTTTGCATTTCCTACCAATTTACTAGCAAACTTGCGCGCATGACCACAGCCGCGCTCGACACCGTCTGGTTCACCCGCTGTCCCGTACCCACCGCGACGGGCATCGCGGCCGACCTGGGCTGGCTGGCCGGAGAGTTCGCCGCCGACGGGATCGAGGTCCGGTCCCTGCAGGACGGCGGCCCCGGCGTCCGCCGCGAGACGCACTACACCCACGCCCTGACCGGTCTGTTCCGCGAAGGCGGCAACGTTCCCGCGCTCTGGGCGCGCTCGCGCGGCGAGGCCACCCGCCTGATCGGGCTGACCTGGATCGAGGAGCGGCAGGCCATCCTGGTCCGCGCCGGCACCGCCCTGGAGCACCCCGCGCAGCTCAAGGGCCTGCGCCTGGCCGTGCCCCGGCACCGCGTCGTCATCGACTTCTGGCGGGCCATGGCCCTGCGCGGCTTCCACGGGGCGCTGGGGCTGGCCGGGCTCGGCCTCGGGGACGCCGAGCCGGTGGAGGTCGAGGCCGCGCCGGGCGGCGGCCAATGGGAGACGGAGCTGGCCGCGCTGGCCGCCGGCAAGGTGGACGCGGTCTACGTCAAGGGCGCGCTCGCCGTCGAGGCCGCCCTGCGCCATGGCGCGGAGGTCGGCATCGACCTGGACGCCGTGCCGGATCGGCGGGCGCGGGTGAACAACGGCACCCCACGGCCGATCACCGTGCACCAGCGCCTGCTCGACGAGCACCCCGACGTGGTCATCCGCTTCCTCGGCGTCCTGCTGCGGGCGTCCGACTGGGCCGCCGGCCATCCGGCGGAGGTCGCCAGGATCCTCGGCGCAGAGACCGGCGCGGGCGCGGCCGCCGTGGCCGCCGCCTACGTCCCCGGCGCCTCACTCCACCTGGACCTGTCACCCGAACGCCTCGACCTGCTGGCCGAGCAGGAGCACTTCCTGCGCGGCCACCGATTCCTCGAATCGCCCGTGGACATCGCGGCCTGGGCCGATCACACCCCGCTCCAAGGAGTCACCCATGCGTAAGCTGCTGCTCGCCGTCCCTCTCGTCCTCCTGGTCGCGGCCTGCGGTGGCGGCACCAGCGCCACCACCGCCCAGGAGCAAGTGGTCGTCCGGATCTCGGACCCGGGCAACAGCGGCTTCCTCGCCGTCGCCAAGAAGGACGGCAGCCTGGACGCCGCCCTGGCCAAGGTCAACGCCAAGGTCAAGTGGGTGGGCGACTTCTCCGTCTTCGCCCCCGCCGCCCAGGCCATCAACGCCGGCTCGCTCGACGTCGCGACCGGCTCGATCACCGCCGGCGTCACCGCGCTGGCCGTCAAGCCCAGCTTCAAGATCTTCGCCACGGTGCCGCCCGACCTCCCAGGCGAGGGGATCGTGGTCAAGAACGACTCGCCGATCAAGTCGGTGGCCGACCTGGCCGGGCGCAGCGTGGCGGTCGGGCACGGGGGCACCAGTGAGTACCTGCTGCTCAAGGCTCTGCAGACGTTCAAGGTACCGGTGGACGCGGTCAAGCGCGTCTACCTGAACCCGCCGCAGACCGCGCCGGTCTTCGGCTCGGGCAAGGTGGATGCCTGGTCGACGTTCTCCACCTACCTCATCCCCGCCGTCACCGACCTGGACGCCCGGATCCTGGCCGACGGCGAGGCCATCAAGTCGGACAACTACGTGATCTACGTGGCCGCCAACAAGCTGCTCGACGAGCATCCCGAGGTGGTCAAGACGCTGTTCGAGTTCATCAAGGAGGGCAGCGCGAAGGAGATCGCCGACCCGGAGGCGTACCTGAACGTCTTCACCCAGGCGGGCCCGCAGGCCGTGCAGGGCGCGCAGAAGGACCTGGTGGTCGACCTCCAGAAACAGGGCAAGCCCGCCCAAGCGGTCACCGCCCATGAGATCGCGAAATATCAGGACGTCGCGAAGTTCTTCCTCGACCAGAAGGTGCTCACCGCGCCGCTGGACGTCGCTCCGCACGTCGTGGACGTGACGACCCTCGGGAACGCGAAGCCATGAGCGTGGCGACGCAGGGGCTCGTCGCCCCGGACCCACCCCGTGCCGCCGGGCGCGCGCCCGCACTGACGTTCGCGCTGCGGGCCATCGGCCCCGTCCTGCTGCTGGCGGCCTGGTACGCGGCCACCGCCTCCGGTGTCCTCACCGAGGACGTCCTCGCCGGTCCCCAAGACGTCGTCACGACCTTCGGCGAGCTGTGGGCCGACGGCCAGCTCCCCGAGGCGCTGCGCGTCTCCATCACCCGGGCCGGCCTCGGCCTGGTGCTGGGCGCCTCCACCGGCCTGCTGCTCGGCGTCGTCTCCGGTTTCACCCGGCTCGGCGAGGAACTCGTGGACTCCTCGATGCAGGCGCTGCGCGCCATCCCCTTCCTGGCGCTGACCTCGTTGTTCGTCGTCTGGTTCGGGATCGAGGAGGCGTCCAAGATCCTGCTGATCGGCGTGGCCTGCACCTTCCCCATGTACGTCAACGTCTCCAGCGGCGTGCGCAACGTGGACCGCAAGGTCGTCGAGGCGGCGCGCTCGTTCGGCCTCGGCAGGCTCGCCATCGCGCGCGAGGTCGTGCTGCCGGGGGCACTGCCGTCGGTCTTCGCCGGGCTGCGCCTGGCCACCACGCTCAGCGTGATCGCGCTCATCGCGGCCGAGGAGATCAACGTGACGGCCGGGCTCGGCTACCTGATGGCCCGCGCCACCGACTACCTGCGTACCGACATCCTGGCGCTGTGCGTACTGCTGTACGCGGTGATCGGGCTGCTGGCCGACCTGACGCTGCGGCTGGTCGAACGGGTGACGATGCCCTGGCGCAGGGCGGTGAGCATCCGATGAGGCCGGAGCCGGCGGGCCTCGCCGTACGGACGAGAGGGCTGCGCAAGGTCTTCGGCGAGCGCGCCGTGCTCGACGGGGTGGACCTGGACGTGCGCCGTGGCGAGTTCCTCGCGCTGCTCGGCGCGAGCGGCACGGGCAAGACCACGCTGCTGCGCATCCTCGCCGGCCTGGACGCCGCCACCGGCGGAACCGTGCTCGTGCCGCCGGTGCGCACGGTCGTCTTCCAGGAGCCGCGGCTCGTCCCCTCCAAACGCGCGCTCGCGAACGTGATCATCGGGCAGGGCCGCTCCGCCCGTGCCAAGGGGCTCGCGGCCCTGGCGGAGGTGGGACTGAGCGGGCACGCCGACGCCTGGCCCGCGACGCTGTCCGGTGGTGAGGCCCAGCGGGTGGCCCTGGCCAGGGCCCTGGTACGCGAGCCTGAGCTGCTCCTGCTGGACGAGCCGTTCGCCGCGCTCGACGCGCTCACCCGGCTGCACATGCAGGACCTGATCGCCGAGTTGTGCGCCCGGCACCGCCCGGCCGTGGTGCTGGTCACGCACGACGTGGAGGAGGCGATCCTGCTCGCCGACCGGATCGCGGTGCTGCGCGAGGGCAGGTTCGTCACGGACCTGCAGGTCGGTCTCGACCGGCCGCGCGACAGGACGGACGCCGGCTTCGTCGAGCTGCGCCGCCGGCTCCTCGCCGACCTCGGCGTCGACACCCACGCGGGCTCGGCTCGCGAGGAGGTGCCGCGGTGACCCCGCGCTGCCCGCGACGGCGCGGCGGCGCCGGCTCCTCGAAGAGACGGGGCAGGCAGCTCGCCCGTTTCCGCCGAACTCCTAGGAAAGATCTGACATGACCGTCCTGTTCATCTCCGGCAGTCCTTCGGCCGGCTCCCGTACCGGTCGGCTGGTCGGCCATCTGGCCGGGCGGCTGGACCGGCCGACCACGGTCCTGCGCCTGCGGGACCTGCCCGCCGAACCCCTGCTGCACGGCGACGTCACGCATCCGGAGCTGGCGCGGGCCGCGCGCCTGGTGCGGGCGGCCGAGGTGATCGTCGTGGCCACGCCCATCTACCAGGCCGCCTACTCCGGCCTGCTGAAGTCGTTCCTGGACGTGCTGCCGCAGGGCGCCTTCGCGGGCAAGTCGGTGGTGCCCATCGCCACCGGCGGCACCGTGGCGCACCTGCTGGCCGTGGACTACGCGCTGCGGCCGGTGCTGAGCGTGCTCGGCGCGCGGCACGTCACGCGTGGCCTGTTCGTCCTGGACACCCAGATCGAGCCGCTGGCCGAGGACCTGCGTCCGCGCATCGACGCCCTGCTCGCCGAGGTGCCCCTGGCGGAGGTGGCATGATGCCCCACCCCGAGACGCCCTCGCGCGACGGCGGCCCCGCGGCCGCCCGATTCCACGCCGTCCTCCCCACCAGGAGCACCGCCGCGCCGGAACTGCCCGCGTTCGTCGCCGACGTGCGGCCCGCCCTGACCGATCCCGCCGGACGAACCGCCGTGGCCGCGGACCTGGCGGGGCTCGCGGGGGCGCTGGTGCCGTTCGACCCCGGCGGGCAGGAGTCCCTGACCGTCGCCGCGAACGCCCTGCGCCGTACCCGGCACCTGCGCGTGGTCGCCGGGTTCCACGCCGCGGCCGCCACCCCCGTCTACGTGGCCAAGCTCTCGGCCTCGCTGCAGCGCTTCGCCGCCGGCCGGCTGGGCTGGCGGCTCGAGGTGGACCTCGACGCGGACGTGGCCAGGGCGCAGGGCGACTTCCTGACCGGCCCCGACCGCTACGCCCGCGCCGACGAGTTCCTGACCGTCGCCAAGGGCGTCTGGCACGGTGGCCCGTTCGACTTCCGCGGTGACTTCTACGAGGTCGCCGCGGGCGGCTTCGGCCCGCCGCTGTCGGCGCCGCCCTTCCCCGAGGTGCAGCTCACCGGCGCCTCTCCCGAGGCCCTCGCCCTGTCGCGGCGGCACGCGGACGTCCACGTCTTCGCCGAGGACGACGACCTGGACGCCCTCGTCCCCGAGCTGCCCGGCCTGCGCTACGGCGTCCACCTGGCCTCGCTCGACCGCGTGGAGGAGTACGCGGGGCGCGGCGTCACCGAGTTCTTCCTCCAGACCGAGGACGTCTACCACCTCGGCGAACACGTGAAGGAGCGCACCCTTGCCGGTTGACATCTACTGGCGCATCCACATGGAGGGCGACCAGCCGTCGCTGCGCCGCCGGATCCGCAGCCGGGGCGGATTCGCTCCCCACGGCACCGCCCCCGGCGTCCGGGACGGCCGGGACGACGGCTACACGCACGCCGACTACATGGCCGAGGTCGCGCGGGCGGCCGAGGAGTCCGGCTTCGTCGGCGGGCTGCTGCCGAACTTCCCGCACACCGACGACCCGTGGGCCGCCGCCGCGACGCTGGCCCGCGAGACCACGTCGTACCGCTTCATGGTGGCCTTCCAGCCCGGGTTCCTGCACCCGGTGCAGGCGGCCCGGATGACGGCCACACTGCAACGGGCGACCGGCGGCCGGATCGTCTACAACGTCATCTCCGGCGGCGGCGGTCCCGCGCAGCTCTGGTGGGGCGACAAGGTGGACCACGACGACCGCTACGCGCGCACTTCGGAGTTCCTGGACGTGCTCAAGGGCGTCTGGCACGGCGGGCACACCCATCATGGCCGCTTCTACCAGGTGGAGAACGCGGGGCTGCCGGAGGAACTGGCCGGGCAGCCGTTCCCGGAGATCTTCTTCTCCGGCTCCTCCCCCGCCGCCATCGACGCCGCCGGCCGTCACGCCGACTACTACCTGTCCTGGCTGGAGCCGTTCGGCGCGCTGGCGGAGAAGTTCGACGCCGTACGCGCGCACAGCGCCACGCCGCCCCGGTTCGCCGTGCGCGTGGACGTGCTGGCCAGGGAGACCGAGGAGGAGGCGTGGGAGGAGATCCGGCAGGGCTGGCAGGCCAGGCCGCGCGACGACTCGGGCGGCGGTTCGGGCGGCGACTCCGTCGGCGTGCGGCGCAGCCGCTCCTTCCTCGCCGGGTCCGGTGACGACCCCCGCACCCTGGAGGTCGCCCCCAACGTGTGGGGCGGGTTCAGCCAGTTGCGCGACGGCCCCGCCTTCGGCCTGGTCGGCGACTACCACCAGGTCGCCGAACGCCTCGACCAACTCCTGGACCTCGGCGTGGACGCCTTCATCCTGGCCGGGATCCCCCATCTCGAAGAGGCCCGCCGCGTGGGCCGCCATGTACTGCCGCTACTGAAAGGACGCACCTCATGACCACCCGAGTCGGCTACTTCCCGCAGAACAACACCCTGTGGGTGGCCCGCCACCGCGACCTGCTGCCCGGCGTCGAGTGGGTGGACCTGAACGCGCTGGGCCGGGGCACACCGGTCGATCCCACCAGGGCGCTCCCGTCCGCCCACAGCGACCACCTGTTCGACGGCGGGTACGACTTCATCGGCACCGGCTCCACTCCCCCGGTCACCGCCCAGGCCAAGGGGCACGACATCGTGTACGTGGCGATCTCGGAGCCGCGGGTCGAGAACGGCCGCCTGGTGGTGCGGGACGACTCGCCGATCGGCACCGTGGCGGAGCTGAAGGGCAAGCGGGTGGCTCTCGGGCACGGCTCGTGGCAGACGACGCTCCTGCTGCTGGCCCTCGATCGCGCCGGGCTCGGGTGGGGCGACATCGTCCCCGTGGACGCCTACGGCAACGCCGCCGAACTGCTGGTGAACGGTGACGTGGACGCCTGGGTGGGCTCCTACCCGTACCTGACGCCGGTCGAGTCGCGTACGCGGACGCTCGTGGAGACCGACGGCCTGTTCAGCCACCGCTCGCTCTGGTTCACCCGCCGCGACTTCGCGCTGGAGCACCCCGGCGAACTGGCCAGAATCGTCACCGCGCTCCAGGCGGCCGACCGCTGGACCGCGGAGCACCCGCGCGAGGCGGCCGCCCTGTTCGACGGCGACCTCGACGCCTGGGAGCACGCGCTGCGCACCCGCCCCTGGGGGCTGCACCCGGTCAGCGAGGAGTTCGTCGCCGAGCAGCAGCACGCCGCCGACCTCTTCCACGCCAACGGGCTGATCGAGAAGGTCTCGATCGCGGACGCCGTACTTCCCGAGATCGGCGAACTGGTGCTGCGGACCCGCTGAACCACCCGGAGCGAGCGGCCGCCACCCCCTGGCCCTGTGCCTGGCCGCGGCACGCCTCAACGCCCGTCCCTCGTGGCCCGTCTCCGCGCCGGCCGGTCGCCTGGCCACGGCCCACGGTCTCATAGGGATTGCGCGCTGGTCGCCGACAACCGGCCGGTCGGCGACTACGCGATCATGGCTGAGGTCGTCAGCAGCCCTTGGTGATGCGGACCAGGCGGCCACCGGCCCCGAAGTCCCACCGCTTCTTGCCCTTGGTGCCGCCGTTGGTCCTCATGCACTCGGTGTAGTTGGACCCGATCGCGTCGCGGAAGTGCAGCTTGGCGCTCTGCCGGACGGTGCAGTGGTTGTTGAAGTAGACGGTCGCGCTGGAGATGCCTTCGCCCCACGAGTAGTTGACGTACTTGCGGGCCGAGTTGGAGCAGCGGTGGCTGTCTCGGTTCACGGCCTCCGCGGAGGTCCCAGCGGACGTGGCGGCCTGAGCCGAGGTCGCGGGCAGCGCCACGGACATGCCCAAGAGGGACGCGACAAGGATTGTTTTCATCATGGGTGGGTACTTTGCTCACCTGTGCTGAGGCGGCGCTGAAATTTCGCTGAATTCACTTCGGCCCGATGTTCGGTCCGGCACCCATTCGCTCCCGGAACAGTAACCTCCGGGCTCAGCAAGCATTACCGGGCACCGTCAAGCACGACAACCGCGATGGAGCAGTGGCAGTACGAGCTCACCTCCGGCATGAGGCCGACGTGGGCGACACCATTCGCATCGCCGACGCCGCTCCAGCGGCACGGTCAGGCGGAGGAGGGCGGCCGCGATTCCACGACGTGATCTGGTCATGGGCAGGAGCGCAGGAAGCGCCCCAGGGCAGCCGTCACCGCCGAAAGACCCGTTCGCGCTCCAAGTTTCGGCAGGGAATTTTCTAGCCGGGAGTACGAGCGTCAGGGGTCAGGCGAGCGGTGATGGCGGTCAGAGCCGTGAGTTGCCCGGGTGTGAGCAGGTCGGCGAAGCGGCGCCGTACCGAGTCCAGATGGACGGGCGCGGCCTCCGCGTGGGCGCGGTGGCCCTCCTTGGTGAGGACGACGTCCTCGCCCCTGCCGTCAAGCTCGCAGCTCTCCCTGGCGATGAGGGCCCGGCCTTCCATGCGGCCGAGCTGGCGTGACAGGCGGCTGTGCGCCCATCCGAGGTGATCGGCGAGGCCGCGGACCCGGATGCAGTGCTCACCGTCGGACAGGCCGGCCACCGCGGCCAGGACGTCGTAGTCCGGCATCGACAGTCCGCAGGCCCGCTCCAGGTCGCGGGCCACGTCGGCGTCCAGGGACAGTCGCAGGCGGCGGTAGGCGGCCCAGGCGTTCAGGGCCCGCTCATCCGACATTGATGTCATGTATGCACTGTAGATGATTTTTCGTGACATGTAACAGATCTTGGGTTAGTGTTCGTTACACGTAACCGAAATTCTGAAGGGGCGCGGTCATGGAACCGACGATTGACGTCAACGGGGTCACCCTGGGTGTGCGGACGGCGGGGCGGCCCGCGGATCCCACCCTCCTGCTG
>NZ_JBVJIM010000015.1:0-296967 GCF_055586305.1 Nonomuraea sp. NPDC051298
TCGCCGGCCGCCCGGTGCGCGTCGTCATCCACCCCGCTGGTCTGCCCATGCAACACCTCCGGATCAAGGTGTTGCGACGACCGGTTGAATCCGCCCAGTACACCTCGGCCGAGTTCGCCAAGGTCTGCGCCGAGCTCGGCGTGCGCCAGTCCATGGGCGCCGTCGGTACCAGCGCCGACAACGCCGCCGCGGAGGCGTTCAACGCCAGCCTCAAACGCGAGACCCTCCAAGGCGCCAAGCGCTGGTCCTCAGCACGTGAGGCCCGCCTGGCCGTCTTCAAGTGGATCACTCGTTACAACACCCGCCGAAGGCATTCCACCCTCGGCTACCTCAGCCCAGTCGACTACGAGCAGCAGACCACCGCTAGAGTGCTGCTCGCCGCATAACAGCCCGGTGTCCACGCTTCGCGGCGAGCCCCCCACGGTGTGGGAGATCCTGCGCGCCGCCGGTATCGATCCGGCACCTCGCCGGGCTGGGCCGACCTGGCGGCAGTTCCTGACCGCGCAAGCCCACGCGATCATCGCGTGCGACTTCCTGGTGGTCGAGACCGCGCTTCTCAAACGGCTGTATGTGCTGGTCTTCATCGAGCACGGCACCCGGCGACTGCACCTGGCCGGAGTGACCGCGCACCCGACCGGAGCATGGACCGTGCAGCAGGCCCGCAACCTGGCGATGGATCTGGGTGACCGTCTCGCCGGGCTGCGGTTCATGATCCACGATCGGGATCCGCTCTTCACCTCCGCCTTCAGAGGGGTCTTCGCCGCCGAAGGGCTGCGGGTCGTCACCACCATGTCGCGGACGCCGAGGATGAACGGTATCTGCGAGCGGGTCATCGGTACCCTGCGCCGTGAACTCCTGGACCGGGTCCTGATCCTCAATGAACGCCACCTGGCGTTCGTACTCCACGAGTACCTGATCCACTACAACCGGCATAGGCCGCACCAGTCCCGACACCAACGTCCCCCGGACATCGCAACGCAGCCCGCCCGCGACGTGATCGACCTCAACAACCTGCGATCCATCCGCCGAAAACCCGTAGTTGCAGGAATGATCAGCGAGTACCACCACGCGGCTTAACCGCAGCTCAGGGCACGCAACGCCATATTCGAGCGGTACACCACGTGACCTGCGCTTTCTCGATTCTCGACCCTCTTCTGCGAGGCGGAGATGGCCGAGTTCATGCTCGTCACATGCTCTTCGGCACGCGTCCGACACATCGGCGGGCCGACAGCAAGATCGAAATGAGCCGGTTTGCGCTGCCGGGTATCGGGCGTCTAAGACCGAATCGTCCAGCCAGACCCGAGCGACACCCACCAGAAGAACGTGGTGGAAGGATTTGCGGGCGGGACACGCCCGGACTGACCGCGGACCCGTCCAAGCACTGGTCAAGCCTGCAGGTGCCGAATATTCATCCATGCAGGTCAAAGGCATGGCGGACGGCGCCTAATAGCGGCATGATGATCAGTCGTGCTGCTGCGCTTGGCCTACCTCACGGTGACGACCGTCTGCGCCTGCGGCGCCGGCACGCCGCAGGCAGTGCTCACCGGTGGCCAGGGCGCCCGCCCACCGTCCGATCCAGCGCCACCTTCTGCATGCGCTGCGCGAGTTCGAGACCTTCTACAACGAACACCGTCCCCACCGGGCCTCCGGCAGGCTGCCCCGCTTCGACCGCTCTCCGATGCCGACATCGACGTGGCGTCGATCACCTTGCTCGATGTCCGCCGACGTGATCGGGCTCGGGGGTGTACTGAAGGAATACCGACGCGTGGCTTGACCTGGCCGGATGACTAGTCGGCACCCGCAGGCGTGACCTGCGATTTCAGGATGGAAGTTAGCCAGTTGGAAGGAGCCGTCCCCATGTTCCGTTCAGTCGCGAGAACCGCGGCGCCGTACGATCGCGTCGCTGATCTGCCGTGCCGCTTCGAGCTCGGGCGCCACCCAGCGCAGGCCGGTGTCCCCCGCCTCCGCCGGCTCGGCGATCACCTGCGGCAACGGCCCCTCATCCACACCGGACCGCCACGCTGCCGGGTCTGGCCGCTCCGGCAGATGCCGGAACCGATCGTTCTGCGGCTCATCCTTCATATTGGACATGACGGCCACAACCCCGCCGAAGTTCCTCGCCAGATCATGACTTCTCCCACACATGCCCCCAGGCCCAGGCTCGAGGGACCGCTCCCACCAAGGGAGAGCGATCAGCGGCGGGAGTCGTCGTTCGCCGGTAGCTCATGAGGCGGTTGTTCGGCGGCGTCGCGAGCCAGTTCCACCCGGGAGGCGATGCCCAGTTTGCGAAAGATCTGGCGCAGGTGGAACGAGACCGTGTGGGGCGACAGGAACATCTGGGTGGCCACCTGACGATTGGTGAGTCCTTGGGCGACGAAGGTCGCGACCCTGTGTTCGGTGTCGGTGAGGCTGCTCCATCCGCTGCTGGGCCGCTCGGCGTAGGCCCAGTGGCGGCGGCGTACGCCCAACTCCCGCAGCCGCGCACGCGTCCGGGCCGCGTCCCGCGTTGCGCCGACTTTCAGGTAGCCGTCGGCTGCCTCTTCGAACCTGGCGATGGCGGCCTTTGTGTCGCCGCAACGGGCACCGTCCGAGGCGCCGGAGAGCAGCAGGACGCCCAGGTCCTCTGCGGCGGAGGCGGCGCCCCACGGGTCGCTGTGGTGGGCTGTCGCCTCGGTCAGCGCTGTGGCGTCCCCGTGGAGGATTCCGTGCGCATGAGCGGCTGAGGCGGCGAGACCGGGGAAGCCGGGATTGTCGTGCGCGATCTGCCGGGCCGTCTCCGCGACGTGCGCGGCGGCCGAGCGGCGTCCTGCCGCCAGGGCGGTACGGGTCATCCAAGCCGCCGCGTTCGGTTCGAGCATGAACATCCAGCGCCGTTCTCTGACGTCCGCATAGCAGCTCTCGAGCGCCTCCATGGCTCGTTCCGGGCCGTCCCGGGCCTCACGGAGCAGCGCAATCGCCCAGGCAGCCCAGACCGACCCGTACGTGGGGCCGTGCGCCGCTTGTTGCGCGATCTCCAGGCGCTCAATGTGCCGCGCGGCCGCTTCCACGTTGCCGCGGCGCAACTCGACGATGGACATGACGGCCAGCCCGAGCAGCGCGTACGCGTGCGCGCCCATCTCATCGGCGGCCTTCAGCCCCGCCTCGGCCTCTGCGACGGCATCGTCCGGGTGGCCGGTGGCCAGCGACAGGCAGGCCCGGAAGAAGGCGGGGCTGGCGATGTGGGCCGCCGGTCCATTGGCCTCGAAGTCGGCGGCGGCGGCCTGGATCACGCTCTGGGCCTCCGCGTACCGTCCCACCCCGAAGAGGCAGCGGACCATGAACAGTCGTGGCTGGGCGCGCCGGGCGGCGATGGATCCGGTGTTCGCGATGCGCACTGCGTCGTGGATGTCGCGGAACGCGTCGTCGGCCCGCGCATCCTCCCAGGCGATGTGCGCGCTGAGCAGCAGTGCCCCGACCAGTGCGGTGTCCTTGTGCGCCGCCCGGTCCGCGAGGACCGTCTTGGCCCGCTCACGGCCCCGCCCGAAGTCGTGCAGTCCTATCAGCCCGTGAAACACCATGAGCTCGGCGACGCCGCGCAGCTCGTCGCCGAGGGCGCGCCGCGCGAGCAGGTCCTCGGCCTCGGCCACGGCCTCGGCCGCGCGACCGCTCTGCAGCAGGACGGAGGCCAGTTCACACCGCAGGCGATCGGTCCATGGCCCGGGTGGCGCACGCACCAGCGCCGCCCGCGCGGATTCGATCGCCTCGGCGAGCCGTCCCGCGGCCGTCAGCGTCTCCACCGCCACCGCCGTACGTGGCAGGAGGTCGCAGTCGCCCGGGGTGGTGAGTTCGAGCGCACGGACGGCGAGATCCACCGCGGACTGCGGCGAGTAGGGCAGCACCGCGCGTGCGGCACGGTCCAGCCCGTCGAGCGCCCGCGAATCGCCGATCTTGGCGCAGCGCATGAAGTGCGCGGCGGCGGGCACGATCGCGCCGCGTTGCAGCAGCATGCATCCGGCCCGTCGCTGCAGTGCCGTGCGCACCGGCTCGGAGATCATGTCCGTTACGACCTGCCACAGCAGGTCGTGCCGGAATGTCAGCCGACCGGCCGTGGGCATGACGATGCCCGCGCGAACCACCTCGGCGAGCCCCGGCAGCAGCCGGTCGACCGGCTCTCCGAGCATCTCGGCCAGATCGTCCACGGAGAACGATCGGCCCAGGATCGCGGCCACCTGGAGCAGATGCCGGGTCGACGCGGACAATCCGACCAGTGAGCTACTCGCGCCGGCCTGGACTCCCGCCGTCGAGGTCAGCCGGGCGCTGCCCGTGGTGACCTCGACCACGCCGGCGAGCTTGCACGCTCTCAGCAGCTCGACGAGCAGGAATGGATTTCCTTTCGCGTCCGCCGCCATCTCCAGGGTGTCCGGCTCGGGCGGCGCGCCGAAGACGTCGGCGGCGATCTCAGCCACCGCCAGGTCGTCGAGCGGCCCGAGGACGACCCGGTCGGCGCCCTCATGCTCCAGCAGTTCGTAAAGCCCGTCCACGCCGCGGTCGCCGATCCCGCTGGTACGGGCCAGAATCCACCCCAGTGGATACGAGGCCAAGTCCGGAAGCAGCGACCGCAGCACCATCTGGGTGGTCGGATCGGCCCAGTGCAGGTCGTCCAGGGTGATCAGCATCGGGCCCCGCCCGACTCGTTCCTCCAGCAGGGCGCACAACCGCTCCACCAGCGACAGCCGTAGATCAGCCGCCTCGGCGGACCACGTCGGCTCCGGCATCGGCTCCGGTGAGGTGAGTGTCGGCTCGTCGAAGGCCGCCGCCAGAGGCACCAGGGGAGCCAGGCGCTCGAGTTCGTCGGCTGCGCCGTGGGCGACCGCGATACGAGTCCGCGCGGCGGCTTCGGCGGCCTCGTGGAGCAGTTGGGTCTTTCCCATCCCTGACTGGCCCTCGACCAGCACGATGCCGCCCCGGCCCGTATCGATGGCCCGCAGGAGGTCGGTGACGGAACGCCATTCATGGGCACGGCCGCGCCAGCCAGGCCAGGACGACGGCGACTCGGTCTTCGCGCCGACGGGTTCTGGGGAGTTTTTCCCCCGGTTGCCCCCCATGGCTACATAAGACAACGAGTTAGGTAAAGGCGCAACATTTCCCGGGTTCTGCCGCCGTGTGGTCGCGGTCACCGGCGATCTCCATGAAGTGCGCGGCATCGGGTCACATCAAAGGCAACACATGGCAGATTAACGTGTCGGTCAGGCCATGTCATCTGAACCAAATACCCCACCGCCCAATCCCCAAATAACACCAAAAAAGACAAAAGGGCGAGTTATCGGGATAACATAGCTAAATTCGGGATGGACGCCGACGAAGGGGGATACGTCAATGGGTGTCCAGAACGCCACCTCTCCATCCACGATTCGGCCGATCGAGTTGCGCCCGCTGCTGGCGGCGATGGAGGCGTTTCGCGATGGGGACTTCCGGGTCCGCCTGCCGGCCGACCAGGACGGCGTGCTCGCCGAGTTCGCCGCCGTCTTCAACCAGATCGCCGACCGCAATCGGCATTTCGTGGACGAGATGAACCGGGTTCACCGCGAGGTCGTACGTCACGGCCGGCTCGACGAGCGGCTGTCAGCCAGCCCCGGCCAGGGCGCCTGGGCGGCGGCCGTCGGTACGGCGAACTCTCTCGTCGATGTGCTGGTCGTGCCGACCGCCAACGCGACGCGCGTCCTGGAAGCGGTCGCGGGGGGCGACCTCACCCAGCGGGTCGATCTGCATGACGACCGCCGGCCACTGTGCGGCAGCCTGCGTCGGCTCGGGCAGACGGTCAACCAGATGGTCGACCAGTTGTCACTGTTCACCGGCGAGGTCACCCGGGTGGCCCGCGAGGTGGGCGCGGAAGGACGCCTCGGCGGTCACGCCAAGGTGAAGGGACAGTCCGGCAGTTGGCGGGACGTGACGGAGGCCGTCAACACGATGGCCAGCAGGCTCACCGCCCAGGTGCGGGACATCGCGGTGGTGACGACGGCCGTCGCCCGCGGCGACCTGACCCGGTCGGTGACCGTCGAGGCGACGGGTGAGCTGCTCGAACTGAAGCTCACCGTCAACACGATGGTGGACCAACTGTCGGCGTTCGCCGACGAGGTCACCCGAGTGGCCCGCGAGGTCGGCACCGAGGGCAACCTGGGCGGACAGGCGCAGGTCCGCGGCGTGTCAGGAGTGTGGAAGGACCTCACCGACAACGTCAACTTCATGGCGCTCAACCTCACCACCCAGGTCCGTAACATCGCCGATGTGACGACGTCCGTGGCCAACGGCGATCTGTCGAAGAAGATCACCGTTGACGCCCAGGGCGAGATCCTGCAGCTCAAGAACACTGTCAACACCATGGTGGACCAACTGTCCGCGTTCGCCGACGAGGTCACCCGAGTCGCACGGGAAGTCGGCACGGACGGGCGACTCGGTGGGCGAGCCCACGTCCGCGGCGTCTCAGGAGTGTGGAAGGACCTCACCGACAACGTCAACTTCATGGCCGACAACCTCACCTCCCAAGTACGCAACATCGCCCAGGTCGCCACGGCGGTGGCCGAAGGAGACCTCGGCAAGAAGATCGACGTCGATGCGCGGGGCGAAATCCTGGAACTGAAGTCCACGATCAACACGATGGTCGACACGCTGTCGTCGTTCTCCTCCGAAGTGACCCGAGTGGCCCGCGAGGTCGGCACCGAGGGCAACCTGGGCGGACAGGCGCAGGTCCGCGGCGTCTCAGGAGTCTGGAAGGACCTCACCGACAACGTCAACGAACTCGCGCTCAACCTCACCACCCAGGTCCGTAACATCGCCGATGTGACGACGTCCGTGGCCAACGGCGATCTGTCGAAGAAGATCACCGTTGACGCCCAGGGCGAGATCCTGCAGCTGAAGAACACTGTCAACACGATGGTGGACCAACTGTCGGCGTTCGCCGACGAGGTCACCCGAGTGGCACGGGAAGTCGGCACGGACGGGCGACTCGGTGGGCGAGCCCACGTCCGCGGCGTCTCAGGAGTGTGGAAGGACCTCACCGACAACGTCAACTTCATGGCCGACAACCTCACCTCCCAAGTACGCAACATCGCCCAGATCGCCACGGCGGTGGCCGAAGGAGACCTCGGCAAGAAGATCGACGTCGATGCGCGGGGCGAAATCCTGGAACTGAAGTCCACGATCAACACGATGGTCGACACGCTGTCGTCGTTCTCCTCCGAAGTGACCCGAGTGGCCCGCGAGGTCGGCACCGAGGGCAACCTGGGCGGACAGGCGCAGGTCCGCGGCGTCTCAGGAGTCTGGAAAGACCTCACCGACAACGTCAACGAACTCGCGCTCAACCTCACCACCCAGGTCCGCGCCATTGCCGAGGTGACCTCCGCCGTCACGCAGGGCGACATGTCAAGAACCATCACGGTTGAGACCCGCGGTGAGGTCTCCGAGCTCAAGGACAACATCAACCAGATGGTCTCCAACCTTCGGGAGACCACGCGCGCCAAGGATTGGCTGGAGGGCAACCTCACCCGCCTGGCCGGGCTGATGCAGGGTCACCGCGACCTCACGGAGGTCGCCGACCTGGTGCTGCGCGAGCTCACGCCGCTGGTCAACGCGCAGTTCGGCGCGTTCTTCCTGGCCGAGACGGACAGCGAGGGCGGACCCGCGAGAGGGCTCGCCTACATCGCCGGCTATGGCTCGCAGGGGCGAACCGTCGATACCACCGGGATGCCGGGGCATGGCCTCGTGGAGCAGGCCGTCCGGGAGCAGAAGCGCATCCTCTTGGTGGACGCCCCGTCCGACTACATCACCATCCGCTCGGGCCTCGGGCAGGGCACTCCGACGAGCGTCGTCATCATCCCGATTCCCTTCGAGGACAAGGTGCTCGGCGTCATCGAACTGGCCTCCTTCAGCCGCTTCTCCGACGTGCACCTGGCCTTCTTCGACCAGTTCGTCGACACCATCGGGGTCGCGATCAACACCATCATCGCCAACTCGCGCACGGAGGCGCTGCTCAGCGAGTCGCAGCGGCTGACGACGCAGCTCCAGGAACGCTCCGAGGAGTTGCAGAGGCAGCAGGCCGAGTTGCGGCGCTCCAACGAGCAGCTCGCGGAGAAGGCTGCGCTCCTCTCATCGGCCTCGCAGTACAAATCGGAGTTCCTGGCGAACATGTCGCACGAGCTACGCTCCCCGCTGAGCTCACTGCTCATCTACGCCCGGCTGCTGTCCGACAACTCCCAGGGTCACCTGTCCGCCGAAGAGGAGCAGTTCGCGCACAACATCTACTGGTCGGGGTCCGATCTGCTGCAGCTCATCAACGACATCCTCGACCTGTCGAAGGTCGAGGCCGGACGGATGGACATCCGGCCGAAGTACCTTCCGCTGGCCACGCTGCTCGACTACGTGAACACCACCTTCCGTCCCATCGCGGCCGACCATGGGCTCGAGTTCGGAATCGAGGTGGCCGAAGACGCGCCTCATGACCTTTACTCCGACGGGCAGCGGCTCCAGCAGATCCTGCGCAACCTGCTTTCCAACGCCTTCAAGTTCACCTCCGAAGGCCATGTCAAGCTGCGCGTGGAGCGGGCCGCCCAGGTCGACGGCGAGTCACCGGACTCGGCCGAGGGCGTCATCGCCTTCACCGTCGAGGACACGGGCATCGGCATCCCGCGCGAGAAGCTGACCACGATCTTCGAGGCGTTCGAACAGGTGCATGGTCCCAGCGGCCACACCAGCGGCACCGGTCTCGGCCTTTCCATCAGCCGCGAACTCGCCGGCCTGCTCGGCGGCAAGATCGTGGCCGAGAGCGGGCTGGGCCACGGCAGCACATTCACGCTGTACGTACCCGTGGTCCGCCTGACCCCGGACGAGCTGGAAGAAGAGCCGGCCGACCGCGGAGAGGCGGCCACAGCCGCACCCACGGAGATCGAGCCCGGACCCGCGGAGCCCACGCCCGGGGAGCCGCAAGCCGCCGCCGCGGGGCAACCTGCCGGGCTCAACGTCCGGAACGAGCTCGACGAGCGTACGAGCCGAGCGGACCGACCATCTGAGCGGAAGGCCGACCACACGGCGGAAGTGCTGTCAGGTGCCCAGGTCCTCATCGTCGACGACGACGCCCGCCTGGTCAACGCACTCACCCACGTCCTCGAACGGGCAGGGATGTCGGTGCTGCACGCCGCGAACGGCGAGGAGGGCATCGAGGCTCTCACGCACCACCCGCAGGTGTCGCTCGTCCTGATGGACCTCATGATGCCCGTGGTCGATGGCTATCAGGCCATGAGGGCGATCCGCAGCGATCCCCGGCACGCCGATCTCCCGATCATCGCGCTCACCGCCAAGGTCATCGCCGGGGAGCGGGAGAAGGCGCTCGCCGCGGGTGCCAACGAGTACGTGCAGAAACCCGCGGACGTGCACCTGCTGCTCAATGTCGCCTGCGACCTGCTGGAGGCGGACAGCTCCGAAGAGTAGCCGTTCGACGGGGCGCCGAAGCCGGATGGCGTGCTCACCGTGACCGGACGCTTCTCGTGTGACGCCAGAGGTGAGGGCGCGGACCGGAGCAGAGTTCCCGCCCTCAACCTGCACGGATGTGGGATGTGCAGGGTCGGGACGCCGGGGCACCATCGAACGATGGACCGCCTGATCAAGCTGCGCCAGTATGTCGACGCACTCGGCAATCCAGAAACCACGGACTGCGACGCGAACAGATGGCCCGTGCATGACGAGCTCCTGACGTTTCCCGGCGAGGACGAGGTCACCCGGCTCACCCGATCCGTCACTCGTTGCATGGGACGGCTGGAGCAGGCGCTCCGGCAGCAGCGACGGTTCGCCTCCGAAGTGTCGCATGAGCTTCGTAACCCCATAGCCGGGTTGCGCCTCCGCTTGGAGGAGGCGCAGTTGCATCCACGTCAGACGTGCATGGAGGACCTGGTCGAGCAGGCATTGTGCGATGTCGACCGGCTGGAGGCGATCGTCGCCGACCTGCTGCTCCTCTCGCGGATCGAGGCGATGGGGAACAAGAACCGGCACAACGGTGCCAGGAAGCCGACGGCGGTCAACCTGGCGGAACTGGTGGCCGCAGAGTCCCTGCGCCGAGCGGACCGGCTCAGCAACGAACTTCGGCTCGAACCCGCCGTGATGGTCATGGGCATCCGCAATGATCTCATGCGGGTGCTCACGAACCTGCTGGACAACGCCCATCGGCACGCGAGGCACCAGGTAGTGGTGGAAGTACACCGCAACGGGAAAAGCGCTGAACTGATCGTCTCCGACGACGGCGATGGGATCGCCGAGGCCGACCGCAGTCGGATCTTCGAGCGATTCGTACGTCTCACCGCCTCTTGCAAGCGTGACCGTAACGGCACCGGACTCGGGCTGCCGATCGCCCTCGAAATCGCCCACGCCCATCGCGGCACCATCGAGGCAGACAGGTCCGCCAGTGGCGGAGCCCGCTTCGTGTTCCGGCTTCCGCTGGCAGCTCACCTGGCATCGTCCGGCAAGCCCCTCTCGCACGCCACAGGAACCCGCTGAAGCCCTGCTCTACCAATTCCCGGCGGTGGCGGCGGCCGGCAGGAACTCGTTGCGCAGGCCCTCCCAGTGAACGTTGTCGCCGGCCATCGAACAGACGTAAGTGTTGGCTTTGAACCCGCCAACAACGCCCACCTGATCAAGACGAGCACGTCGTGGTGCCGCTGGAGGGCCGGGTTCAGCGCCGAAAGGTGCTCAGCGGAGCCATCAACGAGTACCGGAGGGCTGCCTGACAGACCCGAAGAAACACCAGCTCAAACCGTGTGTACGAGTTTTGAAGCGGAACAGGCGGCCTGGCCGCCCTGCTGGCAGGCAAGCCGAACGACGGCTTCACACTGCGCCCGGTCAACGTGCGCTGACCCGCACCACCGGCCGGCGCGACCGTGACACAGCCATGACACGGCGCGGACGAGGCGGGGACACGGTCGGCCGGCAACCGGCGCCTGTTCCTGCCGAGCGCTCGACTGCACGCAACGGTGAGCCCGAGGCCACCCAATTCGCCCACGCCATCGCCGCGGCCCGTGTGTCGTATCTCGGCCGTCAACTACGTCGAAGCGGCCATTGTGGCGGACAACCGTGGTGAGGCCATGTGCAACGCCTTCGACACACCAGTTGATGAGATGGGCCTCATCATCGAGCCGGTGACACCCCATCAGGCCAGGATCGCGCGCCGGGCGTACCAGATCTACGGCAAGGGCAACAATTCCAAGGCCAAGCTCAACATGGGCGACTGCTTCGCCTACGCCCTCGCCAAAGACCTCGACCAACCCCTGCTCTTCAAAGGCGAGGACTTCCCGCACATCGACATCACCCCCGCACAGCCCTGACGATTTCCTGGTCGGGAGCGGCATCGTGGCGATCTGCCGCCATGGCAAGCACAAGCAGGCAATCGGCATCCTCGACCTGCCGCTGCCCGACCCGCCACCGGCCGGAGCCGAATGGATCCATGCCTTCCGCCGCTGGGCCGGGTGAAAGCATGAGCGAATACCAGTGCTACGAGTTCCTGGCCATCGACCGGCCTCTCACCGACCAGCAGCAGGCTGAGGTGCGCGCCCTTTCCACCCGGGCCCACATCACCGCCACCAGCTTCACCAACGAATACCACTGGGGCGATTTCCGCGGGGACCCGTCCCGCATGGTAGAGCGTTACTACGACGCCCACCTGTACCTGGCCAACTGGGGCGCCCATCGGGTCATGCTCCGCCTGCCCGCGGCCGTGCTCGACCTCAAGCAGGCCCAACGCTACTGCGTAGGCGACCAGGTCAGCGCCTGGACCAGCGGCGAACACCTCATCCTCGACTTCACCAGCGAGGCGGAAGAGGAGTACTGGGAAGACGACGTCGAACGCTCGCTGTCGGCGATCGTCGGCATCCGCGCCGAACTGGCCACAGGTGACCTGCGGCCGCTCTATCTGGCCTGGCTGTCGGCGTACGGGACCTGGGAGCGTGACGAGGACGCCTTCGACTACGAGGAAGAGGACGAACTGGAGCCACCCGTCCCGCCGGGACTGGGTACGCTCAGCGCGCCGCAACGGGCCCTGGCTGACTTCCTGCGTCTGGACGACGACCTGCTCGCCGCCGCCGTCGAAGCCAGCCCGCCAACGCAAGCCGTACGGCATGATCGAAAGACCCTGGCCGCCTAGATCGGCGCTCTGTCTGCCAAGCGCAAGGACGCGCTGCTGCTGCGGGTGGTCGAGGAGGACGCCGCACGGGTCCGCTGGGAACTGCTGCGCGAGTTCGGCGGCGAAACCACCGACCAAGAGGTGGAGGCGGGACGGACGATCGCCGAACTGCTGGACACCGCCGCCGTCCGCCGCCACGCCCGCGAGCAACAGGAGTCGGCCCGGCACGCCGAAGAACAAGCCCGCCGGGAACAGCAGCAACGGCAAGCCCGGGAACTCCACCTGAACCGACTCGCCCAGGACCTCGAAGCGGCATGGGACCGGGTGGAGGCCTCCATCGCCACCAAGAAGCCCCGCGAATACGACCAAGCCGTCGAGCTCATCCGCGACCTGCACGCCCTGGCCATCCGCGACGAGCATACCGACACCTTCACCCAGCGCCTTACCCATCTCCGCGAGAGACACCAGGGCACGTCAAGCGACTCAACAACCTGGGCATCATGGCCGAGTGACCGGCGATTTCCAGGTCTGGCAATCATCGATCCAGCTACCGAGACTGCAGACGGATCAAGCGTCCTGGCCGGCCCAATGGATGGGAGAATGCGCACGGTCGAGGACGCCGCCCGCCGTCAGGTGACCGCCCGGGCCGACTACCTCAACCTCCCTGCCGACCGGATCGACCCGGCCGCTCCCCTGCAGACCTACGGCCTGGACTCGATTCTCGCCCTCACCCTCAGCGTCGACATCGAAGACCACTTCGGCCTGCTCGTCGACGCCGAGCTGGCCGGGGACCTGGAGACCATCGACGCCATCACCGCCCACCTCGCCCACGCCCTCACCCCCTGACAGAAACTAGGCCCGAGGCCCTGACCTGCATATTTCACGACTGCACCCCGTTGGTCAGCCAACTCGCTGGTGCTCACCGATCAGCGGAGCCGGGCGGGGTTGTGATGCGTTCAGGCCGGAGGCCGACCCCGACCATGTACGCCATCGTCTGGCGGGCCAGGCGTGAGCCCGCGATCGGTTGACGGAGCCGGTCTCCCCTCATGGCCGGTTCGACGCCGAAACGCTGGATCAGCCGCTGCAACGTCTGGGCCGCCACAGTCGGCAGTCGTCTTCTCCGTTTCACCGCGGCCAGCGCGGCCGCTGGAATCGGGGTGCCGTGTCGTTGCGCGCGCAGCAGGGGCGCCGTCAGCAGGTTCGCCGTGGCGACGGCGTCCTGGATGGCGAGGTTGACGCCGAATCCGCCGATCGGTGACATGGCGTGCGCGGCATCGCCGATGCACAAGAGCCCGGGGGCGTGCCAGCGACGTAGCGGGTCGATGCGCACGTCGAGTCGGTGGAGCTCGTGGATCTCGCTCACTCGGTCGGCGAGGAAGGGGGCGAGCGCGGCCACCTGTTCTCTTACGTACTCGATACCGGACGGCGCCGTGCCCTTGGTGATCTCGAAGCTGGCCTGCCAGTAGCTTCCCCGATCGATCAGGCTCAGGACGGAGCCGCCTCCGACCCGGATGCACAATCCTTCGTCCGGATCGTCGTCCCGACGGCTGATCTTGAACAGTCCCACATCGGTGGGTGCGCCGAAGGCTCGTGAGGGCAGGGCTGCGGCCAGGCGGATCGCGGAGTGGCGGCCGTCCGCGCCGACGGTGAGCTGGGCCCGTAGCTCGTGCTCGCCATCGGCATCGCGGAATCGCACGCCGGTCACACGCCCGCCGTCGCGTACGAGGTCGTGGGCCTGAGACCGCATGAGGAGCCGGAAGGCCGGCAGGCCGGCGCCGACCTCGGCCAGCAGGTTCAGGAACTCCCACTGGGGGATGAACGCCAGGTACGGGAACCGCACGCGCAGCAGCCGGAAGTCGGCCATCTCCACCCGTCGGCCACCCTGCACCATTTCGATGGCCGGAACTTTGCGATGTGGCAGCGCGTGGAAACGGTCGATCAGTCCGAGTTGGTCCAGGACCTCCAGGGTGGCGGGGTGCACGGTGTCGCCACGGAAGTCCCGCAGGAAGTCGGCGTGCTTTTCCAGCACCGTGACCTGGATGCCGGCTCTGGCCAGCAGGAGGCCGAGCATCAGGCCGGCGGGGCCGCCGCCGGCCACGCAGACGGTGGACTCGATGCGGTTCACCTGATGATCTTCCGGGCGATCGCGTCGATCGCGTTCATCGAGGACTCGACTGCTGCGAAGCCGCGCTCGATCATGGTGCGCTCGTAGGCGCTGATCGCCTCCAGCAGGGTGCTGCTGCCCTGTTGGACGGTGATCAAGTGGCGGGCCAGGTCGGCGGCATCGCTCAGCGCGGTGTTGGCGCCGGAGGCGCGGGAGGGCGGCATGGCGTGGACGGCGTCGCCGAGGAGCGTCACCTGGTCGCTCGCCCACGCCGGGATCGGGAGGGTCGTGCCGATGGAGAGATGGAAGGTCTGCTCGGGCCATGATCGCTCGATGATCCGCCGCATGGCCGGGTGCGCGTCCGCGGTGAGCTCGAGGGCTCGCCGGTGCAGCTCGGGTCCGGGCAGGTGGGCGTCGGACGCGTCGAGCCGGTCGCGGTGCACGGTGATCGCCCACATGACGAAGTCGCCGGCGTCGGTGAGGAGCACGTCTGGCGCGAGGTGTTCGGCGGTGGGCCGCGGCTGGTTCTCGAACCGCAGGTATCCGATCATCATCGCGGGGTCCATGCCCGTCACGGCCGCGAAGGCGTGCTCGATCCCGTCCGGGAGCGAGCGTTCGATCTCGCCGGTGATCGGGCCCTTGCCACCGATCCACCGGATCTCCAGATCCTGCACCCGCGCTTGCGGCAGGCGCTGAGTGCGTACGGCTGAGCCGATCCCGTCGGCGCCGACCAGGACGTCGCCGCTCTCGCTGGTGCCGTCGGCGAACCAGGCCCGGACCTGCCCTCGCTCGTCCTGCTCGTAGCGGGTGACCGCCTTGCCGAAGCGCACCACGCCGTCCAGGCCGCCGAGCATGATCTCGCGCAGGGTGTTCCTGCTGACCGCCCTGCCCGTCCTGATGATCGAGGTGCCGTCGGGGAGTGCGGGCAGGGGGACCTCCTCTAGCCGCTCGCCTTCGGCGTTGATCAGCATCATCCGCTCGCTCGGCTGACCGCGCGTGGCCTGGTACAGCTCGAAAAGCGGTCCGGGCAGGCAGGCGCGGAGCGCGTCCTCGCCGCGCTGGTCGATGTGGACGCGATGGCCCTGGGCTCGGCTGTACGGCCCGGCGTCGCGTTCGAGGACCAGCACGTCCACGCCGGCCTGGTGCAGTCGTTGGGCCAGGCAGAGCCCGCCCAGGCCGGCGCCCGCGATGAGCACGCGCAGGGGTTCGTTCATGTCAAGACCTTTCTCTGTGGAGGAGGCGCTCCAGCGCCTCGGTGAGGTGGTCGGGCTCGGTGGAGCGCCACGCGACGAAGCCGTCGGGCCGCACGAGCAGCGCCTCCGCTCCGCCGCCGCCCGCGCGTACCTCGACGCCGAGCGGGCCGGCGGCCGCGCGCCAGCGCTGTTCGTCGCCGTCGGCGAGCAGGACGAACGAGCGGGCCGACAGGTCGAAGTGCGGCACCATGCCGCCCGGCTGCCGTGTTGGCCTTCGTGGATCCTCGAACGGGTCGCCGGCGCCGTAGCGGTAGCCCAGCTCGAACGTCAGGCGATCCACCGTCAGCGCCTCGGCGGTCACGGTGGGCGCGGTCATGTGCGCAGGGAGCCTGCTCAGCCCGTCGCGCACGGTCAGCTCCGCCAGCGGCCTGCGCTCGGTGTCGTAGGTGTCGAGCAGGCCAGGACCCGCCTCGCCCGACAGGACCAGTGCGAGCTTCCATGCGAGGTTGTGCGCGTCCTGGATACGCGCGTTGCCGATCAGACCGGGTGTGGGCGGCGACACGTACGCGGACTTGCCCAGCAGCAGCACGCGCCCGGACACGAACCGGTCGGCGACCTCTGCCGCGATCTCGACCGGCTCGAGACCGACCAGTTCGACGGGTAGATCCGCACGCCCGACCGCGGTTCTGACCAGCTCCACGCACTGTTCGGTCGTGAGGCCGGTCATCGGCACGGTGAGCCCGAACATCCCTGGTTCCTCAGGCAGGAGCAGCCCGTTCACGCTGCCGAGCACATAGCCGTCGCTCAGATCGAGATCAGCACGGAAGCTGATGGTGAGCTGGCGGCCGAGCCTGCCGGGCCCGTGCGCGGACACCCCGGCCGCATCCCTGAGGGCGGAACCGGAGGCCGCGATCAGGTAGCGAGCCTCGACCGTCGTGCCGTCGTCCAGCACGCCCGTGACTCGGTCCGGACCGGCCTCGAAGCCGGTCAGCGTGACGCCCGGCCGTACCTCGGCACCGCGTTCGCGCGCCTGAGCGCGCATGACCGTCTCCAGTTCCCGCTCGTTGCAGGTGCACACGGGCACCTCGCTGACGGACGGGGGTATCGGGTCCCACGGCGAGGGCGAGCGAACGCTCGCCCTCGCCGAGCCCGTGACCGTGTCGGCCACGATCAGGCCGCCGCTCTCGCGCCCCAGCTCGATGGCGCGGACCGGCTCCTCCAACCCCGCTCCACGCAGCACCTGCATGGTGCGCGGATTGAGCCGGTGGTTCCTCGGCGCTCTGGGCATCTCCCGTTCGCGCTCCACCACCGAACACGTCACACCAACCTGGCCGAGGAGAGCCGCCACGGCCAGCCCACTCAAGCCGCCGCCGACGATCAACACATCCATTCTTCATCACCCGTTGGAGAATATAGCCAGACCGGCGAGATACTTCAACGCCTGTTGGAGAAAATGTAGGATCGCCTCATGACCGCACGATCAGGCCGGTGGCGCAGCGGCATGGAGAGCCGCCGCAAGATCCTCGAAGCCGCACGCGCCCGCTTCGCCAGCGACGGCTACGACAAGGCCACCGTGCGCGCCATCGCCGCGGACGCCGGCGTGGACCCTTCGATGATCAGCTATTTCTTCGGCGGCAAGGACAAGCTGTTCGCCGCCGCGCTGCGGGCGCCCGGCAGCCCACGCGAGCCGGTCGCCGCCCTGCTCGCCCATGGCAGCGCCGGAGTCGGCGCCGAGTTGGTCCGGCGCTTCCTCCAACTGTGGGACGCGAGCACGAGCCTGGAGCCGATCCTCGCCCTGACCATGTCCGCAGGCAGCCACGATCCGTCGGCGCAGATGCTGCGCGAGTTCATCGACAGGGAGTTCACCGCGCAGGTCGCAGAGAAAATCGAAGGTCCCGACCGCGCGATGCGCGCCGCCCTCATCACCGCCCAGCTCATGGGACTGGCGATCGCCAGGTACGGCCTGCGCGTCGCCCCTGTCGCCTCGGCCGACCACGACGACATCGTCGTATGGGCTGGGCCGATCGTGCAGAGCCTGCTCGACGGCGAGACGTTTCAGAGCGCAGGAAAGGACCTGGCTCCCGGATGAGCCGTCGAGCGGACGATCAGCCGATGGCCGTTCGTGGGGCAGCGAGGTCAGGAGAGCGGCGAGAGGGGCCGGTCGTCGATCTGCGGGCATGGTGTGTGTATCCGCTGGTGGTCCACGCACAGCCAGTGCATCGGTGCGCTGAGCTGGTGGCCTCGCTGACCGGGGCCACTCCTTCGCCCCCTTCCCCCATCTTCCCGGTACGGCCACCAGGCCCGCTCAACCGGGCGAACTGGCGGGTCGCCGCCGCGATCGAGGCACCCTACCGGGGCACGATCCGCACCTGGCGGGCCGAAGCACTCGGCCTGGAGGACGGCTTCCCGCCAATGGCCGAGCTGATCAAGACGGGCAGCGTGCTGCACGCCTGGAGCCCGCATCTGCTGCCCGCGCCCGCCGACTGGCCCACCTCCGCCCGCCCCATCGGCTGCTGGACGATGCCACCGGACGACACCTGGACCCCGCCCGAGCGCCTGGCCCGCTTCCTGGATCAGGAATGGCGTCGCCATTGCCGTCGCCCACCTGGCAAAGCTGGCGCGTAGCTAGCACTCACGACAGGGTCGCCATCGTGAGACCCGTCCCGGGACAGATCGCGCTACGCGCGTTACGCCAGGTGGAAAGGCCATCTCTTGCATCCCAGGTGAGAGCCGGTACACGCGTATCGGCACGGCACAGGGTGTGCAGGCAATTTCCGTCGTGGGCCAGCAGGCTCTCACCTTGAGGGAACATCACTTAGCGTCGTCGCATGATTACTTAGAGTTGGCAATGGCGGCCTGGACAGCAGCCGCCCCGTTCCATCCGGAAGGAAGTACGCATGGCCCGTACCTCATCACGCTCATCACGCCGCTCGCGTCGCACGGGACTCGCCGGGGCCGTCCTCGGCTCGGCTCTGCTGACGATGTCCACCGCGACACCGGCAAGCGCGGCCACGGTCCCCGTCCATGTCCAGTACCTGGATCAGGACGGCTGGGGCAACATCAAGTACGATGTCCGGTTCAACGGCACCGTCACCTCCCAAGGCCCCAACACGTACATCATCCACGGTGAACTCGACGCCTACTGCCACCACGCCACCTTGACGCACCAGTCCGTCCGGCTGGACGTCGGCGCCACACACGGCGCCGGGCAGGTCTACAGATTCTGGTGCGCTGACACTCCAGTCCCCATCCACGCCTACGGGTACAGGCACCAGGCCGGCGACACCGTCGATCTGAAGGTCGGCGCGACCAGCGGCACCTTCAACACCTACAACTTCGGCCCGACGTACAGGGTCGACATCGGAACCGACTAGTGACCCGGTAACGCACCACCCTGAATCGCGCGTCGCTACTCACGCGTGTCGGACGCGCCCCCCCGATCCCGTGAGCGGATCAGCAGCTCACCACCCCTCTCCCCGCACGTCCCTGTACGTGGTCCGCCTTCTAGGGCGTCAAGTGGACAGAGGCGCCGAGGGCGGCGCTGAGTGCTCCGCTTCTCCGGGCGGCTGGGGAATCGCCCCAGCCGCCCGGGACCCGCGCTCGCCGTCAGGGCCGTTCGGTGGTCAGGAATGCGTGGTCGCGGAGGCCGGAGACTGGATCAGCATCGTGCCAGGTCAGGAACGTTCAAGGTCCGCAGACCTCGCAAGGACTGGAGGTCAGGGCATGGACCGCAGGCCCGCGGACGGGCGCGAGCCTGCTCCCCACGGTCGGTCAGTTGCGTGCCGGATCGGCCGGCTCGGGCTCGGGCTCGGGCCCCGGCTTGGGCTCGGGCAGTTCGGCGTCCTGGCTCGGGTCGCGCCTGGACTTGATCAGGCTGGCCACCGTCGTGACGCCGAGCACGGTGACGATGACGGCCAGCGAGACCCAGTTGTTGATCTCGGGCACCCAGGTGACGTGCTCGCCGCCGTTGATGAACGGCAGTTCGTTCTCGTGCAGGGCGTGCAGGACGAGTTTGACGCCGATGAAACCGAGGATGACCGCCAGGCCGTAGGCGAGGTAGACGAGTTTCTCCACCAGTCCGCCGAGCAGGAAGTAGAGCTGTCTCAGCCCCATCAGCGCGAACGCGTTGGCCGCGAAGACCAGGTAGGCGTCCTGGGTGATGCCGAAGATGGCGGGGATGGAGTCGACCGCGAAGACCAGGTCGGCGCCACCGATGGCGATCATGACGATGAACATCGGGGTCAGCCAGCGGCGACCGTCGCGTTTGATGGTCAGCCGGGAGCCGTGGTACTCGTCGGTGACCGGAAACAGCTTGCGTACCAGTCGCACGACGCCGCCGTTGGGGTCGTAGTCCTCGTCCTCGTTGTTGTTGAAGGCGAACTTCCACGCGGTGTAGATCAGGATGCCGCCGAAGATCCAGAACACCCAACTGAAGCGCTGTACGGCCTGCGCGCCCACCCCGATGAAGATCCCGCGCATGACCAGCGCCATCATGATCCCGATGAGCAGCACGCGGTGCTGATGGATCGCGGGCACGGCGAAGCTCGCCATGATCATCATGAAGATGAACAGGTTGTCCACGCTCAGCGAGTACTCGGTGATGTAACCGGTGAAGTAGGCGGCCGCGTACTCGCCGCCGCCGAAGATCCACACACCTGCGCCGAAAGCGACGGCGCAGCCGACGTAGAAGGCGATCCACCGCGTCGCCTCGGCGATCGTGACCTTGTGGGGTCTCCTGTTGACGACGATCAGGTCGATGACGATGAGCCCGATCAGGGCCGCGATGGTGGCTACCCACAGCCAGGCGGGCACGGGCATAGGTGGGGGCATGAGCGCTCCTCCGACTTGGCGTTGACACGTCCGTCGGAGGTCTTCTCCGCCCGCATGACTGCGGACCGACCGCACCGGGCCCAAGACAGGTCCGTGATGACGACGCGGCCGCGAAGGAGTACTCCCCTCCAATTTTGTTGTGATTTTACATACGGAATGCAGTATGTGAAATACCCGAGCCTGGACTCGAGCTACCCGGGGCACCCACGCGGGAGCGCGGGAGATCCCCGGTCATACTCCATCCCGAAGGACATCCTGCCATGCCGGGCCCACTGGTCGATCTCCTCGCGGGGTCGAGTTTGCCTGGCCTCGCAGGTCATCGGGCGCAGCATGCGCCACGGTGTCCGCTGCGACGAACGCCGCGTACGCGGTTCAGGCTCTGTTGTGCGTCCTTTTACATGTAAGACCGGGGGCGAGAACGGCGATCATCTGGTGTGCTCCTCAGCAATCGTGCCGTCTTCGCCAGCTCCGACCTCGACGAGGTCCGCGGCGAGGTCGCCAAGGTGTTCTGCCCGCACCGGCTGGAGCTGGCCGGGGACGCGAACCTGCTGTCGGCCCGGTTCAACTCCGTCCAGCTCGGCTCGGTCCGCGTCAACTACCTCGACTACGGGGCCGACGTGCACATCGAACCAGGCGACCTCGACACGTTCTTCCTTGTCATGATCCCGCTCGCCGGGCGCAGCCTGATCCGCGTCGGTGACAAGGAGATCGTCTCGACCTCGTCGCTGGCCTCGCTGCCCTCGCCCACCCGCCACCTCGACATGCGCTGGGCCGCAGGCTGCCCCCAGTTGGTGGTCAAGTTCGAGCGCACCTCGATCGAGCGCTCGTTGGAGCAGATGCTCGGCGAACACCTCGACGCCCCGGTCGTCTTCGACCCCGGCATGGACCTGACGATGGGCTGGACCCGGTCCTGGCGGGACATGGCCGACCTGCTCGTCAGGGAGGCAGAGCGCGACGACGGGCTGACCGGCCATCCGCTGGCCATCGCGCACCTGGAGAACGCCCTGATCACCCTGCTGCTGACCATGCAGCCCTCCAACTACCTCGAGCGGCTGACGGCGCCCAGGCCGCCCGCTCTGCCGAAGGTCGTGCGCCGGGCGATGGAGTTCATGGAAGGGCACGCGCACCTCCCGCTCACCACCGCCGACGTCGCCGGCGCCGTCGCGGTCAGCAGCCGCTCTCTGCAGGAAGGTTTCCGCGCGCATCTCGGGCTGACCCCCATGGCCCACCTCAGGCAGGTACGACTGACGCGGGTCCACGACGAGCTCAGGACGGCCGACCCCGCCAGGGCCACGGTGACCACGGTGGCCGCCCGGTGGGGCTTCCTGCACCAGGGACGGTTCGCCGCCCAGTACCGCGAAAGGTACGGGCAGCCGCCGTCGGAGACGTTGCGCAGGGGTTCCGCGTCAGGTGGATGAGATCCGCGCTCAGCGGATGGCTCGGGCGGACGCGCCGACCGTACCTTTCTTGTCAGGCGCCGATCGCAACCTCCACTCCTGACACCGAAGGGACACACCACCATGCGCGAGATCCTCGTCGTCGGTGCCGGTCAAGCCGGTCTCCACCTGGCCATCGGCCTGCTTCAGCACGGCTACGACGTCACCGTGGTCTCCAACCGCACCCCCGAGTCCATCCGCGACGGCCGGGTGATGTCCGGCCAGGCCATGTTCGGCACCGCGCAGGCTCACGAGCGTGAGCTCGGCCTGGACCGGTGGGCCGACGTCTGCCCGCCCATCGAGGGCATCGCGCTCACGGTTCCCGGCCCGGAGGGCGGCAAGGCACTCGACTGGGCGGCGCGGCTGGACGTTCCCGCCCGCTCGGTCGACCAGAGGCTGAAGATGCCGGCCTGGATGGGCGAGTTCGAACGGCTCGGCGGCAAGCTCATCCTGCACGACGCCACCCCAGAGGACCTGGAGAGCTATGCCGCCCGGTACGACCTGGTCCTCGTCGCCGCGGGGAAGGGACAGATCGCCTCGCTCTTCGAGCGGGACCCCGCGCGCTCCCCGTACGCCGCTCCGCAGCGCGCGCTGGCGGTCACCTACGTCAACGGTCTCACCCCGCGGCCCGATCACTCGGCGGTCTGCTTCAACTTGCTCCCCGGCGTGGGCGAGTACTTCGTCTTCCCCGCGCTCACCCACACCGGCCCCTGCGAGATCATGGTGTTCGAGGGCGTGCCAGGCGGGCCCATGGACTGCTGGGGCGACGTACGCGGCCCCGCCGAGCATCTGGCCCGCAGCCGCCGAATCCTGGAGACCTTCTTCCCCTGGGAGGCCGAGCGCTGCGCCGGGATCGAACTCACCGACGCCAACGCGGTCCTGACCGGCCGCTTCGCCCCCACGGTTCGCCGTCCTGTCGCCGTTCTGCCCTCCGGCGCACCGGTGCTCGGCGTCGCCGACGTCGTGGTGCTCAACGACCCGATCACCGGGCAGGGCAGCAACAACGCCGCCAAGTGCGCCGCCACCTACCTGCGGGCCATCGTGGAGCGGGGCGCGCAGCCGTTCGACGCGGACTGGATGCGGCGGACCTTCGAACTCTTCTGGACGCAGGCCCAGCACGTCACGAACTGGACCAACGCCCTGCTGGCGCCTGCCGAACCCCACCACCTGGCGCTCCTGGGCGCCGCCGGGCAGCGTGCGGAGATCGCCTCCCGTTTCGTCAACGGCTTCGACAACCCGGCCGACTACGCCGACTGGTTCATGGACGCCGGCCGTGCCGAGGCGTACCTCAGCAGGGTCGCGGCATGAGATCGCTCCGTGAGGCCCTCGGGCAGTTCGCGACCGGGGTGGCGGTGATCACGACGGTGACCGCCGATGGGGAGCGGGCCGGCGTGACCGTCAACTCCTTCACCTCGGTCTCGCTCGAGCCGCCGCTGGTGCTCTGGTGCCTGTCGAACCGGGCGCCCAGCGCGCCGCTCTTCCTGCGGGCCGGACGGTTCGCCATCAACGTCCTCGCCGCCGACCAGGACCACCTGTCCAGGCGCTTCGCCACGCCCTCGACCGACAAGTTCGCCGGGGTGGAGCTGCTCGGCACGCCCCTGCCGGTACTCGCCGGGACGCTGGCCAGTTTCGTCTGCCGTACGGAGCGCGTCCACGACGGCGGCGACCATCACATCTTCATCGGGGCGGTGGAGCGCTACCAGCGGGCCGAAGGGGAGCCGCTCGTCTTCCACTCCGGCCGCTACCGGGAGTTCTGGCCCGAGATGACCGTCGGCGAGGGCCGCTTGGCCAGCAGCGCCTGAAGACCTGGAGCGGATCGAGGAGGCATCGCGTCAGGCGGGTGACGTGAGCCTCGGGTGCGTCAGGCGCACGGCGCTGCATGAGGAGTTCGTGGTCGAGCGGCGACTATGGCGGTTCGGTCTGGCTCCGGGAGAGGTCGGCGGCCTGCTGGCAGGTGATGGCTGGGTGGAGCGGGAGCAGGTCGGCGCCGCCGACTATCGCACCCGTTACCTGGAGCCGGCGGGCCGTGAGCTGCCGGTGTCCGACCTCGAACGCTTCGTCCACGCCGAGAAGCGGTAGCCGCCGTCAGCCTGCGGCGAGGAAGGCCCGGATCTTCGCGGCGATGCGCGGATAGTCAGGGCCGAACCAGATCAGGTGACTGTCGGCCCGGCTGTCCACCAGCTCGGCGTTCGGCATCGCCGCTGCCAGGGATTCGGCGTGGGCGAAAGGTACGGACCGGTCGTTGCGGGTGGCGATGATCAGTGCGGACTGGCTGACCTGTGCGGCGCAGTCCGGCACGGGGAGCATGTCGGCGACGAATCCGCTCCCCGAGCGCATGGCGGTGAACAGTCCGGCCAGCGTGTCCCGCTCGGCGGCCGACAGGCCGGCCAGGACCTGGCGCGCGGGCAGGATGGACAGGTCGCGCAGCAGCAACCGCAGCGCCAGTGACGGCGCGCGGCGGACCAGGGATCGTAGGAGAGCCCAGGTGCCGGCCTCCACCTGGGCGTGGAACACCGCCCGGCCGCCCAGCCGGGTCAGCCGGTCAGGCCAGGGCAGGAACCCCACGGCGCTTTGCAGGATGACACGCTCGACCAGTCGGGGGTGGCGGGCGGCCAGGGTCAACGCGGTACGCCCTCCGGCCGAGATGCCCACGACCGCGGTCAGGCGTTCGATGCCCAAGGTCTGGCACAGTTGGGCGGTGGCGTCGGCGAACCCGGCCGGGGTGGTGCCCGTGGTCAGCGGCGTACGTCCGTACCCTGGGCGCGAGGGTGCCAGCAGCGTGAAGCCGGCGTCGGTGAAAACCTCCTCGCCCAGCGCCAGCCCCGCCCGCATGTGACCGCCGTGGAACACCAGGATCGTCTCGGGCCCTTCGCCCTCCAGCCGGTACTCCACCGGGCCCGCCGGCAGGCGCGCGGCGACGGTGGCTCGCTCGGCGAAGGCCGCATCAGGTGTGGACATCAGGGCACCTTCTTGCATGAGAGGGGAGCACGACCTCGGACCAGGGCGAAGGGCAAGTCGTCTGCCGGGGAGTCCGGCCGCGGTCACTCCCGTTGGCGGGTCCTGCGGGTGATGCTCCCGTACCAGGCCGGGACCTCGCGCTCGTCGTCGAACCAGCGCGCCACGACGATGTCGGTGGAGGAGTGCAGCAGGATCGAGGCCACGATGGTCACGGCGAGGAGCTGGAACACCTGCTCGGCGGGTGCGAGGCCGGAGCCGAGCACGAGCAGCCCGTACACGACCGAGGCGAAGCCTTTGGGACCGAACCAGGCCACGGCCGCCTGCTCGCGTACCGACAGTCCAGAACGCAGGAATGACACCCAGATCGCCACCGGCCTGGCCACGACCAGGGCGAGCACGGCGAACAGCCAGCCCTGCCAGCCGACCGAGCCGAGCAGCGCCGGGGTGATGAGCGCGCCGAACACCAGCAGCGCGGCGAGCTTGAACACCTCGGCGATCAGCTCGCCGAAGTGCTCGAACGACTCGCGCTGCCGCGGCCCGAACGTGGCCACGGTGATCCCTGCCGAGAACGCGGCCAGGAACAGGTTGCCGTGCGTGGCCTTGCCGACGGCGAGCACGAGCAGGCCGATCGCCAGGGCGTTGAGCGGCTCGTACTGGGTCGAGGCGGCGAACCAGCGGGTCTGCTCCAACTTGATCGCCGCCCAAGGGATGGCGACGCCGATGACGACGCCCAGGCCGAGCTCCAGCGCCAGCGTGCCGAGGTTCAGGTCGTCAGAGCCGGCGGCGACGGCGAGGAAGACGATGACGAACGGCAGTGCCAGGCCGTCGTTGACGCCGGATTCGACGTTGAGGAGTTGCCGCAGCCGGGGCGGCACCTTGTCGTTGCCGACCAGTGCGGCGGCGAAGACGGGGTCGGTGGGCGCGAGGATCGCGCCGATGAGGAACGCCTCGATCCAGCCCAGGCCGAGCAGGTAGTGCGCGCCGAGCGCGGTGATGGCCAGGGTGAGCGGCAGGCCCCAGCCGAGCGCACGTCCGGGTAGCCGCCAGGCGCTGCGCAACTCCGTCCAGCCCACCCGCATGCCATCGGTGAACAGCACGGTGAACAGCGCCAACTCGGCCAGCGTAGCGACCAGGTCGTCGCCTGGCCGTAAGGTGACCACACCGAGCACGCCGTCGCCCAGCACGAACCCGGCCACCAGGAACAGCGCGGCGGTGGACAGGATCGTACGGTGGGCCAGGCTGGACAGCAGAACGGCCAGCAGGAGCACACCTGCGAACGCCGTCAGCAGGATGCCCATCAGGGGCACCGCGTGGGAAAGACCATGGAACGCCTCCGGCCGGTCAGTGAACGATCTTGCCGACCAGACTTCCCGGCGCTCCGCGATCACCATAACAGCGGCGGTGTCAAGGCGACAGACATTTTCTTGACGGCGCACCGCGGCACCGGCCGGCCGCAGGCCCCTGCGCGAGCGGGTGTTCCTTCCTTGAGTGATCTTGATGGTGTTCGATGGGTTCTTTACAGGTGTGCCGAGAAACCTGATTGGTCCGTACGGGGCTGTCCTTCTGGTTTTCGGCAAGTTCGTCCAGTAGCAGGCCATAAGCACTGCGGCGTCCGGCGCGGGTCGCGGCGGACACCGTAGCCGTCGCCCATGCTTGGGCATAGGGCGGACTGTCACCGCCGGTACTCGATCGTCGGCTCGTCCGGCGGCGAAGCGATGTGGAGCGGGATCATGGCGGAGCAGGGACGCGTGCGGTGGAAGCGCTTCGCCTTGATGTTCGTTCCTGTCGCCGCGGTGACGTCGTTGCTGGTCGGCGCGACGGCTCAAGGGGTCATCGGTGCCACGTTCGTGGTCTCGGGCACCAGCTTCAAGCTCTACACCGGGGAGTTGCGCGGCCAGGGTCTCGCGCTGGCCACGGACGTGGTGCGCACCAAGCAGGGCCGGGTGATACCCGTCGTCGCGATCGGCGTCCGGCGGGCCGTGGTCACCGACCTGTGCCAGAGCGTGCTCGTGAAGACGCCTGTCGGCACGGCGACGCTCAGGATCACCGGTGGCCAGGGCGGCAACGAGGTGACGATCGAGAACCTGGTGATCGACGTGGCGGTGGGGCAGAGCGCGGCCACGCTGCGGGACATCGAGCTGGGCCGCGACGCCAGCACCTTGGACGAGGTCCCCGGCCTGCGGGGTCCCGTCGGCGGCTTCGGCGGCCAGGGCCGATCGCTCACGCTGAGCGACATCAGACTGACCGCGTGGGCCATCACGGCCGCGACGTTCAGCCTGCCCGACCTCGGCATCAAGATGGAGCGCGGCGAGCACGAATGCTTCTGAGACGGAACGGGCAGGCCGGCCGATCACCGTGCGAACGGAAGGGATGGGGATCATGAGGTCGTGGCGGCGTTCCCGCCCGTTCTGGGGCGGCGGGTTCATCGTGGTGGCGGGGGTGGAGTTGCTCTCGATCCCCCTCGCGGTCAACGCGCTGCCGGTGGCCGTCGTGTTCGGCACGGTCGGAGCCGGCTACCTGCTCGCCCTGGGCATGGTGATCGTCGGGGTGCTCGTCTGGCTGCAGCCCGCCCAGCGGGTCTTCCTGGGGCTGGTGGCGATGTTGCTGTCCATGGCGTCGTTCGTCTACTCCAACCTGGGCGGTTTTCTCGTCGGCATGGTTCTGGGGCTGCTGGGCGGCCTGCTGGCGGTGGCCTGGACCCCGGTCAGCGCACCTGTCAACCGCTTCGACACCGTCACCGTCCGGAGCCTGCTCGCCGCTGCCCGGACGATCCCTGCACACCTGAGCGCTCGGCGCCGGGCCATGGCCGCCGTTTCTGGACGCCTCCGGGCGGCAACGAGGAGACGCACCGGCGTCGAGATCGACGCTCCATCCGTGGACGCGGGTTCCGTCGGGAAGCTGCGCGAGCCGGCCGGGTAGTCCTCGAGATCTCTTGCGCCCGCCCCTCCCTGAGGCGGCGCAGGTGCCTCGCGCGGTGCGCGTTCACGTCCTCCGCTCGGCCTTGACGAAGTCCCCCGGGCGGTACTCGTTGTCGAAGAACCTCCGGGTGGGGCCGTAGAAGCGGAAGAGACCGAACCAGCCCCGTCCTGGGACGGTCTTGAGCCAGTTCTTCGCCCCGTCAGGCGGCTGTGGGCCGGTGTGCAGGGTGATCGAGCCATCGGGGTTGTAGTGGAGGTCGTTCATGCTGTTCAGCGACGGGTACTCCTGGCCTGCGGCGGCCACCCCGCCCGCCGTCTCGGCGTCGTAGACCGTCACCGACCAGAACAGGCTGGCGGGAGGGTCGGGAGGCAGGTCGAGACGGTAGACGTTCTCACCTCTCAGGTAGTCGCCGTCGCTGTCCTTGTAGGCGTTGCCGTACTTGGCGCCCATTCCGACGACCGACGACATCATGCCGGTACTGATGGAGTAGTGATTGACGAACATGTGGGCCTTGGCGTCCACGTCGGTGTGCCCGGTGGCACGGACCCGCCACTCCTCGTCCAGCACCGTGTGCAGGAAATCGTCTGGCGTGGTCTTGACGTGTGTGACCCAGTGGCGGCTCGGCCACCACCTGGCCTCGTCCTGACGGTCGAAGTTCGCCGCGATGTTCTTGGCCATCTTCCACGCGGTCCGCGCGGCCAGGTCGAGCAGTTTCCGCCGCCGGTCGGACGGCGCGAAGGTCTCGCCCCTGGCGATGCCCAGGGCGGCCAGCACGCCGTGCATGTACGGGTCCACGGCGTCGTCGGATTCGCTCTGCACGAACCGGTCCAGCAGGTCGAAGTAGGTCGCGTCGGCGGGGAACAGCGCGTTCACCGGCAGGTCGGAGACGTGCCGGAACCTCATCGGCTCGGCCTCTCCCCCGAGCGGGCGGATGGTGATGGACTCCACCGACGCCACCCCCGGCCCGAGGTCGTCGACCGAGGAGAAGAAGCCGCGTACGAAGATGAAGACGCCGTTGGTCGGGCTCGTGAAGACGAAGCACTCTCGCTCATCCACCTCGGCTTGGTGGCCCTGGGGCACGATGAGGTACCGGCCGCCCTTGCCGCGGTCCGGGCCGGGAATGCCGACATCGCCAAGGAAGCGTACTCCGTCGATCTCGGGTCCGGTCAGCGGCCGGTGCCAGAAGTCGTCCAGCAGCGCCTGCAGGTGCGGGGGCACGTCGATCACCAGCGGGCCCGTCCGGCTCAGGTCGGCGAAGGCCAGACCGTAGATCACATCGGAGTTCGGGGTCGCGATCAGCGTGTTCGGCTTCAGTCGCTTCTCGAACACCGACATCACGTTGTAGCCGTAGCCGGACAGGTCGCCCAGGGCCGTCCGCATCGCGTACATGTTCATGGCCGGCAGCGCCCACAGGTACGTCTGTGTCGCACGCTGGAAGAACAGTTCCTCGTCCAGGGCGCGGGCGGCCTCCGGGGTGGGATATCCGCCCTCCAGCGGCAGCGCCGCCAGAGCCTGGTACCGATCGATGCCCATCGCCCCGGCAGCCTCCTCGCTCTGTCACCGCTGTCCCTCGGCTCATACCCGCCGCCTCCCCAAACGCCGGTCAGGGCCGAGGCAGGCAATGACCGGGCTCTCCGGCCGCCGAGCGCCGCGCTCGATCGCGTGTGATCGCCGGTCAGTCCATCTTCGTGGCCAGTTCGAGCCGTTCGTGCCCGGTCGGCGGGATCACCTGCGGGAAGTCGAAGGTGATCCCGTGGATCTTGCCGGTGAACCGGAACAGGCCCCTGTCGGAGTAGTCGTCGCAGACGGGTGAGACGCAGTCCATGCCGACGTCCATGCACTCGGTGCCGCATCTCATGGGGATCTGCTCCGGCAGTCGCAACTCGCCCGCCTGTGCTCCGTCGATCGACATGGTGACGTCCGCGGGGTCTCCCGGTCGGGTGGTCCGTGGCGTGATCGTCACCTCTATCGTGTGGCTGCCGGGTGCGAGCGCGTCGGGCGAGTTGAGGTCGTAGCGCCGGAGGCCGAAGTAGTTGTAGTGGAACCGGGCTCTGCCCTCCCAGCAGAACAGCGACCACCCGGCGGTGTCGCCGCCGACGGCGAAGATCACGCCCTCGGCGCCCGAATCCGGGACGTCGACCGTGGCCGTCATGGTGAGCGGGACGCTGACGAGCTTGGGTCCGCTTCCCTCCGGCAGGCGGACCATGCCCTCGTGGAAGGTGACCCGGTTCCGCCCGGCGAAGTGGCTGGGGCGGAGGGTCACGTCGAGTCGTTCGGCGAAGCGGTCGTCGAGGGGGAAGACGTTGTAGCGGGCGGCTTCGGCCATGAACATGTCCTGGAGCTCCCGCAGGCGTTCCGGCTCCTGTTGTGCGAGGTCGACAGCTTGGCTGAAGTCGTCGGCGAGGTTGTACAACTCCCACACGTCGTCGTCCCAACTGTGCGTGCCCCTGGTCTCCCAGGGCAGGCGGCCGTGCCGGCAGGACGCGATCCAGCCGTCGGAGTACATCGCCCGGTTGCCCATCATCTCGAAGTACTGCCGCGTGTGACGGCTCGGTGCGCCGGCATTCGCGGCTGCGAACGTGTAGGCGAAGCTGGTTCCCTCGATGGGCCGCTGGACGTAGCCGTTCACCTCTGTGGGGTGTGTCATGCCGACGATCTCGAGCAGTGTCGGCGTGACGTCGATGATGTGGTGGAACTGGGAGCGCACCTTCCCGATGTCGGAGACGCCTGCCGGCCACGACACGATCATGCTGTTGCGGGTGCCGCCGAAGTGCGAGGCCACCTGCTTCGTCCACTGGAAGGGTGTGTCACCGGCGTGGGCCCAGCCGACGGCATAGTGCGGCGACGTGCCGGGCAGGCCCCAGGAGTCGGCGAAGCCGATCGTCTCGTCGATCGACGGCTGGCGCCCGTTGAGGCTCATGACCTCGTTGGGGGTGCCGACCAGTGACCCTTCGCCGCTGGAGCCGTTGTCGCCGAGGATGTAGATCACGAGCGTGTCGTCGAGCACGCCCAGTTCCTGGATCGCGTCGATGACCCGGCCCACCTCGTGGTCGGTGTGCTCGAGGAAGTCGGCGAAGTTCTCCGCCTGACGCGCGAAGAGCCGGCGATGCTCGGCGGGCCGGCTGTCCCACGACGGGATCTGCTCAGGTCGCTCGGTGAGCCGGGTGCCCGGCGGGATGATGCCGCGATCGAGCTGGTTCTGGTGCACGATCCGGCGGTACTCGTCCCACCCCATGTCGAAGCGGCCCTCGTTGCGGCCACGCCAGTCCAGCGGCGGCTGGTGCGGAGCGTGCGCCGCGCCGGGAGACAGATAGGCCAGGAACGGGCGGTCGGGAGCGATCGCCTGCTGCCTGGTGATCCAGCCGATGCACTCGTCGGCCAGGTCCCGGGTGAGCTGGTAGCCGTCCTCCGGCCGAGCCGGAGGCTCGATCGGCTGGGTGTCACGGTACAGCGACGGGAAGAACTGGTCGGTCTCGCCCGCGATGAACCCGTAGAAGTAGTCGAAGCCCTGGTGCGTCGGCCAGTTGTCGAACGGACCCGCCGCGCTCGTCTGGTTGTCGGGCACGTTGTGGTTCTTGCCGAACCAGGCCGAGGTGTAGCCGGCGTGCTTGAGCAACTCGGCGAAGGTCGCGGTGCCCTTCGGGATGATGCCGCTGTACCCCGGGTAGCCGGTGGCCATCTCCTGGATCACCCCGGTCGCGACGGTGTGGTGATTGCGTCCGGTGAGCAACGCCGCGCGCGACGGCGAGCACAGCGCCGTGGTGTGGAACTGGTTGTAGAACAGCCCGCGATCGGCCAGTCGCTCGGCCGTCGGCATCCTGACCAGGCCGCCGTTCACACTCGGCCAGCCGAACCCCACGTCGTCGAGCAGCACCAGGAGGATGTTCGGCGCCCCGTCCGGGGCCTGCCGGGGCGACGGGAAATCAGGGGTTGACTCGGTCGCGTACGTCCCGATGTGCGCGTTGGCGTAGCCCCACTCGGGCTCGGGCAGGTGATTCCTGTCGAGGTGGATCGGAAACCGGTGTGAACTGTCGCGCATCAACCAAGCTCCGTTCGGCCCGGGCCACGTGGGCGGCGGATTGCCCCTGTTGCCAGTCTTTCCGTGGGCGCTGCGGTCCGAAAACCGAGCATTGAGCATTTGACGAGGTCAGAAGGCAGGCTTGGCATGCAGACAGAGACCTGACCGTGGTCGAGGGCCGCTCCGGCTCCGGGTACGCACGCCGAGCGGTCGGCCGTCGGCGGCGCGGCACCTCGGATCGTCAAGCATCATCCCAGTTCAAAGGGGGTACGTGACTCGCGACTACCGGGAGAATGACCATGGGTGAGGCGTTCGCCGACATGCTGCCGTACACGTTGGGCCTGATCGTCTCGCCGTTCCCGGTCGTGGCCGTCATCGCCCTGCTGATCAGCGCGAACGGCCGGGCGAAGGCCCTGCTGTTCGAGGCCACCTGGCTGATCATGAGCTGGGCCGTCCTGCTCGCCCTCATCGCCCTGCTCGGCGCCGCCGAGGTCACCGGCCAGGCCAAACCCGCCTGGCTCGGCCGGCTCAGCCTGATCATCGGCGTGCTCCTGATCCTGATGGCCCTCGTGGGCATCCGCAGAGCCGCCCGCCGCGGGGAAGGCAAGGCCCCCGAGGCGCCCCGCTGGATCGCCGCCATGGACACCATGACCGCCCCCAAGATCATCGGCGTGGCCGCCATGCTCATCGTGGCCAACCCGGTCAACCTCGCCTCCCTGGCCGGCGGCGCCATCGCCGCCGCCGGCGAGCCACTCCCCCTCGGCCGGCAGCTCGTCCTCGCGGCCGTGTTCGTCGTCATCGGCAGCGTCGGCGTGCTCACCCCCTACGCCACCGCGCTCACCGCGGGCGGCGACCAACGACTCCAACGCATGCGAGGCTGGCTGATCCAGCACAACGGCGCGCTCACCCTGCTCCTGATGATCGTGTTCGGCCTGCTGTTCCTCTCCAAGGGCCTCCGCAGCCTGTACCCGCCCACGTCGGACGGTTGACCCCTCAGGACGGCTGACTGCTCGGGCGGGTGCGTACCGGCAGGGCGGTCAGCGCGCGCCGCAGGCCGATCCGGTCGGCGGGCACGGCCAGTTCCAGTGCGGGGAAGCGGCGCAGGAGGGTGCCGAGCGCTGCGAGAACTGCCCTCGCGTCGCGATCAGACCTATCGAGTATAGTTAATGGACGTGACCGGTGTTCCTCCGGTCGACCGCCGGGCGCGGGGGCGTCCGACGGGGCCCACGAGAGATCGGGATTGCTCACGTGCCGGATGTCGCGCCCTTGCCGCCCAAGATGTCACGAGCCGAGGCCCTGGTGCGCGAGCTGGAGAGCAGGATCCTGTCCGGGGAGTGGGCGCGCGGTGATCGGCTGGGCACGCGCGAAGATCTGCGGGTCAAGTACGGCGTCGCCGCGGCGACGGTGAGCGAGACGATCCGGATGCTGGAGTCTCGCGGGCTGGTGGAGACGCGGCCGGGCAACGGCGGGGGAATCTTTGTCAGCGAACCGGCCGGGTTCGTCCGGCTCGGTAACAAGGTTCTGGAGCTGCGCAGCGAGGCGGTCACCGTGGCCGACTGCCTGGCGGTGCGCGACGCGCTGGATCCGATGGTCGTGGTCGAGGCCGCGCGTCATCGCACCGACGATGACGTCCCCGCGCTGAGAGCGCTGCTCGAGAAGCTGGTGAACAGTCTCGACGACCCGAACGCCTACCTCACGGCGAACTGGGCGCTGCATCGCAAACTTGCCGACATGAGCGCCAATGTCGTGCTCCAGCACATGTACCTCGGCCTGCTCGACTTCATCGAGAGCCAGGTGAACGCGGTGGTCCCCGGCGCCGGCTTCGGCGGCGACGAGGCCCGGGAGGCGCATATCGCCATCGTGGAGGCGGTCTGCGCAGGCGATGTGGAAGCCGCCCGGCGTGCCGGGGAGCGGCACGTGCGCCTGACCGCGGGCCGCTGACGACTGCGCCGCGCGCAGGTCGCGGCTCTCTTTCCACACATTCGGTCACCGGCGTGGACCGGATCTTCGTGCTGTCCGGGCGGCGGCGCCCCCGCTTCGGATGAAGGTGCCCGCTTCGTGGGTCTCGCGCGGCCGATGACCGGCGATCGGCCGGGCCAGTTCGTCCGCCTGAACGCGCCGTGTATCCCCCGTAACAGCAGGTTTACCAAAGAGGTATAAACCGGACTTAGCGCCTCTTGTCACCGTCGCGGACCAAACTATATATTCGATGCATTCATTGGGTCGGTACCCCCCTGGTACCCACCTGAGCAGAGAGATGGGACCCGCGTGTGCCTGAGCCCGATGCGCCGTCCGGAGACCTCCGGCCCAGCCTTGAAATCACCGAACTGTCACTGCTGCTCGGCGGCGTCCGAGCCCTCTCGGATGTGAACATGGCCGTCGAACCGGCGACGATCGTCGGGCTCGTCGGGCCGAACGGCGCGGGCAAGACATCCCTGTTCAACTGCGTCTGCGGCTACTACCCGGCGACCTCGGGCCGGATCCGCGTCGAGGGCGTGGACGTGACGCGGCGCAGGCCGCACGAGATGCCGCGGTACGGCGTGGCGCGGACGTTCCAGCATCCGATCCTGGAGCCCGGGTACACCGTGCTGGAGAACGTTCTCACCGGTGGCCACATCGGCATCCGTTCCGGCCCGCTGTCGTACGCGCTGCGGTTGCCGCAGGCCGTCCGGCAGGAGCGGCGCACCATCGCCGCCGCCCGGGACCTGCTCGGCTACCTGGAGATCGAGCACCAGGCCGACCTGCCCGCAGGCGAACTGTCCTACGGCGGCCAGAAGCGGGTCGAACTGGCCCGTGCGCTGCTCACCGGGCCGAAGCTGCTGCTGCTGGACGAACTCGCCTCGGGGCTGACCCACGAAGAGGTGATGGACCTGGCCGAGGTCATCAAGCGGATCCGCGTCGACCACCGGATCGCGGTGCTCCTCGTCGAGCACCACATGGGCATGATCTCGGCGATCACCGACAAGGTGATCGCGCTGGTGGAGGGCGTGAAGGTCGCCGAGGGCACCGCCGCACAGGTGCAGCGGGACCCGGCGGTCGTCGAGGCCTACCTCGGAGCGGCGTGATGGCGCTGCTGGAGATCCGCGACCTGCGGGCCGGGTACGGCGCCGCCGAAGTGCTGCACGGCGTCACGCTGACCGTCGAGGAGGGCGGCACGACAGCGCTCCTGGGAGCGAACGGCGCGGGCAAGACGACGACCCTGCGCGCGCTGTGCGGCATGATCGCGCGGCGTGGCGAGATCGTCTTCGACGGGCAGGACATCACGAGCCTGAGCACCGAGCGGATCGCCCGCCTCGGCGTGGCGCACGTCCCGCAGGGCCGTGGCACCTTGGCCAACCTCAGCGTGCGGGACAACCTGCTGGTCGGCGCCCTGCTGCGGCGCGACCGGCCGGCGGTTCGCGCCGATCTGGATCGCTGTCTGGCGATGTTCCCTGCGCTGGCCAAGCGGATCAAGGCCGCGGCCGGCACGATGTCCGGCGGCGAGCAGCAGATGCTGGCGGTGTGCCGGGCGCTCATGAGCCGCCCGAAACTGCTGGTCCTGGACGAGCCGTCGCTCGGCCTCGCACCCGTGATCACCCGTCGCGTCTTCGACGCGCTGGTCGGGCTACGCGCCGAGTGGGGCGTGTCGATGCTGGTCGTCGAGCAGAACGCGACCCTGGCGCTGAGCGTCGCCGACTGGGCGTCCGTGCTCGAATCCGGCCGCGTCGCGGTGGCCGGGCCGGCCGCGGAGATCGTCGGCCGGGACGACGTGCGCCGAGCCTACCTGGGCACGTGAGGAGCTGTCGATGAACATAGTGCAACAGGTCATCGATGGGATGACCACGGGTTCGATCTACGCGGCGCTCGCGCTGGCCCTGGTGCTCGTCTACCGGTCCACGGGGATGATCAACTTTGCCCAGGGGCAGATGGCCGTGCTCTCCACCTATCTGGCCTGGGCGATGAGCCAGACGGGCGTGCCGATCGTCCTGGCCGTCGTCCTGGCCGTCGTGATCGCGATCGCGATGGGAGCGGTCATCGAGCGGCTGCTGATCCGGCGCTTCGAGGGGCGCGAGCACCTCACGATGATCATCGTGACCGTCGGGCTCATGACCACGATCAACGGCGTGGTGATCTGGATCTGGGGCGCCGACCTGAAGACCATCGCGTCGCTGTTTCCGTCGGACGCCCTCGGCCTCGGCTCGGCGCGCTTCACCGTGCACGACGTCGGCACGGTGGCCGTGCTGGTCGCCGTCATCGTGGTCATGCAGGTGCTGTTCCAGCGGACCCGGCTGGGGCTCGCGCTGCGCGCCGTGGCGGACAATCCGCAGTCCAGCGCGCTGTCCGGGCTGCCGATCGGCGTCCTGCTGATGACCGGCTGGGCGCTGGCGGGGGCGGTGGGAAGCCTGGGCGGGGTGCTGATCGCCCCCAAGATCTCGCTGCAGCCGGGCATGCTCGACAGCGTTCTGATCTACGCGGTGGCGGCGGCGATCCTGGGCGGGCTGGACAGCCCGATCGGCGCCGTGGTGGCCGCCTGGGTGCTCGGCGTCGTGCAGAACCTGGCCGGCACCTACATCCCGCTGGTCGGCACCGACCTGCAGATCGCGGTGCCTCTTGTGATCATGGCGGTCGTGTTGCTGATCCGGCCGCAGGGACTGTTCGGGCGGCGGGAGGTGATGCGGGTATGACCCGCGTTGCAGAGGAAGGATGGCGCGGCGGGCTCGCGAGGCTCACAGCGCGGCGGACGACCAGATGGGTGTTGGGCGCGGTGGCGGCCGCCGTCCTGGTCGCGATTCCGTTCAACGCCTCGCCGTACACGAATCTGCAGTTGGCGCTGGTGATCGCGCTGGCCGTCTCGCTCCGCGGGATGGACGTGCTCACCGGACACGCCGGCCAGGTGACGCTCGGTCAGAGCGCGTTCTTCGGAATCGGCGCGTACTCCGGCGGCTACGGTTTCGCGCAGGGCTGGCCGGCGCCGCTCTCGTTCCTGCTGGCGGTGGTTCTGTGCGTGATCGCGGGCGTGATCGTGGCCATACCGGCGGTGCGGCTGCGCGGCTTCGCGTTCGGCGTGATCACGCTGGCGCTGCCCGTGGTCATGGCGCCGCTGGCGATCCGGCTGGACTGGCTGACGGGGGGACCGGTCGGGCTGGCGGTCACCACGGTGCGGGCGCCGGCGTGGAGCGGCCTCGCCGACGACCAGTGGCAGTACCTGCTGGTGCTCGCGGTGGGGGCGGTGATGTTCCTGCTGGCGCACAACCTGCTGGCGGGCCGCGTGGGACGGGCGCTGACGCTGATCCGGACCAGCGAGATCGCCGCCTCGTCGGTCGGGATCCCGGTGCAGCGCTACAAGGTGCTCGCCTTCACGGTCGCGGCGGCGTACGGCGGGGTGGGGGGCTGGCTGTACCTCACCGCGGTGCACTACATCGGCGTGGACTCGCTCGCCCTGACGCTGTCGATCTCCATGCTGGTCGCCTTGGTGGTAGGAGGAGTGCGCAGCCCGCTGGGGTGCGTGATCGGGGCGGCCTTCTACATCCTCGTGCCGAACATCACCGACAAGGCCACCCCTGGACGCTCCGCGCTGTTCTTCGGCGTCGCCTTGCTGATCGTGCTCTTCGTGGTGCCGAGCGGACTCAGCGGAGCGCTGCGGGCCGGATGGTCCCGCCTGCTGACGAGTGCGCGTCCGGCGACTCCGGCGGCCGCGCCGCCCAGCGCCGAGCAGCACGCGAGCGCCTGACTGAAATGTTCCTTCCCACCCCCTGGAGCGATGCGTTGAGACTGTTCACCCGACACCTGGCGCTGGCCGCGGGCACAGCGAGTCTGCTGCTGCTGGCGGCCTGCGGCCGCGGCTCGGACGCGACCGGTTCGGCCGGCGCCGACCCCGGCATCACCGACACCACCGTCAAGATCGGCACCAGCCAGCCGCTGTCCGGGCCGCTCGCGGCGATCGGCGAGGCGACGGTCGCCGCCGCGCAGGCGTACTTCGCGCACGTCAACGCGCAGGGCGGCGTCAAGATGGCCGACGGCAAGACCCGCAAGATCGAATACCTGTACTACGACGACGCCTACGACCCCGCCAAGAGCGTGCAGAACTACCAGCGGCTGGTCCATCAGGACGAGGTGTTCGCGGTGTTCCACCCGCTGGGGACCGGCCCGAACCAGGCCATCATGGCGCGGGCCAACGCGGACAAGGTGCCGCACCTCTTCACCCATGCGGGTGGGGCGCAGTTCAGTGACCGCGCCAAGAACCCCTGGACGATCGGCTGGGGTCCGACGCCCGACTCCGAGGGCGAGGCGTACGGCAAATACCTGGCGGCGCAGAACAAGCCGATCACGGTGGCCGTGCTGCGCCAGAACGACGACCTCGGGCAGGGCTACCTGAACGGGCTGGAGCAGGGCATCGCCGGCTCCCAGGTCGAGATCGTCAAGATCGCGACGTACGGGCGTACCGACTCGACGGTCGACAGCCAGATCTCCTCGCTGGCCGGCACCAAGGCGGACGTGCTGTTCATGGCCGTCGTGCTCCCACCGCTGATGATCAGCGGCATCAAGCACGCCGGGACGCTCGGCTGGTCACCGGACATCTATATGGCCAACAACACCTCCGACATCACCGGCGTCCTCAAGGTGGGCAAGCTCACCGGTCTCCGCACGTTGTACTCGGCTTCGTTCATCAAGGCCGCCGACGACCCGCAGTGGAAGGACGATCCCGGAGTCGCCCAGTACCTCGACCGCATCAAGTCCTTCCCCAAGGCGCTCGGCAACCTGGTGAACGGGGAGATCGCCTACGGCGAGGCTCAGACGATGGTCGCCGCGCTGCGGCAGACCAAGGCGCCCACCCGGCAGGCCCTCATGGACGCCGTGCACTCGCTCAAGGGCGACTCGATCTCGGACGTACTCCTGCCGGGCGTCACGCTCGACTCCACCGACCCCACGGCGCCACCGGTGCACGGGCACGTCGTGCAGCACTTCGACGGCGAGTCCTGGGTCGCGCGGGAGGGAGGAGACGAGTGATCCACGAGACCGCCGTCGCCGAGAACCCACAGGAAGGGAGGTCACCTTGTCATATTCGATCTTCGAGGACACCGTCGCCGAGATGACGGGTCAGGAGCTCGAGGCCGCCGCGCTGCGCAACCCGCCCATGTTCCTGCCGCTGGGGGTCATCGAGGCGCACGGTCCGCACCTGCCGCTCGGCACCGACGTGTACGGCTCGTACCTGCTGTGCCGCCTCACCCGGCGGCGGCTGGCCGAGCGGGGCGTGGAGAGCCTGATCGCGCCGCCGTACTACTGGGGCATCAACTTCGTCACCGGGGCCTTCCCCGGCTCCTTCCGGGTACGCCGCGAAATCGCCGAGGGCCTGCTGTCCGACATCCTGGACACCGTGCTGGAGAGCGGGTTCAGCCGCGTGTTCCTGGTCAACCACCAGGGAGACCTCCGGCACAAGCAGATGGTCGCGGACGTCGTGCGGGCCAAGCACGCCGCAGGGCACCCGGGCGTCCAGTGGCTCGACGACGGGGCCTCCCTGGAGCGGCTGGAGCAGACCGGCCAGGAGCCCATGTGGCGCCTGTACGACCCGCCGGAGGAGTGGCGCGGCCGGCTGAGGACCCACGGCGGCGAGACCGAGACCGCGCTGGTCGGGCGGTACTTCCCGGAGCTGGTCAACTGGGACGAGCAGGAGCACCTGGCCGCCGCGTACCTGTCGGCGCCGGAGCTGGCCGAGTGGCGCAGGGGCGGGGAGCACGCGCCCAAGGTGACGCCGCTGGGGTACCACGGCGACCCGCACCCGTCCTACGACGAGTGGCGGTACTACGACCACCACGCCAAAGCCATGGCGGACGCCGTCGCGGCGGCGCTGTCCGAGAACGACTGAGCAGGAGGCAAGGACGATATGGCCGAGATCTCGCTGGCGGTCGCCGCCAGCCACGCGCCGGGGCTGACCGGCTGGTTCGACAGGGCGCCGGAGGAGGACCGGCAGGTGGTGAACGAGGCGTACGCCGCGCTCCGCCAGGCCATCGTGGAGTCGGACATCGACGTACTCCTGCTCATCGGGAACGACCACGTCGCCAACCACCGGGTGGGCTCCGGCATCGACTTCACCTTCGGGCTGGCGGATCGCCACCAGGGGCCGGACGAGTGGTTCAAGCCATGGCTGCGCGTGCCGGACTACGACATTCCGGGCGCCCCCGAGGTGGCCACCGCCCTGTACGACCGGCTGCGCGGCACGACCGGCGTCACCGTCGACGGCGCTCGGGAGAACCTGCGCTTCGATGACAACGTCTCGGTGCCCGTGACCAAACTCGGGCTCGCGGACCTCGGCGTACCACTGGTACCGGTGCTGCAGAACTGCACCATCCCCCCGGTCCCGGACGAGCGGGCCTGCTACGCCTTCGGCGCCGCGCTCGGCGCGGCGATCCGCGACGAGTTGCCCGGCGACCTGCGGGTCGGCCTGTTCGGCTCGGGCGGCCTCAGCCACGAGCCGGGCGGCCCGCGCTACCTGGAGATCGACGAGAAGTTCGACCGCTGGTGGCTGGACCTGCTGGAGGCAGGCGACCACGACAAGATACTGGCCGAGGCCACCTTCGACCGCATGGAGGAGGCCGGGTCCGGCGGCACCGCCGAGCTGCTGTCCTGGGTCGTCGTCCTCGGCGCCATCGGCGAGCGGCCGTGCGCCTCGCTGGGCTACGTCGCCTTCGAGGACTGGCGCTGCGGCGTCGGCGCGGTGCGCTGGGACATGACGGCGACCGACGACACGGCGGAGGTGAAGTGATGGCGCTGGACTACTTCCGGCCACAACTGCGGACCAACGACCTGGTCCAGGACCTGAAATGGAACGACGGCCTACGGGCCCGCTTCGAGACGGACGAGGAGTCCGTGCTCGCCGAGTACCCGCTGACCGGCGAGGAACGCGAGGCGATCCGCGATCGGGACTTCCGCAGGCTGTACGAGCTGGGGCTGCACCCCTACCTGCTCAGCCAGCTCGCCCGTCTGGTGTACGGCACGGGCGAGAAGGCGGGCACCTCCGCCCCGGCCATGGCCCTCATCCGATCGTTGCTCGGCGATGAGTACGACCAGTACATGGCGAACCGTGGTGATTGAGCCCGGACGGCGGCCCGGATCCGCGCCGGACCGCCCGGCCACCCGGACCCCCGTGATCGACGTGCACGCGCACGCTCTGCCCATGCCGTTGCTGCGCGACCTGGCCGCCTCGGGCCACGCCGACCTCGCGGCGCTGTCCGAGGGCGCGATCACGCTCGACCCTCGGCTGAGCGGCCTGGTGGGCTGGTCGCGGATCCCGGTCGCGCCCCAGCAGTACGACGTGGCCGCCCGGCTCGCCGCGATGGACGCCACCGGCGTGGACGCGCAGCTCGTCTCCGCGCCACCGTTCGTGTTCGGCTCGATGTGCGAGGATCCCGGCCTGGTCATGGACGTGACCCGCCGGGTGAACGACGCACTCGCCGAGTTCGTGGCCGCCGCGCCCGGCCGGCTGTTCGCCCTGGCCACGGTGCCGATAGGACATCCGGAGGCGACTGCGGAGCTGGTGCGCTGCCTCGACCGGCTCGGCTTCGCCGGGGCCGCCATCGGCTCCTTCGGCGGCGGTGTCGAGCTCGACGACCCGAGGAACGAGGAGCTGTGGGGGGAGCTGTCGGCCCGCCGTAGCTTCACCCTGCTGCATCCGAGCCGGGCCTCGGCCGCCGAGCGGCTGGCGTCGTACTACCTGGTTCAGTTGCTGGGCTACCCGGTGGAGACCGCGCTGGCCGCTTCCCGGCTGATCCTCGGCGGCGTGCTGGACCGGCACGGTCTGGTGCTGTGCCTGGCGCACGGCGGTGGCTGCGTGCACGGCGTCGGCGGCCGGCTGAACCTCGGCTGGCGGCGCAAGCCGGTGGCCCGTACCACGCCGGAGCTGCCCGCCGACTACCTGACCGGCCTGTACTACGACACCGCCGTGTTCAACGGCACCACGCTGCGGCGGCTGATCGAGGACGTCACCGCCGGGCACGTGCTGCTCGGCACCGACATGCCGTTCGACCTGGCCGACGAGGTGCCGCTGCAGACGGTCTCCGACCTCGGCCTGCCCGCGGCGGACGCGGCGGCGATCCTCGGCGGCAACGTCCAGCGGCTGCTGTCCATCGACGTCGAGCCGGTGACCCGAAGGCTGGTCGGATGAGCGGCCGGACGGATGGGACCGCGCTGGTCGTGATCGACGTGCAGAACGACTACTGCCACCCCGACGGCGTCTTCGCCCGCGCGGGACTCACCGTGGATGCCCTTCCCGAGCTGGTCACCGCGATCAACACGCTGGTCGCCGCGGCCCGCGCGGGCGGACGTCCGGTGATGTGGGTGCGGATGGAGTGGTCCGGCGACGGAGAGGTCGGGCTGCTCGGCGAGCGCAGCCCGTTCCTGCGCCACGCCGGGCTGCGCGCCGGCACCTGGGGCGGCGAGCTGGTCTCCGGCCTGGACGTGCGGGACGGCGACATCGAGATCGTCAAGACCCGGTTCAGCGCGTTCTACGAGACGCCCTTGGCGCGGATGCTTCAGGAGCGCGGGATCGGGCGCGTCGTGGTGGCGGGCGTACGCACCGACTTCTGCGTCGAGTCGACGGTACGCGACGCGTTCTTCCGCGACCTGAAGGCCGTGGTCGTGACCGACGCCGTCGCCGGCTACTTCGACGAACTGCACCGGGCGAGCCTGCGCGTGATGGGCACCGTCTTCGCCGACGTGACCGACCTCGACACGGCCACCGCCCTGCTCAGCGCCCTGCCTGCCACAGCGGCGGGCGCAACCACGAACGACGAGGAGTGACCAATGAGCACGACCGTGAACGTGACCCCGACGGCCAGGACCGTCGAGATCGACGGGGTCGCCACCAGCGTCATCGACACCGGCGAACCGCCGTCCGGCGCCTCGGCGCCTCCGCTGCTGCTCCTGCACGGCTCGGGTCCCGGGGTGACGGCGCTGGCCAACTGGCGGCAGATCATTCCCGTCCTCTCGGCGTCGCGCCGGGTCATCGCGCCGGACCAACTGGGCTTCGGCGGCACGGCCACCGGGGAGCCGCGCACGTACGGGCGGGGCGCCTGGACCGGGCACGCGCTGGCCCTGCTCGACCAGCTCGGCGTGGACCGCGCCGACGTGATCGGCAACTCGATGGGCGGCGCGATCGCGCTGTCGCTCGCGGCGGCCCGTCCGGACCTGCTGCGCCGCATCGTGCTGATGGGCAGCATGGGCGTCGCGATGCCGCTGCCCGAGGGACTGGACGGGGTCTGGCGGTACGAGCCCAGCATCGAGGAGTCGCGCCGGGTCATCGGCCTGTTCGCCTACAACCGCGAGCTGATCACCGACGACCTGGTCCAGATGCGTTACGAGGCGAGCACGCGCCCTTCGGTACGCGACTCGTGGGCGGCCATGTTCCCGCCGCCGCGCCAGCGGTGGGTGGACGACCTGGCCCTGTCCGGCGCGGAGCTCAACGCGATCACCCAGCCGGTGCTGCTGGTACACGGCCGCGACGACCAAGTCGTCCCGTGGAGCTCCTCGGCCGCCCTGCTGGACCTGCTGCCCGATGCCCGGATGCACATCCTGGCCGGCTGCGGCCACTGGACGATGATCGAACGCACCGCGGACTTCCTCGCCGTCGTGGAGCCCTTCCTGACCGGCGAGGCGACCCCGGCATCCGGGAACGCCGCGCGATGACCGCCATCGACCGGGCGGTGGACCGGCTGGCGGACGCGGCCTCCACCGGCAGGCCGTGCCGGCCGGTCCGCGACCTCGTCACCGACGTCCCCAGCGCCTACGAGGTTCAGCGCCGCCTGAACGCCCGCCGCCGCACCGCTCCCGTGACCGGCAGGAAGATCGGCCTCACCTCCCCCGCCGTGCAGCGGCAACTCGGCGTGGACCAGCCGGACTTCGGCGTGCTCTTCGCCGACATGGAGGTGTCCGGCCGCACGCGCGCCGACCGTCTGCTGCAACCCAAGATCGAGGCGGAGGTGGCCTTCGTGCTCGCCGCCGACCTGACCGGCGACCTCGATGCGGCCGCGGTGCGGGCGGCGGTCGAGTACGCCGTCCCCGCCCTGGAGATCGTGGACAGCCGCATCGCCGACTGGGACATCACGATCACCGACACCGTCGCCGACAACGCCTCCAGCGGCCTGTACGCGCTGGGCTCCGAACGCGTTCCCCTGAGCGCGTTCGAGCCGGTCGAAGCGACCATGCGCATGTACGCCGACGACGAGCTGGTCTCGCAGGGGACCGGCCGCCTGCTTGGGCGACCCGCTCAACGCGCTGCTGTGGCTGGCCCGCACCGCCCGCGACTTCGGCGACCCCCTGCGCGCGGGTCAGGTCATCCTGTCCGGCGCGCTGGGACCGATGGTCCCGGTCTCCCCCGGCATCACCATAAAGGCCGAAATTTCCGGGCTCGGCTCGGTGGCCGTGACCTTCGAGGACGATCCTTCATGAACAACACCAAAGTGGCCGTGATCGGCTCCGGCAACATCGGCACCGACCTGATGATCAAAGTGCTGCGTCTCTCCGGCGCCCTGGAGATGGGCGCCATGGTCGGCATCGACCCCTCCTCCGACGGCCTGGCCCGCGCCCGCCGCCTGAAGGTGCCCACCACCCACGAGGGCGTGGACGGCCTGATCGCCATGGACGGCTTCGCCGACATCGACATCGTCTTCGACGCCACCTCCGCCAAGGCCCACCTCGCCAACGCCGCCAAGCTGGAACCGTACGGCAAGACCCTCATCGACCTCACCCCCGCCGCCATCGGCCCGTTCGTCGTGCCCCCGGTCAACCTCGACACCCACCTCACCGCGAACAACCTCAACATGGTCACCTGCGGCGGCCAGGCCACCATCCCCATCGTGCACGCCGTCTCCCGCGTCACCCCCGTCGCCTACGCCGAGATCGTGGCGTCGATCGCCTCGAAATCGGCGGGACCGGGCACCAGGGCGAACATCGACGAGTTCACCGAGACCACCGCGCACGCCATCGAGCAGGTCGGGGGCGCGCGGCGCGGCAAGGCGATCATCGTGCTGAACCCGGCCGACCCGCCGCTGATCATGCGTGACACGGTCTTCTGCCTGACCGGCGACGCCGACCACGACGCCGTTCGTGCCTCGGTGGAGGAGATGGTGGCCGAGGTCGCCACGTACGTCCCCGGCTACCGTCTCAAGCAGGACGTGCAGTTCACCCCCGTGGACGAGCCGGTCACCACGCTCACCCCCGAGCCGGTCACCACCCGCGTGTCGGTGTTCCTGGAGGTGGAGGGCGCCGCCCACTACCTGCCCGCCTACGCCGGCAATCTCGACATCATGACCTCGGCCGCCCTGCGCGTGGCCGAGCGGATCGCCATCGCGGGAGCGGCAACGTGAATCTCTACCTCCAGGACGTCACCCTGCGGGACGGCATGCACGCCGTCCGCCACCGCATCACCCCCCACGACGTCGGCCGCATCACCGCCGCCCTCGACGCCGCCGGCGTGGACGCCATCGAGGTCGCCCACGGCGACGGCCTGGCCGGCGCGTCCGTCAACTACGGCCCCGGCAGCAACACCGACTGGGAGTGGATCGAGGCCGCCGCCGCCAACATCCACCGGGCCAGGCTCACCACCCTCCTGCTGCCCGGCATCGGCACCATCGCCGAACTCAGGCACGCCCACTCCCTGGGCGTCCGCTCGATCCGCATCGCCACCCACTGCACCGAGGCCGACGTCGCCGCCCAGCACATCGCCACCGCCCGCGAGATCGGCATGGACGTGGCCGGCTTCCTCATGCTCAGCCACATGGCATCCCCTGCCGAACTGGCCCGGCAGGCCAAGCTCATGGAGTCCTACGGCGCCCACTGCGTCTACGTCACCGACTCCGGCGGCCGCCTGACCATGGACGGCGTGCGCGAGCGCGTCCGCGCCTACCGCGACGTCCTCGACCCCGGCACCCAACTCGGCGTCCACGCCCACCAGAACCTCTCCCTGGCCGTGGCCAACAGCGTCGTCGCCGTCGAGGAGGGCGTCACCCGCGTGGACGCCTCCCTGGCCGGGCACGGCGCGGGCGCCGGCAACTGCCCCATCGAACCGTTCATCGCCGTGGCCAACCTCAACGCGTGGACACACGGCTGCGACCTGTTCGCCCTGCAGGACGCCGCCGACGACATCGTCCGCCCCCTGCAGGACCGCCCCGTCCAGGTCGACCGCGAAACCCTCACCCTCGGCTACGCCGGCGCCTACTCCAGCTTCCTGCGCCACGCCGAGACCGCCTCCCGCCGATACGGCATCGACGTACGCACCCTCCTGCTCGAAGTCGGCCGCCGCCGCCTCGTCGGCGGCCAGGAGGACATGATCGTCGACATCGCCCTCGACCTGCTCGACACCCGGTGAACCTCTCCTGAGCGGCGTGTGCTGAGGCCGAGGTTCCGCCTGGCGGCGCGCCGCGCGCGCCCACCCGTTGTTTCCCGGGTCCGTCGATCCCGAGGGAAACTCTCTACAACTGGGTGCAGACCGCCTTGACCTCGGTGTACGCCTCCAGCACCGCGTGGCCCATCTCGCGGCCCCAGCCGGACTGCTTGTAACCGCCGAACGGCAGGGCCGCGTCGAAGACGTTGTAGCAGTTGATCCAGACGGTGCCTGCCCGGATCTTGCCCGCCAGGGCGTGGGCCTTGGAGATGTCGCGGGTCCAGATGCCCGCGCCGAGGCCATAGGTGGTGTCGTTGGCCTGGGCGGCGATCTCGTCCAGGTCCGAGAACGGCGAGGCCACCACGACCGGGCCGAAGATCTCCTCACGGACGATCTTCATGTCGGGGCGGGTGTCGGTGATCACGGTGGGCTGGACGAAGTAGCCCCGGTCGCCGTGACGGCCGCCGCCGACGACCGTGCGGGCCCCCTCGCTGCGCCCGGAGTCCAGGTAGCCGGTCACGCGCTGGAGCTGCTCCTCGGAGACCAGCGGGCCCATCTGCGTGTCGGCCTCCAGGCCGGAGCCGAGCTTGATGCCGCGGGCGATGTCGGCCACGCCTTCGACGACCCGTTCGAACTGGCTCTGCTGGACGAACAGCCGGGATCCGGCCACGCAGCACTGGCCGTGGTTGAAGAAGATGGCGTTGGCCGCGCCCTGGACAGCGATCTCGGGGTCGGCGTCGTCGAAGACGATGTTGGGGCTCTTGCCGCCGAGCTCCAGGGTGACCTTCTTCAGGTTGCCCGCCGCCGCGTGCACGATGAGCTTGCCGACCTCGGTGGAGCCGGTGAAGGCCACCTTGTCGACGCCGTCGTGGGCGGCCAGCGCCGCTCCGGCCGTCTCTCCGTATCCGGGCAGGACGTTGACCACGCCGTCCGGGATGCCGGCCGCGGCGATCAGCTCGGCCAGCCGCAGCGCGGTCAGCGGGGTCTGCTCGGCCGGCTTGAGGATGACGGTGTTGCCGGTGGCCAGCGCTGGGGCGAGCTTCCAGGCGGCCATGAGCAGTGGGAAGTTCCACGGGATGATCTGGCCGATGACGCCGACGGGCTCGCGCAGGGTGTAGGCGTGGAAGGCCGCACCCGGCATGTACGGCACCGACGGCGTGATCGTGTTGCCCTCGATCTTGGTCGCCCATCCAGCCATGTAGTGGAACATGTCGGCTGACAGGGGGATGTCCGCCGCCCGTGCCACGGCCAGCGGTTTGCCGTTGTCGAGCGATTCGAGCTGGGCCAGCTCGTCTGCGTGTTCCAGGATCAGGTCGCCGATCTTCCAGATCAGCCGGCCCCTCTCGGACGGGGTCAGCCGCGACCACGGGCCGCCGAAGGCGCGGCGGGCGGCCCGCACGGCGCGTTCCACGTCCTCGGTGTCGGCCTCGGCCACCTGGGCGAGCGGTCGGCCGGTGGCGGGGTTCGGGGTGGCGAAGGTCTTGCCGGAGGCGGCGTCCACCCACCGGCCGTCGATGAAGAGCTGCCGAGGCGTCGCCACGAAGTCTTCGACGCTCTTGTCCAAGGTCACCGTCATCAGCGTCGGCTTCCTCTCGATGAACGTGCGCCCGCCCCGGGGCCTGACACGGCGATCCAGCGAGCGCTTGGTCGTTCCCATGACACTACTGACGGCGGAACAAGGCAAGAGGCGTGCGGACTCACAAGCGTCCATCGACTTCACCGGGCACATCGTCACGAACCCTCAACCACGCCCCTTCGCACATTCCAGTCTGAATACCGCTCTTTCCCCGAAACAGCGGCATGATCTAGCGTTCTGCCATGGCATCCACGAGATCGGAGAGCACGTCATGACCCTCGGTACCTCCAACCGCTGGGCCGCCACGACCGCGCTCGCGGCCGCGCTGCTGACCACGCTCGCGCCTCTTCCCGCCACCGCATCAGCGGTCGGCTCATCCTCCGTCCAGCAGAGCACCGCCGGCACGGTCAAGGTTCGCGGACAGGTCGACCAGCCGCGCTCGTTCACCATGGCGCGGTTGCGGGCCCTTCCCCAGCACACCGTCCGCGTGCGCTTCCAGACCTCCCACGGCCCGGAAAAGCACACCTTCACCGGCCCTCTGCTCGCCGACGTCCTCAAACTGACTGAGCCCCGCATCGACCCCGACATCAAGAACGCGCAGCTACGCCTGGTGGTCACCGCCACCGGCTCCGACGGCTACCGCGCCACCCTGGCCTGGGCTGAGCTGGACCCGTCCTTCTCCGACAAGAAGGTCCTGCTCGCCGTCGCCCAGGACGGCGCGAAGCTGGACGAGGAAGGCCCGCGCCTGGTCGTGCCCGGCGACGTCAAGGGCGGCCGCTACGTCAGCGGTGTCGTCCGCCTGCACGTCGGCAACACCGACGCCCTCGACCCCGCCTGACCCACCCCCACAGCAGTGGACGAGGGCGGCGACTGCCGCACGGTGGCGGGCCGCCGACGCGTCGGGCTGTGCAAAGGTCTGCGGCAACCCGGGCGCGACGACGGGCCGTCCTCCAGTCGCGCTGCTGTTCGCCGAGTCATCCAGGCGTGGACAACGTGACGGCCGGTCAACCGCGAGACGTCGGTTCGGAAGCCGCCTTCGGCCACCGTGTGACCGTCCGGCGGATCACGCTCAACTGCCGCCGGTCTTGCTGAGGGTCGTGCTCGGGTTGCTCTGCGGCTGGTGCTTCTTGCAGGTTTCCTCGGCCTTCTTGAACTCCGGCGTGCCGGCTACGTCCTTGTCCACGGCGGCGCCCTCCGTGTCGGGGTCGGGGAACGACGGCACGCCGTTCTCGCGCATGCACTTGGCGAAGGCCGCCGGGTCGCCCTCGCCCTTCGGCGCGAAGGACACGTTGGCCCCGTCAGGCGCCTGGCCGCCTCCGCAGGCCGCGCCGGTCAATGCGAACGCGGCCAGCGCGACGGCCGCCATGATGCTCCTGCGCGAGCGCTGCTGACCGAGGATGCTCTTCATGTCGATCTCCATGGTGTGTCGGTATGTGTGTTCGGACGGGGATTCAGGATTTGGCGCAGTCCTCAGGGCACAACTTGGCCTCGGGGAAGCTCGATGATGGTTTGTCCAGGATGGGCTGGGGCTGCGACTTCAGGTGCTGGTCGAGGAAGGCCGCCACGTACGCACGGGCGATCTCGACGCCGCGCGCCGCGGGCAGGAGGCCGTAGACGGGCTCGACGCCGAGGGAGGGCCCCAGGAGCGGGATGTCGGTGAACGCCTGGTGCTCCGTGTCCGCCACCACCACCCAGCGCTTCCACCCGGCCAGCAGTTTCCAGTCACGCTCCCATGAGGCGGCGTCGCCACCGGGGACATGCTGCTCCGAACCGATGAACATGAACGGCCGGGAGAGCCCGCTCTTGGGAATCCGGGTGTACGTGGTGCCGTTCATGTCGATCCCGGCGCGTACGCGGGAGTCCTCCACCATGGTCGTCAGCGAGCTGGCCCCGCCGATCGACTGGCCGACCATCGCGATCTTGGAGCGGTCGACCAGGTCCGAACCGTCCCACTTCGCCGGCAACTGGTCGAGCACGAAGGAGACGTCGGCCGCCCGGCCCTGAACCACCCTCGGGCCGAAGCCCGCGTCGGTGTCGGCGTCGCACGCGATGCAGTCCGCGACCCGCCCGTCGGACAGGGTCGTGGCGTAGCTCTCGTACGTGTGGTCGACGCCGACCACGACGTAGCCGCGGCTGGCCAGGTCCTCGGCCAGGGACGTGAGTGAGCTCAACGGCTTGGTGAAGCCGGGCGAGAGCACCACCAGCGGGAGCTTCTGCCCTGCGGGTTCGGCGTCCTTGATGGCGTTCGTCCGCGTCTTGGTCAGCGAGTCGTCCGGCACGCCCGCGATCTCGGAGCCCTTCAGGAAGAGCTCCGACTCCTTCGGCGTCATGTAGGGCGCCCGCTCCCCGTCCTTCTGCTCGGTCGGATACCACAGGGTGACCTTCAGCTCCCTGGCGTCGACGTCGAGGTTCCAGGGATCGGGACGTGACTCGTCGGTCATGTGCAGGATCGTGGTGCCGACCGGGTGGTCGCCGGTGGGCGCGGGCAGCACGGCCGGGCCGGTGGGCGTCGGCGACGGGCTGGTCGCCGAGCGCGGCTGCGCGGGGGCGGAGCAGGCGGACACGGCGAGGACGACCACTCCCGCGACCGCTGCCAGCATCTGTCTCATCGAGAGGTTCATTCACTTCTCCAGCAGAGTCAGCGCCTTGGCCAGGGCCGGGTCACGCCCGGCGGCCGCGTCCTCGGGGGTCAGGGGCACGTGGTGGTCGGGCGGCACGCCGATCCGGTCGAGCGTCTCGCGATTGGGCCCGAGGTGGTGCCTGGTGGGGAAGGCCAGCATGGTGTTGTTGCTGAGCTGGAACGGCTCCGATGGGCCCGAGATGACACCGGCGGTTCTGGTGCCGACCAGGTGGCCGAGACGCAGGTCCTTGACCGCGGAGCTGAAGTGCTCGCACGCCGAGGCGCAACTGCGGTCGGTCAGCACGGCCAGCGGCAGGTTGAGCAGCTCGACGGTGTCGTCGGTCCGCAGGGCCTCGCACTTGGCGTCCACCGTGCACAGGTAGGCGGTGACCTTGTCATGGACGAACGCGCTCACCAGCCGGATCGCCTCGGTGGGGCTGCCACCGCCGTTGCCCCGCAGGTCGAGCACGACACCGGTGAGCGTCCGCCCGTTGCGCAGCCGGGAGATCGCCTTGAACACCCGGTCCGCCGCGTCGGGAGCGAACCCGCGCACCCGCACGTAGGCGCTGCCGTCGTCCAGCAGCTTCGACGTCACCCCTTGCAGGGCGGCCAGGTCCCGCTCGTAGACGCTGGGCTTGAGTGTCACGCTCCAGCGGCGTCCGGTGCTCTGCCGCAGCAGCCGCAGCTCGACCGCGTCTGCTTGGGGGTACCGCCGGTAGAGAGCGGCGATCGCGGGCGTGGGCTTGCCATCGATGAAGGGCGCCGATCCGTTGATCGATTCGATGATGTCGCCCGGACGCACTCCGGCGGCCTGCGCCGCGCCGCCCTCCACGGTGGTGACGAACAGTGGGGGCAGGGCGGCACCGGGGTTGCCGTCCACCTGGGGGCCGTTGACGTTCGCCTGAAGGCCCAGGCCGTAGCCGTCGCCGTCGTGGTAGTCGGGGGGCGGCCCGCCGCCGCCGTGCACCCACCTGGCGTGATTGTCGTCGAGGCTGGCCACGATGGCCTCCAGGGTGACGACGGCCAGCTTGTCACGCAGGTCGGGGACCTGATCGGTGACCTTCCGGTAGACGGCCTCGAACGCGGTCCAGTCCGACTCCCTGTTACCGGTCAGCGCCGGCATGGTCGCCTCGGAGACATCACGTCCGTTGAGGTTGAGTTCCCGCGTCAACGCGACGAACCCGGCGGTCAGCAGCGAGCGGGCGTCCAGCGTGTCACCGCTGTAGTAATTTTCGAGGATGCAGAAGTACGCCTGCTCGATGACGTCGACGGTGGTGGGCGTCTGCGCCGGGAGGCTGCCCTGGGGCTTCGCGCAGACCGTGCTCGCTGCCAAGCTCGACTCGCTGCGCGGCGCCGCCGGCGCCGTGCAGGCCGCGACCAGCAGGAGCGCGAGCCCGGCGACCGCAGCCCTGATGGCGGTCATGAGAGACGCCTCCTGATCCACCAGAACGACAGCCACGTCAGGCCGGCGGTGAGCAGGGCGTAGATCCCGGTCTCGATCCACTGGAACAGCCAGAAGCGCTCAAGGGGCTGGTAGATCACCTGCTGCCGGTAGCCGAGCCGGTTGACCTCGCCCAGGCAGCCGTCCCCGGCGCCCGCCGCCGCGCTCCCCGGCGCGCAGGGTCCCGACGTCGAGGAGACGTTGACGACGGCTCCGGAGCCGCCGCTGCCGCCGGAGGCAATCTTTCCGGTCGGGTCGAGCAGCTCGCTGGACAGGACCCAGGCACCCGGCTGGTCGGGAACGGCGTCCCTCAGGTGCATCCGCGGGGGCGCGCCTCCCTCCCGGGGGATGCTGAGGCTCTCCATGTTCGCCATGCCCAGCTCGTAGGTCGCGGTGATCGGGGTCATGAGATGGGGACGGACCATCGACGGCAGGGCGAACTGGATCGCGGCGAAGACGGCCAGGGTGAGGGCCATGGCGGGCAGCGTGCGGCGTACCAGCATGCCCACGGTCACGCCGAGGACGAAGGCGAAGGCCGCGTACCCCATCGGGGCGATGCCGCGCGCGCTGAACACCAGGGGCGCCATCAGGGCCATGCTCGCGTCGGCCGACTTGTCCAGGGGGTCGGACCACCAGGTCACCATGAGCCCGCACAGGCCGGCGGCGGCCACGGCGACGACGCCGACGAGCCCGAGCTTGACCGCGAGCCAGCGGGCGCGGGTGATGCTCTGGTTCCACACCAGCAGGTGCGTGCCCGCCTCCAGTTCGCGGGTGATCAGCGGGGCGCCCCAGAAGAGTCCGACGAGTGCGGGCAGCACCAGCACGACGAGGGTCAGCGCCAGGAACGGGAGGTCGTACTCGCCGAAGAAGCGGTTGTAGAAGCTGTCACAGGTGTTGTCCGTGGTGCAGTCGGCGATCCCGGTGGAGTAGGCGGAGGCCAAGCCGGGCCCGGTCACCGCCAGGCCGACGGCGAGTACGCCGAGCACGGCCGCCATCATCGTGGCCGAGCCACGGAACTGACGCCAGGTCAGCCAGATCATCGCTGCACCTCCAGGGAGACCCGCCGGCTCTCGGCGGCGTGCTTGTCCATGTAGGCCAGGACGAGGTCCTCCAGGCTGAGCTGGGTGACCGTCCAGGCGGGGTCGTGGATCGGAGTGCCGGTACGCACCACGTACGTGCTCTGCCGGTCGGTGTGACTGGCGGAGACCACGTGCTGGTCGGCGGGGAGCCGGTCGGGATCGCGGCGTGGGCCGGTGAGCCGGTGGTGGGTGGCCAGCAGCTTGTCGGTCTCCCCGGCCACCTGGACACGGGAGTCGACGAGCACGATCAGGAAGTCACACGTGCGTTCCAGGTCGGAGACCAGGTGGGAGGAGAGCACCACGCTGAACTCGTGCTCGACCGTGGCCTCCATCAGCCCCTGCATGAACTCACGGCGGGCCAGCGGGTCGAGCGAGGCCACCGGTTCGTCCAGGATGAGCAGTTCTGGCCGCTTGGCCAGGCCCAGGGTGAGGGCGAGCTGGGCGCGTTGTCCGCCCGACAGCTTGCCCGCCCGGCGGTCGAGGGTGAGACCGAGGCGCTCGATGCGTTCCCGCGCCATGGTGTCGTCCCAGCGGGGGTTGAGCCGGGCGCCCAGCCGCAGGTGATCGGCGATGCTCAGCCCGGCGTAGACAGGGGTGTCCTGGGCGACGAACCCGACCCTGGCCAGTTGCGCCGGGCCGCCGGCGGGCCGCCCGCCCAGCACGGTGATGCCGCCCGCCGTCGGCTCGAGCTGACCGCCGGCCAGCTTGAGCAGCGTGGTCTTACCGGCGCCGTTGGGGCCGACCAGCCCGACGACGTGGCCCGCCGGGATGTCGACGGTGCACTCGCGCAGCGCCCAGCGCTTTCCGTATTTCTTGCCCAGTCCTTGGGCCTGCAGGACCGCGTTCACGCTACATCCTCCTGAGCGGTGGTCCGAAAGGTGGTCATGAAGAGGGCCTCGATGCTTTCGTCGTCGAGGCCGGCCTGGCGGGCCTTGGCCAGCCAGCGCTGCAGTTCCAGCCGCAGTGGGCCGTGCGCGGCCAGCGAGGTACTGGCGAGCGTCGTCGTCACGAACGTCCCCACCCCTGGCCGGGGGGCGACCAGGCCCTCGTGCTCGAGTTCCCGGTAGGCCTTCAGGACGGTGTTGGCGTTGATCGCCAACCGCGCCACGACCTCCTTGACGGTCGGTAACTGGTCGCCCTCGCGCAGCAGGCCGAGCCGTAACGCGTGCCGTACTTGCTGAACCAACTGCAGGTACGGCGACACACGCGACCTGCTGTCCAGGTGGAACTCGATCACTAGCAGCTCCATTTATCTAGTGTCCTAGCACTTTAGACTTATAGACGTTAGAGCGCTATAAGGATCGCTGTCCAGGGGCGGATTCCCCGCCTCGCGGCCGTGGCGGGCGAAGGTCGGCGGCATGGCGGGCAGGGCGACCAGCGGCGACAGGCTGCCCTGGGCCGAAGAGGGAGGCTTACCTCCCCTATGGGCGAAGCTTCGCCGGGTTCACTCGCCCGAGCGGTGGCGGCTCGGCGACACCCCGCGCACGCGCTTGAAGGCCACGCTCAGCGCGAAGGGATTGGCGTAGCCGACGTGCCGGGCGACCGCGTCGATCGTGGCGTCGGAGGAACGCAGCAGATCGGCGGCGAGCGCCATGCGCCAGCCGGTGAGGTAGGCCATGGGCGGCTCCCCCACGAGCGCGGTGAACCGGCGGGCGAACGCCGCGCGCGAGGCGCCCACCTTGCCGGCCAGCAGCGCCACCGTCCAGGGATGGGCGGGGTCGCCGTGGATCAGTTGCAGCGCCGGGCCGATCAGCGGATCGCTCTGCGCCTGGTACCAGCCGGGCGCGTGGGCCTCAGGGCGGGCGAACCAGGCGCGCAGGGTCGCGATCAGCGCCAGGTCGAGGAGCCGGTTGAGAACGACCTGCTGGCCGGGCCCTTCGCCGTTGACCTCCTGCGCCAGCAGTTCCATGATCGGGGACCGCACGCTCGACCGGGGCACGAGCACGATCTGCGGCAGGGCGTTCAGCAGCCGCTCGCTCACCTCCCCGATGACCTGGTAGGTGCCGCTGGCCACGATCGCCGACCCGTCGGGGCTGTATCCGCTCGTACGCGGCCCGAGCCGGAGCCGGTCGGTGACGTCGACGTCGTCCATGGTGACCAGGCGGTTGCCCTGCTTGACGATGACCTCCGGCCGGGTGGCCGGGTCGTCGCCGATCGTGTACGGCTTCGGCCCCTTGATGATGGTCACGTCACCCGTGCGCATCAGCACCGGCTCACCCACGTCGGGCACGATCCAGGCGTGCCCGCGCAGCGCGGTGGCCAGGGCGAGCGTGGCCTCGTCGGCGATCCGCAGTGACCACGGCGGCTCGAGGATGGTCTGGCAGAACGCCGCGCTGCGGGCACGGACACCGTCGAGGAGGTCGGCGAGCGGGTCCACAACCGCCAGTGTAGACGGACAGAAATGCGAACGAGCTGAAGGGATATGGATCGTCTCTCTGCGAGCGCGTTCACTGGGTGGTGACTCACCTCGACGACTCACCGGAGGTATCCGATGTACGCGATCACTGGAGTGACGGGCCACGTCGGCGGCGCGGCGGCCAGGGAACTCCTGGCCAAGGGAGAAGCGGTGCGGGCCGTGGTCCGCGACGAGGCCAAGGCCGGAGCCTGGGCGCAGGCGGGCGCGGAGATCACCGTCGCCGACTTCGGCGACAGGGCGGCGCTGGCGGAGTCCTTCCGTGGTTGCCGCGCGGCGTTCGTCATGCTGCCGACGGACCCGGCGCTGGCCGATGCCGACGCCGATCACCGACGGCTGGCCGACTCGATCACCGGAGCGGTCCTCGACAGCGGGATCACCCATGTGGTGATGCTCTCGTCGATCGGGGCGGAGCTGGCCGAGGGCACGGGCCCGATCCGCTGGCTCCACCACATGGAGGGCCGGCTGCGGGAGACGGGCGTGACCCTGACCGCGATCCGCCCGCCGCACTTCCAGGAGAAGGTCGAGACCGTGCTCGACGCCGCCCGCGAACTCGGCGTCTATCCGGTCTTCGGCGACTCGGCCGACGTGTCCACTCCGATGGTCGCGACGCGGGACGTCGGTGTGGTGGTCGCCGAGGCGCTCACCGCGCCCTCCCCGGCTGACGAGGTCATCGGCCTGGACTGCCCTCACTACACCGAGCGGCAGGTGGCCGAGGAGCTGGGCGCCGTTCTCGGCAGGCCGCTGGAGGTGGTCACCGTCCCGCAGCAGGAATGGGTCGGCCTGATGGTGCGGGAGGGTGTCCCGCCCCAGCTCGCCGGGGAACTCGCCGACCTGTACGACGCCGAGCGGCGCGGCCTCCTCCAGCCCGGCGCCGACAGGCACATCACGTGCACGACCGAGCTGAGCGAGACGCTGCGCCATCTGGTGAAGACCGTCTCCTGACGGGCGCGGTCGGGCCACCCCGCCTGCGCCGCATCGTGAGGAGGGCAAGCGTGGCCTGGCACGGCACTAGCCTGGCGGGATGGGATGGGATCTGGGCGAGCTTGTCGCGAAGTACGGCGTACCGGGCGCGCAGGTCGCCGTGCTGGCCGACGGGGAGATCCGGGACGAGGCCGCGGGCGTGCTGAGTCTGCGCACCCAGGTCGAGGCCACGACCGACTCGGTGTTCAAGATCGGCTCGATCACCAAGATCTGGACAGCCACGCTGATCCAGCGACTGGTCGACGACGCTGTGCTGGATCTCGACCGTCCCGTCCGCGACTACCTGCCCGGCTTTCGGCTGAGCGACCCGGCCGCCACCGCGTCCCTGACCACCCGCCACCTGCTCACCCACACCGGCGGCATCGACGGCAACCACTTCACCGACACCGGCCGCAACGACGACGCGATCGAGAAGTTCGTCGCCACCCTCGCCGAGGCGGACCAGCTCCTCCCGCCTGACACCGTCTTCTCCTACTCCAACAGCGGGTACGTGGTGCTCGGCAGGCTGGTGGAGGTGTTACGCGGCAAGCCCTTCCACGACGTGCTCCGCGAACGCCTGGTGACGCCGCTGGGCCTGCACACCGCCGCGACCGACACCTACGAGGCGATCCTGCACCGCGCCGCGGTCGGCCACGTCCAGACCGGCGGAGAGGTCGTTCCGACCAAGGAGTGGGCGGTTTCCTACTACTCCGCGCCCAGCGGCTCGCACCTTGCGATCAGCGCACGCGACCTGCTGGAGTTCGTCCAACTGCACCTCACCGACCACGCGCTGGCGGCACTGCGCGAACCCCAGGTCGAATCCGTCCCCGACTTCGGCGGCGGCGTCATCGGCTGGGGACTTGGCTGGATGCTCTACCAGGACGGCGTCGTCGGCCACACCGGCGTCGCCAAGGGGCAGAAGGCCTGGCTTCGCGTCGTCCCGTCGGCGGGTGTGGCGGTGGCCGTGCTGACCAACAGCACGGGCGGTGCGCCACTGGCGTACGAGATCTTCGGTGCGGTGCTCAGGGACCTGGCCGGCGTCGAGACGTCACCACTACCCGTGCCGCCCGTGAACCCGGCCGGGATCGACGCGGACCGCATGTGCGGCACCTACCGCTCCACCCTGTACGACATCACCCTCACCAGCGAGCACGGCCGCGCGTTCCTCATCTACCGCCCACGCAACGAAATCGCCGAGTCCTTCCTCGGCGGGTCAGAAAACCGCGTCGAGGTCGTCCGCCTCAACGACAGCTCGGTCATCACCGCCGAGCCGAAGTCCTCCGGCCACCAGGTCCTGTCGCTGGTCGGCTCCGACGGGCACGGCCGCGCCCGCTTCCTGCACAACGGCGCCGCCGCCTACCGGATCGCCTGATGGACACCGCCGCCGACGTGCATGAAGCCGACGCGATGGCGATCGGGCTTGACGCTCAAACCGCCCTGACGGATCTTGTGCTTGATACCCCGACAAATGGAGGTGCCTTGTGCGGCAGAACGCCCGTTTCGCCGATGTGCAACCGATCGGCCTCGACGTGGTGGCGGAGGCCGCGGGCACCGACCCCGACGTCTTGCGGATGGAGAATCTCGACACCGACGTCGCCCCTCCGCCCTGCGCCGTCGACGCCACGACCCGGGCGCTGGCCTCGGGGGAAGGCAACAGTTGGCTGCCGCTGACCGGTCTGCCCGTGCTGCGTGAGGCGGTCGCCGACGAGTTGCGTACCCGGACCGGGCTCGACCACGACCCTTCGCGACAGATCGTCATCACCTCGGGCGGCACCTCGGCGGTCATGCCCGTGCTGCTCGCCACCACCGAGCCGGGCGATCACGTGGCGCTCACCGACCCCACGTACGCCGGCCTCCTCCAGCGGGTGCGGCTGTCCGGTGCCCGCCCGCACTTCCTCCCGCTCCGCGTGGACGGCGGTTACTGGCGGCTGGACCGCGACGCCCTGGCCGAGGTCACCACGGCCGCCGCGCTGCTCCTGATGAGCCCCTCGATGCCGTCGGGAGTGCTCCTCGACCGGGACGACTGGGCCGCCGTGGCCGAGACCTGCGCGCGGACCGGTGCGTACCTCATCTACGACGCCGCGATGGAACGCCTGGTCTACGACGGCCACCCGCGGATCAACCCGTGCCGGGTCGACGGCCTGGCGGAGCGGACCATCACGATCGGCTCGGTCTCCAAGGAATATCGGATGATCGGATGGCGGATCGGCTGGATCGCCGGCCCGGCGGCGCTCATGGAGCGCATCAAGATGGCGGTCATCTACAACACGACGGTGGCCAGCGGGTTCGCCCAGCTCGGCGCCGCGGCGGCGCTCACGGACCCCTCGGGCGCGGGGGTCGCCGCGGCCACAGCCGAGTACCGGCGACGCCATGACACCGTGATCGAGCAGCTCGCGGGACTCCCGGTGGTGCGCGCGGCAGGCGGCTGGTCGTGTCTGGTCAACGCCGCCGCCCTGGGCCTGACCGCTCCGGAGCTGTCGTCCCGGCTGCTCCGGTACGGGCGCGTCGCCGCCACCCCGATGACGGCCTGGGGTGGGACGATCGCCCCCGACCATGTTCGCCTCGTCTACAGTTGTGAACCCGTCGAGCGCCTCACCGACCTGCGCCTCCGATTCGACGCGGCGTTGACGATCTGATCATTTGAAGGGGATGTTCCGCCAGGGACTGGTCGGATCGGTGGTCAGGATCCGGTGCGCGTCGAGCATTTCCCCGTACCAGTCGCCGAACTCCTCCTGGTCGAAATGCAGGCAACGTCCCAGGATGTAGGCGGCCGAGAAGTCTTCCCAGGAACGGTAGGCCATCTGGCTGGCCCGTCCGGCGCGGTGGACCGCCAGTTCGGCCTCCGCCAGATCGCAGTAGCGGGCGCCGAGCCCCCAGCGGGCCATCTTCGAAGCCCGCCCGTAGTCCCACGCCTCCACCGAATGGACGAACCTCCCCTCGCCGAGCAGGCCGTCCGCGCGGAAGCGCGCCTCGTAGCGGGTGATCCGGCCGATGAGCCGTTGCGCCCCGGCGACTTGGGCCTCCGTCTCGGAGTCGCGGGAGGGGGCCGTCCTGGTGACCCCGTCGGTGGCGGTCTCCTCGTCCGCGGCGCGGCGCCGGAGGACTCGCGCGGTCACCTGCCGCCAGTGGTCGACCTCGACCGCGCCGCCGAAGTCGTGGGCGAGGGCACTGCGCACGCTCAGCACGAACTGCCAGACCGAACTGCTCATCTCGCCTTTGAGCAGGCTCTCCTGTGCGCGCGACCACTGTTCGCGGCTGGTGATCCTCCACCACTCCTCCAGCCGCCGCCTCTCACGAACGTAGCCGGTGCCGTGCCAGCCCATCGCGTTCCAGAGCGAGCCGTTGCTCACGCAGAGCAGCGCCCCGCAGGCGAGCCCCCGCGCGACGGAGCCGTGCAGCGGACCCCCGACCCACAGCGTGCGCAGTCGGCCTCGGTTCGAACGCGTCATCCGCTCGGCGTGCCACCGCCACGTCTGCCGATGAGCCGCCGACGCGGGGAAGAACGCCTCGCAAGGGGTGCCCGGGTTGACCGCCAGCCACTCGTCGTCCCTGGGCCAATCTCGGGCGAGCCTGCCCAGGCCGATCACGAAGAAGACCGGGTCGGGCACGGGCGCGGGAAGCATCCCGTCGGTGAGGAACACCAGGTGCTTGCGGCCCGGCCGGGGACCCAGGAGTGAGGCGTTGAGCTCGATCCAGCCGGGCTGGGAGTCGGCTTGGGCACGCGACATCGCGTGATAGAGCTTCGCGCCGGCCAGGACGTCGAAGTACGCGGCCCAGTCGCCGCGCGTCTTGGCCTCGTACAGATCGCGTTCTGTGTCGGTGGGCGGCTGCCAGACGGGGACAGGCGCCGCCGCCCGCCCGTCGCCGGGTGTGCCCGGCGGCGCGGAGAGATCAGGCCCCATACCTTCCCACATCACCGAGGAGACCCTAACAAACGTCAGAAAACGTGATCGACGCCGCCGTCCGCCTCGATTGGCGGACGAGGACGGCGGCCACGGCCAGTGCCATGAGCGCCGCCACGTCGGCGAGTGCGACCGGGGTCAGTTTCGGGTGCGCGCCCGCGCTCGTGAAAACCAGGAGGATGAACGACACCTTGCCGATCGCGGCGGCGAGCAGCACCGGTGTCCGCAGGCTCGGCAGCACGACCGCGGCCAGCAGGGCGGCCCCGAGCAACGCGAGCATCACCGCGCGGTGGCGCAGAAGCAGGGTGCCGGTGGCGTCGGCGGCCACCACGCCGTAGACGCCGGCCAGTTGCGACGGCAGCAACGCGACGAGGCCCGGGGCGAGGTTGAGCAGTCCCACAGCCGCGAACAACGCCAGGCCGATCTCGCGGGTGAACGAGCGCACCGTATCCTCCAATGAACGTTCCGACTCCGGTCAGCCTGCGGGAGACGTCGATGCCAGCGCTTTCACGGACCCGCCGCGACACTGCCGCGCCCCAGGTCCAGGAGGCTCCGGGCGGGGAGGCGGCGGTGTGGCTGTGGCCGGGCCGCGCCCTGTACGCCGGGCCGTCCCTGCGGCTGGGCCCGCACTCCGGCGCGGTGGCGTGCGTGGCCGTCGGCGTGGACGCGCCCTTCGCCGTACGCCGCGCTCCCGGCGGCGAACTGCGGGCGCGTACCGCCCTCATCCCGCCACGGGTCCGGCACCATCTCACGGCGGGCGGCGACCGCATGGTCTTCCTCTACCTCGACCCGGGCTCGGCCGAGGACCGAGCGTGCCGGGCCAGGTTCGGCTCCGGCGACCACGGTGTCATGACCGGGCACGAAGCCGAGGCCGGCCTGCTGGACGGGGCGGCGGCAATCTCCGCGCACAGCCCCGACCGGCAGGTCACCGCCTGGGTGGCCGAGGCCACCGGCCATCGGGCGGCGTCGTTCACCGATCCGCGGGTCGCCGCCGCCATGCGCCGCCTGATCGGCGCGGACGAGCCGTTGGCCGCCGCGCCGCTGGCCGCCGAACTCGGGCTGTCGGAGTCACGCTTCCTCCGGCTGTTCAGGGACCGCACGGGCACCTCGTACCGGAGGTTTCGGCTGTGGGCGCAGATGCACCGGGCCGCCCGCTCACTGGCCGCGGGCGAGAACCTCACCCGTGCCGCGGCCGACGGCTACTTCGCCAGCCCGTCCCACTTCAGCACCGCCTTCCACGCGATGTTCGGCCTGGCCCCGAGCGCGCTGCTCTCCCGGCGCGTCACGATCCGGTGCCTGGATCCCATCGGGTGACACGGTCGCGTGGCAGGACGGCTCACCAGGCCATGGCGGCCAGCAGCGCGCCCCCGCAGACGACCTCCACCCAGAAGTACAGCCACGAGGGATAGAACGCCGACGGCCGCTCGACCGACCGCGCCACCAGCCGCCCGAAGGCCATGCCCAGCAGGGACACGGCGACGGTCACGGCCATGCCCGCCTGCAGCCCGCCCACGTCGGCCGCCGCCGCCAGCAGCAGGCCCGCGACGGCCACGCCGAAGCCGCCGTACACGGCGCGGATCTCGGTCCGCGCCTCGACCGTATCGGCGACGATCCCGAACGGCCTGATCAGCGCGGCGGGCGCGAGGAGACCGTAGACGCCCATCCCGAGAAAGAAGACCGCCACCACAACGATCACGACAGCCGACATGAACGTGCTCCCCTCGCCTCACGACAGACTTGCCCGGCAGGTCAGCCTGCCGCGCACGCGCCGCACCCGGCTTCCACCGACCCGCCGCGCCCGGCCCCCGGCGCCCGGCTGACGAAGGGCTCACACGTTACTCACACAGTCGCATGGGATGACTGGCCTCATGACAGATTCGCGAGCAGGCACGTGGTGACGCGCGTGACCGACAATGCCGTGACCGCGCGGGACGACGCCCATCTGCCTCCCGGACTCACCGCGACCGTGGAGATCGTGATCCCCGTCCACAACGAGGAACGGGCTCTCCCCGGTTGTATCGACGTTCTCCGCGACTACCTCGAGCGGCATTTCCCCTTCGCGTGGACCATCACCGTGGTCGACAACGCGAGCACCGACCGCACCCCCACCGTGGCCGCGGAGCTGGCAGAGCGATACCGCGACCACGTACGGCTGCTGCGGCTGGAGCGCAAGGGACGAGGGCTGGCGCTGCGGACGGCGTGGGCGCGCAGTCAGGCGGAGGTCGTGGTCTACATGGACGTCGATCTGTCGACCGGCCTGGACGCGCTGTTGCCGCTGACCGCGTCGCTCGTCAACGGGCACTCCGACGTGGCGATCGGCTCCCGGCTGGCACGCGGGGCGCGCACGTTGCGCGGGCCGCGCCGGGAGATCATCTCGCGGTCCTACAACGCGCTGATCCGGTGGACGCACGGGGTGGGGTTCACCGACGCGCAGTGCGGGTTCAAGGCGGCCCGCACGGCGGTGATCCGTCCGCTCCTGGAGAAGGTCGAGGACGACGGCTGGTTCTTCGACACCGAGTTGCTGCTCCTGGCCGAGCACAACGGGCTGCGGGTCCAGGAGGTCCCGGTGGACTGGGTGGAAGACGTGGACAGCAGGGTGCAGGTGCTGTCCACCGCCGTCGACGACCTCAAGGGGCTGGTCAGGGTGGCGCGGGCCAAGGCGTCGGGCGCGGCGCGCGTACCGGATCTGCCGCGGCGTCCCGCGCCGCGCGCCGCCCACCCCGATGCCGTGCTGGCCGAGCGGGGCGGCGGCGGGCTGCTGTGGCAGGTGCTGTCGTTCGGCGCCATCGGGGCGCTGTCGACCGTGGCGCATCTGGGCGTGTACGCGCTGCTGCGCACGTGGTTGCCCGTGCTCCCGGCGAACCTGCTGGCCCTGACCCTCACCACCGTGCTCAACACCGAAGCCAACCGCCGGTTCACCTTCACCGCCTCCCGCGGCTCCGCCACGCGTACGCACCTGCTCGGGCTGGTGGTGTTCGGCCTGTACTACGCCGTGACCTCCGGCGCGCTCCTGGGGCTGCACGCCCTCAATCCCGGTCCGTCGCGCGCCCTGGAGCTGACGGTGCTGGTCTGCGCCTGTGTGCTGGGCACGGCCGGGCGCTTCCTGCTGTTGCGCGGCTGGGTCTTCCGCCGCCGATCCTGACCGCCGGTCACCCGACTGAAAGCCCGACTGCTAGCCGATGACCCGACGCCACTCCTGAAAGCTGATCACCCGATGACCGCCACACCACTTCCCGTCACCGCCTCCCCTCGGTGGCGCCGGTACGCGCTGACCGCGATCTGCCTGCTGGCCGCCGTGCTCTACGGCTGGTCCTGGTGGACCTGGGGCTGGGGCAACTCGTACTACAGCGCCGCAGTCAAGTCCATGTCGGCGAGCGTCACCACGTTCCTGTTCGGTTCCTTCGACCCGGTCGGCGTCGTCACGGTGGACAAGCCGCCGATGGCGCTGTGGCCGCAGGTCATCTCGACCTGGATCTTCGGCTACCACGGGTGGGCGCTGCTGCTGCCCCAGATCGTCGAGGGCGTGGCGGCGGTCTTCCTGCTGCATCGCACCGTACGCCGCTGGGCCGGTGAGGGCGCCGGCCTGATCGCCGCCCTCGTGCTCGCCCTGACCCCGGTCACCGTCGCGATCAACCGGGACAACAACCCGGACACACTGCTGGTGCTGCTGCTGGTGGCCGCCGCCTACGCGCTGACCCGTGCGCTGCGGGCCGGGGTCGCGCCGCGCCGGGCCACCGTCTGGCTGATGCTGGCCGCCTTCCTCATCGGGTGCGGGTTCACCACCAAGATGCTGGCCGCGTGGGTGTGCCTGCCCGCGTTCCTGCTGGCGTACCTGTTCGGCACGGCCGCGCCCTGGCGGCGGCGGATCGGTGACCTCGCCGCCGCGGGCGGGGTGCTGCTGGTCAGTTCGCTGTGGTGGGTGGCGCTGGTGGATCTGTGGCCGGGAGAGCGGCCGTACATCGGGGGGAGCACGGACGGCACCGCGCTGGATCTCGTGCTCGGCTACAACGGTCTCGGACGAATCTTCGGCGGCGGTTTCGGCGGGGGCGGTTTCGGCGGGGGCGGGCCGGGCGGTGGCGGGATGCCCGAGATGCCGCCGGGTGGGTTCCAGCCTCCCGGCGCGGCCGGTGAGCCGTTCGGGATGTACGGCGGCGACGTTCCCATGCCGCGCGGCGGCGGCGGTGGGTTCGGCGGCGGGTTCGGCGGTTCCGCCGGGCCGTTGCGCATGTTCAACGAGGTGGTGGGCGGACAGATTGGCTGGCTGCTGCCGCTCGCGCTGCTGATCGTCGTGGCCGCCGCCGGGTTCGCCGTGCTGGCCAGGCGCAGGGAGACGGCCGTCGTGCCGGCCGTGCGCGGCGGGTGGCTGCTGTGGGGCGGCTGGCTGCTGGTCAACGCCGTGGTCTTCAGCTTCGCCTCCGGGATCTTCCACTCCTACTACACCACGATGCTCGCGCCCGCCATCGCCGCCCTGATCGGCGCGGGAACGGTATGGCTGGCCGGTCATCGCCGGGGCGCCCTGGCGGCCGCCGGGGCGGTGGCCGTCACCGCGGCCTGGGCCTGGGCCCTGGTCTCGCGCGACACGTCATGGAACGGCTGGCTGCGCTACGCCGTGCTCGCCGCCGCCGTCGCGGCGATCGCCTTCCTCCTCGTCGCGAGGCGCGGTGCCCGTACGGGGCCGGCCGTGGCGGCGGCCGTACTCATCCCCTCGTTGCTGGCGCCGGGGACGTGGTCGCTCGCCTACGCCTTCGGGCCGCCCGACGCCAACAGCGTCAACCCCAGCGCGGGCCCGCGGAACGCCTTCGGCGGCGGGATGCCCGGCCCCCGTCCAGGAGGCGGCGGGCCGATGGGGGGCGGGCCGATGGGCGGCGGGCCGATGGGTGGCGGGGCAGAGCTGACCGCCGAGCAGCGCGGGATCCTCGACTACGCCGTCGCCCACTCCGGCGGAGCCCGCATCAAGCTCGCGGTCAACGCCTCGGCCATGGGCGCCGCCGCGTACATCATGCACAGCGACGAGACGGTGATCGGCATGGGCGGCTTCATGGGGTCCGATCCCGCGCCGACCGCCGAGCAGCTCGACCGCTGGGTCGAGGCGGGCGAGCTGCGCTACGTCCTGAGCGGGTCCGGCCCCGAGCGGATGATGGGCGGCGGGCAGGGGGCCGCGCAGTCGCGTACCGACTGGATCAGCCGCGCCTGCACGGAAGTGCCCGCCTCCGAGTACGGCGGCGCCGAGCAGACCGACGACGCCGCCGCTAGGTCACCTTTCGGCGCCCAGACGCTTTACCGGTGCGGCCCATGAGCAGGACCTCTCGCCTGCCCGGCGCACGACCGGCCGCGCCGGGCCCGCGACGCACCAGACGGGTGCACGCCCTTTTCCCGCCGCGAGCGCGTAGAACGATGTCGTGAACGAACAACCCGCCGCGAAGGTGCTGGTGGTCGATGACGAGCCGAACATTCGCGAGCTGCTGTCCGAGGCTCTGGAGCTGAACGGCTTCGTCGTGCGCACCGCCGCGAACGGCCGCCAGGCGCTGGAGGCGGTGGCCAGGGAACGGCCCGACATCGTCGTGCTGGACGTGATGATGCCGGGCCTGGACGGGTTCGCGGTCGCGCGCAGGCTGCGCGAGGCCGGTGACAGCCCCATGGTGCTCTTCCTGACCGCCAAGGACGCGGTGTCCGACCGGATCGCGGGGCTGACCGCCGGGGGCGACGACTACGTGACCAAGCCCTTCAGCCTGGAAGAGGTGGTGCTGCGACTACGGGCGATCCTGCGCAGAATGCGGCCGGCGGAGGAGCAACTCGACGACGGCGTGCTGCGGTACGCGGACCTGGAGCTCGACGAACAGGCCCACACCGTACGGCGGGCCGGGCGGGCGATCCACCTGTCACCGACCGAGTTCAGCCTGCTGAGATACCTGATGATCAACGCGGAACGGGTGGTCAGCAAGGCGCAGATCCTCGACCGCGTGTGGGACTACGACTTCGACGGCGAGAGCAGGATCGTCGAGTCCTACATCAGCTACCTGCGGCGGAAGATCGACGCCGAGGGCGCGCCGCTGATCCACACGCTGCGCGGGGTCGGCTACCGGTTGCAGGAGCCGTCGTGAGACCGGCCTGGCCCCTGCGGCATCGGCTGCTGGCCGCGCTGCTCGGTCTGTGCGCGGCGGGCCTGGCGGCGTTCGCGACGGCGAGTCTGCTGCTCCTGGACCGCTCGCTGCAGACCAAGCTGGACGCTCAGTTGACCGAGGTGGCCACCACCTTCGGCAGGCGCCCGGTGCCCCCTCCCCCGCCGGTCGACATGGGCCGGCGGGCCGCGGAGCTGCCGACGCAGTTCAGGATCGCGTTCTACAGCCCGTCCGGGAGTCTGCTGCGCAACCTGCCCGAGGAAACGCCCGACGGGCCGGCCATCCCCGCCACGATGATCTCCGAGGTCCCCCGGGAGGCCGTCGACGTGGCCGCCAGGACCGGGTCGGAACAGTGGCGCGTGCTGGTGAGGAGCCTGCCCGACGGCACCCGGATGGCGGTGTCGATGTCGCTGGAGCCCAACCGGGCGACCGTGCAGCAGATCCTGGTCATCGAGGTGGCGGTGGGCGGCCTGGTGCTGCTGCTGCTCGGCACGCTCGCTCTCGCCGTGGTACGGCTGGGGCTGCGCCCGCTCACCCGCATGGAGCGTACCGCGGAGGCCATCGCGGGCGGGGACATCGACCGCAGGGTCGGCGACACCGACCCGAACACCGAGACGGGACGGCTCGGCGAGGCGCTCAACGTCATGCTGGAGCGCCTGGCGACCGCGCTGCGCGAGTCCGAGCGCTCAGAACGGCGGCTGCGGCATTTCGTCGCCGACGCCTCCCACGAACTCCGCACGCCGCTCACCTCCATCCGCGGCTTCGCCGAGCTCTACCACCACGGCACGGGCCCCAGAGACCCGGCGGCCGAGCGGCTGCTGCGCAGGATCGAGGCCGAGGCCGCGCGCATGGGCGTCCTGGTGGAGGACATGCTGCTGCTGGCCCGGATGGACCAGGAGCCCGCGCTGGAACCCACCGTCGTCGACCTGCACGTGCTGGCCGGTGACGTCGTGCACGCCGCCAGAGCCCGCGACCGCGAGCGGCCGATCCGGCTGGTCGTCTCCGACGAGCCGGTGTTCGTGCTCGGCGACGAGCACCGCCTGCACCAGGTCATCGCCAACCTGGTCGGCAACGCCATCCAGCACACCCCTTCGGGCGCGGAGATTCGCGTCGAGGTCGGCCCGCGCGCGGTCGCCGGGACTCCTGCCCCCGGGGTGGTGCACGCCGGTTCCGGGCCCGTCCCCGACGTCGCGGCCGCGCTGATCGAGGTGGGCGACGAGGGGCAGGGCATCGATCCCGAGCACCTGCCGCACCTGTTCGACCGCTTCTACCGGGCCGACGCGGGCCGCTCGCGCGACAGCGGCGGAACGGGCCTGGGCCTGGCCATCGCCGCGGCGCTCGTGCAGGCGCACGGCGGCCGGATCGAGGTGACGAGCGCTCCTGGCCGCGGCACTACCTTCCGCGTGGTTCTGCCTCTTGAGCGGCCTCAGGACGACTGAGCGCCGCCGCCGCCGAGGGCGCCGCTCTGGGGAGCCAGCGAAGGGCGAGGATGCCGAGTGCCACGTGAAGTGCGCTGGCCACCGCGGCGACCACGTGCAGGCCGGTGACGAAGGCCGTCCTCGCCTCCACGACCACGGCGGGCGCGAGGTCGGGAAGCTGGAGGGTCTCGTCGAGGGTGGGGGCCAGGTCGGGCCCCTGGAGCCGGAAGACCAGGGCGGCGAGTGAGCCGAGGAGCGCGATGCCGAGGGCGTTGCCGATCTCGTTGCTGGTTTCCGCGATCGCGCCCGCCGAGCCGGCTCGTTCGGCGGGGACGGCGCCGACGGCGGTGTCGGCGACCACGCTGAAGCAGATGCCGTAGCCGACGCCCGCGATGACGGTGGAGGCGACGTACCAGCCGATCCCGTCCGTGATCGCCGTGGGGAGCAGGAGCAGCAGACCCGCCGCGATGGAGAAGTGGCAGATGATGAGGGCGGCCCGCTTGCCGATGCGATCGACCACGAAGGGCGTGACGACGCAGGTGACGGTGAGGATCACGGCGCCGGGCAGCGCGAGCAGAGCCGCGCTCAGGACAGGCAGGTCGAGGACGGACTGGAGGTAGATGCCCGCCAGGTACGCGGCCGCCGACCACGCCGCCAGCGGCAGCAGCCCGGTGATGATCGCCACCGTGAAGACCCGGTCGCGGAAGAGCGAGAACTCCATCAACGGATGCTGGAGACTCCGCTGCCTGAGAGCGAACCACGCCAGCAGCACCAGCCCCGCGATCCCCACGAGAACCGGGACGATCGACAGACCTTCGGCGGCGGCGTGCTTGAGGCCGTAGATCGTGAGGAGGAGGCCGGCCGCGGAGGTCAGGACGCTGAGCGCGTCGACGCGACCCGGGCGGGTTGCCCGGACCTCACGCAGCAGGATCGGCGCGAAGATCAGGAACAGGGCGATGACGGGAAGGTTGATCAAGAAGACCGAGCCCCACCAGAACCGTTCCAGCAGGAGGCCGCCGGCGACCGGGCCGATGGCGAACCCGGCCGCGAACGCCGCGGCGAAGATGCCGATGGCCTGCGCTCGTCGCCGCGGGTCGGCGAACAGCTCGCTCAACACCGCCAGGGCCGATGGCAGGAGAGTCGCACCCGCCACTCCCATCAGCGCACGGGCGACGATCAGCAGCTCGGGGCTCGGCGCGAACGCCGCTCCCGCGGAGCCGACGCCGAAGGCCGCGGTGCCGATCATGAGCAGCTTCAGCCGGCCGTACCGGTCGCCGATGTTGCCGAACGCGACCAGCAGGGAGCCGACGGCGAAGCCGTAGATGTCCAATATCCACAGGGCCTGGTCGGCGGTCGGCGTGAGGGCCTGGCTGATCCGGGACATCGCCAGGAACAGGATCGACCCGTCCATGGAGACCAGCAGTACGGGCCCGAGGATCACCAGAAGGCCGAGCCAGGCCCGCAGGCCCGGCGGGTTGTGCGCGTGCTGTCGAGACATGTCGTCGACGGTCCGGCAGGACGAGGTCGGCAGCCATCCCCCTGCTGTGGGTGCACCCAGCAGGTATACCCACGAGCGGGCTCGGTCGGCCTAGGCTGGACGTCGTGGAGAGTCTTGGAGCGTTTCTGAAGAGTCGCCGTGATCGGGTCACACCGGCCGAGATCGGGCTGCGCACGTTCGGAAACGCCCGCCGGGTTCCCGGCCTGCGCCGTGAAGAGCTGGCCCAGCTCGCGGGGGTGAGCGCCGGCTACTACACGCGTCTGGAGCAGGGGCAGGCGGAGACCGCCTCCAAGCAGGTGCTCGACGCCCTCGCGCGGGTGCTGCAGCTCGGCCGGATCGAGACCGTTCACCTGCACAATCTCGCCCGGCAACCCGCGAATCCCGGTCTCTCAGAACCGCCCCGGGAGGAGCCGCACCCACGGGTCCTCGCACTCCTGGAGTCCATCGGAGACGTGACGCCGGCGATCGTGCTCGGCCGCCGTGGCGACGTGCTCGCGTGGAACCGCACCGGTCACGCGCTCGTCGCCGAGCACATCGCCTTCGACGCGCCGTGGGTGGCGACGCGCCGCCCGTCCATCCCGCGGATGTTCTTCCTCGATCCGCTCACCCGCGACCTGCACCGCAACTGGGACGAGCTGGCCCGCGTCCACGTCGCCTACCTCCGGCTCACCGCGGGTCGATTCCCCACGGACGCGCGCCTGGCGGCGCTGATCGGAGAGCTGACGATGCGCAGCGACGAGTTCGCGAGGATGTGGACGATCGGGGAGGTCGCCGACTGCACCGTCGGCACCATGCACCTGCAGCACCCCACCGTCGGCGCCGCGAGCGTCGCCTACCAGGTCTGGCTGCAGCCCGACAGCCCCGACCACCGGCTCGAGATCTACACGCCGAACGACTCGAGCTCCGCCGACGCCATCCAGATCCTGACGCACCAGAGCCGCCGAGAGACCGAGCTGCCGATCCCGCCAGGTTGACCTATCGGGAGCCGCTCGGCCGGTGGCGCAGCGCCTCCAGCATCTGTGAGAGTGCGGCCCAGGTGGCGGCCAGGGCGTCGGGGTCGGTTGACGTGGCCAGCCACAGAGCCGCCTCGTTCATGGCGCCGGACAGCAGGTGGGTGAGCGGTTCGACCGGCTGGGGAGCGATGGTTCCCCGCGCGATGAGCGTGGTGAGCGCTTCTGCCAGGTGGTGTGCCGACGCGCTCTCGTCCATCGCGCGCCATTCGGCCCAGCCGAGCACGGCGGGGGCGTCGATGAGCATGATCTGCTGGACGTCCGGGTCGCTGCTCGCGGCGAGGAACGCCCGGCATCCGGCGGTCAACTGTTCCCAGGGGTCGTCGTGGGCCTGCGCGGTCGCGGCCACCTTCTGGGCGACCTCCTGCTGCACCTGTTCGAGGATCGCGCGGAACAGGTCGGTCTTGCTGTCGAAGTGGTGGTAGAGCGCGCCCTTGGTGACCGCGGCGGCGTCCACGATCTCGGCCAGGCCGACCGCGCCGTAGCCGCGGCTCGCGAACAGCCGCCGGCTCTCGCGCAGCAGGGTGCGCCTGGTCTGCTCACGCCGGCGAGCCCTGGCTCCGTCGGTCATCGCGTCCCCCTTTGACGTACCGATGGTAGGTCAAGTAGCGTACCTTCACATACCAACGGTACGCGAAGGAGCACTTCCATGTTGCTGACCAGCTTCTATCCGGTCATCGGCACCTCGCAGCTAGCCGAGTCCCGCGACTTCTACACCCGGCTGTTCGGGTTCGAGACGATCTTCGAGGCCGACTGGTACGTGAGCCTGCGACGGCCGGGGACGCAGCCGTACGAGCTGGCCCTGCTCGACTACGCCCACCCGACGGTGCCGGAGGGGTATCGCGCACCCGTACGGGGACTGCTGCTCAACTTCGAGGTGGAGGACGTGGACGCCGAGTGGGAACGGCTCGTCGTCGGCGAAGGGCTGCGAGCGCAGCTCGAACTGCGCAGCGAGGACTTCGGCCAGCGGCACTTCATCGTGGCCGACCCCAGCGGCGTGCTGATCGACGTCATCACGCCCATCCCGCCTACCGGAGCCTACGCGGACCAGTACGTCACCGCGTGAGCCGGACGCCGTCCCTGTCAGTGATCTACCCTGAACACCTGTCGTACAGGGGCAAGACGGGGCGGAGTGGCCATGACATCAGCGGAGCCCGGCTACCTGGTCGGCGGACGCTACCGGCTGATCACCGAACTGGGGTCCGGCGGGTTCGGCCGGGTCTGGCGCGCCCACGACGAGATCCTGAACGTCGAGGTGGCGATCAAGGAGCTGCGGCTGCTGCCCGGGATCTCGCAGGCGGAGCAGGACAAGCGGCTGGAACGCACCGAGCGCGAGGCCCGCAACGCCGTCCGGTTGCGTGCGCACCAGAACGTCGTGGCCGTCCATGACATCGTCCGGGACGGCCTGCCCTGGATCGTGATGGAGCTGATCGACGGCCAGTCGCTGGCCCAGCACCTCGGCGCCCATGGACCGTTGCCGGTGGACAGGGTCGCGCAGCTCGCCGCGGCGCTGCTGGCGGCGCTCGACGCGGCACACCAGGCCGGCATCGTGCACCGCGACATCAAGCCGGGCAACGTCATGCTCGCCGGCGACGGAAAGGTGCTGCTCGCCGACTTCGGGATCGCGGTCCACACCACCGACACCACCCTGACGACCGCCGGGATGCTCGTCGGCTCGCCCGAGTACATGGCCCCCGAACGGTTGCACGGCATCGACGGGCTTCCCGCCAGTGACCTGTTCTCCCTCGGCGTGACCCTCTACCAGGCCGTCGAGGGCGTCTCACCGTTCTCCCGCAACACCCACCCGGCGGCGATGACCGCGGTCATGCTGGAGGAGCCCCCACCGCCGCTACGGGCGGGCCCCCTCGCGCCGCTCATCACCCGGCTGCTCGACAAGGACCCGCACCGCAGGCCGACCGTCGAGCAGGCGCTGGCCCTGCTCGGCGAGCGGCGGCCGGACCGCGACCGCGTACGCGACAACACCAGGATCCTCCCGCCTGAACGGGCCTCTCCTCAGGGGTGGGTGCGCAAAGGTGTCGGGGTGATGATGGCGATCGTCTTCCTGCTCGGTGTGGCCGGCCTGACGGACGTCGGCCTCGCCTGGGACGAGATCGAGGATGAGCTGGACGACGGCGTCGAAGGCATCCTCCTGTGGGTCGTCGTCATCGCCGACATCGGTCTGGCCGGTTTACTGGGAGCACAGGTCGCCCGGTTCGTGCCGCCGGTCGCCGGCAAGACCGTCGCCGTCGTCGTGGGTGTCCTCGGGCTCCTCCTCGGCGGCGGCGCCGCGAGTCTCGCCTTCGACGGTGTGTCCGTCCTCGTGACCACGGTTGATCTCGCGCATCGCCGCGAAGCCTGGACGTTCTCGGTGATCGTGATCACCGTCATCATGCTCATAACCGGGGGCTGGGCCTGGGAGTCGAGGAAGCTTCCGCGCTCGTGACGGCCGTGGTGCCGACGCCTACGGTATGACCTCGGGATTCTTGACGACCGGCGCCCACCGGCTCGCCCACCGGTCACGCAGCGCGGCGAACGCGGCGTCGTCGAGGCCGTAGGTGGTGACGATCACGTTCACCGGCGTGGCCTCGGAGTTGGCGAGGTCGGCGCCGACCGAGATGAGATGGCCTTCGGAGTCGACCAGGCTGGCGTCGTACCAGCGGGTGCCCGTGCCGACGATCTCGGCGACCTGCGGCCCGGTGGCCTCACCTGCCAGGTACACCGTGCGGCGGCGCCCGGCCGGCTCGCGCTCCAGGTAGAAGCGGAGCTGCTCCAGGTAGAAGCGCCAGCCCTCGGCGACCCCGTCGTACAGCTCCTCCCAGCTCGCACCCTCCACCTCGGGCACCACCAGCCGGACCACCGTACGCTGGCCGTGGGCGGTCAGGGTCAGCTCGCTGCCGTCGTCGAAGGCCAGGCGGTCCGGCGCGTGCGGTTCGGACTCGGCGATGAAGGATCGGATCTCGTCGTCGAATCCCGCGGCGGGCCGGGCGGGGCCGCTGTGGCTCGCGTCGTAGTCGTAGCCGAACCACTCGCGCAGCCCTTCGGCGGTGCTGATGGCTCGCCAGGCCGCGTCTTGTGGCGCGTTGACGGTCAGTTCGACGATGGGACGCTTCTTGCCGTTCATGACGTGTCCTCCGAATTCTCCGGGCTCTCAGGATCTTGAAACCTCTGACGGGCGGGATGGCCTCCGATGATCACGCGGTAGCGAGGCGCCTGGGGGGAGTCGTAGGAGGCGACCAGGTCGGCCACCCGCGCGGCCAGGTCGGTGGCGAAGCGGTTGATGTCGGTCGGCTCGGCGAAACCCACGTCGGTCTCGATGCTGAAGGTGACCAGCCGGGTGCCTTCCGCGGCGGCCTCCTCGCGCATCTCGGCCACCTCGCCGAACGCGCGGGCGGTCATGGCCAGCAGCGTGTCGGACGCGAAGCGGTCCAGTTCGCCGGGGGAAGGCGAGCCGACCACCTCCGGCGCGACCACCACGGTGCGCGCGGTGGCGCGTACCACCCGCTCCTTGCGGCCGCGCCGCTGGCGCAGCTCCACCAGCTCCACCAGCCCTAACTTCTCCAGCTCACGCAAGTGGTAGTTGACGCGCTGCCGGCTCTCGCCCAGCCGGGCGGCGACCACCGTCGCCGACCCCGGCTCACGCAGCTCCTCCAGCACTCGTCGGCGCAGCGGCGACAGCGCGCCGCGGACGACATCGACCTGCCCGCTCATGGAGCCCATCCTCGAATTGAAAAACTGGTTTGTCAATTTCTTTCGACCTATTTGACAAACGAATTTTCCAACACCCATCGTGGCGTCCGCATCCGACGGCGGGAGGGATCGGGCCCGGGGTGCACCGATGAGTTCCGGCTCGCTCGACGGTCATAGCCAGGGACGGTCGGTTCGGATCCGGCGGAGGAACAGCATGGTGATCATCGCGGGGCACATCGTCGTCGACCCGGGACAGCGCGAGCGCTATCTCGCGGACTGCGTGGGCGTCATGGAGTCGGCCCGCCGGGCACCCGGCTGCCTGGAGTTCGCCATCAGCGCGGACCTGGTGGAGACCGGACGCATCAACGTCTTCGAGCGCTGGGAGTCGCGGCCGGCGGTCGAGGCGTTCCGTGGCAGCGGCCCCGACGACCCGCAACGCGCCGCGATCCTCGCCGCCTCGGTGGCCGAGTACGAGGTCACGGACGTCCGCTCGCTGACCTGAGCGTCAAGACCTACGTCAGCCGTATCCTCGCCAAGCTGGACTGCGCCAACCGGGTGCGGGCGGCCCTGCTGCTACGTGACGCGCCGTTCCCCACCTGATGCCGCACCGCCTCTCCTCCCTCCTCACGGGCGGAACGCCTTGAGCGTGAGGTCCACGAGGGCGTCGGCGTACTCGGGCGTGAGCGGCCCCGAGCGGTGCAGCCAGCGCTGGTAGAGGGGGGCGTAGAGCAGTTCGAGCACCAGGTCGAGGTCGGCATCCGCGTCGATCTGGCCCGCCCGCTGCGCGCTGCGCAGCCGTGCCTTCTTGGCCTCCTCAACCGGACCGGCCAGCTTCTCGCGGTATTGGGCGGCGAGGTCGGGATCGTTGATGATCTCCGCGTTGAGCGCCCGGATCGGCGCCTCGAATTCCGGATCGGCGAACTCGGCGACGGTCGCCCGCATGACGAGTTTGAGATCGGCCTCGATGTCGCCCGTGTCGGGGAGCGTCATCTCTTCCTGGCCCGCCTCGCTGAGCGCCAGAAAGGAGTCGAAGACCACGGCCGCCTTGGACCGCCACCACCGGTAGATGGTCTGCTTGCCCGCGCCCGCCCGGGCGGCGATGGCCTCGATCGAGACGTTGGCGTAGCCCACCTCCGAGATCAGCTCGCGCGTGGCCTTGAAGATCGCCTGCCGGGACTGTTCGCTGCGGCGGGCGGGGTTCGGCTTCCTGGCGATGGACATGTGGATGAGGATAGCAGGACCACGAGACGAGACGGTCCGTCTTGACACGGCGAAGGGGGTGACTGCAAGATTGGGGCCACAGTACGGCGAGACGCTGCGTCTCGCCGTGATTGGTGATCTCAAGGAGGTGAAGGCCGTTGACGACCGCCCGAGCATGGTTCATCACCGGCGCGTCCCGGGGCCTGGGCAGGGCATTCGCCGAGGCCGCGCTGGCCGCGGGAGACCGGGTCGTGGCCGCCGCCCGCAACGTCGACCCGCTCGCGGAGCTGGCCGAGGAGCATCCGGACCGCCTCGTACGGCTGCCGCTGGACGTCTCCGACCGGCAGGCCGTACAGGAAGGGGTGGACCAGGCGGTGGCGGCCTTCGGCAGGCTCGACATCGTGGTCAACAACGCCGGCGGACTGCTGTACGGCATGGTGGAGGAGGCCACCGAGGAGCAGATCCGGGCCCACCTCGACGTCAACCTCCTCGGCGCGGTCTGGGTCGCCCAGGCCGTCGTCCCGTACCTGCGGACGCAGGGTTCCGGGCACATCCTCCAGGTCACCTCGATGGGCTCCGGAGGCGGTTTCGCCTCCGTCGGGTTCTACGGAGCGGGCAAGACTGCGCTCGACTCGGTCAGCCAGGCGCTGGCGATGGAGGTCGAGTCCTTCGGCATCAAGGTCACCATCGTGCAGATGGGCGGCTACAACACCGGGCTGTTCACCACGGGCACCACGGCGACGCGGGCTCATCCGGCCTACGAGCCCCTGCGGGTCAAGCTGACCGAGATGTGGGGCGAGGACGCCGGCGCCGACCCGGCCACGGCCGCTCCCGTCATCATGGAACTGGTCGACCTGCCGAATCCGCCGCTGCGGCTGATCGTCGGCAGCAACTCCTACGACCTCGTCCAGCAGATGGACCAGGCCCGTACCGAGGAATACCGCGCCTGGGAGCACCTCAGCCGCAAGGCCCTCGGCTGACCGGTGAGCCGCGGAGGTCCTGTGTCCACGCATAGCCCCGGTCGGCACGAACTCGGCCAGAACTTCCTCACCGACCAGACCACGATTGACACCATCGTCGACCTCGTCGCGCGAACCCACGGATCGATCACCGAAATCGGCTCCGGAGACGGTGCGCTGACCCTGCCGCTGCAGCGGCTGGGCAGGCATCTGACCGGAATCGAGATCGACAACCGCCGGGCCGTACGGCTGGCACGGCGCACGAACCGAGCGACCACGATCGTCAATGCGGACTTCCTGCGCTACAGAGTGCCCGCGACGCCCCATGTCCTCGTCGGCAACCTCCCCTTTCACGAGACGACCGCGATGCTCCGCCGGATCCTGCGTTCACCCGGATGGACCGATGCCGTCCTGCTCGTTCAATGGGAGGTCGCCCGCCGCCGCGCCGGGGTCGGCGGTGCGACGATGATGACGGCACAGTGGTGGCCGTGGTTCGAGTTCGCTCTCGTCGGCCGAGTCCCCGCCGCGGCGTTCCGCCCGCGACCGAGTGTCGACGGTGGGTTGATGACGATCACCCGCCGGGCGCGTCCGCTCGTCGAACGCCCGGAACAGGAGCGCTATCAGGACCTCGTGCATCGGGTCTTCACCGCCAAGGGCCGTGGCCTTCCGCGGATCGTCGCCGCCGCGACCCCCGAGATCCCGAGACGGCGAGTCCAGGGCTGGGTCAGAAGGCATCGGATCAGCGCCACGGCCCTTCCCAAGAGCCTCACCGCCGGACAGTGGTCCGATCTGTTCCGGCTTCATGACGAGTGCCGGTCGCTCGCCCCAGCACGACACACCGGCTGCCGGAGCTGACCCATTCCGCGGACAAACCCATCGCCCCCGGGTGAGGGCGAATGCCAGAATCGCCGACATGGAGCCCGTCTCGCTGACGACACCACGTCTGCTGCTGCGTCCTCATGATTCCGGCGACGAGGACGCGGTCTTCGCCGCCTGCCAGGATCCGGGCATCCAGCGGTGGACGGACTTCCCGACACCGTACGAACGCCGACACGCGGCCTTCTACCTGGGCCAAATAGTGCCGCGTGGCTGGCGTGACGACACGATGTACCACTTCGCGGTGGAGACCCGGGACGACGGAGATCTGGTCGCGTCGGTCAACGTGCACCGCCACCATGACACGTGGGCGATCGGCTACTGGACCGTGGCAGAGCACAGGGGGCGCGGCTACGCGGCGGAGGCGGTGCGCGCCCTGGCCGTCTGGTCCTTCACCGAGCTGGGCGTGCGGCGCCTGGAGTGGCGGGCGGAGGCGGGGAACACGGCCTCCTGGGCGGTGGCGAAGAAGGTCGGCTTCGTCATGGAGGGGGTCCTGCGCGCGGCACAGACCAGCGGCGACTCGCTGAGGGACACCTGGATCGGCGCTCTCCTGCCCTCCGACCTCGGGTTGCCCTTCGCCGTCCCCTACCTCGCCGCGCGGGCGGACGCTCCGGCTTGACGAGTACGGGCCGGGCGTGGGAGTTCCGGGCGCGACGTCGGCGGCGGTTGATCGTGATTTCGACTCTCGGGACAATGGCGCAGTAGGCAGTACTTCCTGGCCGCGGATCCGGAGGAGGCGCGTGTGCCCGTGTTCGAGGCACTGCAGCCGCACGACCCACCCAGCGTGGGGCCGTACCGGCTGGAGGCGCGGCTGGGCGCCGGCGGGATGGGCCGGGTCTTCCTGGGGCGGTCGCGGAGCGGACGCGTCGTAGCGGTGAAGGTCGTTCATCCGGAGCTGGCCGCCGATCGCGACTTCCTGCGGCGTTTCACGCGCGAGATCACCCTGGCCCGTACGGTGAGCGGGTTCTTCACCGCCGGCGTGGTGGACGCCGATCCCGAAGGGACGCCGCCGTGGCTGGCGACCGCCTACGTGCCAGGCATGTCCCTGGACGAGGCCATCGGTGAGCACGGGCCGTGGCAGGAGAAGGACGTCCTCGCCCTGGGCGCGGGGCTGGCCGAGGCGCTGGAGTCCATCCACGCCGCAGGCGTGGTGCACCGGGATCTGAAGCCGTCCAACGTCCTGCTGGGCGCGGACGGCCCGCGGGTCATCGACTTCGGGATCTCCGTCGCCGTCGAGGGCGCCAAACTGACCAGGACCGGCATCGCCGTGGGCACGCCGGGCTTCATCTCGCCCGAGCAACTGACGGGCGCGCCCGTGGGGCCCGCCAGCGACGTGTTCTGTCTCGGGGCGGTGCTCGCGTTCGCCGCCACCGCCACCGGGCCCTTCGGCGGCGGGTCGTGGCAGGGGCTGTGGTACCGCACGGTCCACGAGGAGCCCGATCTCGCGGCGCTCCCGCCCAGGCTGCGCTCGCTCGTGGGATGGTGCCTCGCGAAGACGCCCGAGGAACGGCCGACCGCCACGGCGTTGCTGGACGAGCTGGCGGGCAACGTCGCGGGTGGCGGCCGACTCACCGAGTTGTACGTCGAGGCCAGGTGGCTGCCCGCCCCCGTCGCCCAGGTCGTACGCACCCTCGTCGCCACCCCCGCGCCGCCGCCTCCGCCGGAGCCGGACGATGCCGCCACCTCCCGGACCGCCGCACCCGCCGCGGAGGGGCGAACGGTCGCCTCCCCGCCGGAGGTTCGGCCGTCCGGGTCACCGTTGAGAGCCGCTGCCGCGGCGGCGGCCGTGAGACGAGGCGCGGCGAGCGCGGCGAGCCCGTCCGCCCAGAACACCCTGTCCGCTCAGAACACCCTGTCCGCTCGGGCTACCGTGTCCGGCCGGAGCGCTCCGACCCGTCCGGCCGCTCATGCCCACAAGAAGACTCTGCACCACCGGAGCCCTCTGGCCGAGCAGGCCCTGCGCAGGGTCAGGTCACGGACCACGATGCTGATCATGATCGCGATCCCGCTCGTCATGCTGGCCGTGGCCATCGCCGACGCGCTGACGGCCTGACGGCTGGACCGCCCGGCCGTCCGCCGCCCTCAGCGGACGGTCCCGTTCCACTGCCAGCGTTGCCTGCGGCCATGACCGGGCAGTTCGGCGCGGCCGGTGCACCACAGGAGGATCTCGGCCGCGTCCTCGCCGTCCGGAGCCTCGGGGAAGAGGCGGCGCAGCACGGGCGCGCACAGGTGCTCAGGCGGCCGCCAGTCGAGCCCGAGCGCCCGGCTGATGTCCATGCCGTGGACGAGCAGTTCGACGACCCCCATCGAGGCGAAGCCGGGGCCGTCGGAGTGGCCCCACGGATGCCAGGCGCGTACGTCGCCGTCGGCCTCCCGTACGGCGGAGGCCAGGACGTTCGCCGCGATCCCGATCCCCTCCAGGCACTCGGGGATGGCGGCCTGGGGGTCGATCGAGGCGAAGAGGGTGATGTACCGGCCGGGGGGACGGGCGATGAGCAGACCGGCGTAGCCGACGACGCCCAGGGCGATGTGGTCGAGTGTGGCCCTGCAGGTCCATTCCAGCCCTGCGGCGTTGCGCGTCCAGTCCTGGTCGGCGCCCTTCTCGAGGATCGCGGTGGTTTCGTGGGCCGCCTCGAGGACGAGAGCGGCCCAGCGAGCGTTGTTCATGCGCTGGGCGCCCTGAAGTGGTCGATGATGCGGGCGTAGCTGTCGAGGGCGTGGCCGCGGCCGACCGCCTCGGTGATGAGCTTCTCGGTGTACTCGGCCAGGGTCGCGTCGATGCCGCGGATCCGGCTCTCGTGGATGAGGTGCCGGACGGGCGGGACCTGGGTCTCCAGCGTGGCGTCCTCGGCGGCGTAGGAGCCCGCGTCGATCTGGGGTGCGTACGCCGTCAGGAACGACGCCACGCCCTTGAGCCAGTCCGTGGCCATCGGCACGAAGTCGGCGGCCGCGATCTTCTCGCTGTCCATGAGCGCCGCGGCGTGCATGAACCCGTTGAACGTCGACCACATGATCCCGAGCAGCGCGACGTCGTACAGGGAGGGAAGGCCGACGTCGGAGCTGACGAGCGTGGTGCCGCCGCCCAGCACCGAGAGGGTCTTCTCGTGCGTCTCGTACAGTGCCGGCGAGCCTCCGTACAGGATCGCCGTGTCCGGCGCGCCGATGCCCGGAGGGGTCATCATGATCGCCCCGTCCAGGTATTCGGCATCGAGCCCTTCCGCCCATACGGCCATCGCCCGCGCCTCGTCGGACGCGCCCGACGTGAGGTTGACCAGGACGCGGCCGGACAGCGCGGCTTCCGCCGGGGCGAGCAGCTCGCGTACGGCGTCGTAGTCCCGTACGCAGATGATGACGAGCGGGGCGGCGGCGATGGCGGCGTCCACCGTCGGGGCCTCGCTCGCACCGGCCTCGACCAGGGCCTTCGCCTTGCCCGGGGTGCGGTTCCAGATGGTCGTGGGGTGACCGGCGGTCACGAAGGCCGCGGCCAGCGCCCGGCCCATCAGCCCCATGCCGATGACCGTGACGGGAGTTCCTGCCATGTCGATCTCTTCCTGTCCGTTTCAAGAGGTGGCGGTGCACCACGATGACAGCGCGGGAAGGCGCCGGAAACTGGCAGGAGTGCCGACATTCACCAAATTGCTGCCATAGGGTGGAGGCATGAGTGCTGGTTCCGTCGCGCTGGTCGTGATCGACGACACCATCTCGATGTGGGACATGTACGAGCTGGGCATCGCCACGGCGGTCTTCGGCATCTCCCACACCGATCTCGTGGACCCGTGGTACGACCTGCGGCTCGTCGGGATGCGCCCGGGGACGTCCTCGTCGGCGCCGGGGTTCACGCTGAACGCGCCGTACGGGGTCGAGGAGCTGGACCGGGTCGACACGGTGATCGTCCCGGTGGTGCCGGAGGCGTACATGCGCGGCGACCTCGAGCTGCCCGAGGAGCTGCTCGACGCCCTCCGCCGGGCCGGCGCCGCGGGAACGCGGATGGTCTCGCTCTGCAACGGCGTGTTCGCGCTCGCCGCCGCCGGGATCCTCGACGGCCGCCCCGCCACCGCGCACTGGGAGCACACCCGGGAGCTGGCCGAGCGGTACCCGCGGGTGAAGGTCGACGACTCGGTCCTGTACGTGGACGACGGCGACGTGCTCACGAGCGCCGGGCTCAGCGGCGGCCTCGACCTGTGCCTGCACATCGTCCGCCGCGACCTCGGCGCTCAGGTGGCGAACCAGCTCGCCCGCCGCCTCGTGGTGCCCGCCCACCGGCCGGGCGGCCAGGCCCAGTTCGTCGAACGCGCCGTCGCCGTGACCGACGACGGGATCGCCCCCGTACTGCACTGGGCCCTTGAGCACCTCGACCGTCCGCTCACCGTCGACGACCTGGCCGCCCACGCCGGGATGAGTGTGCGCAGCTTCCACCGCAACCTCCGGGCGGCGACCGGCACCAGCCCGATGAAGTGGCTGCTCCATCAGCGGCTCGCCCGCGCGCAACTCCTCCTGGAGACCACCGACCTGTCCATCGAGCAGATCAGCGAACGCAGCGGACTCGGCAGCGCGAACAACCTCCGCCACCACTTCGCCGCGCACCTCGGAGTGGCGCCCACGGAATACCGGCGAGCCTTCCCCTGCCCCGCGCCCGAGCCCGCCTGAGCGAGGCGGAGGCGGGCGAGTCGCGGCTGTTCACCCGTTCGGTTCCCGCTCCGTCCACCCCTCGTACATGCTGTCCCCGGGAAGCACCCACACCGGCACGTCAGGCCGGGTCATCGCCCGCAGCAGCGTCGCCTTGCCGGTCGTCTTCGAGACGCGGTAGGTCGCCACCCCGGTCCTGGTCTTCGACCGGACGATCAGGCGACCCGCCTTGTCGAAGTCGACGTCGTCGATGTACTGCCCGCTCGGCAACCCCACGGCCACCGTACGGCTCCCCTTGCCGGTACGCGCGTTGAACAGGCGCAGCTTGCGCTCCTTGTCCAGCTTGCCGACCACCACCGCCGCCGCGGCGTAGTCGTTCGCCAGCGCGTCCACCGGCTTCTTCAAGCCCACCCGCACCCGCAGCGTCCGGTCGAACATCGCCGGGCCCTTTCCGTCCTCCAGCAGCACTCGCTTGCTGTCCGGGGTGAATCCCATGAAGACCCACTCATCCGTCACCCCGGGACGATTCAACCTCTTACCCGTCGGCACATCGGCGAGGACGCCCAACCCCGGCCCCGAAGTGGCCGTGACCACGAAACCGCCGTCGTTCGACACCCACGGCCACTCCTCGTAGATCGTGGACGCCGTGTAGTCCCGCGAGACCACCTTTTCCTTACCGTTCAGGGTCCGCTCGACGAACCGGCCATCCGACTTCCGGAAATAGAGAATATGCCGCCCATCCCCACTGACCAGGAACGCCGCCCGCTCGCCCGGGTTGACCGCATCGGCAGGCGCCTTGACGAGCGCCTCCGGCACCTTGACCACCTTTCCATCGGTCAACACCAGCTCCCAGCCCTGGGTTCGTTGCGCGTACGCGATCGTGGCCGGCGCGACCGCCGCCGCGGCAGGCTGTCCAACGGGTGCTGCGCCGGTCAGAAGAAGTGCGACGAGAGCCATATGGAATTTCATGTTTCATGAGATGCCAGAAGTGCCCAGAAGGTTGCCGACCGACCGAAGGGCGCCTCTACCGGATCGGCACCTGGAGGTCGCCGAAGCCGGCGATCTTGACGTTCACCGTGGTGGCCGTCTCGGGCAGCGCGAACAGGCTCCAGAACTCGCGTTGCCGGCCGGGGGCGAACTTCTCGGTCTGCAGGCGTACACCGGACACGTCGGTGCAGGCGCAGTAGGAGTCGGTGCTGTCGCCGTCGGTCACCTGGAGGCGGGCGGGCAGGTACTGGCGGCGGGCCTCCGCGTCGGTCAGCGTGACGTTGAAGGCGGCCCGGTACTTGAACGACATCCAGTCACCGGCCTGGTGCAACTCGTTGAACCATGCCTCTTCCGCCCCCTGGTTCGTGATCCGGTACGTCAGCAGCCCCAGCCCGCCCGGCAGCCGCCGCAGGCCGGCGATCTCCATGGAGATCGGCTGCCCATCTGCCGTGCCGCTGCCGGTCAGCCCCGACACCCCGGAAGCGCTTGGGGAGGGGGTCGCGGACGGCGCGGCGGCCCCAGCCTCGGCCTCGGGCGCGGCCGGTTGTGGCTTGGCGAACGTCACCGTGACGCGGCGGTTGCGGCGTTTGCCCTCGTCGGTGTCGTTGCTGTACAGCGGGCGGCGCGAGCCGTACCCCTTGGCCTGGAAGTCCACGCCCTGTCTGGTGACCATCGTGGCCAGCGCCCGCTGCACGGCCTGGGCGCGGCGGGTGGACAAGGGGTCGTTGATGGCGTCGGTGCCGGAGGAGTCCGCGTGCCCCTCCACCCGCACGCTCGCGCCGGGCGAGGCGTCGACGAGCTTGGCGGTCCGGGCCAGGACGGCTTGCGCCTTGGGCGTGAGCGTGGCCTCGTCGACCGCGAACAGCACGTCAGAGGAGAGGCTGACCCGCAGGTCCGCGCCGTCGTCCGCGGTCTCCTCGCTGCGGTCGAGCGATTCGGAGGGGGTCACGAGGCGGCGGGTGACGGGGGTGACGGGCTCGGCGTCCGGATCGGGGATCGTCATCCCGGCGGGCGTGACCGGCGGGTCGTCGCTGATCGGGACGTCCGCCATCGGCGGGCCCGCCGGGGTGACGACCGTGGCGGTTTCCGGGTTGCCGGAGGGGGCGGGCATGACCGCGTACAGGCTGACGGACTCGCCCGGGTCGATGAAGTAGCCGAGGCCGTCACGGTCCTGGTCGCTGCACAGGCACGGGAACCCGGCCGGCTGGTAGGGCAGGATCCAGGTACGCGCCCGCGCGTCGAGCACGCCGATGCCGGAGGCCCAGCGGATCTTGCCGAGCGGGCGGGTGTTGTCGCCCAGCTCGCCGGTCCACGGCAGCTTCTTCTCGCTGCCCGTGTTCGTCAGCCGGACCTGGGCGACCAGGTGCCTGCCCTTGACCCGGTTCAGCCCGACCACCTCGATCTCGAGGTTTTCGGTCATCGTGCTGAAGGTCCGCGCGAGCGCCGGACGGCTGTCCTGGGCGGCGCCGCTCGCGCCGGCCGAGGGCGGCGGGGTGCTGGAGGAGGGCGTCGCCGCTGGTGGGACGGGGGTGCCCGGCGCGGCCCCGGGCGAGAGAGAACAGGCAGAGACCGCGAGCAGACCGATCAAGGGGATGACGAACCGGGAACCCATTTAGCCCATAATGCCGCATTCATATAGTGATCGTGTGAATTCCGATGACGCTCCGCGATCACGTACGCGGGGCCGCGGCGAACAGGCTCGTACCGATCAGCAGGAGCCGCCGCCGTCCGATGCGGCGGCGCCCTTGTGGGCGCCGTCCAACTGGGTGGCCCGGATACGTGAGGCCACGACCGACCAGATGATCGCGTAGGAAATGGCGAGAGCGCCGAGGAGGCGCGTGGCATCGGTCATGCCGACGGTCACGGCCATGGGTGCGACGGCAAGTGTCGACACCCCCTGGAACGCCGACGCGAGGCTGAAGACGAACACCATGACCCGTCCGCGGAGGTGGTCGGGTGTCGCCAATTGCAGACCGTTGAGGGCGAGGATCGCGCACGCGCCCACCCCGATGTGGCCCACCAGGGCCGCGGCCATCGCCGGGCCGAGGCTGGTGCTGTGGGCGAGGAGCAGATATCCCAGGCCGAAGACGGCCAGGGCCGCCGCGGCCACGTACAGCCGCCGACGGGTCGAGCCGCCCGTGAGCCATCTGCCCAGGAAGGGGCCGAGTACGGCGCCGAGCCCCTGCGCGAGATACAGGGCGCCGACCCCCGCGTCGCCGACCTGGAAGCGATCGAGGGCGTAGAGGGGCAGGAGTCCGACCATTCCGTAGCAGAGACGCAGCCCCGCGGTGAGCCAGAGCAAGGCCGCCACCACCGGAGCGGTTCGCAGAAAGCGCCACAGCTCGGTCGTATCGGCTCTCATCCGCAGCCGACGCGTCGTCACAGCACTGGAGAAGGGCCGCTTGATCCTCGCGACGAGCAGCGCGGAGAGCACGAACGAGGCGCCGTCGATGAGCAGGGTGGCCGAGGTGCCCCATGCCGCGGTGACCACGCCTCCCAGACCGGCCCCGACGAGCAGGCCGGCCGAGTACAGGCTGCCCAGCACGGTCTGGGCCAGCGGCAGTTCCCGGCTGGTGACGAGGTTCGGCAGCGCGGCCTCGGGGATGGGACCGGCCACCGCGGCGAGTACGGACAGCGCGGCCAGGCAGCCCAGCGCCAGTGCCACGGAACCGGCGTGAAAGGCGATCAGCAGGCCGATGACCGGCACGACCGAGCCCAGGTCGCACGCGACTCGAAGGCGTTGCCGGTCGAAACGATCGGTGAGCGGGCCGATCAGCGGGAACAGCACCACTCCTGGAAGCGAGTGGATCGCGAACAACAGCGCCGTCAGCCCTGGCGAGCCGGTGTGGTGGTAGACGAACCCGCTCAGGGCGACGAAGGTGAACCAGTCGCCTGTCAGGCTCAGCGCGCAAGCGCCGATGAGGCGGCGCAAATCGGCGTTGCCCCGGAGCAACGCGAAGAGGTTTCCGGAAGATCGACGGTATGCGGGCAGCACTCGGTGACTCCAGCAGTGGGATGATCCCGGACGGTGACCGGGAAAGAACGACGAAGACGACGTCGTCGGCCCGGCAGCTCGCGGGCTGCGGGGCGCCTGCTGGTCAGGCACAGAGGTACTGCATGGCCGCATGATAGATCATCGACACCGGCCCACGTCGAGAGGTCTTCATGCCCTCCGATGCTCTCAACAAATTCGAGTGCGTACGCCCGCCGCCGGGTGTTGCATGAATCGGATGATCGACGAACCGCTGGAACGACTCCGCGACGCCGCCCGACGCACCCGTGAGCTGGCCAGAAGCCGGGCGGTCACCGGCCAGGGGCACCAGGACGCCGACGACGACGTCGGCACGATCGGCACGGACGGCGCCCTCGGGTTCGACCCGTTCCCGCTGCTCGAAGCCCTCCACCAGCACGGCGTCCGAGCCGTGGTGATCGGGCAGGTCGCCGGCATCATGCACGGATCCACCGAGCTGACCGGCGATCTGGACCTGCTCTGGGACGGTGCCCCGGCGCACGCCCCTGCCCTGGCGGCCGCCCTCGCCTCCGTCGACGCCCAGCTCTTCGACGACGAGGGCAAGCCCGTGGCGACCCACCCGGATGCCCTTCTCCGCCCCAAGGTGGAGTTCACCTCACCCGGAGCCGGCGGCGACTGCTGCACCCCGGCGCTCCCCTGGGGCGGCCTTCGCGTCGGCGAGTCGCTCGACCGCGCGGTCACCGCAGTCGGACCGGGCGGCCTGGAAGTCCACTACGTCTCCCGGGAGGACCTGATCAGGATGCGCCGCGCCATAGGCCGCCCCAAGGATCTCCGGCGAGCGGACGAACTGGACGCGCTCGCCCCGGACCGCCGAGGCTGACGGCGCCCGGTCGGTCGGCTCTCCCGGCGCCCGCGCTTCCCGAGGCTTGCCGCGAACGTTCTACGTTCACCATCTATTTAACATCCGACGTTGGACGTAGGATGTCCCATTGGAACCTTCTCCCCCCAGGAAGGGCGAAAACATGCACGATGGCTATCCCCCGGAGAGCCGTGCCGGGCTCCGCTCCCGGCTCCGCCGGGCGGGCGTGGTAATGGTGCTCACCGGCTTACTCGTCAGCGCGTTCTCCGCCCCGGCGAACGCGACGCCGGAGGAAACCCCCTCCGCCCCGGCGAGCGCGACGCCGGAGCAAACCCCCTCCACTCCGGCGAACGCGACGCCGGAGCAAACCCCCGAGACCGGCGCGACCAGCGGCGCCGCACCGTTCGTGAACGAGCAGGTGCTCTACAAACAGGGCGACTTCGGATACGGCTGCTTCCGGATCCCCGCCGTCGTACGGGCCACGAACGGCATGCTCCTGGCGTTCGCCGAGGGCCGGGTGAAGGACTGCGGCGACGACGAGGACATCGACCTCGTGGTGCGCCGTTCCGCCGACGGAGGGCAGACCTGGGGACCGCTGCAGGTGGTCTCGGAGGGCAACGGGACGACCCACGGCAACCCGGTGCCTGTCGTCGACGAGCGCACCGGGCGGATCGTGCTGGTGAGCACCCACAACGGTGCCGACCCGTGCCCGAACGGCTGTGACCGCGACCCCTGGGTGCAGTTCAGCGACGACCACGGGGCCACCTGGTCGGCCGCCAGGGAGATGACCGAGGGCAAGCGTCCGGAGTGGAACTTCTGGTACGCCACCGGCCCGATGCACGGCATCCAGCTCAAGAACGGCCCGCACGCCGGCCGGCTGATCGTCGGGGCCAGCTTCGAGAGCTGGGACCGGGTCGGCAAACACGTCTACGGCACGCACCTGCTGTACAGCGACGACAGCGGGGTGACCTGGAACATCGGCGCGGAGACGTCCCGCGACGACGGCACAGTCATCGCCCAGGAGGTCACCGTCGTCGAGTTGAACGACGGGCGGATCTACGCCTCGGCCCGTGAGCGCGGCACCGACGACGGCAGCCGGGCGTACGCGACCAGCAGCGACGGCGGTGAGACGTGGGACGACCCGTTCCGCACCAAGCCCGCGCTGGCGACGACCGACGTCCAGGCGGCGCTGCTGCGGTTCAGCGACGAGCGCATCTTCTTCTCCTCGCCGATGCACCCGGGTGCCCGGGAAGCGATGGGGATCCGGTCGTCCTACGACCAGGGGGACAACTTCGAGACCTGGAACGAGGGCAAGGTCTTCCACTGGGGGCCGTCCGCGTACTCGGACATGGTGCGCCTGGACGGTGACCAGGCGGCCCTGATGTACGAGGCTGGCAACATCTCGCCGTACGAGCAGATCCGGTTCACCCGGTTCAACGAGGCGTACCTGGAGACGCCGAACGGCACCCCGCCCAACTTCCCCGCGCCCCCGCTGCCCGGTCCGACGACGTTGGACAGGTCGCCGAACGGCAACAAGGCGTATGTGCGCGGCGGCGCGACGACCACCGCCGGGCGGTTCGGCAACGGGCTGGCCCTCGACCGGGTGGACGACCGGGTGGAGGTGCCGTTCGACGACTCCATCGACCTCGGCGGGGACGACTTCACGCTGACCTCGTGGTTCCGGTACTCGGAGCGGACCGGCGCGCACTCGATCCTCTGGTTCCACAAGGTGGACAGGGGCACCAACCCGCCGGCGCTGTGGCTGCGGGCCGAACCGGCCAGCAACCGCATCCGGGCGTTCCTCGGCGTCGACCGGTACGACGTGACCGTGCAGTCGACGAGCGCGTACAACGACGGGCAGTGGCACTTCGTGGCGGTCCAGCGGGTGGACGGCGAGTTCCGGCTCATGGTGGACGGCGTACTGGTCTCGTCGGCGGTGGCGCCGGCCGGTTCGCTGACCCTCGGCAAGGAGTTCGGGATCGACGGGATCCACGTCGGACAGCGGATGGACGGCGCGGACCGCTTCCGCGGAACGCTGGATGAGGTACGCGTCTACCGGCGCGCCCTCAACACCACCGAACTGGACCTGATCCGGCAGCGGAACCTCGCGATCGGCGGTCAGCTCGGGCTGCGGCTGCCGTTGGATCAGGTGAGCTAAGGGTCACGCAGCCCGGCGATGGCGCTCGCGGCCCGGCGAGCGCCATCGCCCCACCTCTGCGCAGAACATCCCATGTCCCGAACGAGTGTGCGGGACAGGCCATAACCTCCCGGTGGGACCTCTGTGTCGTCGGCGTAAACTTTCCTGGCCTCCGCTGGTCTTTCTGGACCGAGAGGTGGGATGTTTGACGCAAGGTCTTCGACGAGCCTGGAGGTGGCATGCGTACACGTGACGGCGCGTCGCTTCAGGAGCGCATCGTCGCCCTGATTCACGAGCGCGGACTGGCCGCCGGGTCACCGATGCCCACCGAAGTGCGGTTGATGGAGCTGCTCGGGGCCAGCCGCAACAGCGTACGCGAGGCCGTGCGCGCCCTGCAGGCGCTGGGCATCGTCGAGATCCGGCACGGTCACGGGACGTTCGTCGGGCACGCGTCGCTCGACGCGCTGACCCCGTCGTTCGCCTTCCGGGTGCGTTCTGGGCCGGGCGGGATCCGCGCGCTGCAGGATCTGGTCGAGGTTCGCGAGCTGCTCGAGACCGGGCTGATCGGCGAGGTGGCGGAGAGCACCAGCGCTCCCCGGCTCGCCGCGCTGGAGGCCCTGGCCAATGGCATGGACCGGGACCGGGAAGCGGATCGGGCGTTCCACTCGCTGCTGTACGACTCGTGCGGCAACGAACTGGTGCTGCAGCTCATCGGCCTGTTCTGGGACGTCTACCACGAGGTCGAGCCGACGCTCGGCCCGCCGGAGGAGCGCACCGCGGAGATCGCCGTCAACCACCGCCGGATCGTGGCGGCGCTTCGCGCCCAGGACGCCGCGGCCGCCCGGGAGGCGATGCGGCTGCACTTCCGCGACGTCAAGGCGCGCATCGCCCGCGCGGAGGCCCGGCTACCCACACCGACCTGACCCGCTCACACCAGGCACTCACACGAACACCGGACCGGCTCACAGTTGCCGGGCGGGCTCCCACCCAGATCGCTTCAGGCCGACGGCGAAATACTCACTCGGCACCGGGTACGACCACGGGGCAGGCCCCACGGCCCCGCGGTAGGTGTTGAGGATCTTCGCCGCGTGGTCGAGGCAATTGTTCTCGAACAGGTCATAGCCCCACTTCTTCGCGTCCTTGGCGAGCGCGGCGGCGGCCCCGACGGCACTGGTGGGCGTGTCCTTGCAGCGGTATCGCGTGTAGTCGATCCGGTTCGCCCGGAATACGGACTTCACCGTGTCGAAGGTGCCCCGCCGCCACCAGGCGCCGTTGAACGCCCCTTTCCGGACATGGCCGTCGCCCGCCTCGTTGCCGTCGGTGGACCCGAAGATCCATTGCGGGCTGTCGTCGATCCGGAACGCCCAGCCCACATGCCCGAGCACGGGCACCCCGGTCAGCGAGAGGAACATGCACACCCGTCCGGGACCGAGGGCGTACGCGGGGCTGCCGACCGACGCGGTGGCCGCGCCGGCGGTGACCAGCGCGCAGAGGGCTACGACGGCGCGCTTCGCGGTGATCTTCATCGGAACGCTGGATCCCTTCGTGCGGTGGCCGGCGCGAGGTCAGCGCGATCCGGCCTGGCGAGGTGGATCGGACACTCCGAGAATGATGGAGTTCGGGGATCACCGTCACGTCGGCAGTTCGCGGGACACGGTGTCACGCGAAGGCACCACTCCGACCCGTCCAGGCCGGCACGAAAACAGGGCCCGGCACGAAAACAGGGCCCGCCCCAAGGGGGCGAGCCCTGATCTCGTGATGCGTGCCAGGTCAGGCGGGGACGATGTTCTCCGCCTGCGGGCCCTTCTGGCCCTGGACGACGTCGAACGACACCTTCTGACCCTCGGTCAGCTCGCGGTAGCCGCCGTTGGCGACGATGTTGGAGTAGTGGGCGAAGACGTCGGCGCCGCCGCCGTCCTGCGCGATGAAGCCGAAGCCCTTTTCAGAGTTGAACCACTTGACGGTTCCGGTAGCCATGCCGATCTCCCTTAGAAAGGTGCAGGAAACTGGAGAATCCGCACCGCGCGAACTCTCGTGTCGCCGCGATGAGCCCATCCGGAGAAGACCGGTAAACGAAAAACGCGCCTGAAGATTACATCTGTCAGGCGCGCAAGAAGTCACTATGGGTGCCATAACTGCAACGTCCGGTAGTCTACCACGCCTGTGGAGCGGGTCGCGCGCCCAGAGGCATCCTGACCCTTCCGTAGCCGTGTCTTGACGGTGTCCTGCACTGCCACAAGCTTACGCCCCGGCAGGTCAGCGGTATTTCAGCGACATTCAAGCGAGCGCTTCTACGATGCCGTCGCGCGAACCGCCACGGGGGAGACGCTTCGCGCGGCTTCGGTCATCGACTCATTCGGCTTTCCCTTCCATGCGAACTGTTCCCGGGGGGCGAAGATCTTCAGTGCCAGAATCTTCTCGATCAGCCTGCTCGACCGCCGTGACCGGGACCGCGCCCGGGTCGACGAGGTCGCGCTGACCGTTCCGGCCACGTGACCGAGGCGCAGGGGGACACGGAGTTCCGACTCCTCGGGCCTGTTGGGGTCTGGGCGGGAGACACGCTGGTCGGACCGTCCACGGCCCAGCAGCGTTCGGTGCTGGCGGCGTTGTTACTGAGGCCCGGCCAGGTGGTCCCCCTGGACCACCTGGTGGAGGCGGTGTGGGGAGAACGGCCGCCGGCCTCGGCGCGCAATGCCGTTCAGGGGTACGTGTCACGGTTGCGGCGGATCCTCGCCCCCGTCCCGGACACGGAACTGGTCACGTCTCCCCCGGGCTACCGGCTGGACCTCGATCTGACGCGAGTGGATCTGTACCGGTTCCGTGACCTGGTCGGTCAAGCCGGGTCGAGCGGTCCGGAGGAGGCACGGGGGCTGCTCCGGCAGGCGCTCGGCCTCTGGCGCGGGGCACCGCTGGCGGACACGGCAGGTCTCTGGCTGCGGGAGACCTTCGGGGCGGCGTTGCGGGACGAGCGGCTGACCGTACTGGAGGATCGCATCGCGGCCGACCTGCGATGCGGACGTCACCGCGAACTGCTGGCCGAGCTGCCGATGTTGCTGAGCGAGCATCCGGTACGGGAGCGGCTGGTCTACCTGACGATGACGGCGCTGCACCAGGACGGCCGGCGTGCCGCCGCGCTGGAGGTCTTCCATGACGCGCGGGCCAGGCTCGTCGAGGAGTTCGGCATCGAGCCGAGGGCCGAGCTGCAGGACCTGCAACGGCGGATCCTCAACGCGGACTCCGCGGCGGCACAGTGGACGCATGACGGGAGCCCGGAGTACACCGCCCCGGTTCCCGCGGAGCTGCCGGCCGACGTGGCGACGTTCACCGGAAGGGCCGCCGAGGTGGCCCGGCTGACCGGCTTGCTCGGCGCGGGCGGGCGGACCCGGTCCGAGGTCTGCCAGATCAGCGGGATCGGCGGGATCGGCAAGTCCGCCCTGGCCATCCACGTGGCCCACGCGGTCGCCGACCGTTTCCCCGACGGGCAACTGTACGTGAACCTGCAGGGCGCCACACCGGAGGCCGATCCGGTCACGCCGCTGGCGGCGCTCGGCAGGTTCCTGCGCTCGCTCGGCGTGGCCGACTCCGCCGTACCGGCGGACGTGGAGCAAGCCGCCGCGCGCTTCAGGACCCTGACCGGCGGCAAGAGGCTGCTCGTCGTGCTGGACAACGCCCGCGACGCGGCACAGGTACGACCGCTGCTGCCGGGCAGCCCCACCTGCGCGGTGCTGATCACCAGCCGCAGGAGGCTCGCCTCGGTCGAGGACGCGGTCCAGGTCCCGCTCGATGTGCTCAGCGACGAGGAGGGGCTGGCCCTGCTGAGCGGGGTGGCCGGCGCGGGCAGGATCGCCGACGAGCCCACTGCGGCGGCCGACGTGGTCCGGCTCTGCGGAAACCTGCCGCTGGCGCTTCACCTGGCCGGGGCCCGGCTGAGCGCCCGGCCCACTTGGCCGGTGTCGACGTTGGCGAGCCGGTTGGTCACCGCACGGCGCCGGCTCGACGAGCTGCGAGTGGACGACCGCGCGGTGCGTGCCTGCTTCCAGGGCAGTTACCAGGACCTGCTGACCAGCTCGCGCGGTGAGGCGGCCGCGCGGATGTTCCGGCTCGTGGGTCTGCTGGACGGACAGGACCTCAGCCTCGCCGTGGCCGCGGCGCTGGCCATGAGCTTGGCCGTCTCCCTGTAGGTCTCGCCTACCGCGCCTTGGGCCACCACGAGGAGGCCATCGAAATGGAGGTCTCCCGCCGGGGAGAGGTCGTCCGGCGAACGGGGGGATTTACCTGGCGATAAGGTGAGTGCCTTGGCGGAATCGCGGCCTTGCGGTTCCCGGGCGATCCCGGTTCGGAGCGGCGGTGAGCGGCGAAGGTTGGCTTCAGGTGCCGATAGGCCCGCAGGCTCGCCGCTGGCAGACGATCTCACCCGCGCGCAACGTCCTCGCGGTGGCGCGTACGGTGACCACCGCCGGTCGGCTGCTGGACCTCCTGCCGCTGTTCCAGGCCGATCGCCGCGTCCAGTTCCTGTTCACCGTGGGCAGCGGATCGGCGTTCGACGACGGCGTGACCGACTTCCTGCGCGAGGTCCAGGCCCGTACCGTCTCGTGGGAACAGGCCGTCGACACACCGTTCGACCTGGCCGTCTCCGCCAGCGCCAACGGAGACCTGCACCGGCTGAAGGCGCCGCTGCTGCTCGTGCCGCACGGTGCCGGGCACAACCGGCTCCTCGGCCCGGCCGACGGTCGACGGGCGGGGGTGTCCGGCCTGGCCCGGCGGCAGCTCGTACGGGAGGGGCGGGTGATTCCGGCGGCCATCGCGCTGTCGCACCAGGAGCAGTTGGCCCGCCTGGCGCGCGAGTGCCCGGAGGCGGTGCCGCGCGCCGTGGTGACCGGCGACCCGGTCTTCGATCGGATCGTGGCGAACGCGGGGCGGCGCGACCACTACCGGCGGGCCCTCGGCGTCGCCCGTCACCGCAAGCTGGTGCTGCTCAGCTCGACGTGGGGCGAGCACTCGCTGCTCGGCGCGAACAGCGACCTGGTGGCGCGGCTGGTCGCCGAGCTGCCCTTCGACGAATACCAGGTGCTCCTGGTCGCCCATCCCAACGTCTGGTACGGACACGGCGGCCTGCAGGTGCGGCTCTGGCTCGGCGACGCCCGCGAGGCGGGGCTGATGCTGATGCCTCCCCGGCGGGGATGGCAGGCAGCGCTGCTCGCCGCGGACGCGATCGTGGGCGACCATGGATCGGTCACGTTCTACGGCGCGGCGCTGGGCCGTCCCGTCCTGCTCGCGTCCTCCGGGCGGGAGGCCGAGGAGCTGGACCCCGGCTCCCCCACGGCCGCGTTGTGCCGGGTGCTGCCCCGGCTCGATCCGCGGCGTGGCCTGCGACGGCAGCTCGAGACCGCCATCGCCGACCCTCGAACCCACGAGGAGGTGACCAGCCGTACCCTCGCCATGCCGGGCCGGGCGGAGAGCCTGCTGCGTGGCCTGGCCTACCGGTTGATGGACCTCCCCGAGCGCGGCCGCTCCCCCGTCTCCGCACCGCTGGCCGAGCCGTGGGCCGAACGGGACGAGGTGCTCGCGTTCTCGGTGGAGACCGAGGTCCAGGGCTCATCGGTGTCCCTGCGCCGCTTTCCCTTCTCCCCCGGACCAGGCCGGGACGACCAGGACGACCGGGTACGCGAGGTGCACCTCGTCGTGGACGCCCGCGTACTGGACCGGCGGCTGCTGGAGAATGCCGCGATCATCGTCCGCGACGACACCGAGCCGCGGTGGGCGGAGGAGACGCTGCGCCGCTACCCGGGTTGTCACCTCGCCGCCGAGATCGTCGACACCGGGCTGGTCCGCCTGACCCGGCGGGACGGGCAGCGCCTCGAGGTCTCCGCACCCGACCGTCCGCCGGATGCCTGGTGCCTGCCGTCGGCCGTGTACGGCTGGTTGGCGAGCGGCCACGAGCCGCGGGACATCACCATCCACCTGGGTGGACAGCACATCCGCATCAACATCACCCCCCCCGGCCCTTTTGAGGTCGCCCCGGGCTCGGGACCGCCACGCGGCTCAGCCGATGGCGGCCAGGCGCGCGCGTAGCGCGTCAGCCTTGGGCACGTTGCCCGTGGCCAGGCAGATCGCGACGGCCCGCCCCAGATGGGCCTTGGCCCGTTCGCGGTCGCCGGCGTCGTCGGCCAGCTCGGCGAGCAGTTCCCACGCCTGCAGCTCGCGCACCGGCGCGTCGCCCTCGCCCAGGAGGGCCGCGGCCGTCTCCGCCGATCGCACCGCCCGCGCGTGGTCGCCGAGCGCGCGATGGGCCTCGCTCATGCCGAGCTGGATGCGGCCCTGGCCGGCGCTGTCGTGGGCGGGGAGCAAGGACCGCGCGCGCTCGAAGGCCGCGAGCGCCTCGCCGTGGCGGCCCTCCCGGTTGTTCGCCAGACCGATGTGGTAGCTCTGCAGGCCCACCCCGCGCTCGTTTCCGGCCTCCTGGTGAATGGCCAGCGCCGCGGCGAAGCGCTCGACGGCCCGGCCCGGCTCTCCCCGCGCCAGGGCGGCGCGCCCGAACGACTCCAGGACCACCGCCTCCATCCGGCGCTCACCCGAGTCGAGAGCCGCCTGCCACGCGCGGCGCAGCTCCTCGTCCGCCTGCTCGTACGCCCCCAGCTCCACGTGAGCGCGGGCCAACTGGTTCCGCATCCGGGCCTCCACGGCCGGCGCGCCGAGGCGCAGTGCCGCGTCCACGCCCAGCCGGTTGACCTCCAGCCAGTCGGCGTAGTGGCCGCGGTCGTGGTGCAGCGGCCACAGCGCCTCGGCGACCTGCCAGACGAGGTCGTCCCACTCGCGGGCCGCCGCCGCGCGTACGACGGCGAGCACGTTGGTCCGCTCCGCCTCCAGCCACTCGACGGCCTCGCCACGGGTGCCGAACGGCTGCCCCAACGCCGACAGCCGCGCCCCGTGGTCGGCCAGGCGCAGGCGGCGCCCCATCGCGGCGTCGGCGGCGGCCACCTGTCCGACGTACCACTCCGCCACCCGCCGCAGCGCCGCCTCCCGCTCCCGCGCGGGCTCCTGCCTCTGCCCGCACCGAGCCGCGTGCAGCCGGACGAGGTCGTGGAAGCGATACCGGCCCTCCTCGGCCTCCTCCACGAGGTTGGCGTCGAGGAGCAGGTCGAGCGCCTCTTCCGGCTGGTGAGCCAGGACGGCATTGACCGTGCCGAGCCCGAAGTCCGCGACCGGGATCGCGCCCAGCAGGCGGTAGAGCCGGGCCGCCGTCTCGGGCAGCCCTTCGTACGCCGACTGGAACACCGCCTCCACCCTGGCCCTGCCCTCCGACGTCAGGCGGTCGAGCCGCTGCTCGGCGTCCGTCAGCTCACCGACCAGCCGGGCGATCGTCCAGGCGGGGCGCTGCGCCAGGCGCGCTCCCGCCACCCGCAGCGCGATCGGCAGGCCACCGCACAGCCGCACCAGCTCGCCGGCCCACTCGGGCTCGGCCGCCACGCGGTCGTCACCCAGCATGCCGGCCAGCAGCGACACTCCCTGCTCCGCCTCCAGCGGCGCCAACCTCACCGGCCTGGCCCCGGCGACGAGCAGCTCGCCAAGCTGGCGGTGGCTGGTCACGACCACCGCGCTGCCGGCGGAGGCGGGGCGCAGCGGCGTCACCTCCGCGGCGTGCTCGACGTTGTCCGCGAGCACCAGCAGCCGCAGGTCCGCCGTCAGGGAACGGAACATGCCCGCCCGCTCCGCCAGCTCGGCCGGGATCCACGACTCGTGCACGCCGAGCGCGCGCAGGAAACCCGCCAGCACTCCGCTGATCTCCGCGCCACCGTGCTGCCGCAGCGCGTTGAAGTCGACGTAGAGCTGACCGTCGCTGAACCGTTCCCGCGCCCGATGCGCCCACTGGTGGCTGACCGCGCTCTTCCCCACGCCCTTCATCCCGCTGATCACCGCGACCGCGGGCCCCTCGTGCAGGACGCTGTCGAGCAGCGCCAGCTCACTGACCCTGTTGACGAAGCCGCGCGGCCTGGCGGGCAGTTGGCGGGGAACGCGGACGGGCGACGGAGGCGGGGCGCCGATGTTGACCGAGCCGATGCTCGCGGCCTGTATCACGGGGCCGTCGACCTGACCTGACACCTCGTTACGCAGCGGGGCGCGGTGTGTCTCGTCGTCGCCGGGACCGTTCACCGGATCCCCCTCATCCATGAACCACCCTCACCCGATCCCCGAACTTCCACCTTTATCCACGTTTTGGGGAATTTATCCTTATCAATGAGGTGGTCATCTGTCGCCAGCCATATCCAATCAGCAAATCGCATCAATCATGGCACGCCTCCCACGAGCGCGACCTACGCTGAGGGAAACCTCTTCGCTCGGGAGGCGCGGATTGGACCCCAGTATCGTTCCCACGTTGGCAGCGGTCATCTCCGCGATAATCGGCGGCGCCGCGGGCGAGGCCGGCAAGGGCGCCTGGACCTCCCTGACCACGCTCGTCCGCCGCCGCTTCGGCGACGACGGCACCGTCACCGCCGCCATCGAACGCGCGGAAACGCGGCCTGCGGAGGAGACCGCGCACATCATCGCGAACTACGCCGCGGATGACCCCGCATTCGCGGAGGAGCTCCAGCGCTGGAGCGCCGAGTCCGCACGCCTCGTCCAGAGCAAGCACGACGTGTCGAACACCATCAGCGGCGACGCCCGCATCACCGGCCCGGTGCTCCAGACGGGCGACGTCTTCGGCTCCATCAACCTCGGCAACCCGTAGCCCACAGCTCATACTCGGTGCGGCGGCGGTCGAGTGATTCGGCAGCCGGGCACCAGCTTTTGAGTTCGGGGAAATACGCGAAATCGGCTTCGTCCCGTACGTCGTGGCGGGCGTACCTGAGGAAAACCGCAGGAGAGTTCGGGCGCGCGCTTCATTCCGGCGGCCGGGCCGGCGAACCTAGCGTTTCCCGGCATGACCGGAAAGTTGTTCGACGTCCCGCGCCGCGCGCTCGCGGGAACGTCGGCCCTGCTCGCACTGGCCGCCGTCATCCTGCTGACCGCCATGGCCAACAGCACGATGCAGGCGCTGCCCGCCTCGGCCCCGGCCACGGAGTTCAGCGCCGGGCGGGCGCTGGAACACCTCCGGCGCTTCGCCACCGAGCCCCGCCCGATCGGCAGCCCGGCCGCCGAGCGGGCCAGGGACTACCTGGCCGGCCGTATGCGCGCGGCAGGGCTCGACGTACAGGTGCAGCGGGCCGTGGGCGCGGGCTCCTCGGCGGGACTGGCCTCGTTCGGGCGGGTCGACAACGTCGTGGCCACCCGGCCCGGCACCGACCCGACCGGAACGGTGGTGATCGCCGCACACTACGACTCCGCCGCGATGGGACCCGGCGCCTCGGACGACGCGGCGGCGGTCGCGGCGATGCTGGAGACCGTACGGGCTCTGGGGGACACCGAACTGCGCAATGACCTGGTGTTCCTGATGACCGACGGCGAGGAGGACGGCGTGCTCGGCGCCGAGGCGTTCGTCAGGGAGCACCCGCTGGGCGGCACCGGCGGCGTGCTGCTGAACTGGGAGGCGCGTGGCGTCAGCGGGCCGTCGCTGATGTTCGAGACGTCGCCGGACAACGCCGGGCTGGTCGAGACGTTCGCCAGGGCCGTGCCGTACCCGCGGGGCGACTCCATGATGGTCGAGCTCTACCGCCTGCTGCCGAACAACACCGACTTCACCCCGATGACCGAGGCCGGGTTCACCGGCATGAACTTCGCCTACCTCCAGGAGTCCTCGCGCTATCACACCGCCGACGACTCCCTCGACCACCTCGACCCGGGCAGCCTCCAGCACCACGGCGCCAACATGCTGGCCCTGGCCCGCGAACTCGGCGGCGCCGACCTGCCCGCGCTGGCCGCCGACCACGACGTCACCTACTTCCGGGCCTTCGGAGCCATGGTCGTGTACCCGAACGGGCTGGTCTGGCCGGTGGCGGCGCTCGCCGTGGCGGCGGTCCTGGGGCTGGCGCTGCTCGCCCGCCGGAGGAGACGGGCGAGCCTGCCCAGGATCGCGGCCGGCGCGCTGTCGGCGATCGTGCCGATCGTGCTGGCGGTGGTCCTCGCCCAAGGGCTGTGGGAGTTCCTGGTCGCCGTGCGGCCCGGCTACGACTGGATGGGCGGCCTGCTGCACCGGCCGGAGGCATACCGCGCGGCCGTCGCCGCGCTGGCCGGACTGGCGGTGCTGGGGTGGTACCTGGCGCTGCGGCGCAGGGTCGGGCCCGCCGCGCTGGCCGTCGGCGCGCTGGTCTGGCCCGCGGTGCTGGGCGTCGTGTGTGCGGGGACCGCGCCGGGCGCCTCGTTCATGTTCGCGTGGCCCGCGTTGCTGGCCGCGCTCGGCGGAGTGGCCGCGCTCCTGCTGCGCGGGGCGGTCTGGCGGGTGACGGCCATGACGGCCGGTCTGTCCGGCGCGGCGATCCTGCTGCCCAGCCTGGCCCTGATGGCGTTCGACGGCATGGGGCTGGCGCTGGGCGGGGTGAGCGCCATCGCGCTGGCCCTCTTCGGGCTGGTGGCGCTGCCGGTCGTGGAGGTGTGGCTGCCGGAGGGCAGGGCGGGCCGTCCCGTGGCGCTGGGCGTGCCGCTGGTGGCGGCCGGGCTCGCGGTGGCGCTGGTGGCCGATGGGCTGGCGCTCGACGGCTTCGACGCGGCGAACCCGGGGCGTACGCACCTGGCGTACGTGATGGACGCCGACTCCAGGACGGCGAGCTGGGTCAGCGCCGACCTCGACCCGTCCCCCTGGACCAGCCGGTACGTCTCCGGCCACGACACCCGATCCCTGCCACCCGGCTACGCCCGCGGCACCCTGTGGACGGGTCGCGCACCGGCGGTCCAGGCCACCGGGCCCAAGGTCACCGTGCTGTCGAAGCAGGGTGACGCGTACCGGCTGCGCGTGACCGCGGGCAAGGGCGCCCGCTCGATCACGCTGCGGGTGGAACGCCCGATCGCCGGGGCGAGCGCCGAGGCCGACGGGATGCGGACGGTGACCGTACCCGTCACCGGCGTCCGCGCCAACACCTGGCCCGGCGAGGTCCGCTTCCGCGGGTTGCCGGAGCGCGGGGCCGTGATCACGCTGCGGGTGCCGGGGACGGGCGGGTTCCGGCTGACCGCGATCTCCGAGAGCGACGGCCTGTCGGCGGTGCCCGGCTTCGAGGCCCGGCCGCCGGGACTGGTGGCCGCGACCCGGGAGGACGGCGATCTCGTGGCGGTCACCCGTACCTATCGGCTCTGAACGGGGACCGGGTTTCCGGCGGGCGGGTTCGTTAGACTTCTACGCCTCCGCAGGACAAGAGAATGGGAGCGCGCTCGCGGTGGGCGTCGAGATCAAGATCTTGGGTTCGGTAGAGGTCACGGCCGACGGTGCCGTGGTGAAGCTGGCGGGAGCGCGGCGGTTGGGCGTGCTGTCCAGGCTGGCGCTGAGCGTCGGACAGCCGGTCGCCTCCGAGCGGGTGGTCGCCGACGTGTGGGGCAGCAGTTCGGTGTCCACCGTGGACAAGCAGCTCCACATCGTGGTCTCCAAACTGCGAGAGGCGCTGCCGGGCGGGGTCATCGCCACGGTGCCCGGCGGCTACCGGCTCGACCTGCCGCCGGAGAGCGTGGACGCCCACCGGTTCTCCCGCCTGGTCCGGCGGGCGCGCGCCGTCCGTGACCCCGGCACCGCGATCGACCTGTACGAGCAGGCGCTGGAGTTGTGGCGCGGGGAGGCGCTCGAGGGCAGAACCGAGACATGGGCGCAGATCGAGGCGGCACGGCTGGAGCAGGAACGCCTCACGACGCTGGAGGACCTCGTCGACCTGCGCCTGTCCGCCGGTGACCACCAAGCCGTGCTGGGTGCGCTGACCGCGCACGTGGAGGCCCATCCCTTACGGGAACGCCCTCGGGCGCAGTTGATGCTGGCGCTCTACCGCGCGGCCCGGCCCGCCGAAGCGCTGGAGGTCTACCAGGAGGCGCGCCGCACCATGGTGGACGAGCTGGGCATCGAACCGGGGGTCGAGCTGCAGCGGCTGCAGCACGCGATCCTGGCCGGGGATCCCGCGCTCGACCTGGCCGCCGGTCCCGGCCTCGCCTCCGCCAAGCGCGTGATCCCCGCCGAACTCCCGCCCGACACACCCGCCTTCACCGCGCGCTCGGCCGAACTCGCCTGGCTCGACCAAGTGCTCACCGGCACCGCGCCGGTCTCGCCGGCGATCGCCGCGATCGACGGCCCCGGCGGAATCGGCAAGTCCGCCCTGGCGATCCATGCCGCGCACGCGGTCGCCGACCGGTTCCCCGACGGCGTGCTCTACGTCGATCTGCACGGTGCGTCGGCGGGCATCCCGCCGGGGGCTCCGATCCAGGTGCTCGGCCGGCTGCTGCGGTCGCTGGGCGTCGACGGCTCCGCCGTGCCCACCACCGTGGAGGAGGCGTCCGCCCTCTACCGTTCGCTCACCGCCACTCGTACCCTGCTGATTCTGCTCGACAACGCCCAGGACGCCGGCCAGGTCCGCCCGCTCGTCCCCGCCGGACCCACCTGCGCCGTCGTCGTCACCAGCCGCCGGCCCCTCGTCCTGCTGAACGGCGCAGAACACCGCCACCTGACCGGCCTCGACCACCGCGACGCCACCGCGTTGCTGGCCCGCATCACCGGCCCCGAACGCGTCCATGCCGAGCCGTCCGCCGCCGACCGGATCGTCGCGCTTTGCGGCGGCCTGCCGCTCGCCCTGCGCATCGCGGCCGCCCGGCTGGCCGCGCGCCCCGACTGGACCCTCACCTACCTCGCAGGAAGGCTCGCGGTCGCCACCGGCCGTCTGGACGTCCTGCAATATGCCGACCTGGCCGTCCGTACCGCCATCGCCGTCAGCCACCACCACCTGCGAGAGGAACCCACGGGGCGCGACGCCTCCCACCTGTTCACCCTTCTCGGGCTGCTCGACACGCCCACCCACACCCCGGCAGCCGCCGCCGCCCTGGCCGACTGGCCCGATCACCGGGCAGAAGCCGCCCTGGACCGTCTGCTGGACGCCCGTCTCCTCGAATCGGCCGGCCTCGGCCGCTATCGGATACACGACCTCGTCCGCCTCTACGCCCGCGAGCAGGCCGCCCTCGACTGCCCAGAAGACGAACGCCGCACCGCCGTCCGCCGCGCGCTCCACCACTACCTGTCCAGCGCCAAGTCCGCCAGCCTCCTGCTCGACCCGTCGTCGGCCCAGGCCCTGGCCGACTACGACGGCGACCGTCCCGGGGTCGCGCTCGCCACCGCCCAGGAGGCCCGCGCCTGGACGGACCAGGAGCGCGACAACCTGCTCGCCGCCGCCCACCAGGCCACGGCCGTCCACGATGATCCGGTGACCGCGATCGGCCTGGCCTGCGCTCTCAACTGGCCCTTCGTCACGCTGTACCTGAACCGGGAACTGGTCGACCTGCACACCCGCGTCCTCGAGATCGCCGTCGCGTCCGGCGACTTCGCCGCCCAAGGGCTGGAGCACCACCTCCTCGGCACCCGATACCTGGCCATGGGCCAGTTCTCCGTCTCGGCCGAACATCACGAGCAGGCACTCATCTGCTGGAAACGGGCCGACCGGCCGCGGCGCATGATGTCGGCCTACAACGGCCTCGGCATCACCTACGCCCAGTTGGAGCGGTACGACGAGGCGCTCGCCGCCATGGAGAACGGCCGGGCCCTCGCCGAAGCCGCCGCGCTACCGGACTTCCAGGCCATCTTCCTCTGCAACCGTGCGGTGATCTACGGCAAGGTGGGCCGACTGGCCGACGCGATCGCGACGGCGCAGGCCAGCTTGGCCCTGTGGGCCGAGTTGGACAACCCGTTCAGGGAGGGGATCACCTTTGACGCCCTGGCGGACGCCCACCGCAGGGCGGGGCAGCTCGACGAGGCCGAGTCCGCGTACCGGACGGCCATCAGGCTCCAGGAGCAGGCCGACTACCACCTCGGGACGGCCACCTCCCTGTGGGGCCTCGGCCGCACCTACCACGACCAGGGCAGGAGCGACGAGGCGTGGACGTGCTGGCGGCGCTCGCTCGGCATCCTGCGCGAGGTCGAACTGCTGACCCAGGACGAGGTGGACCACCACCTGTCCCAGCCCGTGCCCGACACCCCCGGCCCGATCACGAACGTCCTGTGAGCCCGCGCGGGCTCGCCCAGGTCCGGCCGGTGGATGTGGGTCTTGGGTGGGCGGCGGCTCAGGGAAGCAGCAGCCCCCAGTACAGCGCCCACGGCACGAACACCACGCCGCCGGCGACCAGGAGCCCGAGCCGGGTCTTCTCGCCACGGGTGGCGACTCGCCGTAGCCGTCCCACCGTGACGAGGGTGGCCACGGAGGTGGCGATCGCGACGGCCTGGAGCAGGAGCCAGACGACCGGCCTGCCCGCCAGCAGCGGCCCGGGGGCGGCCAGCTTCACGCCCGTCATGATCACGTAGAACAGGTACGCGAACCCGCCCAGCAGCACCGTGAGCCCGCCGGCGCTGACCAGCCGGGCCGCCCTCAACGGCGCCACCTCCACCCGGGTACGCCTGACCCGCCGGACCAGGGCCACCACGGGATACGCCCCGAACGCCACCAGCAACAGCACCATCGCCGCGAGCTGCATCCCCGCCGACTCCCACCACGCGGTGGGCGGCACCTCCACGGAGTCGTCGGCCTGCACCGGCTCGGGCCCCGAGACCTGGGCCGCGGGAGCCTGCCCCGAGGTCGCCCGGCCCACCCACGTCCCGACCAGCTCCGCGTACCCGGGGGCCAGCTCGGGCAGCCGGGTGACGCCGTCGTCGGGCGTCTGGTGGGCGGCGTGGTCGGCCTCGGCGAAGAACTGGAACGTGTACTGGCGGTTCCCGCCCGCCTCGAGCGCCCTGGCCATGATCGGGGGCGTCTCCCTGGGCGGCGTCAGCAGGTCGTGCACGCCCCAGATCGAGAGCACGGGCTGACGTACGCGCGCGAGGACCGACTCGGAGTCGTGGTACGGCTCGGGGAACATCCCGCCGTCCGCGATCACCCGATACAGCGTGGGCTCGGCCCGGTCCACCAGCGACCCGCTGACGCCCGCCTTCCGCAGCCCCGCCGCCACCGCCCACGACTGCTGCCGCAGCGGGTCAATGGCGTTGGCGCCGACGAGGATGACGAAGGAGATGTGGCTGGTTCGGGAGGCGGCGATCGGCGCCACCCATCCGCCCTCGCTGAGCCCCCAGATGCCGACCTTGCCGGGATCGACCCCCGGCTGTCGCCGCAGCGTCTCGACGGCGCCCAGAGCGTCGTCGGCGAGTTGCGCGTACGACCGTTTGAACGTGGAGTAGCCCTCGGACCGCTTGTCGTAGATGAGCACCGACATGCCCTGCCGCGCGAAGGCGACGGCCTCGCCCAGCAGCTTCTCCCGTGGCGTCCCGGTGCCCGCGCCGTGCACCAGCACGACTCCGGCGCGCCCGTCGTCGGCTCCGGCCGGGCTGATCACGCTGCCATGCAGCAGCAGGTTTCCGCTGCCGCGGAAGCTCACCTCTGCCGAGGTCAGGTCACCTGGCAGGCCGGGCGGCGCGCCGGACGACACGGCGGCGGAGGCGGGGCCCGCGAACAAGATTGACGCGGCGGCGACGGCCGCGAGGATTCTCTTCACATTGCCGAGACTACTCTGCAGAGAAACGTCGGCAAAGAGATGTCTGCAGATCTGGTCCTGAAGGACTAGCCTGATCGCCATGAAGGATGACGAGCCGTTCGTGCTCGACGACCCGGACCGGCTCAAGGCCCTGGCCCACCCGATGCGCCGCCGGATGCTCACTCACCTCAACGTGCACGGCCCCGCCACCTCCACCACCCTCGGCGAACTGCTCGGCGCGAAGACCGGCACGACCAGCTACCACCTGCGCCAACTCGAGAAGTACGGCTTCATCGAGGAGATCCCCGAGCGCTCGACGGGACGCGAACGCTGGTGGCGCCGCGCCGCGATCCCCCGCGACATGCGCCTGCCGACCCCCGACCAGGTGGCGCCCGAGGACCGGGCGGTGCTGGAGGAGTTTCACCGGGTCGGTTACGAGGAGGACCGCGTCCTGTTCGAACGCTTCCCCGCCGCCTATCGGGCCGACCCCGGCTGGGCGAAGGGCTCGCGCGGGCTGGCCCGCGTCACCAAGGACGACCTCGACGCCTTCTACAACGAGTACATCGCCCTGCTCCTGCGCTACAGCCGCCCCGCCGCCGAGGCCCCGCCGGACGCCCGCCCCGTCTACATCCGCCTCTTCACCCTGCCCGCCGACGAGTAAGCAGCCCCGGTGTCGGCGTCGGCGAGTCGCTGCGACCAACCAGGGGACGCTGGATCCGGCGGGGAAGTCGCGCCCTTGCGACCCCCCCTTCCGTCATGAGAAAGGAGGGTCGCGTTCGGGCCGTCCGGCGGCACGGGGTGCACGCCCTTCGGGCGCGTCCGTGCCGTCCGTGTGTCAGCGGTGCAGGAGGATCGGCAGGGGGTTCCAGCCGTGCGCGATGAAGGACGGGACGTGCGTCGGCTCCGTCCCCTCCCCCGCCGGCCGGAGGTCGGGGAACCGGGCGAACAGCGCGGGCAGGGCGGTCAGCGCCTCCTGGCGGGCGAGCGGAGCCCCGATGCAGCGGTGCACGCCGATGCCGAAGGCCAGGTGCTCCTCGTGAGCCTGCGTCGGGTCGAACCGGTCGGCGTCCTGACCGTGCTGGTCCGGGTCGTGACCGGCCGCCAGGTAGCTGGTGATGATCGCGTCGCCCGCCTCGATCCGCACACCGCCGATCTCGATCGGCTCGATGGCGAAGCGCAACGGCAGGTTGGCGATCGACGGCGCCCAGCGCAGCGTCTCCTCGACCACCGCCTCCCAGGAGATCTCGCCCGCCAGGACGCTCCGAAGGTGGTCCGGATGGGTGAGCAGGGCGTGCACGGCGTTGCCGATCAGGTTGACGGTGGTCTCGTGCCCGGCCGCGATGAGGAGCAGCAGGGTGTCACGCAGTTCGTCGTCGCTGAGCGAGTCGCCGCTGTCACGGACGTTGATCAGCTCGGTGGTCAGGTCGTCGCCCGGGTGCTCGCGCTTGTAGGCGACCAGGGCCGGCAGCACGGTGCCGATCTGGACCGCCGTGGCCGCCGCCTCCTCCGGAGTGGCCGTGGTGTCCATGATGGCCTCCATGATCTGGGCCATCTCCGTCTGCATGTGCGCGGGGACCCCGAACAGCTCGCAGATCACCCGCATCGGCAGCGGATGGGCGTACGCGCTGCGCAGGTCGACGACCTGGCCGGGCGGCAGCGCGGCCATGGCCTCCAGCAGCTCGGAGACGAGTTCCTCGATGATGGGCTGCATGGCCTTCGTACGGCGCGCGGTGAAGCTGGGTGCGATCAGCTTGCGCAGCCGCCGGTGCTCGTCGCCGTAGGCGCTGAGCATGTTGGACACCCCGATCCAGGTCAGGATCCAGGTCCAGCTCGGCTCGGCGACCGCCTGCGGCAGCAGCCGCCAGTGCCGCTTGTCCTTGCTCACCTGCGGATCGAGGATGAGCTGCTTGAGCAGGTCGTGCCGGGTGACGGCCCAGGCCGGGATGCCTCCTGGCAGCTCTACGAGGACCAGGGGGCCGAGGTCGCGTAGCCGGCGGACCTCACCGGCGAGATCGGCTCCGAAGGGGTCGAGGACGACGGGGGCTGTACTGCCCAAGGGGATTCTCCTGGCTGATCGGGGCGGATGGGGGTGAATCGCACCGGCAGGTGAGCCAGCGCACGGTGGAACGGGCCGGGCCGCCACACCAGTTCGTCGCGCGGCACGGTCAGTTCGAGGTCGCAAAGATGAGAGGTCAGGCGCTCGATCGCGGTCATGGCGATGAGCACCGCCGGGTCGCTGGCCGGGCAGCGGTGCGCCCCCGCGCCGAAGCCCAGGTACGCACCACCGTCGGAACGCAGCTCGTCGGGCACGTCGGCCGGCTCGGTGTTCGCCGCGGCGTAGGAGACGAGGACCAGCTCGGCCGGCTGGATCCAGGTGCCGTGGAAGTGCACGGGCTGGCGCACGAAGTACGGGCCGTAGTTGGACATGGCCGGCTCGGCGCGCAGGGCTTCCATCAGGGCGTCGTACGTGCTGAGCGCGCCGTTGGTGAGCGAGCTGTAGTAGCGGTCGTCGCTGACCATCCTGGAGATGGTGTTGGAGATCAGGTTGGCCGTGGGCTCGTAGCTGGCGGCGACCACGAGCACGATGGTCTGGGCCAGCTCCTCGGGCTGCAGCCCGGCGGGATGGTCGATGAACCAGGAGGTCAGGTCGTCGCCGCGCTCGGCGTACTTGCCCTGGATCAGCTCGCCGATGTAGCGGCCGAACGCCTCGCTCCCCCGCGCGCCCCGCTCGCCGTCGGCCTCCATCAGGTCCGCCAGCGCCTCGGTCAGGCCGGCGCTGTCGGCGTCGGGCCGCCCGAAGAGCAGGTTGAAGATGCGGGCGGGAATGAGCCGGGCGAAGTCGGCGACCAGGTCGGCCTCGCCCTCTGCGGCGAACCGGCTGATGAGCGAGTCCGTCACCTCGGTCACCAGGTGGCGCAGCTTGTGCGGCTGGATCTGATGGAAGCAGTCGGAGATCGCCTTGCGGTAGCGGGCGTGGTCGGCCCCGTCGGAGAACAGCGCGTTCGGGCGGTGGCCGAGCATCGCGATCATCCCCGCGGCCTCGGGGGTGTCGGGGAGCCGGGCCTGCCAGGCGGTGGGGTTCTTGCTCCAGACGCCGCCGGCGTTGGTGAGCACGTCCACGGCGGCCTGGTAGCCGATCACCAGGTGGGCCTCGATGCCCGGAGCGATCTCCACGGGCGCTACCGCGCCGTGCCGCCGGCGCAGTGTCTCGTAGATCGCCTGCGGGTCCCTCGCGTACTCGGCTCCGTACAGGCGCCCGGCGTCGGGCAGGTAGCGCAGGGTCATGACAGCACCAGTTCTCTGATGTGCTCCACCAGCGCGATCAGCGCGGCGCGGGCGGAGGCGGGGTCTCGGGCGTCGCACACCACCAGCGGCGTGCGCAGGTCCAGGTCGAGCGCCTTGCGCAGGACGTCCGGCGGATAGTCCGGGGAGTCGGGGAAGTGGTTGACGGCCACCGCGTAGCGGATGCCGGCGTTCTCCACCAGGTCGAGGACGGCGAAGCTGTCGTCGATGCGGCGGGTGTCGGCCAGCACCAGCACCCCCAGGGCGCCGCGGACCAGCTCGTTCCACAGCACCTGGAACCGGGTCTGTCCGGGCGCCCCGAACAGGTAGAGCACCACGCCGGGCAGGGTGAGACGGCCGAAGTCGATGGCGGTGGTCGTGGTCGTCTTCTCGTTCACGCCGGTGAGGTCGTCGACCAGCGTGCCCGCCTGGGTGAGCACCTCTTCGGTGTTGAGCGGCCTGATCTCCGAGAGCGCGTCCACGATGGTCGTCTTGCCCACGCCGAACGGCCCCGCGATGACCAGCTTGACCGGGATGTGTTCGGCACTGATTCGGCTGTCAGAGTGCGCGGAGGCCACTGAGCACCAACTCCAAGATCTCAATGTCGGGCATGTCGACGACCGGCGGATCGCGGGTCAGCAACGTCCCGCCGCCGACCAGCCCGGCGACCAGTAACCGGACCACGCAGTACGGCAGGCCCAGGTGCGCGGCGCACTCGTACACCGATAACGGCCCGTCCTGCAGCAGGGCCAGCAGATGCGACGCCGGCGGGTCCAGCCCGTTGGTGGCGGCGTCGGGCGCGATGTAGACCAGGGTCGTCCGCTCGACGTTGATGTGCTCGGGCACGGTCACCCTCGCGGCGGCCATGTAGTCAGGGACGACCCGCCGCCGCTGCCGTCCGGACATCATGCCCGGGAGCCCGGGACCCTGGCCGCGCTCGCCTCGTCGAGAGCTTTGATCAGCTTCTGCACCTGGAGCTGCACCTCGTAGGCCAGAGAGCCGATGTTGACCGCTCCCGTCGCCGCGACCACGAGGGCGGCGCGGTCGCCGGCCGGGGCGATGTAGTAGTAGCCGCTCCCCGCGGAGATGACGATGTCCACCACCTCGCCGTCCACGCCGTCGCTGAGGCCGTCGCACAGAGCGCGGGCGGCCCCCAGCACAGAGCTCGTCATGGCGGCGGAACGCTCGCCGGTCTCGACGGTCAGGTCGGCCGAGCCGCCGAGGATGAGCCCGTCACGGCTCAGCACCACCCCGCGGGCGACACCGGGCAGGGCCAGCAGGGGCGACAGGACCCAGGACACGTCGAGGGCCAACGGACGACCCTTGGTCTGAACACGGCCGGAAGCGCTGCGAGAGTCCATGGAGCAGTCAGTTCCCTTCGGTGAAGTCATGCTGCTGGGGCGGGAGCGCCTCGCGGCGACCCGCTTCGGCTCCGACCTGGAAGTCTCCCCACCGCTTCTGAGCCTCCTCCGGGGTGGTGAGTATCTTGCGGGCCGGGGCGTCGGAGCCGCCCGAGCCGGCGGAACTCCTGGCGGGCCAGGATCCGGAGGCGGCACCCGGCGACTGGCGGCGGCGCTGCGGCAGTGCCGCCAGGTCCTCGGCCGAGGCCCGCCGCTGTTCGGGCGTGGCCGGGCGCTCCTGGTGGAACGCGGGCGCGGGGTCGGGGCGTACGGAGGGGGGCACCTGCTCCGAGCGCGAGGCCGTCACAGGCTGCGGCCGGTAGGCCCCGGCGCCGGCCGGCGCGGCGGCGCGGACCGGCTCGGGCGCCAGCACCGACGGCCTGCTGTGCTCCGGCATCTCCACCAGCAGGGCGGTGGGAATGCTCAGCACGGCCTGGACGCCGCCGAAGGCGCTCTTCTTGACCGTCGCCTGCATGCCGTAGTGCGCGACCTGGCGGCCGATGGCGGCCCACCCGGTGCGGGGCGGGTTGCCCAGGTCGACCAGGCGGACCGGGTGGGTGCCGTTCAGGAGCTGGGTCGCCCGGGCGTACTGGTCCTCGTTGAGGCCGACGCCGGCGTCGTCGATGACGATGGCGGCGCCGTTGTTGGTCTCGTGCACGGCGACGGTCACCTTGAGCGTGCCGTGGGAGTGGTGGACCGCGTTCGCCAGCAGCTCGGCGGTGGTGAACAGGATCGACTCCGCGGCGCGGGCGGCGACCCCGATCCGGCGGCGCAGGTGGTTGGCCGGGCCCTCGATGCGCAGCTCGAAGTTCTCCACCCGGGAGATGGCGCCCACCACGAGGTCCACCAGATAGGTGTCGTCGCGCGACAGGCCGGTGGTGGCGCCGCAGGCGATGCCGGTGACCTGCACGCGGCGGATGATCAGTTCGTTGAACATGTCGAGCCCCAGTACTTCGCGCAGCAGTGCCGTGTGTTCGTCGCCGCTGTAGCGCTGCTGCAGGTCGGCGAGCAGGTCCTGGGCGCGCAGCGCCTGGGTCTGGACCCGGGACATCGCTCCCCGCACGACCGCCTGGGCCGCTTCGTCGATGCGCTCGCCCTCGTCACGCACGCCGCGGGCGAACGCGTCGAGGATGGCGCGGTGCTGCTGGTCGACGTCCGTGCCGGCGAGCGTCTGGTTCTGCACGCCGGGCACGATCACGTGCGGGGCGCGCAGGTGGGACAGCAGGGCGGGGATGCGCTTCGAGATCAGGTGCTCGGTCTCGGCGCGTACGAGGTCCTGCTGGGCGCGGGCCTCGTGCAGCACCTTCACGCCGTCATGGGCCTGGCGCTCGGCCTGCACCAGCCGCTGGCTCCTGGCGCTGGTCTCGCGGGTCAGGTGCTCCTGCGCCTGACGGGCCTGCACGAGCTGCCCGCGGAGCTGGGCGAGGTGCCGACGTGTGCGCAGGTGGAGGATCACCCCGCCCGCGAGCGCTAGGACGAGTACGGCGAAGGCGATCACTATCGGGACGCTGAAGGAGTCTGGCGGCATGACAGTCCTGGGGTCGGAGGGCCGGCGGGAAAAAGTCGACCGCCGAAGGGCCTGTGCTAGCGGCGCGGGTCGTTCTCGCGCGGCGGCCGGGTGGTGGGACCGCGTGCCGCGCGCTCTTCCACGTGGCCGGCACGACTGCGCGCCTGGTGCGGCTCTGCCCGTGGGGTGGCAAGGCCAAGCAACATTGGCATCCTCGGTCTCACTGGAACGACGGCCTGACGGAAGATCCAGTATTCCGGCTATGTCACGTTAGTCAACCGTGAGTGAGGTCGCCAGTGCGCTCGGCGTCATCTCTTGTCGAAATGTCAAGATCGATGAGAACAACCGGTCAGTTGGTGTTCGGGTAACGAACGATGAGGGAGTCTCCGTGAGCGTACGGCTCGATGTCCCTGTGCCGGCCGGCTCCTGAGGACCGGGGCCCCGTGGTTGACCCTGACGCCCGGGTCAGCCTTTAGCGTCGCGTTCGCTCACCTGGACGACAGAGAGGACGCTCATGGGCGACATTCCGGGCAGCCTGGAAGGCAAGGGCGTGGTCATCACCGGAGGCGGCACGGGGATCGGCCGCGCCACGGCGCACCGGTTCGCCGCCGAGGGCGCGCAGGTGCTCGTGGTCGGCCGTACCGCCGCCCGACTGGAGGAGACCGCCGCCGCGCACCCCTCGATCAGTACCTTCGCCGCGGACGGCGCGGCGGCCGACGGGCCCGAACGGATCGTCGAGGCGGCGCTGCGGCGGCTGGGCCGGATCGATGCCCTGGTCAACAATGCCGCGATCACGCGACCGGCCGCGCTCGGGACGATCGACCGCCGCATAGCGGAAGAGGAGATCGCCACCAACCTCCTCGCTCCGGTCTTCCTCGCCCAGGCCGCCCTGCCGCACCTGGCCGCCACGAGGGGGACGATCGTGAACGTGTCCTCCAATCCGCCCTGGTACGCCTGGCCGGGCAGCTCGGTCTACGGTTCGACCAAGGTCGCCCTCGACTTCCTGACGGCCACCTGGGCGGTCGAGCTCGCGCCCAAGGGCGTGCGGGTCGTGTCGGTGGCGCCCGGCATCACCGCCACGCCCGTGATGGAGCACGCCGGGTTCACCCAGGAGCAGATCGCCGCGCTGGGCGAGGGGCTCGTCGAACGCATCCCGCTCGGCCGCATCGCCCAGCCCGGCGAGATCGCCTGGTGGATCGTGAACGTGGTGCGGCCCGAGGCCGGCTACCTGACCGGCACGGTGATCCGGGTCGACGGCGGTCTCTCCGTGGCGGCAGGGCGCACGTAAACCGGGGCCCACGGCATAGGCTGGGGCGGTGCTGATCGGGGAGCTGGCGCGAGCGAGCGGCGTCACCGTCCGGGCCCTGCGCTATTACGAGCAGCAGGGCCTGCTCCAGCCGGAGCGTACCTCCAACGGCTACCGGCGCTACGACGGCGGCGCGGTGACCAGGGTCCGCAACATCCAGCTCCTGCTGTCGCACGGCTTCACCGCCCACGACCTCCGGGGCTTCCTGCCCTGCCTGGAAGATGGCGAAGTCTCGCTGGGGCCGGCGTGCCCGCCCAGTGTGGAGGCGGTGGGCAGAAAGGTCGCGGCGCTGGAGGAGCGGATCGCCGAGCTGAGCGCCGTACGCGACCGGCTCGTACGGGCCCTGGCCGACAGCGCGCCGCCGCGGCAACCCGGCGTCGTCGCTCGCCACCCCGCCTACACCCGCCATTGAGGACAGGGGGGCGCCGTTGGCGGCGGCCCCCTGTCCGAGTGTTCGACGGGTCAGCTCTGCTGCTCGGCGGGCAGCGCGGGCTCGTCCGCGGCCGGGGCCGTGACGGGCCGGATGCGGATTCCGGTGATGGCGTGCCGCTCCACCGCGATGATCTCCAGCTCCCAGCCGTCCACGGAGACCCGGTCGCCGGGCCCGCTCGGCACCCGGCCCAGCAGCGCGAGGGCGAGACCGGCGACCGTCGTGTAGTCGCCCTCAGGGCGGTTCTCCAGCTCGACGTCCAGATCGGGCAGGTCGTGCACGGGGAAGCCGCCGGGCAGGAGCATGCTGCCGTCGGGATCGCGCAGGACGCTCACGACGTCGCGGTCGGTCTCGTCGTAGATCTCGCCGACGACCTCCTCCAGCAGGTCCTCCAGGGTGACGATGCCGTCGGCCACGCCGTGCTCGTCGATGACGAGAGCGAACTGCTGGCGTTCGGCCTTGAAGCGGCGCAGCGCGTCGGAGACGAGCAGGCTGTCGGGCAGCAGGAGCGGCGGGCGGGCCACGTCGGCGGCGGTGCGGGCGGCCTCGTCGGTGAGGAGGTCACGCAGGTTGGCGACGCCGATCGCGTCGTCGAGGCCACCGCCGCGCACGACGGGCGCGCGGGAGTGACCGGAGGCGGCCAGCAGGTGGCGGGCCTGGTCGGCGGGGGTGTCGGCGTCGAGGGTGAAGACGTCGCGGCGGGAGACGAGGACCTCGCGCAGGACCCGTTCGGTGATCTCGACCGCGCCCGAGATGATCATCCGCTGCTCGGCGGTGAAGCCGCGGTGGGTGGCGACCAGGTCACGGATCTCCTCGGGGCTGATCTCCTCGCGGTGCAGGTTCGGATCCCCGCCCATCAGCCGTACGGCCACGTCGGTGGACTTGGCCAGGGCCCACACCACCGGCCGGGACAGCGTGGCGATCATGCTCAGCGGGCGGGCCATGAGCAGCGCCCACGTCTCGGCGCGCTGCATGGCGACGCGCTTGGGCGCCAGCTCGCCGAAGACCAGCGTCAGGAACGTCAGCACGATCGTCACCACGATGATCGCGACCGGGCCCGCCGCGTCGCCCAGGAAGCCGAGCACCGGGACCAGCGGCTCGGACAGGGTGACCGCCGCCGTGGCGGAGGCCAGGAAGCCGGACAGGGTGATGACGAGCTGGATGGTGGCCAGGAACTGGTTCGGGTCCCTGGCCAGGCGCACCACGAGGCGCCCGCCCGAGCTGTGCCGCTCCAGCCTGCGCATCTGGCCCTCGCGTAGCGAGATCAGTGCCAGCTCACTACCGGCGAACACCGCGTTGAGGAGAACGAGGACCAAGACGAGGGCGAGCTGAAACCAATAGCCGTCCACGGCAGAAGGGCTCCTTGCGAAGAGTTCCGGCCCACGACGGCCGGTGAGGGATGTGCGTCAGCCGGCCGGGCGGATGCGCGACCGGCTTCGATCCGCCGGCCCAGGAAGGGCGGACGGGAGCGGCGGCCATGCGGTGACCTGCCGCGAGTGCGGGATCGGCGGGCGTACGACGGCCTGCCGCCGCGGTGGGCGCCTGTCAGAGGTGAAGGACGGGACGCGGAGGCCGGTCCGTGAAGGTGAAGCGCCGGGACCTGGCCCGGCCTGGTACTGCACTCCTCCACGAGGGTTCGCTGCTCCGCTTCCTCTATCCGACGGCACCGTCATCGCGACCAACGATCGGCCCTCGGGCAATGTTCCCAACTCCGCACAGACGGTGCCGTTCCACCGCGCCGGGCGGCCGGTGGCGACCCGGCGCGAGCGGCGTCGAGCGCTGGCAGGCAGCCACGTTTACCGATATAGACGACAAATCCTTTCTATGGTCGCTAAAGTGCTGAGGTCCATCGCACCCACCCCTGGAGCCACACCCGTCATGCCGAACGTCGAACCGCTCCGGCAGGGCGATCCATCGGCGGTCGGCGCGTACCGGCTGATCGGGCGGCTGGGCCAGGGCGGGCAGGGCGTCGTCTACCTCGGCCAGGCGGGTGACGGCCGGCCGGTGGCGGTCAAGGTGCTGCGGACCAGGGACGAACGGCTGGCCAAGGAGATCGACGCCGCGCGCCGGGTCGAGCCGTTCTGCATCGCCCAGGTGCTGGACGCCTCGCTGGACGGCGTGCCGTACATCGTCACCGAATACGTCCAGGGCCCCTCGCTCCAGCAGGCGGGCCGCCACCAGGGCGCCGACCTGCAGCGGCTGGCGATCGCCACGGCCACCGCGCTGGCCGCCATCCACCAGGCGGGCATCGTCCACCGGGACTTCAAGCCCGGCAACGTGCTCCTCGGCCCGGACGGCCCTCGGGTCATCGACTTCGGCATCGCCCGCGCGATGGACCAGGCCCGGACGAACACCAGCAGCATCGTCGGCACCCCCGCCTACATGGCGCCAGAGCAACTCGCCGGCGAGCAGGTCGGCCCGGCGGCCGACGTGTTCGCCTGGGCGTCGGTGGTCGCCTTCGCCGCCACGGGGTCGCCGCCGTTCGGCGATGACTCGTTACCCGCGGTGATCAACCGCATCCTGCACCACGAACCCCAGCTCCCCGACCTCCCGCAGCCGCTGCGCGGCATCGCCCTGGAGTGCCTGGCCAAGAATCCGGCCGATCGGCCCACGATGCAGGACGTGATGTTACGCCTGCTGGGCGGCGAGGCGGCGGCGACCGGCGTACCCGGGCCGAGGACCGCCTCGCGCCGCCGGCGTCCCGCGTCGGGCCGGGGCAAGGCGCTGGCGGCCACGGCCGGAGCGGTCGCCATCGCCGCGATCGCCACCACCGCGGCGGTCGCGATGTCCCCCGGCGGCCCGGCCCCGACCCCGTCCGCGCTGGCCCAGCCGGTCACCACGAACCCCGGGGCAAAGGACCTCTCCACGGCCAAGCCCAAGACCAAGAAGCCGTCGACGCGCCGACCGGCCGAGGAGTCCGCCACCCGGCGACCGTCGGACGAGCCCACGACCCAACGGCCCACCCCGACACCGACGGCCGGCAAGCCGACCGTCAAACCCACGCCCAAGCCCGCGGCCAAGCCGAACATCCGGATCCTGTCGGTGGAGGCGATGGGGAACAAGCACCCGCCCTCCGACTGCAACTACGGCGCCACGTTGATCAAGGCGGTGGTGGAAGGGCCGCCGGGCATCGACTTCACCTACTCCTGGGTCCTGGACGGCAAGGTCAAGGCGACCTCGCAGTGGGCCACCCGTGAAAGCGCCACTGAGCTACCGCAGTACGGCCCCATCACGGAGCTGGGGACACACCGGGTCGTGCTCCGCATCACCTCCCCCGTCAGCGTCCAGGGCAGCGTCTCCTTCGAGAGCTGCGACGACGACTGATGGATCCCCTGGCTCCGGGAGATCCGGAATTCGTGGGCCGGTACCGGCTCGTGGCCCGGCTGGGCGAGGGCGGCCAGGGCGTGGTCTACCTGGGCCAGGCCCCGGACGGGCGGCGGGTGGCGGTCAAGGTGCTGCGCGCCGGGGACGAACGGCTGGCCAAGGAGATCGACGCCGCGCGCCGGGTCGAGCCGTTCTGCATCGCCCAGGTGCTGGACGCCTCGCTCGGCGGCATGCCGTACATCGTCACCGAGTACATCGAAGGCCCCTCGCTCCAGCAGGCGGGCCGGCACTCGGGTGGCGACCTGCAGCGGCTGGCGGTGGCCACGGCGACCGCGCTGGCCGCCATCCACCGCGCCGGCGTGGTGCACCGGGACTTCAAGCCCGGCAACGTACTGCTCGGACCGGGCGGGCCGCGCGTGATCGACTTCGGCATCGCCCGTGCCACCGACACCTCGCTCACCGTCACCAGCAGCGTCGTCGGCACCCCCGCCTACCTGGCACCAGAACAGCTCGCCGGTGCGCCGGTGGGGCCGGCGGTGGACGTGTTCGCGTGGGCCGGGGTGATCGTCTTCGCCGCGACGGGCACCCCGCCGTTCGGCGCCGACGCCATGCCCGCGGTGATCAAGCGGGTGCTGAACGACGAGCCGTACGTGGGCGACCTGGCTCCCCCGCTGCGCGAGATCGTGCTCGACTGCCTGGCCAAGGACCCGGCCGAGCGGCCCGGCATGGAGGAGGTCCTGCTCCGCCTGCTGGGCGGCGCGCCACCCACGCGACCGGGGCGGCGGAACAGGACCCAGCCCGTACGGCGGCGCGGCAGGCGCCTGCCGGTGCTGCCGATCGTCGCGGGCGCCACGGTCGTGACCTTGGCCGGTGGCGCGGTGGTGTGGTGGTGGCCGCCCTCGACAGCACAAACCATCACAGCTCACCCGAACTCCTCCCTGACCTCGACGCCCACCCCAACCCCGACACCGACTCCCGCACCGACGAAGAAGAAGACCAAGCAGCCGAGCCCCGTCACCACGTCGAAGTCACCCCCGACAGCCGAGTCCGAGCCGACGACGAAGTCCCCCGCCCAGACCACGGCCGCCCCCAGACCCACGCGGACCACCGCCAAGCCCAAGACCGGCGGCGGCGGCGGAATCAGCGTGTCGCTCCACATGCAGGGCGCCGAACTGGACCAGGGGTGCTGGAGCAGCGGCACCTCCGTCTACGCCGTGCTCAAGCCCACCGGCGGGTCCGTCGAATACACCTACCGGTGGATCATCAACGGCATCGACAAGGGGCGCAGCCCCTCGCTTCCGCTGAACTCGACGCTGAAGCACTACCTGCCCCAGGGCTTGGACTCACCGAGCCGGAACCAGATCGTCTTCAAGCTGCTGACCCCGCAGCAGGTGCAGCGATCGGTGTCCTTCGAGATCTGCCCGCCCTTCACCACCCAATGAGCCGCTGAGCCCGGCGGGCCCTGGGCCGGTGACCAGAACCCACCGCGGCTCGATGCGGTCGAGATCAGAAGTCGAATTCGCCCTTCTTGGCACCGTCAATGAACGCGGCCCAGACCGATGCCGAGACGACGTAGGGGGCCTGGCCGGGGGCTTCGGTGTCACGGATGCCGACCCGGCCTCCGGGTAGGGGCGCCACTTCAAGGCAGTTGCCGTTGTCGCCAGAGCGGTTGGCCTTACGCCAGTCAGCGCGGTCCAGATCCTCGTTGGTCACTTCCATCGCTTGGCATTCTCCTCGATCAACTGGAGGGAAGCCCTTCGGGGCAGGGCGTCACCGTGCAGCATCTCATATCTCGACTTGGTTTCCAGGAACCCAGTTCAAAGCCTTCCGACCAAGACCACGCGTGACGAGAGCGAACGTCTCGGGCGAAGACCGCCGCTCGGCCCGGCGGGCATACGGTGGGCCCTGCGTCGGTGACCAGAACCCACCGCGGCTCGACGCGGGTCGAGATCAGAAGTCGAATTCGCCCTTCTTGGCGCCGTCAATGAACGCGGCCCAGACCGAGGACGAGACAACGTAGGCGGGCAGGTCGGGGCGCTCCGAGTCGCGCAGGCCCACGCGCCCGTCACGCAAGTGCGCCACTTCGATGCAGTCGCCGCTGTCGCCAGAGCGGGTGGCCTTGCGCCATTCGGCGGACTTGAGGAGTTCGTTGGTCAGTTTGTCCATTTGTCTGCCATCTCCCTAATCAGTTGCAGCGAGGCACGCCGGGGCAGGGCCTCGTTGTGCAACGTCTCATACTTCAACCTGACCTCCCGGACTCGCCCGCTGTCAGCGGTGATCTGACCCATGGTGATCGACTCCAGATAGGCCATGTCGGGCATCCCCGGTCCACCGGCGAGGATGAATGCTCCCTGCAGGCCGGTCGTCAGCCAGGAGTTGTGCGGGAGCACGCGGATGTTGATGCGGGGATGTTCGTCCAGTGCGGCCAACCGTGCCATCTGTTCGGCCATCACCGCCTCACTGCCGGTCGGTCGAGTAAGGACGCCCTCGTCCAGTATCGCCCATAGCGTAGGCCCAACTTCGCGATGCAGAACATGCTGGCGCTCCATGCGTGCGGCGACGTTCTGCTCGACCTCCTCCTCCGTGATGGCGGGTTTGCCACGGAAGATGGCTCGCGCGTATGCCGGTGTCTGGAGGAGACCAGGGACGATCAGCGGCTGCCAGGTGCGGAGGATGTCCGCCTGCCGTTCGATCTCCGCTAGCTGAGCCAGCCAGATCGGCCAATGCGAGGCGTGTTCGACGGTCTCGCGCCAGCGGGCCAGCAGGCCGCCGTCAGCTCCGAGTGCGGTGTCGGCGGCGTGGGCGAAGTCTTCGTCGGCCGGGCGCTCGCCGCGTTCGACCATGCTGATCTTCGAGATTGACCAGCCGAGCATGGCGGCAAGTTCCTTTTGCCGCCTACCGGAGGCTATACGGTATTCGCGGAGATAAGTACCAAATTCCGCTCTGGGCGTTTTAAGGGCAGGTTCCGGCTCGGTGTTTTGCAAGGGGAATGCCTCCTTCCCGTTGGCACACGAGAAATGCACGCGACATGTGTATTAGCACACTTGGTTCGTGCCTGGGAAGTGCTTTGCAATACATCTCTCCGACAGGAGTTTTCTGGGATGGTCTTCTTCAGGCCGGCTCGACGTTTTTCCGTCGGTTACACAAATGGTTGATCGCGCGTGCGCAGGCCATTCTCGTACTTCACCAAAACGGCACGGCTATAGCGAGGTGGATTCGGTGACCTACATTTCTCCCGCCGGGCTCCAGGCCATCGGGACCATCCAGCTCGCGCGTAGCGACCGGGCTCCCTACCTGGCTCGGCAAGCGGTCGGTGTTTGGCTGGAGCCCGAGCATCCGGCCAGGGAGATCGTGGTCCTGGCGGTGTCAGAGCTGGTCACCAACGCGGTGCGGTACGCCGACACCGGCTCCGGTGGCGACCCGGAGGCGATCACGCTCGAACTGGGCCAGGGGCCCGGCTACCTGCGGCTGGCGGTGACCGATCCAGGATCGGCCTGCTCGACGCCGTCACGGATCCCGCTCCAGGCGCCGAGTCCGCACGCCGAGCGGGGCCGAGGGCTGGCGATCGTGGCGGCCCTGTCACGCGACCGATGGGGCAGCCACCGAGTGCCCCCGGACGGGCTCCGCCTGGTGTGGTGCCATCTCGACCTCGACCCGAGCCCGGCGCGACTGGAGGAGCTGTTCCGCTCCCCCATCTGACCGGCCTGCCGTTCGTGCCCCCTCACGTACGCATGAGCGCCTCCCGCCAGGGCGGGCCCGGCGGGAGGCGCTACGGCGTCGCCGTCAGTACTCGGTCTTCACGCTCGCGCCGGAGAAGGCCGACGCGCCGTGCAGGCTGATGTAGACGTAACCGGCGGGCGGGTTGGAGACGGTCAGGCTCTCGGAGTTGCCCGAGGCGGTGGAGCGTTGCGTGTAGTTGCCGGTCGTGGCCCAGCCGGTGGGGCTGTAGTAGAGGTCGGCGTTGCCGGTGCCGCCGGAGGCCGTGACGGTCAGCCGGGAGACGCCGGAGGGCAGGTAGAGGTAGAGGTAGGCGTAGCCGCCTTGGGCGGCCGACAGGTTGCCGCGCCGGCAGTTGCGGTCGAGCTGCCGGGTGTCGGCGCCGGTGCATTCGGGGGTGGAGCCGCCGGTGGACACCACGACGCTACGACTCGCCGTGCCCGTGGCGCCCTTGTCGTCGGTCACCGTGAGCGTGGCGGTGTAGGTGCCCTGTGCCGCATAGGCGTGCGACGGGTTGGCCGTGGTCGAGGTCGCGCCGTCGCCGAAGTCCCAGCGGCGGGAGGCGATCGTGCCGTCAGGGTCGGTGGAGGTGTCGGTGAAGGAGACGTTGAGCCCGCTGGTGACGGCGGTGAACGAGGCGGCCGGGGCCTGGTTGCCGCCGCCTCCGCCCGCGCAGGATCCGGCGGCGCAGGCGGCCAGCCAGGTGTACCAGTCGGAGTCGTAGCGGCTGCCGATCGAGCTGGTCAGGAACGATCGGGCCGTGCTCCAGGCGCCGGTCCTGTAGTGGCCGAGCAGCGTGCGCAGGTCGCCCGGGTGCTTCTCGAACATGTAGCGGACGGCCAGGTAGCCCCACCGGTAGACCCGCGTGGTGTCGTGGGAGTAGGTGGTGTTCCACAGCGTGCTGAGGGCGTAGGTACGCCTGCCCGCCTCGGTGATGGCGGCGTCGTACGTCATCTTCCTGTAGGAGTAGGAGACGTACTCGGCGAAGCCCTCGATCCACCAGATCGTCGGCGTGCTGACCCCGGCGGTGAAGTCGCCGTACATGTTGAAGCGGCCGTCGAGGTAGTGGGTGTACTCGTGGTTGAGGTTCCAGATCTGGAAGTCCGGGCGCAGCCACTCGGCCTCGTAGGCGATGAAGCGCGGCTGGTTGCCCTGCGCCGACGGGTCTCCCTCCAGGTACATGCCGCCGTTGTTGGTGTCGATCCCGAACAGGGCGCCGGCGTAGGTCTGGTAGTCGGTGCTGGAGTCGAAGGCCACCACTTCGAGGGTGGTGTTGTTGTCGTTCGCGACCGGTCCGCCGTCCTGGGCGAGGTTGTGGAAGTACGCGTCCTGGTTGGCCAGGCTGGTGCAGGTGCCGGCCAGTTGGGCGGAGGTCATGTCCTGCGCGCGGATCCTGATGCTTGCGCTGCAGGTGTGGTTGATCGGCAGGACGCTGGAGGCGAGGCGCTGCTGGAGGTCGCAGGTGTCGTAGTAGGCGCAGTTGGCCTTGTCGTAGTAGTCGGTCATCTCCGCGACGCCCACCCACAGGGGCGCGGTGGTCCCGGTGATGGAGCTGCGCCCGAGCAGGTTCCTGGCCTGCGGCCGGACCGTCTGGAGCAGGGGCTGATGCTGCAGGAAGCGGCCCAGTTCGCGACCGGCGTTCGAGGTCAGGTAGGCGCGGTCGGTGCCGAGCAGCGACAGGTGGTCGGTCGCGAACGAGTTCAGCGTGGTGAGCACGCTGGTGTCGGACTGGACGGCGCTGACGAACGCGGGCACCTGGTGGCCACGGAAGAGCACGGTGTAGACGTTGTTGACCGCGTTGAGCATCCACCACGAGGAGTCGTACGAGCTGTTGTAGTCGTTGAGCAGGCGCTTGACGACGTGCAGGTAGCGCGCGTTCTGCTCGGCGCTGTCGATCAGGGTGACCGCCTCGGCCAGCACCTCGCCGTTGGCGTCGTTGACCGTCCAGGCGCGGGAGGCGGCGAAGAACGCGTCGAGACCCGACTGGATGGCCGTGGTGAGGGTTTGGCCGTAACTGCCGACGTCGGTGGGGTGGTACCACTGCACGTAGTATCCGGCGCGCAGATAGAGGACCAGTTGCGCGGTCGAGGTCGTGTTGTCGCCCGGGTAGGAGGCGGCGTTGTCCCGCAGGGCGTAGGCGACGGTCGCCATCTGCGCCTCGCGGAAGGCGTAATAGGCGTCGCCGCCGGTCAGGTTGAACAGGGTGTTGACGCAGTCGGTGGTGCTCGCCTTGATCTGCTGCACGAGGGCGCTGCCCGAGCGGCTGGTGAAGTCGGCCGTGTCACAGGCCGCCGCGACCGCCTTGGCCTTGGCCGACGGTCTGGGGTGTTCTGGCTCGCTGGCGGGCTCGTCGTAGTCCTTGCGCAGCGCGTCGGCGCCGGCGGAGCGAGGTGGGCGGTCGGCCATGTCCAGCCGGTCCTTCCGGACGTGCGGCGGGTCGCTCTGGGCCGAGGCGATGGGGGTGGACGGGGGCGGTTCGGCGGCTGCCCGCGCGGGTGCCGGGGCGAGGCACTGGGCAACGACGCAGGCCGCTAACAGGACTGAGAGACGGCGCACGGAAACCTCCTGGGGGGTAACGGATGGATTCGAGGCCGCTCTGAGTGTCGTATCGGTGAGCGCTCCGCCGTCATAAGCGGATCCATAAATCTCGCTGATGCCCCTCTGGAGGCGCGAGGATGAAATATCACATAATTCTCGGGTGGACCTCGACCTGAGACATCTCCGCATGGTCTGTGCCATCGCGGAGACGGGGAGCCTCACCAAGGCGGCCGCCCGCCTCGGTCTGTCGCAACCGGCGATCACCAGCCGGCTGCACAAGTTCGAAGAGCTGGTCGGGGGCAGCCTCTTCGTCCGCACCCGCGCCGGCTCCGAGCCCACCGCGCTGGGCCGGCAGGTGGTCTCGCGGGCCCGGATCGTACTGCACGAGATCGACGCGTTGGTCGACGACCTGCTGGCGGCGACCACCTCGTCCACGGAGCTGAACCTCGGGGCCAACCACTTCCCCTGCGTGGCGAGCATCGTCGACCGGGTGAGCGAGGTGGTGCCGGGACGGGCGGTGTCGCTGCGCATCGAGCCGTCCTCGGCGCTGCTCGCCGACGGGCTGGCCCACGGCTGGCTCGACGCGGCGCTCATGGGCATGATCGAGGGGACGGGGGTTCCGCTCCACGCGCCCATCACGATGCGTACGCTCGTCCCGCGCTACCCGATCTTCGTCGCCCTGTCGGCCACGCACGCGCTGGCCCAGCGGACCTCGGTCCGGCTCGAGGAACTCAGGAACGAGCGGTGGATCCGTCCGCCGGGCGCCGACGACGGGTCGTTGGCCTCGCTCCGCACCGCCTGCCGCGCGGCCGGATTCGAGCCGGACATCCGCTACGACGCCCCCAGCGGGGCCGGCAGCCCTCTGGTCGCCGCCGGGCACGGCGTCCGGCTCGTGGACCCGGGCTGGCCGCCGTCCCCGGGGACGGTCACCCTCCCCCTGGCGGGGGAACCGCAGATGGCACGGCTGGTCATGGCGTGGCGGCGGGACCGGCTGAACGCCGACGCCGCCGGGGCTATCTACCGAGGGCTCGCCACCGCCTTCCTGGACCACGTGGACGACAACCGGGCCTTCCGCCAGTGGTGGGACCGCCACCCCGAGAGTCACCCCGTGCTCTGACGCGGCGGCGCGTCAGCGGACGTGTCAGCACGGCAACGGTCCGGTGTCAGAGCGGTCGGCGATCGTGAATGCCATGAGCGACGCCACGACCAACCTGAAGGAGCACACCACCATGGCCATCACCCTCACCGACCAGGACAAGCTCACCCTGCGCACCGCCGCGTACGGCGCCGTCACGCTGATGGCCGCCGCCGGCGCCGCCGGCTCGCCCCACAAGATCGCCACCGACGGCACCATCGCCCTGTACTCCGCGACCGGCCTGGTCGGGCACGTGCTCTCCGAGAAGTCCAAGGGCGTGAAGCTGAACGACAAGTCCGTGGCCGGGCTCGCCGACCGCGTGCTGCCGGCGCTGACGGCCGCCATGAGCCTGCTCAAGCAGCAGGATCCGGCGGAGGCCGACAACTTCCGCGGCGCCGTCGTCATCGCCGTCGACGCGGCCGCCAGGACCCACCAGGGCCGGCCCAGCCCCACCCTGGTGGAGATGGCCAACAAGATCACCGAGGCTCTCGACGCCGCCTGACGAGAGGTCGATCCGCGCCGCCGGGTCAGGGGCCGCGACCCCGTGACCCGGTGGCGCGGCTTCCGGGGCAGGGCGGCGGACACCCACTCGTCGCGACATATCGCGATTCCGCGTACCATGTCTGACCGTGACCGATGTGCACGTTGGACTGCTCGGGCCGTTCGAGGTCAGGAACCGCGACGGGGCCGTGGTGGAGGTCCCCGGGGTGCGGCTGCGCGCGCTGCTGGCCGCGCTCGCCCTCGAACCCGGCCGGATCGTCGCCCGTACGCGGCTGGTGGACTGGATCTGGGGGGAACAGCCGCCCGCGGACGAGGTGAACGCCTTGCAGGCGTTGGTGTCCAGGCTGCGCAGGGTGTTGCCGGACGGCGTGATCGAGGCCGACTCCGGCGGCTACCGGCTGGCCGTGGCTCCCGACGCCGTGGACGTGAGCCGGTTCGAGCGCCTGGTCGGTCGGGCCCGCGCCGCCGAGCCCGAGCAGCGGGCGGAGCTGCTGCACTCGGCCCTGGCCTTGTGGCGCGGCCCGGCCATGGCGGACATCGCGCTGCGCGACAGCGAGGTGTTCGACGCCGTGGTCGCGCGCCTCGACGAACTCCACGTCGCCGCGCTCGGGGATCGCGTGGACGCGGATCTGCGCCTCGGCCGCGGCTCGGAGCTGGTCTCCGAGCTGACCGGGCTGGTCGCCACGTATCCGCTGCGTGAGGGGTTCGTGGCGGCCCTGATGCGGGCGCTCGCCGAGGCCGGGCGCGCGAATGAGGCGCTGACCGTCTACCAGCGGACGCGCGAGCGGCTCGCCGAGGAGCTGGGCGCCGATCCGTCGGCCGAGCTGTCCGCGCTGCACACCGCGTTGCTGCGGGGCGAGCTGGGCGAACGGGCGGAGAGCCGCAGGACGAACCTGCGCGCCGAGCTGACGAGTTTCGTCGGCAAGGACGACGACATCTCCGCGGTCGCCGAGCTGGCCGCTACCCACCGGCTGGTCACGTTGACGGGGCCGGGCGGCTCCGGCAAGACCAGGCTGGCCACGGAGACCTCACGGGCGATGCTCGCCGAGCTGCCCGACGGGGCGTGGCTGGTCGAACTGGCCTCGGTGCGGGCGGGCGGTGAGCTGGCACAGGCCGCCCTCACCGCGATCGGCCTGCGCGACCAGGGACTGCTCGGTGGCGCGCGGAACGGGGAGCCGATGGACCGGCTCGTCGCCGCGCTCCGGGAGCGCGCGATCCTGCTGGTCCTGGACAACTGCGAGCACGTGATCGAGGCGGCCGCGGCCTTCGCGGACCGGCTGCTCGGAGAGTGCCGCAGTCTGCGGATCGTGGCCACGAGCAGGGAACCTCTCGGCATCACCGGCGAGGTGCTGTGGCAGGTCGAGCCGCTCGCGCTGCCCGCGAAGGGGGCGGACCCCGCCGAGGTCGGATCCTCGCCCGCGGTACGGCTGCTGCGCGACCGCGCGGGCCTGGTGCGCAAGGACATCGGCTCCGACGCGCACACCCTGTCCACCATGGAGCGGATCTGCCGGGCGCTCGACGGGATACCGCTGGCCATCGAGCTGGCCGCGGCCCGGCTGCGCACCATGTCCCTCGACCAGCTCGCGCGCCGGCTCGACGACCGGTTCCGGCTGCTGACCAGCGGCAGCCGTACGGCGCTCTCCCGGCACAAGACGTTGCGCGCGGTCGTGGACTGGAGCTGGGATCTGCTGACCGAGGCCGAACGCGGCGTGCTGCGGCGGCTCTCGGTCTTCTCCGGCGGGGCGAGCCTGGAGGCCGCCGAACGGGTGTGCGGGGACGAGTCGTTCCCCGAGGAGTCCGGGGAGCCCGGGGAGCCCGGGGAGCAGGTGCTCGACGTGCTGACCGCGTTGATCGAGAAGTCGCTGCTGCTCGCCGACGGCGAGGACACGCCGCGCTACCGGATGCTCGACACCATCAGGGAGTACGCGGCGCACCGCCTCACCGAGGCCGGGGAGAGCGAGCAGGCCCGCCGGGCGCACCTCGCCTACTTCACCGAGCTGGCCGAGACGGCCGATCCGCACCTGCGCCGGGCCGAGCAACTGGAGTGGCTGTCCACGCTCCAGGCCGAGCACGACAACGTCAACGCGGCCCTGCGCGGGGCGATCTCCGAGGGCTGGGCCCAGGAGGCGATGCGGCTGGTCGGGGCCGCGGGCTGGTACTGGTTCCTCAGCGGGCACCGGACCGAGGGCACCGAGCTGGGCATCGCGGCGGCCTCGCTGCCCGGTGAGGCGTCCGATGAGGTGCGGGCGATGGCGTACGGCATCGTGGCGGTGTTCCTGACCTCCGGGATCAGCGGCGACCAGTATCAGGCGCGGGAGTGGATCCAGGGGGCGCACCAGTTCACCCGGTTCAGCGCGGATCTCCACCCCATTCTCGGGTTCATCGCGCCGCTGGAGCGGATGCTGCAGGGGTCAACGGACTTCCTTCCCGCCTTCGACCCGCTCATCGGCGACGACGATCCATGGGTGCGCGCGCAGGCCAGGCTCAGCCGCGGCCGGCTGCGGCTCACGCTCGGCGGCGACGAGACCGACGTGGACCTCGACACCGAAATCGCCCTTGCCGAGTTCCGCGCGCTGGGTGACCGGTGGGGGATCTCGATGGCGCTGAGCTTCCTGGCCGATCGGCTCGCCATGCGCGGTGAGCCGGCACGCGCGTGCGAGCTGTTCGAAGAGGCGGCCGTGGCGATGACCGAGGTGGGCGCGACCGAGGACGCGGTCGGCATGCGGGCGCGACAGGCCCAGCTCTACTGGCTGCTCGGCGATGACCTGTCCAGCAGGTCCGCCATGGCCGAGGCGGAGCGGTGCGCGGGCGGGATCACCTCGCCGGACGCGCTCACCGAACTCGGGCTCGCGAACGCGAAGCTGGCGCGCTGGCGCGGCGATCCCGACCAGGCACGCAGGCACCTGGCCACGGTGTTGAAGACGGTGAACGACACCGAACTGGCCGACGCCGTACGCACCCAGGCCATGGACCTGTCCGGCTACCTCGCCGAGGACCTGGAGACGGCCCGCGCGTACCGGGCCGAGGCGTTGCGCGCGGTGACGGAGCACACGCCGTCGGTCGCCGAGGTGCTGATCGGGATCGCGGATCACGCGCTGCGCCAAGGGCAGTACGAGCAGGCCGCGCGGCTGCTCGCGGCCGGCGACGTGGTGCGCGGCACGCCGGATCGTTCGCAGCCGGACGCCTCCAGGATCGCCGCGGAGACGCGCAGTCGCCTCGGCGAGACCGTGTTCGCCGAGGCGACCCGTGACGGGCAGCGCAGGGACTGGCGGGAACTGGCCGAGATCACGCTCGCTCCGTGAACGACGCTCGCCTTCCGGCGAGGCGATCCTTTGATCCAGATACGTACGTGTGCGGGAATCTCATCTGCTTCAATGGCCGGACCGAAAGGTTTCGCGCCGACAGCCTGAGACCTGGAGGAACGATGAGCCTGGCGAGCCTCGGGCTGACCGCCGCGCAGGAGCGGCTGTACCGCTACCTGCTGCGCACCACGCACGCCGATCTGGACACCGCCGCCGCCGAACTGTCCATGTCCGACGCCCGGCAGGTGGCCGTCGAGTTGCGCGCGCTCGGCCTGGTGGACCGGAAGCTGACCGCGGTCACCCCCGCCGCGGCCGTGGACCTCCTGGTACGACGCCGCATCGAGCAGACCCAGCGCCAGCTCAGCGAGCTGACCCTCGCCTGGGACGTGCTCACAGAGCTGTCCGAGGAGCAACGCCGGGGCCGCCCCGTGCAGATGGTCGAGCACATCGAGGACGGGGCGACCGTCACCCGCCGCATCTACGCGCTGCTGGCCGACGACCCCGGCGAGTTCGTGCACCTCAAGTCGCACGCCCTGGTCACCGGGCCGCAGGAGAACCACGAGGCCCGCTACGACCACTCCATCTTCAGGCGCTCCCTGGCGACCGGGCTGTACAGCCGCACCCTGTTCTCCGCGCACGCCCTGGACGATCCCCGCCAGGCGCCGTACGCGCGGCAGTGGCACGCCCTGGGCGACCTGCACCGGGTCACCACCGAACCGATCAGGCACCTGGCCATCGTCAACCGCTGCGTCGCCTTCGTCCAGGCCGGGCTCGGCGACCCGAGGTCAGGCGCGCTGCAGATCCGCCAGCCGGGCGTGGTCGCGATGATGGCCGACGTCTTCGACGGCATGTGGGAACGCGCCCGCGACCTGGACGACCTGCCCCTCTCCCCCATCGAGCAGCACGTGCTGGACGCGCTGACCCGCCACGACACCGACGAGGCCGCCGCCCGCTCGCTGAACGTGTCCGTCCGCAAGTTCCGCGCCCACGTCGCCGACCTGATGGGCCGTCTCGGCGCCACCACCCGCTTCCAGGCCGCCCTGCGCGCCAAGGAACGCGGCTGGCTCTGACCAGGCCGGGCCGATGCGTCCCCAGATCAGGACGGTAACCGGTTCAGGTAATGAACGTTTCCTGACACGCCTCCCCGCGATGACTCATGCTGTATTTCGGACCCTGAGCGGATCGGGTTTTCTCGGATCGTTGGGAGGACGGGTGATGCACGTCGAAATCCGGGTCGCCACCGCTGACGACCTGACGGGCGAATTGGTCTCGCTGACGAAATGGCTGCAGGGCCAGCGCCCCCTGCAGGGCAGGGTTCGGCCGGTCAGGCGACCGCCCGGCCCCGAGGAACTCGGCGGACCCGTCGAACTGCTCAGCATCGCGGTGGGCTCGGGCGGGATGGGGCTGGTGCTGGCCCGCGCGCTGACGACGTGGCTGACCAACCGGCACTCCGACGTGTCCATCACGATCACCTCCCCGGACCACACCGTGACGGTGGAGGCCAAACGGGTGGACGACGCGCTGCCGCTGCTCCAGGAGGTGCTGAACCACGCGGGCAAGGCCGATGCGGACTGACCCGCCGCCGGCCGACCCGCGCTGGGCCGGCGGCTCGCAGGCGATCCTCATCGGGACCTCCGTACACCAGGACGACAGCCTGCCCGACCTGCCCGCGGCGACCAACAGCCTCATGGCCGTGCGCTCGGTGCTGACCGACCCGCTCCTGTGCGGCTGGCCGGCCGAGAACGTCAGCGTGCTGCACAACCAGGCCGACTGCCGGATCGTGGCCCAGCGGATCCGGCAGTCGGCCCAGGAGACCACCGGTGTGCTGCTGCTCTATTTCGTCGGGCACGGCGTGCTGACCGCCGAGGGCGAGCTGTGCCTGGCCCTGGCCGACACCGTCGCGGACGACGCCGACCTGACCGGTCTGGAGTACTCCAGGATCCGTGGCGCGCTGCGGAACAGCCCGGCCACGGTGAAGATCGCCATCCTGGACTGCTGCTACGCGGGAACGGTCATCCAGTCCGAGTCCCTGTCCGCGCCGGGCGGCCTGATCGCCGACCAGAGCGACGTACGGGGTGTCTACACGCTGACCGCCAGCGACCTGACCGCCCACGTCGCGCCCTTCGACGACCAGCTCGACGTCTGCACCTCCTTCACCGGTGAGCTGCTGCGCCTGATCCGCAGCGGGATCCCGGACGAACCCGACCCCCTCACCCTGGGCGTCCTGTACGGGCACCTGCGGCACCGGCTGCGCGTGCGAGGGCTGCCCGAACCCAACCAGCGCGGCACCGACAACGCCCAGAGCTTCGGCTTCACCAGAAACGCCGCCCGTTCCACCACCGGCACCACCCGTCAGACCGCCGCCCACCCGCCTCTCGGCGACCGGGACCAACTGGCCCGGCCCGTTCCCGCCGGCCCGGTCAGCAAGGGTCAGACGTTCGCCCCGGACCGGGGACTGGGCTGGCTGTGGTGGCTGCTGTCCCTCGTGCCGCTGGCCGCCGCCGCCCTCTGCGTGAAGTTGATCGAGATCTCGTTCCAGATGCCGGGGCTCGTCCTGCCCATGCTGCTGGTGATCGGCGTGGTCGGCTGCATGCTCTCCTTCGGGCTCTTCCTGAGCATGATCCGGCGGGGCGACCAGCGCATGAAACGGCGGCTGGCCCGCCTGCTCATCGTGAACGCGGCCGGCATCGAGGTACGGGTGCGCGACCAGCGCTGGTTCTACCGGTGGAACGACATCTCCCGCGTCACCGAACAGCGGCGGCGCTTGCGCCGCTACATCTGCCTCCAGTTGAAGCCCTCGGTCGCGCTGCCCTCGGCCCAGCGCCGCAACGATCTCAGCCCGTGGTACGACCCGGGCCGGGGCGAGGTCCTGTTCACCACGCTCAGCGGCTACCGGGCCGGAAGGCGGGAGATCACCCAAGAGATCGCCCACTGCGCCGGGACCAAGTGGGTGCTGGACTGACCCTCGCGAACGCCGTTCCGCCCTGGCTCGTCACGTCCTGGCGCGGCTGAGCGGTGGACGTCGGGCCCAGGTCGCCCAGCGCCACAACCACTCCAAGGGCCCCTGGCGGTGACCGCGCAGCCAGAGGGTGGACAGCAGCCACTGGGCGGCGAGGACGGCTCCCGCGGTCACGTACGCCACCTGCAGGGATTGGCCGACGGGCAGTCCGAGGACGCGGCTCGCCGCCAGGACGAGGAGGGTGGCGGTCAGGTAGTTGGTCAGCGCCATCCGGCCCAGTGGCGCGAAGAGGGCCCGCAGCACCGGCCGCAACGGCGTTCTGAGCAGGACCAGCACGGCGCACACGTACACACCGGCGAGCAGCAGATCGGCCAGGCCGGACGTGAAGGACGGCTGGGGCGCGCCCGTCCCGGTTCGCACCCACAGGAGAGCGGCCGCTCCCGCCGCGAAGGCCAGGCCCAGCAGGAGTGGCCCGCGCAGGGACCGCTCGAGCTGCTCGATCACCCCGTACCGGACCAGTGCCGAGCCCAGCAGGAACAACCCGGCGATCAACAGGGGTCCGCCCCCGCTGCTGATCAGCGCCGCCGCCATGAGCGCCGGTGCGAGGCCCGCCACGGCCCACCGCGGCAGCCAGGCCGAGGGCAGCAGCACCAGCAGGCCGACGACGGCGTACTTGGTGAGGATCTCGCCCGGCCACAGCAGCAGGTGCGGCAGGCCGATCGCGAGCAACGCGAGCAGTCGGCGCAGCAGGACCAGTTCCGGGCGGGGGACGCGGTCCGCGGCGGAGTCCAGCAGCAACGAGAACCCGATGCCGAACAGCAGGGAGAACACCGGGAGCCCGAGCCAGGGGTCCCAGTCGCCCATGGGCTGCGTCGCGACGGCGGTGCCGCCGTTGGCGATCAACTGGATGTTGGCGAGCAGGATCTCGCACAACGTGAACCCGCGCAGCACGTCGAGCGCGACGATCCTGGACCGGCCGGACGCGGGCTCGGCGGTCTGGGGCGGGTCGAGAGAGGCGGCGTCGGGCCCGTCGTGCGGATGACGGTGGCCGGGGCGCCCGGCCGGGCCCTCGGAGTGCGGCTCCTGAGGGAGAGCTTCGCGTGCCATGGGGCCTTATCCTGCGCGGTTCGCGCGGGCGACGACACCGGTCAAAGGCAGGGTTCGCGGCGTCGACGGCCGTACTTTCGGCCGACTCGTCGAGCGAGGGCGGGGGCCTGGCCTTCTCGGGGCGGATTCCTCCCGCGGCCGGGGTTCCCCAGCGATCAGGTGCCCGACAAATCAGTGAACTCCCGATGTTCATCTACCGAGAAGATCATTCATCAGATCAGTGGACGTCTAGGATCTTAGGTGATCGACTCCGCGAGGAAGGACACCTGTGGCCGAGCAGTCAAACAAGTGGACGAGTGCGATCGACACCACCAAACCCAGCATCGCCAGAGCCTACGACGTCGTCCTCCACGGGAAGGACAACTTCGAGGTCGATCGCGCCTTTGTCGCGGAGATCGTGAAGGTCATACCTGAGATCTACGACGTGGCGGCCTACAACCGGCAGATTCTGGGGCGCGGCGTCCGGTTTCTGATCGACCAGGGTGTCACGCAGTTCCTCGACCTCGGCTCTGGGCTGCCGACCGTGCAGAACACCCACCAGGTCGCGCAGAGCGTGAACCCCGAAGCGCGCGTGGTCTACGTCGACAACGATCCGATGGTGCTGGCGCACGGCCGGGCCCTGCTGGCCGAGAACGACCGCACCGGGGTGGTCACCTCGGACCTGCGCGACCCGGCGGCGATCCTCGCGGACGAGGCCGTCCAGCGGCTCATCGACTTCAGCCGCCCGGTCGCCGTGATGATGATCGGCATCCTGCACCACCTGCACGACGACGAGGACCCGTGGGGCATCGTCGAGGCGTACATGGACGCGGTCCCGTCCGGTAGCCACCTCTTCGTCACCCACTTCTGCGACTCCTTCCCCGGATCCCGCGAGGCGGAGGAGAAGTATCTCGCGCTCCTCGGCACCGGCCGGTTCCGCACCGTCGCCGAGATCACCTCCTTCTTCAAGGGGCACGACCTGGTCGAGCCGGGTGTCGTACCGCTGCCGCAGTGGCGCCCGGAGGAGGACCTCCCCGAGGAGCTGAGCGTGGGCCAGCGCCTGATGTTCGGCGGCATCGCCGTCAAACCCTGACCACGGCCCGACGACCGACAAGCCGCTCCAGCTCGGGCGTGATGATCAGTTCTCGGACGATGAGAAGAGCCTCATGGGACATGTGCTGGTGACCGGCGCCACCGGAGGGATCGGGACGGCGCTGGTCAGCGCGCTCGTGGCGGCGGGGCATCGGGTGACCGCCGTGGGGCGCGGCGTCGGGCGGCTGGAGGTCCCGGGGATCGAGGCGGATCTGGCCGAGCCAGGGACGCTCGCCACCGCCATGAAGGCGCTGGAGGACACGGGGGGACTCGCGGACGTGCACGCCCTGGTGCACTGTGCGGGGATCTCCCCCGTCGAGGCCGTCGCCGAGGCCGGACCTGAGACCTGGCGGCGTACGCTGGCGGTCAACGTGGCCTCCGCCGCCGAGCTGGTCCGGCTGACGCTGCCCGCGCTGCGGCGTTCCAGAGGTCATGTGGTCTTCGTCAACGCCTCGCCCGGGTTGACCGGTGTCCCGCGCTGGGGGGCGTTCGTGGCCAGCAAGGCGGCGCTGCGGGAGCTGGCCGACTCGCTGCGCGAGGAGGAAGCGGCCCACGGGGTACGCGTCACCACGGTGTATCCGGCGGCGACGGCCACCGACCTGCTGGGGGAGGTCAGGAGCGCCTTCGGGCGGCCGTACGATCCCGAGTCGTGCATCCGGCCGCAGACGCTCGCTTCGATGATCACCTGGGTGCTGAGCGCGCCGGCCGACTCCTACGCCTGCGAGATCTCCGTGTTGCCGACTCCGCGCTGAGCCTCGGCGATCATTTCTCGCGCGTCGCTCAGCAGCCGCCGTGCGCGCCCCAGCAGGTCCCGGACCTCGCTGGCGGGCTGTGATCCCCTAGGCCAGCAGGTATCTCCTCCGGCGACGGGGCCCCGGATCGCGACACGTGGGAAATCGGGTGCAACCTTTCGTCCGCCGGGTCGCGTTTTGAACGGGCGAGAGGAGATCGCATTGCATCGTCACGACGAATTCCGCGAGTTCGTGATCGCCCGCCAGCAGTCGCTGATGCGGACGGCGTACCTGCTCACGGGAGACGCGCACCTCGCCGAGGACCTGTTGCAGAGCGTCCTGGTCAAGGTCGCGGGCCAGTGGTCCAAGCTGACCGGCGGCGGCAACCCCGAGGCGTACACCCGTAAGGCGCTCGTCAACCAGTACATCTCGTGGAGGCGCCGGCCCCGGCCGGAGGTGCCGAGCGCCGAGCTGCCGGAGCGCGGCACCTCCCACGACGACGCGGCGCTTCAGCGGATCGTGTTACGCCAGGCGCTGGACAAGCTGCCGCCCAGGCAGCGGGCCGTGATCGTGCTGCGGTTCTGGGAGGACCTGACCGAGGCGCAGACCGCCGAGGCGCTGGGCTGCGCGCCCGGCACCGTCAAGAGCCAGTCCCATCACGCGCTGGCCCGCCTGCGGACGCACGCGCCCGAACTCGCATATCTGCTGGACGACCCGGAGATCAAGGAGATGGCCCGATGACGAGGCTGCGGGAGGCGCTGGACGACATCGCCGCGCAGGCGCCCCTGGTGGACCTGGCCGACGTCGCCGTGGCCGGCTACCGGCGCCGGCGGCGGAGCACGTTCATGCTGGCCGCCGTCGCGACGGTCGCGGTGGTGGGCGCGGCGAGCACCGCGGTGACGCTGCCGTCGCAGGGGGCCGGCGTGGCCGACCGTACGGTCACGCCGCAGCAGGTGGACACCGTTCCCACCCTGCCGGACGGGGCGGTGGGACCGCTCGCGTACGCGTTCCAGACGCCCTGCAAGCGCCAGAGCAATCCGGTCCGCATCGACTGCAGCACGGTCGAGTGGCGGGTGGTCACCCGGAACAACCGGACGTACCGGGTGCCGCAGGCGCTGGCCAACACCGCCAAGGACCGGACCGCGCCCGTCGCGATCAGCCGGGACGGCCGCAGGCTCGTCTACTACAGCCGTCAGGCCAAGGCGCACGTGGTCCGCGATCTGGTGGGCGGCACCCAGGTGACCTCTCCCGTGGCCGTGCCGGAGGAGCGGATCGACATCGGCTCCATGCTGGCGCTCTCCGACGACGGCCGTTACGTGTTCTTCGATCCACGCGAGGGGAGCAAGGATCCCGGGCTGCTGATCGACGTGCGTACCGGCAAGAGCCGATCGGTGGACGGCAAGTACGAGGTGGTCAGCATCAAGGACGGCGTCGCCGAGCTGGTCCGTTACGTCAAGACCGATCTGTGGCAGATGCCGGTCATCGGCGGCGGCCGGCCGGTGCGCTTCGACGGGAAGTTCATCATGTTCAGCGAACTGGCCCCGGACGGCCGCACGGTGGTCGCCTTCGACCACCCGGACCACACCAAGAACAAGCTCAGCGTGCTCGACGCGAAGAACGGACGAATCCTGCGGACGGTGTCCGTCCGTGGGCTGCCCGCGAAGCAGGACGGCGCTGTGCTGGACACCGGTCTGTGGACCAGCGGATCCGAGGTCACGATCATCTACGGAGGCAAGAACGAGATCCGCGCCTACGCGGTCGACATCGGCACCGGCAAGGCCCGCCAGGTGGCCCGCTACCCGGGAGGCGGGAAGCTGGTGAGTCTGGTCCTGCCCGGGATGGCGAGCCAATAGGCCCCCACACCGGGCGCTCGACGCCCCAAACCAGACACCCAGCCGTACCCTGCCCCCGTGCCCTCGGTCGGCTGCTCGCGACCGAGGTCGCCTCCGCGCTCGGCCGGCTCCCCTCCTCGGAGCCGAGTCCCCGATGACCACCGGCCGCCGCACTATCGAGCGCTCCAGACCATCGTCCGCTGGTGGACCCGTTTGCCGCGGAACCTGAGACCAGGCACCAGCGGCGCCGGACCGTGCGCCACGAATCCCATGCGGGTGAAGAACCGCAGCGCCCGGACGTTCTCGACCAACGTCTGCAGATGGCAGCCGGGCGATCCGGCGCTCCTGAGATGGTCGAACCAGCGCCGCATCAGCGCGTCGGCGGCACCGGTCCCGCGCGCGGAGGGGGCCACGTTGATGTGCAGGTGAGCAGGCCAGCGGGGGTCGGTGAAGTCTCCCGCCGAGGGCCGGCGGGTGGCCGAGATCCGAGCCGCGTCGACCGCCGCGCGCAGGAAGAACCGCGCGGACGCCGGACGGAAGATCAGCCGGTGCTGCCGGATCGCCCTCTCCATGCGCTCGCTCTCCCCGGGGAACGCCGAACTGTCGAGGCAACCGGTCAGGTAGCCGACCAGGGCCCCGTCCGCCACGGCCAGCAGGAGCGACTGAGGCTCCAGGTCCATGTAGGGATCCAGGTAGACGACCGCCTCGGACGGCGTGTGCCCCCACAGCGACGCGGTCGGCGAGCCTTCACCCGCCCGGCCGAACAACTCCCGTAACTCGGCCCGGTCGCCTTCCGTGAACGTGCGAATCTCCATCGGCTCGCCGCCTTCCCGCGCAAGAAACTGTGAATGGCATACTGTGTCTGTCATTCACAGTTTAACGCCGGCTTTCGATCGGCTCAATCGCCGCCCACACACGTGCGCAGCGCCGCGACCAACCGGTTGGCACGCGCGTCCCCGTGACCGATCATGCGGTTGGCGACGTACGCGAAGCCCACCCCGAACTCGTCGTCACCGAAGGCGAACTGCCCGCCCGCGCCGTCGTTGCCGAAGCTGCGGCTGCCCAGCATGGGGCGGAAGGCTGAGTCGAGGAGGAAGCCCGAGCCCCAGCGCGCCCCGGCGTCGAAGCCCAGCCAGCCCCTGCCCGAGGAAACCTCGCGGACCGCGTCCGTGACAGTGCCGGCGGTCAGCAGCCGCTCCCGGCCCTCGATGCCGGTCACGGCCGCCGCGTACAGCCCGGCCAGGCCGCTCGCCGAAGCCGTCGCACCCGCTCCGGGCAGTTCCGCACCCAGCAGCGCCGGATCGTTCCAGCCGCGCGGCTCGTCGAGGCCGGGGAAGACGAGCGCGCCGTTCATCGTCACGATGCGGGTGAGCAGGTGCTCGGGGCCGGGCATCGGCGGCCGCCCTTCGGCCTCCACCAGCCGGGCTCGCGCGTCCATCTCGTCGGCGGGCAGGCCGATCCAGGCCCGTATCCCCAGCGGCTCGCCCACCGCCCGGCGGAAGTAGGCGCCGGGAGTGAGCCCGGTGACACGTCGGATGACCTCGCCGACGAGAAACCCGAAGACGTGGCCGTGGTACTCGTACGCCGTGCCCGGCCGCCACAGCGGGACCTGCTCCTCGATGGCGCGGATCACCGGGGTCCAGGCGGCGATCTCCGCGAGGTCGAGCACCGCGTCGAGGGCGGGGATCCCGGCCCGGTGCCCGAGCACCATGCGACAGGTGACGGTCTCCTTGCCGCGCTGCCCGAACTCGGGCCAGTACTGGGCGATCGGGGCGTCGAGGTCGAGGTGTCCGTGCTGGGCGAGAAGGTGGGCACTGATACCGACCAGACCCTTGGCGCAGGAGAAGACCGGCACGACCGTGTCCTGGGTCCACGGCCGGGCGGTCCGCGCGTCCGCGATCCCGCCCCACAGGTCGACGACCTTGCGTCCGCCGGCGTACACGGTGACGGCCGCGCCGAGTTCGCCGTACTCGGCGAAGTTCCGGGAGAAGACGTCCGCGACCTTCGCGAACCGTTCGTCCGCCCATCCGCTGGGCTCCATGGCGCTTGCCCTCCTTCTTTGCCGCCTGGTCAACGAGGGGAAGTGGCTCCTTCACCCGGTGCGGGCCAGCGGCCCAGGAGGGAGTGCAGGGCGTCGAGGCAGCGGGCCCACGAGTCCTCGGACGGACGCGAGTGCGCGAACCCGCCCGCGGCTTCGAGGCTGACGAAGCCGTGGAGTGTGCTGCGTACCAGCCGGACCGCGTCGGTCAGGTCGGGCTCGGTCAGCGCGTAGGCGCGCAGCATGCTGTAGGTCAGCTCGACCGCGCGCCGTGGCCCGGATGCCTGGGCCGCCAGCTCGGGATCGATCTGCATCGGGACCTGGGTCGCGGTGTAGCGGCCTGGGTGGGCGTGGGCGTACGCGCGCCAGGCATCCGCGAACGCGACGAGCGCGTCCCTGCCCGCCCGCCCGGCGGTGGCCTCGGCGATGCCGATGGTCTTCTCGTCGGCCGCCAGCAGCGCGATCCGCCCCCGCAGGTCTTCCAGGCCGCGTACGTGCGCGTAAAGGCTGGCGTCCTTCACCCCGAGCCGCCGCGCCACCGCCGACATGGTCACGTGTTCGAGCCCGACCTCGTCGGCCAGCTCGGCGCCCGCGAGCGTCACCCGTTCCGCCGTCAACCCGGCCCGCGCCATGCGCTCCACCCTTTCCTTAGAGCCGTCAAGAGAAACCTAGTGGAATTAGGTTAAGTCTTGTGGCCCAAGGATGGCAAAACGGGGTTGTTACCCTCGGGGGCATGATCTCCACAGCCGAGAGCGGCTCGTTGCTCGCTGCGGCCGCGCAAGGCTTGCCCTCCGGGCTTCATGAGCTGCCCATCCCCGCGCTCACGTCCGAGTCCCCCGCCCTCCGGCGCTCGACGGCAGCGATCGATCATGGAGAGCCGCTGTCGCAGGTCGCGGGCGACGGGATAGCCCTGTTGCACAGCTACGCCAGGTCCGGTTGGCGGCACGCGGTCGACCTGCAGTGGTTGAGAGACGACGCGCTCGTACGGCTGCGGCGGGCAGCCGCCGCCCTGCCGGAGGGATTCGGTGTCGCGGTCTTCGACGCCTGGCGGCCCCTGGCGCTGCAACGAGAGTTGTACGACGCGATCAGCCTGGACGAGAGCGCCGGTACCGACTTCGTCGCGCCGCCTTCGGAGAACCCCGCAGCACCACCGCCTCATCTCACGGGCGGGGCGGTCGATCTCACCTTGACCTGGCAGGGAGTGCCGCTGGCGCTGGGCACGGCGTTCGACGAATTCAGTCATCTGGCCGCGGCCACAGCCTTCGAGCACGTCGCCGGGCCGGTGCGCACGCTGAGGCGGCTGCTGTACCACACGCTTCGGGGGCAGGGGTTCGTGGTGCTGGCGGAGGAGTGGTGGCACTTCGAGTTCGGCACGCGCCTGTGGTCGGCCCTGACCGGCCGACCGCCCCGGTACGGACCGGCCACGCCGTAACCGGCGGCGCGCCCCGGCCCTGGTCACGTCATCGAGGGGGCAACACGCAGAACTCGTTGCCGTCAGGGTCGGCCATCACCACGTGGCCGGCCTCGCCCTGGCCGAGGTCGATCCGGCTCGCGCCGAGTGACACCAGATGGTCGGCCTCCGCCTGCTGATCACCGTGCGCGGGTGGCGCGAGGTCGAAGTGCAGCCGGTTCTTGCCGGTCTTCCGCGCCACCGGCGGACCACCCCAGGTGATCTTCGGACCGCCGTGGGGCGAACGGATGGCGGTCTCCTGGTCCTGGTCCCAGACCAGCGGCCAGCCCAGCGCCGCGCTCCAGAAGTAGCCGACCTCCTGCGAGCCGTCACACGCGAGCGCCCCGATGAACCCGCAGTCGGCGAGGAACTCGTTGTCCGGCTCGATGACGCAGAACTCGTTGCCCTCGGGGTCGGCGAGCACCACATGGCGCTCCTCCGGACGTTGCCCGACGTCGATGTGCCGCGCACCCAGCTCGATCGACCTCGCGACCGTCCGCCGCTGGTCGTCGAGGGACGTGCTCGTCAGATCGAAGTGCATCTGGTTCTGGCCGGTCTTCCGCTCCCGGCTCGGCAGGAACCGGATCAGGAACCCGGTGTCATCGCTCGGCAGGAGCGTGCTGCCGCCATGGGGATCGTCGGTCATCTCCCAGCCCAGGACTCCCGCCCAGAAGCGGGCGAGACCGAGCGGGTCGTTCGCATCGAAGCAGAGCGCGACGAGCTGAGCGGTCATCCCCGCACCTCCAATCCCTTCCGTCGACCCACAGGGGGACCCGCGTCCTCCCACAGATTCTGCATCGCCGGCCACGCGCGCCCCAAGGGCATTTACCGGGCGCAGGTCGGCCGGTTCTGCGACCTCGTCGCCGAACCGGCCGGATGCTTCACCGGGGCACCCCGCCGGGTCGGGCGGGGTGCCAGGAGTCAGGCCGCGACGGCGGCGCGGAAGGTGGCCAGGGCCTCGGCGCCGAAGTACGCGCCGTAGCTGGTCGTGCTGTTGCGCAGGGCGTGGTTGGAGATCACGTAACCGGAGCCGGCGGCCTGGTTGAAGTCCTGGAACCAGGGCCCGCCGCTGGAGCCGCCGCCCATGTCGCAGAGCAGGGCGTACTTCATGTCGTAGGCGGGGGCGACGGAGGCGCCGCTGCAGAACTGCAGGGTCTGCCCGCTGTTGCCGTTGTTCGGGTAGCCGAGCAGCAGGTTGGTCTTGCCGGCGGTGGTGGAGTTGAACCGGATGCCCTGCCCGCCCACGGTCTGCACCGGGGTCTTGCTCTTCACCTTGTTGACGACCAGCATGCCGAAGTCGAGCGGCGGCTTGCGGACGCCGTCCTTGTAGTAGCCGGACCAGATGTACATCGTGCGCGCCGTGAACTTCCCGTACGGCGCCGCCCCGTTCTTGTAGGCGGGCACGAAGATCAGGTTGCGGCTCCAGCGGCCCTCACTGTCGATCATGGCGTGCGCGACGGTCACGATGACGTCCCCGTCGGTGCTGTTCACCACGGTGCCGGAGGCCACGAAGTCGTTGCCGTTGCCGCCGGTGCCGAACACCTTCCCGGCCGTCTTGGCGATGAGGCCGCCCGACTTCCACGTCTGCTGGGTAGCCGCCGCCGTGGCGTACGGGACGACCTTCTCCCAGCGCATGGTCCCGGGAGCGGCGGTGGGAGCGACCTCCACCTCCTCGCCGGCCGCCAGCGGTGTCGCCTCGCCGGTCGCGGCCTTCGCCGGACGGGCGGGGGCGGCCAACGGCCGAGCGGCGCGCATGCGTTCTGGCGTCCAATAGTCGTCGCCCGCCGCGAACGTGGTCGGGAGCTGCCGCGCGATCGGCCCGTCCTTCACGGGCTCGCCCTTCTCAGGGTCGGCGAGGGCGGCGTGGGAGCCCAGCCCGAGCAGCAGGGTGGTCAATCCGGCGATAGCCAAGGTACGCAATGTGGCCTCCGTTACAGAAGTGATGACGGAGACTTACCACATATGTCGTACTTGGCGGCAATCGATCTCCGGGGGCTCCGCCCGCCAAGGGCACCACGGGCCCCGGCGCGGCGTCAGCGCCGAACGGGCCGGTAGCGCAGCCCGAACAGGGTCACGTCCGGCGCGTCGGGGCCGGTCAGGCCGACGGTGGTGACGCGCTCGGCGGGCCCGGCGGTGAAGACGAGGTCCGCGCCGGGCACCGCGAGCCGCCAGTCGGCGCCGACCGGGGTGGCGTCCGGCAGGCCCAGGATCGCGGCCAGCCACCGCGCGCCCTCGCGCGGGTCGGCGGTCTCCACCACGAGGTGGTCGATGCCGAAGCCGGAGGACCGCCGGCCGCGGGAGCGCGTGAGCGCGCGGCGCTGTTCGGGCTCGCCGGGGTAGGTGAGCAGGAACGGCGTCCACCGTGGACCTTCGGTGGGGAACGCGAGCGGGTACGACACCTTCCGATCGCCACGCGGCATGTCAATCATGATCACCTCGGCGGCGACCCCGGCAGAGCGCATCCGCTCGGTCGCCCTGGCGATCTCGGGCACCTCGAAACCCATCGCGAACGCGCCACCGCCGGCGGCCGTCATGTCCTCCACGGTGGACACGACCTGCCGGGACCACGGGGCGTACATGTTGGACACCCATTCCTCGCGATTCAGCACGGTGTACAGCTCGACGTAGCGCAGGTCGTCGAGCCAGCTCCCGTTCTGCGCGCCGAAGGCCGGCTCCGCGGTGTACGTGCGGAATCCGGCCGCGTCGTACGCGGTCGCCGCGCGCGGCACATCCGGGACGACATGGATCAGGTGGTCGAAGCTGGGCGATGAAGTAAGGCTCACCTAACCAAGGTTGCCCGTCGACCCGCTTAAAGTCAACAGGTGTGAAGTTCAACCTTGGCTAGTCTTGCCCTGTGTCCAGCGAGATCCCGCGTACCCGGCGCCGGCCCACCCACCGCAAGGGCAGGCCCACCTTGACCAGGGAGTTGATCGGCAGGACGGCGCTGACGGCGATCTCGCGAGACGGGCCGACGGCGCTGCGCATGCGAGCGCTCGCCGACGAACTCGGCGTCTCCCCTCGCGCGCTGTACAACTACGTCACCGATCAGCGCGAGGTGCTGGCGCTGGCGCTGGGCGTGGCACAGGACGACGCGCCCGAACCCCGGCTGGACCCGGCGGACTGGCAGGACAGCCTGCGCGGCTACTGCCACGAGCTGCGCGCCTGGTACCGGCGGCACGCCGGGCTGGTGGCGCTGGCCATGAGCGGGCAGTTCGCGACCCTGACCGGCCCGCAGCCGACCCTGGCCCGCCACCAGGACGCCGTGCTCGAATTCCTGCTGCGGATCGGGCTGGGCCCGGAAGGCGCACTCCGCGCGTATCAGCAGATGATCCTGCTGATCGCCGGGTTCACCGAGTTCTACGACTCCTGGCACGACCGGCCGCCGCCGGGGGTGGAACCGTCCGAATGGGACACGGTCCCTCCGCAGGTCCGGGATGCCGCGACACGTCTCGACGCCCCCCATCTACGCCGCGTCGTCGCCGAGGCCGGCCCACAGCATCCGGACGAACTGTTCGGCTCCACCGTGGACATGCTGGTGGCATGGCTCGAACGGACCCTGGAAGGCTGAACCTCATCCGTACAGGGCGATCCCGACCTTCTGGATGGTTCTGTGCGCGATCGCCCGGTTTTCGGGGTGTACTTGATCGCATGGCGCTGAAGGAGTTCTATCCGCCGATCGAGCCGTACGACTCCGGTCTGCTCGACGTCGGGGACGGCAACGAGATCTACTGGGAGGCTTGCGGCAACCCGGACGGCAAGCCCGCGGTCTTCCTGCACGGTGGCCCCGGCGGTGGCATCCTGCCCGCCTTCCGCCGGTTCTTCGATCCGGCCGCGTACCGGATCGTGCTGTTCGACCAGCGCAACTGCGGCGCCAGCCGGCCGAGCGCCGCGGACCCGGCCGTGTCGCTGCGGCACAACACCACCCCACACCTGGTCGCCGACATCGAACGGCTCCGCGAGCACCTGCACGTCGACCGCTGGCTGGTCTTCGGCGGAAGCTGGGGCAGCACCCTCGCCCTCGCGTACGCCCAGGCCCACCCCGACCGGGTCACCGAACTCGTGCTCCGCGGCATCTACCTCGTCCGGCCCTCCGACGAGGTCTGGTCGTTCACCTCCACCGGCGCGGCCCACCTCTTTCCCGCCGAGTGGGCCGCGTTCCGCGACGCCGTCCCGGCCGCCGAGCGACACGACCTGCTCGCCGCGTACGGCCGCCGCATCGAAGACCCCGACCCCGCCGTCCACCTCCCGGCGGCCCGCGCCTGGATGGGCTGGGAGTTCGCGGCCAACACCCTGGTGCCCGTCGATCCGCCGCAGCTCGACGACGCCGCCGTCCTGCTCTTCGCCCGCATCACCCACCACTACATCGGCAACGGCGGATTCCTCCCCAAGGAGGGCCTGCTGGCGGGCGTGGACCGCATCCGGCACGTGCCGACCGTGATCGTCAACGGCCGCTACGACATGAAGACCCCGCCCGACCAGGCATGGGATCTGCACCAGGCGTGGCCGGAGGCCGAGTTCCACCTCGTCGAGGACGCGGGTCACAGCGGTTCGGAACCCGGCACCCTCGACCGTCTGATCGAGGCCACCGACCGCTTCCGCGGCCAAGCCGACCGGCCCCGTTCCTGATCCAGAGGGCGAGAACCCCGGCCACTCGATCAGCGGCCGGGGTCCGGGTCAGTGGCCGATCCCGCGAACGGCGTTCACGCTCCGCCGGGACGCGAGCAGGCCGGAAGGGTCAGGGCACCGTCGTCGCCGAGGCCGCACCCGCGTTGCAGGAGGTCGAGGTGTGCTGCGACAGCAGGTTGTCGCAGGTGCTGACCGGAATGTTGATCGGCTCGATGATCTCGTCGTTGAAGACCGTCACCAGGCTGGAGGGCGGGGCGGCCTCCGGCGCCGGGGCGACGGGTTCCGCCGCGGGTGCGGCGGGCTCCGCCGCCGGGGCGGGCGCCGGGTGGACCGGCTGGCTCTGGCCGGCGGGAGGGGCCGGGGGGACGACCGTGGGCAGGCTCGCGGCGTAGGCGGGGGCCGCGAGCAGCGTCCACAGGCCGGCCGCTGCCAAGGTCAGGGCAGCTTTGCGCACGAAGGTTCCTCTCGTTCGGTGCGCCCGTCGCGCGGAGAAGGGCGCGCCTGCTCTGCCTGTGGAGGATGGGAGAGCCTGAGCCGGGGGACGGCGGGGTCGCCCACACTCACAGACGTTTTACGGAAAGCAACCTTACAACTACTGATTGTTGACACACCCCGATCGGCGCATCCCGGCCGGGTCAGCCGGGGCGGCGATGGGTACGGCGCACGGCCAGGCCGCCGAGGGCCACCGACGCGAGCGTCAGGATTCCCGCCTCGGTCCACTGGAAGCGCCAGAACCGGGACGGCGGGTGGTAGTACACCGCGTACCGGTAGCCCTTGCCGAACAGGCAGTCACGCCACGCCCTGGTCTCCTGGTAGCTCTCTGCCCTGTCCACCGGGCATCCCCTGTCGGACGGCTGGGCGACCTCCCTCCCGGACGGCTCCACCCAGGCCGCGTCCACCAACCGGGCATCGGGATCGTCCAGCAGCACGGTGCCGGACAACTCGGTACGCACCGGCTCGGCGTAGTGGTCGCTGAGCTGGAACAGCGTGAACATCGTCACCGCCACCCCGGCCACGATCAGCGCCATCGCGGGCAGCGTACGCCGGAACAGCGCGCCGGCCGCGACGCCGAGCGCGAACGCGTACAGCCACCACGCGGCAGGCTCCACTCCGACCATGTTGAACACGCCGATGTTGCCGAACGTGGAGTCGCTCCCCGTCCTGAAGACCGGCCGCCACAGGCTCACCATGAGCGACAGCAGCAGCCCGCCCGCCACGACCGCCCCGCCCAGGACCGACAGCTTGACCACCAGCCATCGCCGGACGGGCACGCCCTGGGTCCAGGCCAGGCGGTGGGTGCCGCGTTCGTACTCGCGGCCGAGCAGCGGCGCGCCCCAGAACGCCCCGACCAACGCCGGGGCCACCAGCGGCATCCAGCCGAACACCGAGTAGACGGCGTCGTAGCGCTCGAAGAGCCCCACCCCGACCTCGACGCACTGATCCACGGGCGCGGGGCAGCCGGGTGGGGCGTGCTCGGCCAGGTACAGGTTCGCCTCGATCGCCGAGCCCAGCAGCAGCAGGCCCAGCAGCGCCAGGAACCCCGCCGTCACGAGGATCTGCGCCCGGTGCTGGCGCCACGTCACCCAGATCACGCGCCCACCCCCGTCAGCCCCGGCAGCGCCGCCGACTCGGGGCTGCGCAGGTAGCCCATGACGAGTTCGTCCAGCCCGGGGCGCCGCGCCCGCCAGCGCGGATCGGCCGGCGGCGCGCCCCTGACCAGCAGGCCGACCTGCCTGCCGGTACGGCTCGCGCCCACCACCTGCGTCCCCGCCGCAGACGCCCCGTCCGGGCCGGTGAGCACGAGGTGCCCGTCGAGCAGTTCCTCGATGTCGCCGCTGACCTGCAGCCGGCCCCCGTTCAGCACGATCAGCCAGTCGCAGGTCTCCTCCAGGTCGGACACGACGTGCGAGGACAGCAGCACGGTCACCTCCCGCCCGGCCACCTCCGCCATGATCGAGCGCATCACGTCGTGGCGGGCGAGTGGGTCGAGGTTGGCCAGCGGTTCGTCCAGGACGAGCAGGTCGGGCCGGCCGGCCAGCGCCAGCGTGACCGCCACCTGCGCCCGCTGCCCGCCCGACAGCCCGCTCACCTTGCGCTTCAGCGGGATGCCGAGCCCGGCGAGCCGGTCGGCAGCGGCGGCGTCGTCCCAGTGGTGGTTCATGCGGCGGCCGAAGGTGAGCATCTCGGCGACGGTGAAGCCGTCGTACAGCGGCTTGTCCTGCGCCACGAACGCCGCCTCACCGGCCACGCGAACACTGCCCAGCGCGGGCCGCAGCAGCCCGACGGCCGCGTGCATGAGCGTGGTCTTGCCCGCGCCGTTGGGCCCGACGAGCGCCGCCACGCGGCCCGCGGGCACCGACAGCGAGCAGTCGCGCAGCGCCCACGTACGGCGGTAACGGACCCCCAGCCCGGTCGCCTCCAGCGCGGGACTCATGCCACGTCCTCCTTCGCGGCGTCGGCCAGGACCACATTGACCAGCACCCGCAGGTCCTCCTGGTCGAGCCCGGCCGCGCGGGCCTCGCGCACCCACGCCTCCAGTGCGTGCCGCAGCCGCGTGTGCTCGGCGAGCGTCGCCCCCGCGACGCCCTGCTGGACGAACGTCCCCATCCCGGGCCGTCCCTCGACCAGCCCCTCGCGCTCCAGCTCCCGGTAGGCCTTGAGCACGGTGTTGGGGTTGATGGCCAGGCTCTCGACCACCTCGCGGGCGGTCGGCAACTGGTCGCCGGGGCGCAGCGTACCGAGCCGGAGCGCCTGTTTGACCTGGTGGACGAGCTGCAGGTACGTCGAGACCCCCGAGCCGCGGTCCAGGTTGAACTCGATCAACCAAAACACCCTTTCACTATTTGAGTAGTGAAAGGGTGTTGGATGCGAGGGCTCGCTGTCAACCCACGGTCGTCACGCGAAGCCGCGCCGCCGGACGCCGAGCCGGGCGGACGAGCCGGAGCCAGGTCAGGTCAGGTCAGGTCAGGTCACGTCAGCAGGCGCTCGATGAGATCGGCGGCCCGCGTGGTGCCGCCTTCGGCCAGCGCGTCGGCCCGCAACCGCGCCGAGCGGCGGGCGACCTCGGGGTCGGAGACGAGTTCGCTCAGGGCGGTGCGCAGGGCGTCGGCCGTGGCGTCCTGGGTGTCGATCCGGCGCGCGATGCCCAGCTCCACGAGACGGTCGGCGTTGAGGAACTGGTCGGCGGCCTGCGGGACGGCGATCATCGGGACACTGGCCAGCAGCCCTTCGCCGCAACCGCCCATACCGGCATGGGTGACGAAGGCGTCCGCCTGTTCCAGGATGGCCCGCTGGGGGACCCAGGGGTGCACTTCGACGTTGGCGGGGATGTCGCCCAGCTCGCGTACGTCGGTGTGCCTGCCGATCTGCAGGACGACGTGCCAGCCGGGCAGGTCGCCGAAGGCCGCCAGGCACTGCCGGTAGAACTCCGGCCGCCGGGTGAACGCCGAGCCGAGGGAGATCAGCAGGACGTTCGCGGCCTCGCCGGGACGCCGCCGGCCCTCCGCTCCCCCGCCCAGCTCGTAGCAGGGGCCGACGAAGGTCACCGTTTCGTGGTCGACCTGATCGGCGTGCGGTTGCAGCGCGCGGGAGATCAGCGCCAGGGCCTGTGCCGGGCGGCCGGAGAAGGCGTCCACGTCAGTGGTGGACGCGCCGGAGCCGGCGAGCCACCGCGCGAACTTCGCCCGGTAGTCGTCGGCTCCCGGCAGCCGCCACAGATTCGCCGACACGTCCCGGTCGTAGTCCTTCCAGGCGACGAACGTCGGGGACAGTTGCAGGACGGGGCGCTCCTGCGCTTCGGCGAGTGCTCGCGCGGCGAAGGCCCCGATGTCGTACAGGTAGAGGTCCGCGGGGTCGTCGTCGTAGGCGGCGCGGAGCTGCGGGAGTGCCTGGACGGCGTCGTCGAGGAAGAGGCTCATCGCGGCGATGGGGTCGTCGGGCCAGGCGTTGTCGGCGACGGGCAGCACGGAGGCGCAGGGGACGAGTTCGGCGCCGGTCGCCGTGATCAGGTCGCTGACCGCCGGGTCGTTGGCGTACGTCACCCGATGGCCGCGCGCCACCAGTTCGCGGATGATCTCGAGGCTGGGCAGGACGTGGCTGACGACGGGGACGCCGACCATCGCGATGTGCGCACGGCGACGGGACATGGAAGATCACTTCATTTCTGGTCGATGGCGGGAACGGACCACCTCCTCGAGGCGGAAACCGAGGCCACGGGCACGGGGGCGTCTCGTGCCCGCGTCACGGACGTCAGGTCTTCGGGACGGCGGCCTCCAGGTCGGCGATGCTGCCCGACATGATCGTCCGCACGTGCTCGGTGATGTGCTCCACGGGCCAGTCCCACCAGGCCACCGCCAGCAGCCGGGCGACGTCGCCGGCGCCGTAGCGGGTGCGGATGAGGCGGGCCGGGTTGCCGCCGACGATCCCGTAGTCGGGGACGTCCGAGGTGACCACGGCGCCGGAGCCGACGATCGCGCCGTGCCCGATCCGTACGCCCGGCATCACCGTCACGCCGTAACCGAGCCAGACGTCGTTGCCGACGACGGTGTCACCGCGGTTGGGCAGGCCGGTGAGCAGGTCGAAATGGTCGGACCACGAGCCGCCCATGGTGGGGAAGGGGAAGGTCGAGGGGCCGTCCATGCGGTGGTTGGCGCCGTTCATGATGAACCGCACCCCGGTGCCCAGCGCACAGAACCTGCCGATGACCAGCTTTTCCGGCCCGTAGTGGTAGAGCACGTTGCGCGTCTCGAACGCGGTCGGATCGTCCGGGTCGTCGTAGTACGAAAACTCTCCGACCTCGATCAACGGCGACGTGACCAGCGGCCGGAGCAGCACCACCCGGGGCTGGCCCGGCATCGGACGCAGCACCGTCGGGTCGGCGGGGACACTGGACTTCATTGATCTCTTCCTCTACTAACGCGACAACTGCTACATTAAGATACTGTCATGGACGTTGTCCGCTGAGCAAACCGGAGACGAAGCGATGCCCTCCGCGCCTCCACCGTCACAGGGCGACCCGTCGACGCCGCCGATCCGGCGCCGCCCGGGTGGCCGTACCAGCCGCATCCGTACGCAGGTGCTCGACGCGGTCCGCGCCGAGCTGGGCGAGCGCGGCTACGACGAGCTGACCCTCGACGCGGTCGCGGCCCGTGCGGGCGTCCATCGGGCGACGGTGTACCGGCGCTGGCGGGACGTCGGCGGCCTGCTCGCCGACCTCCTCGACGCGACCGGCGACGACGACTGGCAACCCCAGGACACCGGCTCCCTGCGCGGCGACCTGGTGGCGCTCAACCACGAGAACCTGGCGGCGCTGACCGCGCGGCCGTCGATCGCCGCGGCGCTGGTCGCCGCCTCGTTCCGGTCCGAGGAGGCCGCGCGCGGCCTGCGGCGGCTCTGGGAAGACCGCTACGCCCGCTGCGAGGTCATCGTCAGCCGAGCCGTCCGCCGCGGCGAGCTGCCGCCGCACACGGACGCGCGGCGGCTGCTCATCGCCGCCACCGCGCCGCTCTACCACCAGTTGCTGCTGCTCGGCACGCCCCCCGCCGCGGAGCTGCCCGACCACGCGGCGACCGATGCCGTCATCGCCGCGACCGCCGGCGCCTTCGCCACGTCCCCACCTGCCGACGACGACTGATCGCCCCGGCGCGGGAACAAGACGGCCCATTCACAGCGGCACACGCGCGTGGCGTCCACTTCACGGCGCCCTCCCCGCGAGCGGCCACGGAGAGGGAAGGGCCTCGGCAGGAAGCGCTCCGCCAGGCGTTCCTCACCGCCACCCGGGAGGAAGCAGCCCGCCGAGGCGAGCGACTGCTCTAGCCTTGGTGCCCCGACGCGTGGAAGGCGATCAGAGGAGAACCGACGCGTGTACGTGAGGTTCCAGAGCCCCACTCCCAATGCACGAGGTGTCCACCCCGGCGTGTTCGGCCTCGTCAACGGTCTCGCCGAGCAGGGCCGGCTCTCGCCGGAACAGGAGCGCTTCAGAACCGAGGGCCACGCCTGGTATCAGGCGAACCTGACCGACCCCAGTGAGGTGGATCCGCACGTCTACGATCGGGTACGCAACCCAGGGGCCGCCGCCTGGTTCAAGCCGTCCGCCGGCCCCTTCATCGAACGGGTCTCCGGCTACCTGGACATTCTCGCCGCGCACGAGGTGGCGTGCGTACGCGTCGAGACGCCCGACCCCGGCACCGTGATCTACGAGGACACCCACCAGGTCATCGTCGTCCCCCACTGACCTCGTAGGGATCAGATGGTGGCGCGCCGCCGCCGGTGGATGCGCCGACGTGCCAGGGCGAACAGTCCTGCCTGGAGGACGAGCAGCACCAGCGCCGCCAGTCCCGACACGGCGGACATCTGCTCCTCGGAAAGCCCGCCGCCGCATTCTGTGAGGTTGCCTCCCTCATAGAGCACGACACAGTCGCGTCCTATGATCGCGGCGACGATGAGCCAGTTCGCGAGCAGGAGGGGCACCACGGCCATGGCGAACACCAGGGTTGCCGGGGCGCGGCTGGTCGTCTCTGGTTCGGGGCTCATTTGGACACACTCAAGCATGAGTGAGCGATCACGACAAGGTAGGTAGGGTGGCCGGTGGTGCGGCTGCTCAGGGGAAAGTCGGATGGAGGACGAGTGGTTCGGGCCGCGACGGCTGATGACATGCCCGCTGTGCGGGAGGTGGCCAGGAGGTTCGGGCTGCTGGGCGGGTGGTCGGGGACGCCCGACTTCCTCGACGCCGAGCGGTCCTTCGGCAGGCTGTTCCTCGCCCCCGACGAGACCGGCGGAGCCCTCGGCTTCGGGGGCACGCTGCGGCGGGGTCCCGTCACCCACCTGGGCGACCTGTTCGTGCTGCCCGGACATCAGTCCTCCGGGGTGGGGCGGGCTCTGCTCGCGGAGTTGCTGCGCGAGAGCGGGCCGAAGGTGACGTTCGCCTCGTCCGACCCGCGCGCCATGGCCCTGTACGTACGGCACGGCCTGCGTCCCTGGACCCCGCTGCTCTACCTGACCGGGCCGGCCGCGGGACTGCCCGCGCCGCCCGCGCGGCGAACGCGGGCAGAGGAGGTCGCGACGCTGGACGCCCGCGCCTCGGGAGGGGCCCGGCCCGCCACCCTCGCCTGGTACGCCGCCCTGCCCGGCGTCACCATGTACGCGACCGGCCAAGGTTACGCCGCCACCCGCCTGACCGGCCACGACGTCCTGATCGGCCCGGCCGGTGGAGCCACCCCGCAAGACTGCGCGGACGCGGTGCTCGCCGCCCTCGCCGCCACCCGGGCACGCACCGCCCGGATCGCGCTCCCGGGAACGCATCCCCTCGTGCCCACGCTGCTCGCGACCGCCGGCTGGCGCATCGGAGACCTGGACACGCTGATGGCCGACGAGCCGGGCCTCGCGTTGATCCGTCCGGACCGGTACGTTCCCCACCCCGACCTCGGCTGAGACCCCACCCGGAGGAGCCAGGCGTACGACCGTCTAGGGGGCGAGGGCGGCCTCGATGTGGGTGACGGCGGTCATGGCGCCGTGGGCCAGCAGGAACACCGTGCAGTGGTTGCTGAAGCGGCGGTCGGTGGCTCGCCAGGTGGCGACGTCCTCGTCGGTCACCGCCTCTGGCGCGAGCCCCGCCAGGATCGCCACCCTCGCCCCCGCCGCCTCCTGGTCAGGGAGCGACGACAGCGGCGCGTCCAGCCAGTCGCCGACGGGCCTGCGGCGGCCGCAGTGCTCCGCGATCACGTCCGCGACCACCCCGGCGGCGGCGGGCGTGAGGAGCCCGGCGCCCTGCGCGGCCGTGGCGGCGAGCGCGGCGTACGCCGTGCCGATCGGCAGGCCGCGTGCCCAGGCCGGTTCCTCGCCGGTGGGCAGCCCGTCCAGGAGTGGCAGGGTGGCGCCGGGCCGCAGGTCCTGGTCGAGATCGCGCAGGATCGGGGCGCCTTCGAACGGTGGTTCGTCGGCGGCGGACATGCTGCCCGGGACGAGCCCGGCAGGCAGCATGGCCGCCGCCACCCTGTCGATGAAGTGCGTGAACAGCGCCGTACCGAGGTATTCGGCGGCCCTGTCGGCGGCGAACGGCGCCGCCACCGGGTCGCCGCCGGTGGCGACCGCCCAGCGGAGCAGGGCCGCCAGCTCGGGATCGGCGGGCCGGCCGCCCCGCTCGACGGTGTCGGCCAGGTCCGCCCGGCCCAGGAGCCGCAGGACGGACAGGAACGCCTGGACGTCGTAGTCCAGCTCGTTGGCCTGCGCCACCCCCAGCGCCACCACAGCCTTCTCCAGCGCGGGGACGGCGCCGGCCAACTGCGCCTCGCGCATGAGCGACCAGCCCGCCGCCGTCAGCTCGGGCGACGGGGACATCATCATCACGGCCGGGCCGATGCTGCTGAACTCGGCGTCGACCTGCGCGTAGACCTCGGCCACGACGCCGGTGGCGCGGTGCGGGGAGATGGGGGTGACGTGGCGTACCGGTGACTTCATGGCTCGGGCCCTTCGACGGTGATGCGGTGCGGAGCCTCGATCCTGGCCGCCTCGGCCCTCACCCGTCGTCGTACGGCGGAAGGCAGTACGCGCTGCTCCCCCCGGCGTACGTCCCCGCCCGGCTACGGAACCGGAAGTACGCCGGCACGAGGCGCACGACCCGGCAGCTCCCGCCGGCGGAACTCGTCGGCGTGGTCGGCGGCCCACTGGGCGAAGGTGCCGGCCGGTCGGCCGGTGAGCCGCCGCACGCCCTCGGTGACCCGGTCCGACTCCGGCCGCCGCGTCGACGCCGCGACCAGCGCCGCCACCAGCGCCTCCGGCCGGCCGTCCGCGAGCATCCTGGCACGCGCCACGTCGGCGGGAACCGCCTCGAACCGCAGGCGCCGCCCCAGTGCGGCACCGAGCCGGGCCACCTGGTCGGCGCGGCCGAGCACGTCCGGCCCCGTGAGCACGTGGGGCCCGCGGCCGAATCGGTCGCCGTCCGGCAGCAGCACGCGTACGGCCGCGTCGGCGACGTCGCGCTCGTCGACCACCGCCGTCCGCGCGATGTCCGGCCCGGCCACGACGTCCCCGGCCCGCAGTTGCGCGGCCCACCCGCGAACGTTGGCGGCCAGTGTGTCGCTACGCAGCACCACCGGCCGCAGCCCGGCCTCGTCGAGCAGCGCCTCCATGTCGGCGTGCACCTGCACGATGGGGTCGCTCTGGCGAGCGCGTCCGTCGTCGACAGCGGAGGACGAGAGGTAGACGACGCGGGGAGCCGCGCTCCTGAGCGCGGCCAGCAGGGCGTGGGCCGGGGCGGAGTCGAGCAGCGGCCACATGAGCAGGACGGCCTCGATCCCGTCGAGCGCGGCGCGGAAGACCTCGAGGTCGGTCAGGTCGCCGACCACGGACTCCACGCCGGGGAGGGAGTCCACCGGATGCCGGTCGAGACACCGGACGCCCACGCCACGCGCATGGAGACGCCGGACGACCTCACGCCCGAGGTTTCCCGCCGCACCGGTCACGAGTATCGACGCCGGACAAAGGGAGGTTTCGGTCATGCCTGGAGGCTAGGGGTTAAGGTCGACATGAAGGCAAGGGGTGAACGGTGAGGACGATCGGAGAGGCGTCCACCGAGCTGGGGGTCGAGGCTCACGTGCTGCGGCACTGGGAGCAGGTCGGGGCTCTCACGGTGCGTCGCGACGGCCACGGTTATCGCGTCTACGACGAGGAGGCCATGGAGCAGGCCCGCACCGTGCTGAAACTGCGGCAGGTGGGGCTCTCCCTGCCCGAGGTCCGCGCCGCCATGACGCCGAGGAAGACGGCGGCGCAGGAGGTGGTGCGGGCGAAGATCGCGGCCCTGGAGAGCGAGATGGCGCGCATGCGGCAGGCCCTCACCTTTCTGCGGCACACCGTCGAGTGCCGCCACCGGTTCCTGGACGACTGCCCGGACTGCGCGGCGTTCGCCCGCGAACCATGACCCGGAGCCGGGCGCGGGCCGTCTCCCCACAGGCCGTGACCAGGCTCCCCCGCAGGCTCTAACCAGGATCGAAATGGGGGTTGGGGAGGAACTCGTCGGTCCTGTGGTCGTCCGCGCCCTCGATGAAACGGCGGTGCACCCCTCCGGGGAACGTAACCGTCTCCTCGCTGTCACCCCTGGCGAAGCCGCCGCCCTGGGAGGTGCGAACGCGATACGTGTAGCGCTCCCTGGCGTACCTCCTCGCGATCTCACTGTCGAGAGACGTGTAGACCCGATCGCCGGGAGCGTACGGATACAGACCCTCCTCGAAGATCCGGTCGGGGGAGGTCCGGGAGCCGTGGTACACCGGGGTGTTCTCGGTACGCCAGCGGTTGCCCGGCCGGCGCAGTTCCTCGGCCACGACGTCGTCCACGGGCGTGGACCTGTCCGCGGCGACCGACAGGTAGTCGGGCTTCGACCCGGCCCGCGCCGTACGGCCCCCGGCACCGGCCGCGCGCACCCGGGACGTCTTGAACAGGCCGGCGAAGATGCGCCCGATCCGGCTCAGGGCGTCGCGGAGCATCGCGGTGAACCGCGCCCCCATGGCCGACAGCCGAGGGAGCAGGTGCGGAGCGAACACCACCGCGACGCGGGCGGCGAGCGCGACCGCCGACAGCGGGCCGACGACCCATTCGATGACGCCTTTCGAGATGCGCAGCCCGTCGGCGGCCGTGGTGAGCCGGTCGGCGAGGTCGGCCGCCTGCGGAAGGGCGCCTTCGGGGCTGGTCATGTGGGCGTGGAGGGCGTCCGTGGCCGGGCCTCGGTTGAGGTCGGCCCGCCCGTACGCGCGGACGCCCTCCTGGGCCAGCAGCCGGAGCCGGCCGACCGCCCGGTCCAGTTCGCCGATGTGCCGGTCGAGCTGGGCGGTGCCCGGCAGCGGGGCGATGCCGAGCAGGTCGAAGCCGACGAGAACGGCCGGCTCGATCATCGAGGCCCCATCTGGACGGGCCCCGCCGCGGTGCCCCCGATCGTGGCGGCGTCCTCGGCGTCCGTGTTGCGCTGGGCCATGAAGACCTGGCCGTCGCCCACGTAGCGCAGGTTGCCGCCGAGGCGCTCGCACTCGTCCAGCAGGTTGCGCCTGAGCTGGAGGTAGGGAACGGCGAACTCCTCGTACGGCAGCGGAGCCTCCTCGTCCCACCGGCCGCGCAGCCCGGCGACGAAGTCGGCGTGCTCGTCCGCCAGCGTCCTGAAGGAGCGGCCCGAGGCGAAGCGGCCGTCGGTGTCGGCCACCACCTCGTCATGCGGTCCCGAGGTCACCTTCCCTCCAACCGGCGCGGCCCCTCGCGCCCTGCGGGATCACCGTTGCCCGACCATGGTAGACATCGGGACGCCCGCGCGAAGGCCGTCCCGGGTGGGCGACCCGAATAGATCGATCTGAACGAATCAGCCGCCGGCAACTCTTGATCATTGGCCTCCATGGCGGGCGCGCCCCGGCCAGGGTCAGTCGCCGGGAAGGAGCAGGCGGAACTCGGTCCGGCCGGGGCCGCTGCGCACGTCCACCGTGCCGCCGTGGGCGGTCATCACGGCGCGGACGATGGCCAGGCCGAGCCCGGCGCCGCCGGTGGCGCGCGAGCGGCCCGGGTCCGCGCGGGAGAACCGTTCGAAGATCTCCTCCGTGAGACCGTCCGGGATGCCGGGGCCGTCGTCCACGGTGGTGATCTCGACCTGGCCGGGCAGCCGCCGGACGGACACGGTGACCGTGGTGCCGTCCGGGGTGTGGATGCGGGCGTTGCTCAACAGGTTGGCGAGCACCTGGTGCAGCCGGAGCGGGTCGCCGGTCACCGTGACGGGGTCCTCCGGCAGCTCCAGCCGCCAGCGGTGGCCGGGGGCCGCCGCCCGCGCGTCGCCCGTGACCTCGATGGCCAGGCGGGTCAGGTCGACCTCCTCCCTGGCCGGCGGGCGGCCCTCGTCGAGGCGGACCAGGAGGAGCAGTTCGTCGACGAGCCGGCTCATCCGCCCGGACTCGGCGTCGATCCTGCTCAGCGCGTGCCGTACGTCGTCGGGCACGGGGCCGCGCTCACGCAGTGCGAGCTGGGCGTGACCGCGGATCCCGGCGAGCGGGGTGCGCAGCTCGTGACTGGCGTCCGCGGCGAAGGCGCGCAGCCGCTGCTCGACGTCGTGCCTGCGGGCGAGCGCGGCCTCCACGTGGCCCAGCATGCGGTTGAACGCGGCTCCCACCTGGCCCGTCTCCGACCGCGGGTCGGTGTCGAGCACGCGTTCGCCCAACGACACCTCGCCGCTGGCCAGGGGCAGCTCGCTGACCTTGCGGGCGGCCGTGGCGATGCGGCGCAGGGGGCGCAGTGACAGGCGTACCCACAGGGCGGCCGCGACCCCCGCGACGGCGAGCGTGCCCGTGAACATCGACAGCTCGACCAGTTGCAGCCGCCCCACGGTCTCCTCGACCCCGTGCAGCGAGAGCCCGGTGACCAGCACGTCCCCGTCCCGGCCCGCGACGGCGTGGACCCGGTAGTCGTCCAGGGCGGACAGGTCCACGGTCTGCGGTGATCCCCCGACCGGCAGCTCGGCGAGCACCTGCCTGTCCTGGGTGCTCAGCGTCACGGGGAGCGCGGCCGACCGTGACACCACGGCCGCCTGGGTGACGCTCCCGCCGACCAGCCGGGCGCCGAAGGTGTCGCGGGCCTGCCCGCGGGTGTCCTCGCTGTGCTCCAGGCTGGCGGCGAACCGCGCGCCGTAGTCGGCGAGCTGCTGGTCGATGCGGCCGAGCAGGAAGTGCTCCATCGCCAGCGACGTGGCGACGCCGAGGACCGCGCACGAGAACGCCAGCAGCACGAGCAGCCCGGCGATCATCCGGGACCTGATCGTACGCGGCAGGAGGGTCACGGCTTGAGCACGTATCCGACGCCGCGGACGGTGTGGATCAGCGGCCGGCGCCCCGCGTCGATCTTCTTGCGCAGGTAGCTGATGTAGAGCTCGACCACGTGCGCCTGGCCGCCGAAGTCGTAGGACCAGACGTCGTCGAGGATCCGCGCCTTGGTGAGCACCCGGCGCGGGTTGGACATGAGCAGCCGCAGCAGCTCGAACTCGGTGGGGGTCAGGTCGATCAGCGTGCCGTCCCTGGTGACCTCTCTGGACTCCTCGTCCATGGACAGCTCGCCCACCACGAGCCGGTCGCCGTCGCCCGGACGTGCCATGCCCGCCCTGCGCAGCAGCCCGCGCAGCCGGGCGAGCACCTCTTCCAGGCTGAACGGCTTGGTCACGTAGTCGTCGCCACCCGCCGTGATCCCGGCGATCCTGTCCTCCACCGCGTCGCGGGCGGTGAGGAAGAGCACGCACAGCTCGGGGCTCCGCTCCCTGAGCCGTCGCATCAGGGCCAGACCGTCCAGATCGGGCAGCATGACGTCCAGGACCGCCGCGTCCGGCCCGAACCGCTCGGCCTCCCGGAGGGCGGCGTCCCCGCTCGCCACGGCGCGGACCTGCCAGCCTTCCTGGCACAACGTCCGTTCCAGCACCTCCAGCAGGTCCGGCTCGTCGTCCACGACGAGTACGCGGATCGGCGTGCCGTCCGGGCGCGACAGGATGCTCATCTCCACCCCCTCACCCCGAAAGTACGGTCTCGCTCTGAAAATCCTCATAAAGGCCACTTTGAGAGGAAAAACAGAGATTTACCTGGCACTTTTCCTTCATGACGACTGTTCACGCCACGGTCCGCGCGACGGCGACGCCCCCCGGCGTACGTGTCCTGCCGGGGGCGGTGCTCGCGGCCCTGGCGGCGGGCGCGCTCGCGGTCATCGCCCTGTGGTGGCGCGGCACCCCCTACGTGGCGGGGCTGAACGGCTGGCTGACCGAGATCGCGCGCGTGACGGGCCTGCTGGCGGGCTACGGGCTGGCGGTGCTGCTCGGCCTCATGTCCAGGGTCCCTGCGCTGGAACGCGGCGTGGGCAGTGACCGGCTGGCCCGCTGGCACGCCATGGGCGGCCGGTACGTCATCGGGCTCGTCGCGGCGCACGTGCCGGCCGTCGTCCTCGGCTACTCGGTGACCGACCACGTCGGCGCGGTGGACGAGGCGGCGACCATGGTGCTGTCGTTCCCCGACGTGGCGAAGGCCGCCGTCGCCTTCCTGCTGCTGCTCGGGATCGCCCTGGCCTCGGCCCGCGCCGCCCGCCGCAGGCTGCGCTACGAGACCTGGCACTTCCTGCACTTCTCCACCTACCTGGCGGCCTGGCTGGCCTTCGGGCACCAGCTCGCGACCGGCGCCCAGTTCACCGGAGACCGTCCGGCCCAGCTCGCCTGGTACGCCCTCCACCTCACCGTGGCCGCGCTGCTGGTCTGGTACCGCTTCCTTGGCCCGGTCAGACTGTGGGCGCGGCACCGCCTGCGCGTGGCCGCCGTCACCGCCGACGGCCCCGGAGTCGTCTCGGTCCACCTCACCGGGCGCGCGCTGCGGCGGCTACGGGCCGAGCCCGGCCAGTTCTTCCGCTGGCGGTTCCTGGCCGGCGGGCTGTGGTGGTCGGCCAACCCGTACTCGCTGTCCGCGGCGCCGAACGCCCGCGGGCTGCGGATCACGGTCAAGGCCCTGGGCGACCACAGCGCGGCGCTCGCCAGGCTGCGGCCGGGCACCCCCGTGCTCGCCGAGGGCCCGTACGGCGCCCTCACCGCCCGCCTCGGCCGGGGCGGCAAGTCGCTGCTGATCGCGGGCGGCGTCGGCATCACCCCGCTGCGCGCTCTGTTCGAGACGCTGCCAGGACGCGTGACGCTGCTCTACCGCGCCCGCACGCCCCAGGAACTGCTCTTCGCGGACGAACTCTCGCAGATCGTCGCGACCCGAGGCGACGCGACGATCTACTACTCGACCGGGCCCAGGCCCCGGGACCTGTTCGACGGTCTGCGGCGGCTACTGCCCGACCTGCACGAACACGACGTCTACGTGTGCGGCCCGCCCGAACTGACCCGGGCGGCGATCGGCGCGGCGCGGGCGGCGGGCGTGCCGGGACGCCGCATCCATCACGAGTCGTTCGAGTTCTGAGGAGGTCGCGCCATGCGCAGGGTACTGCTCGCGGTGGTGGTCACCGCCGTCGGCCTGGTGCTGCTGCTGTCGTTCAAGCCGCACGACGTCGCGGACGTCGCCCAGCCGCCCGCCGCCCTCGCCCCGACCCAGCCGAGCACCGGGACAGGGCAGAGCGTCACGACGGCCGCTCCCCGCCCGGCGGGAGAGGGCGTCCGGACGGTCGACGGAGCCGTGGCCGACACCCAGAGAGGCCCCGTCCAGGTACGCATCACCGTCGACGGCGACCGGATCACCGACGTGCTGGTGCTCCAGGCCCCGGACGGCAACCGCCGCGACGTCGAGATCAACGACGCCGCGCTGCCCGTCCTCCGGCAGGAGACCCTGTCCGCCCAGAGCGCGCGGATCGACTCCGTCTCGGGGGCCACCTACACCAGTGACGGCTACCTGCGTTCCCTGCAGAGCGCCATCGACCGGGCCGGGCTGTGACACCGCGAACCCGCCACGTCGAGCGGGCGATGGGCACCGTCTTCTCCTTCGACGTACGCCACGAGGCCGGTGCGGCGGTGGCGCGGGCCGTCGCCTGGCTGCACCACGTGGACGAGGTCTTCTCCACCTACCGGCCGGACAGCGCGATCAGCCGCCTGGCCCGAGGCGAGGTCGGCGTCGAGGAGTGCCCGCCCGAGGTGGGCGAGGTGCTCGCGCTGTGCGCCCAGGCCGGGCGCGACACCGACGGCTGTTTCACGACGTTTCCCGGCGGCCGTCTGGACCCGTCCGGCCTGGTCAAGGGGTGGGCGGTGGAGCGGGCGTCACTGCTGCTGTCGGAGGCGGGCGCGCCCCGCCACTGCGTGAACGGCGGCGGCGACCTCCAGCTCGGCCCCGCCCCCTTCCCGTGGCGGATCGGGATCGCCCACCCCCTGCGGCCCGGCGCGCTCTGCGCCGTGGTCACCGGTGACGACCTGGCCGTGGCCACCTCCGGCAGCGCCGAGCGCGGCCCCCACATCCTCGACCCGCGCACCGGGCTGCCCGCCGCCGAACTGCTGTCGATCACCCTCGTCGGCCCCCGGCTGACCGCCGTCGACGCGTACGCGACCGCCGCCTTCGCCATGGGGGACGCCGCCCGCGACTGGGTCGAGGACCGGCCCGGCCTGGAGGCCGTCGCGGTGACCGCGAGCGGTCGTACCTGGCGGACGAGCGGCTTCGCCGCCCACACCGTCGAGCCGTGAGCACCGGCGGCTCAGGAGAACTCCCCCATCAGGTCGGGCTGCGCCGATCAAAGGGGCCGATCAAAGGGGCCGGTCATAGGTGCCGGTCCAGGGGGCCGCCGGGTGCAGGGAGCACGTGGCGGTGACCCGGCCCTCGGCATCTCTGACCTGCGCCTGCGCCGATGCCCCGCCCTGCGCGGACACGAGCCCCACGGTCAGCCGCTGCGCGCCGAACATCGGCGCGACGAGGCGGTAGGCGAACTCCCTGCCGATCGAGGGCACGCCCGAGCGGCGGATCAGCTCGCCCATCATCAGGGCCTGCAGCGGCCCGTGCACGACCAGGCCGGGGTAGCCCTCCTGGGCGGCGTAGGCGGCGTCGTAGTGGATCCGGTGCGCGTTGTAGGTCAGCGCCGAGAACCGGAACAGCAGCACGGCGTCCACGTCGAGGGCGAGACCGGCCTCGGAGTGAGGCGGTCCGTCGGCGGCCGGCCGTGCCGCAAGCGCCGAGCCGGGGGCCCGGTAGACGATGTCCTGCTCGTCGGCGATCACCGTCCGCCCGCCCTGCTCGATCTCGCCGCGCACGGTGACGAACGTCAGCGGCCCGGACCTGCCCTCCTTCTCCACGGTACGCACGACCCGCGTCGTACGGGTCGCCGGAGCGCCGAAGCGCAGCAGCGCGTGCGCGGACACCCGTCCCCCGGCGAACATGCGCAGCCGGCCCGGGCCGGGAGGAGCGGGTATGCCGTGCCTGGGATGCCCGTCCGGGCCCAGGTCCCGCTGCCGAGGCCGGTCGAGCAGGTAGACCCAGTGCCACAGGGCGGGCAGCTCCCCCGAGGGCGGTTCGACGTCGAGGAGCCCGGCCAGGGCCTCGGCCGGCTCGGGAGTGATCAGCTCGGTGCGGCGGCCGGTCCGGTCGTCACGCTCGTCCGCGTCGGATGTCATGTCCGGTCCTCCCGTTCACGCGCCCGTGCCCCACGCACGGACCGGCCTCCCCATGATGGCCATGCCCCCTTGCGGTGGATCTCAGCGGGCGCATGGGGAGGCCGTCCCCGCGAGCGGGCTATCCGACCGCGTAGGCGCGGTGGATGGTCTGGTCGACGGTGTTGCCCGCGGTGTCGGTCGAGGTGGCGCGCAGGGACACGAAGCCCGCCGTACGCGGGTTGGCCACCCGCGTGGTCCAGCCCGACCCCGCTTCCCGGACCGGGACGTCCTGCCAGGTCGCCCCGTCATCGACGGACATCCGCAGACGGATCGACTTCACCGCCGCCGTGGGAGCGCCGGGGTTGCGTTCGATCGTGATCGGCAGCTTGGTGGACGATCCGGGCTTGGCGCGGTTGTACTCGTCCAGCCCCTCCGGGGCGTAGCGGACCGCGGTCAGGGGGAGCGCCTCCCGCGTCGAGGTGGTCTCCGAGCGGAACGTCCACGCCGACTCGACCTTCGTGGACAGCGTGGAGTGCGGCACCTGCCTGGTGGCCGTCGCGCTGAGCGTGTACGTCCCGGCCTGCGCGGGCAGGTCGGCGACCAACTGGCACGGGCTCATGTTCCGTGGCCCGCATCCGGTGTAGTCGATCGTGGAGATGACCTGGTCGCCCGCGGTCAGGCTGATGGTGCCGGTGGCCGCGCCGTCCATGCCGACCCGGCCGGGCACGCCGTCGGCCAGCAGCCGGCCGCCGTCGAAGGTCAGCTTGTCCTGCTCCCGCCAGGCTCCCTGGGTGGCGAAGGAGGGCCCGCTCACCGCGACGCCCCACGTCTGCCGGGCACGGTCGCGGATGGGCTTGACGGTCTCTCTGACCATGGATGCGCCGACCCCGAGAGCGCCGCCCCACTTGTGCCCTCGTGTGCGGTACTCGGTGAGCGTGCCCGGCAGCGGCACGCCGTTGGTGGGGGTGAGGAACCCGCCCAGAGGGTCGTCGTCGGGGGCGACCGTGACGTAGTAGTCGCCCGTCGCGGCGGTTCCCGCGCCGCGGAAGGTCGTGGTCACCTTGTCCAGGTCCTTCACCTTGGCCGCGTACGTCGGGTCTGCCGGGATGCCGTCGTTCCGTTCGTCCACCAGGTCGTAGCGGGACCGGCTGGGAGAGGGGTCCTTCGTCTGGAAGTGGGTCCTGGTGATGTACTTCAGGCCGGGCTTCTTGGCGGGGATCACGAAGTTCACGGCGCTGGGATCCGGCCAGTTCCCGAACCAGCCCCGGGACCACCAGCCGTCGAACAGCCACATCTCCAGATACCCACTGGTGACGGCGGCGGGCTCGTCCAGGGTGAACCTGATCGGTTGGGCCTGGCGCGTGTCCAGCACCGCCTCCGCGCCGGGCCCGCTGACCTTCACCGGCAGGTGGGCGGTCGTGACGCGATCGGATTCCCAGACGTCCGCGGCCAGGGTCCACTCCCCGACGGGGAGCCGGTACGTGACCGACTCGCCGCTGACGTAGACCGGCAGGATCTCGCCCTTGTCGTTGAAGAACTCCCCGGACCCGCCGGCGGGCCGCCCGTCGGCTCCGATCGCGGAGATCTTCACGTCGTAGGACTCAGGCTCCACGTACGCGGTGGCGACGGTACGGACGACCTGGTCACCCGACCTGGCCGTGACGGTGCCCGGGTGGTCGCCGGGGGCTGTGCCGGTCGCGTCGATCGTCACGGTGACGGAGGCCGTGCCCTTCGCGGGCACCTCGACCCGCTGTGCCGAGGTGCGCAGCACGTCGGTGTCCACGGTGAGGTCGAGGGTGACCGGGGTGTCGCCGTCGTTGGCGTAGGTGATCTCCTTGGTCGCCTTCCGCTCGCCGGATTCGTCCCAGCGGAAGGCCGCGCCGAGGTTCGCGGGACTGGCGTGGACCTGCTGGCCGGTCGCGCGGACGAGGTCGACGAGCCCGCCGCCCTGGTCGAAGTGCGTGGCTCCGGCCTGCGGCGCGGCGCTGCCGATGAGCGCGGCCTTGAGCTGCTGACCGGTCCAGTCCGGGTGCTGCTGGGCGAGGATCGCCGCCGCGCCCGCGACGTGCGGTGACGCCATGGAGGTGCCGCTGTAGGCCACGTACGGGCCGTCCGCCGTGCCCTGCGCGGCCGCCGCCACGATGGAGACGCCGGGGGCGGTCACGTCAGGCTTGATCGCGTGGTCGTCACGTCTCGGACCGCGGTTGGAGAAGTTCGCCATCTGGTCGGACCTGTCGACCGCCCCGACCGTCAGCGCCGCGTCGGCGCTGCCCGGGCTGGAGACCGAGCCGGGCCCTCCGCCGTTGCCCGCCGCGATCACGAACAACGCCCCCGTACGCTCGGACAGCGTGTTGACGGCGTGCTCGATGGGATCGATGCCGGGGGTGTCCGGGCCGCCGAGGCTCATGTTGATGATCTTCGCCTTGACCTCGACGGCGGCCCACTCCATGCCCGCCAGCAGCGCCGAGTCGGTGATGTACCGTCCGCCGACCTTGCCGAGCGCGATCTTCGCGCCCGGCGCGACGCCCCGGTACTTCTCCCCGGCCCCCGCCACGGTGGAGGCGACATGGGTGCCGTGGCCGACGCCGTCGCTGGTGTCGGGGTCGTCGGAGAAGTTCCGCGACTGGGTGACGACGTCCTTGAGGTCGGGGTGGGTGGCGTCGTAGCCGGAGTCCAGCACGGCGACGGTGACCCCGGCTCCGGTCAGCCCCCGCTGCCATGCCTCGGGGGCGCCGATCTGCTTGACGCTCCGGTCGAGGGTGAACGAGCGCTTGCCGTCGAGCCAGATCTTCGACCTGCCCGCGGCCAGTGCTCGGGCGTCGCCGGCCAGGTCCTGCCAGGTCCGGCCCGTCTGGGCCTTGGGGACGCGCACACTGGCCAGTCCCAGCCCGGACAGTCCCTTGGCCGCGCGGGTGCCGGTGAGCGTCTTCGCCGCGTCTCCCTCGGCGGACTGGACGATCAGCGGGATCTCCGCCTGGTCGGCGTCGCCGTAGTTCCAGGCGAGCAACTGTGTGACGTCGAACAGCCGCTCGTCCAGCAGGCCCTGGGCGAGCAGCGGCTTCGCGTCCTGCGGAATGACGTGGAGGTGGCCCTGACGGCGCTGGACCTCGAAGCGGACGGACCTGCCCTGCCCCGGCTCGACCTGGTAGCCGCCGGCCGTGACCGTCACCCGGTCACCGGTCAGCAGGGTCACCGTGCCCGCCGGGCCGGTCGCCGGAGGCGCCGGCTCGGCCGGCGCCGCGCTCGCGGTGCCGCCCGTGACAAGGGATCCCACCACGATCACGGCGAGGGTTCCGTGGGCTAATCTCATGCGCTCTCCCATCTCGTTTGTGGCGAGTCGACCGTACTTCGTTCCACGAAGTATGGTCAATCCGGACGTCGCCGACACCCGGGGGTACACCCAGCACTTGTCGATCCGAGCGCAGTCCCTTACACGCGACACCTGGACGCGGACCGACAGGGCCCGTTCGCGCCTCGCGCGCCGCCAGGGAAGTGACCGCCGGCCAGGGCTTGTGCCGAGCCTCTAGTCACTGAGAGTATTTTCGCGTCACTTATCGTGCACAACCCCTTCAGGAGACTCCCGTGTCCGCTCCTGTCCCGTGTCGATGAACCGCCTGTCAGGCGCACTGCTCGCGCTCGTGCTGGCCACCGGCTGCGCCGGCCCGGCCGCCCCGGGCTCCCGGCACAACGCGATCAACATCCACCTGTACCAGAAGCCGAAGCGCTTCTCCCCGCTGGATCCGCCCTCCGGCCCCGACCAGCAGGTCATGACGCTGATCTTCGACAACCTGCTGACCGTCGACGACTCCTACGCCTACGCGCCCCGTCTGGCCGAGCGCTGGGACCTGGACGACGGCCGGATCACCTTCCACCTGCGCCGAGGGCTGAAGTGGAGCGACGGCACGCCGTTCACCAGCAAAGACGTGCTGTTCACCTACCGGCTGCTGGCCGACGTCAGGAGCGGCAGCGCAATGGCGGGCAAGCTGGCCGGGGCCGCCTTCGAGACCCCCGACGACACCACGTTCGTGATCAGACCGGCCCGCAGGAACGTCGGCTTCCTCAGCCTGATCGCCGGGCCGTTCGCCTTCATCCTGCCCGAGCACGTGCTCGGCGGGGAGCCGGTGGACAGGATCGCGGGCCACCCCTTCTTCAACCATCCGACGGTCGGCCTGGGCCCGTACACCTTCGTGAGATACCAGACCGACCAGTACGTCGAGCTGGCCGCCAACCCGCACTACCGCAAGCCCATCGCGATCCCCAGGATCTTCCTCAAACCCGTCAGCTCGGACGTGGCTACCGCCCAGCTCGGCACCGGCGAGATGGACCTGGTCCAGATCTCCCCCACCGACCTGCGGGCCGTAGCAGGGCTCAGCGGCGTCACGGTCTCGGCGCGGCCGAGTCCGGGCTTCATCAGGATGGCGGTCGACCAGAGCGACCCGCGCTTCGCCGACCCCCGGATCCGCCGGGCCATGCTCCACGCGATCGACCGCGCGACGCTGGTCGCCAAGCTCCTGGACGGCCGGGGCCGGGTGCAGAACTCCTCGTTCGTCACCCCCTGGGCGCTGCCCGGCACGCTGGACGAGTACGCCTACGACCCGGCCAAGGCCAGGTCGCTGCTGGCCGAGGCGGGCTGGCGGGCGAGCGAGACGGTGACGCTGTCGTGGATCCCCGGCCAGCGCGACCGCGACGTGGCGGCCACGGTCGTGCAGGGCGCGCTGGGCGCGGCCGGCATGACGGTCGAGCTGAAGCAGGTGCAGGCGGCCGAGCTGCTGGAGTCGTACGAGCGGCGCACGTTCGACCTGGCGCTCTTCGGCGGCGGCAGCTACGCCGTCGACCCCTCCAGCAGCCTCACGATCGTCAACTGCGCCGCCTTCTATCCCGCAGGGGCGAACATCAGCAACTTCTGCGACCGGTCACTGGACGCCCTCACCGCCCGAGCCGACGCCCTCACCGACCGGCGCGAGCGCGCCAGGCTCTACCGGGAGGCCGCGAGCCTGGACAACGCCCAGGTCCCCTACCTGTGGTTGTACAACCCCGACACCCTGTGGGCCACCAGCTCGCGGCTGCGCGACGTCAAGCCCAGCGGCGACTTCACCACCGGATTCTGGAACGCCGACGAGTGGACCCTGGCCGGCTGATGCTCGCCTACCTCGCCCGCCGCCTCCTGATCAACGCCGTGGTCTTCGCGCTCATCAGCATCGGCGTGTTCCTCCTGGTCCGCGCCGCGCCCGGCGACCCGGTCCGGATGATGGTCAACCCCGAGCACCTGTCCGCGGGCGGCGCGGCGTTCGTCGCCGCCAAGCGCGCCGAACTCGGCCTGGACGAGCCGCTCCTGGTCAGATACGGTATCTGGCTGCGCGACGCGCTGGGCGGCGACCTCGGCTACTCCCTCGTCAGCCGCCGCCCGGTGGCCGAGGTGCTCGGCGAGCGGATGGGGCCCACCGTGCTGCTCATGAGCACCGCCCTGGCGATCGGCCTGGTGCTGGCGGTGGCGGCGGGCACGCTGGCCGCGACCCGGCGCAACACCGCGATCGACCACGCCACCACGGTCGCCGGGCTGGGCACGATCTCGGTGCCCAGCTTCTTCCTGGGCATCGCCGCGATCTACCTCTTCTCGCTGAAGCTCGGCTGGGTGCCGTCGTCCGGAATGTCCACACCGGGCGACGGCGGCGGCGCCGACGTTCTGGCCCACCTGGTGCTGCCCGCGGCCATCCTCGGGCTGTCCATTGCCGGGCCGTTCACCCGCTACGTACGGGCCGGGCTGCTGGCGGAGCTGGACGCCGACTACGTACGCACGGCCGAGGCCAAGGGCGCCGGTCCCGGCCGGGTGCTGATCCGGCACGCGCTGCGCAACGCGCTGGTCCCGCTGATCACCGTGGTGATGATCTCCGTCCCGCAGCTCCTGTCGGGGGCGGTCGCCCTGGAGCAGGTCTTCGCCTGGCCAGGCATGGGGCAGCTCGCCGTCAGCTCGATCGGTCAGCTCGACTACCCGGTGGTGATCGGGTTCGCGATGTTCATCGCGGTGCTCGTGCTGATCTGCAACCTCGCCGCCGACCTGCTCTACGCGGCGGCCGACCCGAGGATCGGCCTGTCGTGACCGCTCCCCCCGCCCTGCCGCCACCTCCGCCACCTCCGCCACCTCCGCCACCTCCGCGCCCGCCGCACCTGCCGCGCTCGCCGGGCGTGCTGGCCGCCCGGCGCTTCCTGCGCAACCGGATGGCGGTGGCCGGCGCGGTGTTCCTGACCGCCGTCGCCGCGCTGGCGCTGGCCGCGCCGCTGGTGGCCGGGCACGACCCGAACGCGGTGGATCTGGCCGCCTTCCGCGAGCCGCCGTCGGCGGCGCACCTGCTCGGCACCGACTCCTCCGGACGCGACGTGTTCGCCAGGCTCGTGCACGCCGGACGGATCTCGCTGCTGGTGGGCCTGCTGTCGGCGCTGGCGGCGGTCGCCCTCGGCACGCTGCTCGGCGCGCTGTCCGGCATGTTCGGCGGGCCGGTCGACGCCGTCGTCATGCGCGCCGCCGACGTCGTGCTCTCCTTTCCTTCACTGGTCGTCATCGTCGTGCTGGCGGGCGTGCTCGGACCGGGCGCCGCGCTGCTCGTCCTCGTCTTCGCGGCGTGCAACTGGCCGACCGCCTGCCGGGTGGTGCGCGGGCTGACGTTGTCGCTGCGCGAGCGGGAGTACGTCCAGGCGGCGCGCGCCTTCGGCGCCGGACGGCTGACGGTGATCGGGCGGCACGTGCTGCCCGCCGTGCTGTCGCAGGTCGCGGTGGTGGGCACGCTGCTGGTGGCGCAGATGATCCTGCTGGAGGCGGTGCTGTCCTTCCTCGGCCTCGGCGTACGGCCGCCGCGGGCCAGTTGGGGCAACATGCTGACCGACGCGCAGAACCTCACCCTCCTCCAGACCATGCCGTGGCTGTGGCTGCCGCCCGGTCTGGCCATCGCGCTGACCGTCCTCGCCGTCAACTTCGTCGGCGACGGCCTGCGCGACGCCGTGGATCCGAAGGGGGCCCGCCGATGACGCCGCTGCTCACGGTGGACGACCTCGCGGTCGAGTTCCCCACGGAGCACGGCGTCGTACGCGCCGTCGACGGAGTCAGCCTGGAGGTCCGGCGGGGCCAGATCCTCGGCGTGGCCGGCGAGTCCGGCTCGGGCAAGAGCGTCACCGCGATGTCGGTGCTCGGCCTGGTCCGGCCGCCGGGGCGGGTGGTGCGCGGCAGCGTCCGCTTCGACGGCGAGGACCTGCTGGCGCTGCCCGCGCGCCGGCTGCGCCGGATCCGGGGCCGCAGGATCGCGATGATCTTCCAGGATCCGATGACGGCGCTCAATCCGGTCGTCCCGGTCGGCGCCCAGATCGCCGAGGCCGTCAGGCTGCACCAGCCGGGCCTGCGCCGGGCCGCCGTACGGGCCCGCGTGCTGGAGCTGCTGGCCTCCGTCGGCATCGCCGACCCCGCCGACCGGTACGCCCGCCACCCCCACGACTACTCCGGCGGCATGCGACAGCGCGCGATGATCGCGATGGCCCTGGCCAACGAGCCCGACCTGCTCATCGCCGACGAACCGACGACCGCGCTCGACGTCACCGTCCAGGCCCAGGTGCTCGGCCTGCTCGACACGGCCAGGCGGGAGTCCGGCGCGGCGGCGGTGCTCATCACCCACGACCTGGGCGTCCTCGCCGAGCTGGCCGACCGGGTCGCGGTCATGTACGCGGGCCGCGTCGTCGAGCACGGCGACGTGCACCAGGTCTTCACCACGCCCCGCCACCCCTACACGCGCGGCCTGCTGTCCAGCCGGCCCGGCCTGGAGTCCGAGAGAGGGGAACTGACGCCGATCCCGGGCAGCCCGCCCGACCTGCTGAACCCACCGCCCGGCTGCGCCTTCGAGCCGCGCTGCGCGCTGGGCGCCGGGCGCGCCGTCTGCCGGGCGAGCCGTCCCGAGCCGGTCGCGGTGGCCGACGGTCACGTGTCGGCCTGTCACCTCCACCAGGGACCGATATGAGCGAACCCGTGCCGACCTGCCACCCGTCGTCGCCGCGCGGGAGGCCGACGTGAGCGAGCCCGTGCTGGCCGTCGAGGGCCTGACCAAGCACTTCCCGATCCGCACCGGGGTCCTGCGCAGGCGAACCGGCGTGGTCAGGGCCGTGGACGGCGTGGACCTGGCGCTGCACCCCGGGCGTACGCTCGGGCTGGTCGGCGAGTCGGGCTGCGGCAAGACCACGACGGGCCGGCTCGTCGTGCGCCTGGCCGAGCCCACCTCCGGCCGCATCCTGTACGACGGGCGCGACCTGGCCCGCCTGTCCCACACCGAGCTGCGCCCGCTGCGCGGGGAGATCCAGATCGTCTTCCAGGACCCGTACTCGTCGCTGTCGCCGAGGCTGACCGTGCACGAGATCGTCGCCGAGCCGCTGCGCACGCGGGGCCGCTACCGCGACGGCGGCCGGGAACGGGTCCGCGAGCTGCTGGAGCTGGTGGGACTGTCGCCCGAGCACGCCAACCGCTACCCGCACGAGTTCTCCGGCGGCCAGCGCCAGCGCGTCGGCCTCGCCAGGGCGCTGGCGCTGAACCCGCGCGTGCTGGTGCTGGACGAGCCCGTCTCCGCGCTGGACGTCTCGGTCCAGGCGCAGGTGGTCAACCAGCTCGCCCACCTGCGACGCGAGCTGGGCCTGGCCTACCTGTTCATCTCGCACGACCTGTCGGTGGTGCGGCATCTGTGCGACCGGGTGGCGATCATGTACCTGGGCCGGATCGTGGAGGAGGGCGAGCGGGCGGAGATCTTCACCCGGCCCGCCCACCCCTACACCAGGGCGCTCATCTCGGCCGTGCCGATCTCTCATCCGTCGCAGCGCGGCGGGCGCGGGCGGATCGTGCTCACGGGTGACGTGCCGAGCCCGGCGAACCCGCCGTCGGGCTGCCGCTTCCGTACGCGCTGCTGGAAGGCCCAGGAACGGTGCTCGGCCGAGGAGCCCGTGCTGACCGGCGACCGGCACCGCGTCGCCTGCCATTTCCCCGAGAACACCTCCTTCCGCCCGGCACTCTGACGAAAGACGGCGTACTCGTGAAAGTCACGAAGTAGACGCTTACGGCGGCGAACCCGCTCGATATCGCCGCAACCCACAAGGACCCCTCCCGACCTGTGAAGACAGTGAGCACCCCCGAACCTCTTGACACGCTCTTCGCGGTAGTGGTCTGCTAGCGTCAAGTTCGGAACGCCATTCTGCCATACGGAACGGCCGCAAACCTGAGGAGAACGGAGCCCCATGGAACGCGCGCTTTCGACGGCCGGAGATCCGCGATGAAGGCTCTCGTCTTCACCGGGCCGGGGGTGGTCGAGCCGCAGGACGTACCGGAGCCCGAGGTCGGCCCGGACGAGGTCCTCGTGCACGTGGTCACGTCCGGGATCTGCGGCAGTGAGCTGCACGGCGTCAAGACCCCGGGCTTCCGGGTGCCGCCGCTGGTGATGGGGCACGAGTTCGCCGGTCGCACCGAGGACGGGCGGGCGGTGGCGGTCAACCCGATCCTGTCCTGCGGCACGTGCGACGTGTGCGCGGCCGGGCTGCGCAACGTCTGCAGAAACCGCCGGATCATCGGCGTGCACCGGGCCGGCGCGTTCGCCGAGCGCGTCGCGGTGCCCGCGGGCGCCCTGGTGCCGCTGCCCGACGGGTTCGGCTGGACCGCCGCCGGGGTCGTCGAGCCCGCCGCCAACGCCGTACACGCCTGGCGGCTGGCCGGTCGCCCGTCCGGCGCCAGGGTCGGGGTGCTCGGCGCCGGCGCGATCGGGCTGACCTGCCTGCAGGTCGCGCTCTCCGGCGGTGCCGCCTCGGTCGAGGTGGCCGACCGCGCGCCCGACCGACTGGAGATCGCCGCCCGGCTCGGCGCCCGCGCGACCGGCCCCGAGCTGACCGGCGAGTACGACGTCGTCTTCGACGCGGTGGGCGCCGCCGCCACCCACGAGCAGTCGCTGGCCCGCCTGCGCCCCGGCGGCGTGGCGGTCTGGCTCGGCCTGGCCGACCACGTGGCCGGATACGACGCGAGCGACCTGGTCCGCGGCGAGAAGCGGGTGCTGGGCTCGTTCGCCTACGACGACGCCGACTTCGCCGGGGCCATCGACCTGGTCACCGGGTGGGACCTGAGCTGGGTCGGGACGTTCCCCCTCGACGAGGGCGCGGAGGTCTTCACCGCGCTGATGAACGGCCGCTCCACCCCCGTCAAGGCCCTGCTGACCCCGGAAGCGAGGTAACCGGAGCATGGCCCGCATCGTCCCCGTGGGCGCAGGCAGCATCACGTTCGCCAAGAACCTGCCCTCCGACCTCCTGACGTTCCCCGAGCTGTCGGAGTCGGCGATCGTGCTCCACGACATCGCCCCGGCCCGCCTCGACACCGAGCTGGCCCCGCCGGCGACCCTGTTCACCTACACCAACCCGATGTCGATGATCCCGTGGTCGGTGTACGCGGGGACCCCGTTCAAGAACGTCGTCGGCGTCTGCCACGCCGCCCGCGACACGCAGAAGGCGCTGGCCAGGATGGTCGGCGTGCCGGAGGAGGAGGTCTCCTTCCGCACCGCGGGCGTCAACCACCAGGCGTTCGTCCTGCGCTTCGAGCGGAACGGCGAGAACCTCTACGACCGCGCCACCCGGACGCGGTGGCCTTCGCCGTGGCCGCGCCCTCACATGATCGCGAGCTGGCCGCCGTCGATGACCAGCTCGGTGCCGTGGATGAAGGCCGCGTCGTCGGAGGCCAGGAAGGCGTACCCGGCCGCGACCTCCTCCGCGAGCCCGGCCCGGCCCAGGGGGATGTGGTCGCGCTCGTACGAGGACACGAAGTCCTCCGCCAGCCCCGCCGAGATCGAGGCGTTGAGCGGCGTCCGGATGTAACCGGGGCACAGCGCGTTGACGCGGATGCGGTGCCTGCCCAGCTCGACGGCCATGGTCCTGGTGAGCAGCAGCACGCCGCCCTTGCTGGCGTTGTAGTGGGCGTAGTCGGCCTCGCCGCCCAGCCCGTTGGTGGAGGACATGTTGAGTATGACCCCGCCGGTGCCCTGCTCGACCAGGTGGCGGGCGACGGCCTGGGCGACCAGGAACATGCCGCGCAGGTTGACCGCCATGATCTGGTCCCAGTGCTCAGGGGTGATCTCCAGGAACGGCTCGCGCCAGGCGACGCCGGCGTTGTTGACCAGGACGTCGAGCCCGCCCAGCGCCGCCACGGCCCCTTCGACCAGGCGGGTGACGTCGCCCGCGACGCTGACGTCGCCGGCCAGGCCGCTCACCTCGCCCAGCCCGGACAGCCCGGTCACCGTGGCGTCCACCTCGGCCGGGTCGAGCCCGCCGAGCACCACCCTGGCGCCCTCCTCCAGGAACCTCCTGGCCGTGGCCGCGCCGATGCCGCTGCTGCCCCCGCTGATCAGCACCCGCTTGCCCGCGAGTCCGCGCATGGTGTTTCCTCCGTTCAGCGCACCGCGCCGCGGGCGGCGACGCGCAGCTCCGTGGTGACCTGGCCGCCCTCGACGCCGTGGGCGACGTCGAAGAGGTTGACGGCCGCGCAGGCGTGGCTGGGGATGAGCTGGGCCCGCGTGCCGACCGGCAGCTCGCCGTGGTGCCCGGCCGCCAGCCTGGCCACCCCGTGCTCCTCGTTGAGGAAGTCCATGTGCAGGTGCGGCAGGCCGACGGCCCGGATCCAGCCGGGCGAGCCGACGCCGTCGGAGGTGAGGCACTTGGTGCCGGCGTCGAAGACGACGCGCTCCGGGGTCGACCGGGCGATCACGGTGGTCAGCACGCGGGCGGCCGCCGTCTCCTCGGTGGCCACGCCCAGGCGCATCATCGCGGTGTCGTTGAAGATGTAGGTGCCGGGCCGGATCTCGGTCACGCCGGCGACCCCGGCCGCGTGCCGGGCGGTCGGGGTGGAGCCGACGCTGATCTCCCGCAGCTCGATGCCGTCGCGCAGGCACAGCTCGGCCGTGGCCACGAGGTCCTCGCCCTCGCGGCGGGCGGTCCGCGCCAGCTCGGCCGGGGTGCGCGAATGGTAGGCGTGCCCGGCCAGCGTGAGCAGGCCCACGACCTCCACCCCAGGGACGGCGGCGATCTCGGCGACCAGGTCGGCGGTGGGCCGGCCCGGCGGGCGGCCCAGCCGGTGCTGCCCGGTGTCCACCTCCACCAGCACCTCCACCGGCGGCCCGCCCAGCCGGCCGAGCCCCGCGGCCACTTCCACCGAGTCGAGGCTGACCCGCACCCGGGCGCGCTCGCGCAACGCGGCCAGGCGGCGCAGCTTGGGCTCACCCCAGATCGGGAAGGCCAGCAGGATGTCGTCGATCCCGGCGTCGGCCATCACCTCGGCCTCGCCGAGTTTGGCGCAGGTGATGCCGCTCGCTCCGGCGTCGAGCTGCATCCGCGCCAGCTCCGGCATCTTGTGGGTCTTGATGTGCGGTCGCAGCCTGACGCCGTGCGTGGCGGCCGTCTCGGCCATCTCGGCGATGTTGCCCCTGACCGCGTCGAGGTCGATGACGAGCGAAGGAGTATCGAGCTCGAGGTACATGAATGCACGGCTCCTCTGGGAGAAGTTCTTCCCGAAGATAGCACGCGCATTCCGCATCGCGCATCAGCGTTCCATATAGCGGAAACGAGTGACCTGGGCCGGGGGCCTCGGCGTCACACCTGTTCGGCGACCGCGCGGCGCAGGCCGTGGCCGATCTCCTCCATCCGCGCCGGTGACATGCGGTCTTTCAGCGCCGTCACGCTCACCGCCGCGACCGGCGCCGTCCTGCCCATGAACACCGGCACGGCCACGCAGCGCACGCCCGGCTCGTTCTCCTCCAGGTCGAGCGCGTAACCGCGCCGGCGTACCTGGTCGAGGTGGGTGGCGAGCTTGGCCGGGTTGGTGATCGTGCTGCGGGTCCGGCCCGTCAGCGGGCCGAACCGCTCGGCCCACGCCTTGACCGCGTCGTCCGCGGGGTAGGTCCAGGCCAGCAGCGCCTTGCCGACGCCCGTGCAGTGGGCCGCGTTGCGACCGCCGATCACGGAGGTCATCGTGATCGACCGCACGGCCTCCACCTTGTCGACGTAGACGACCTCCCCGCCGTCGAGCGTGGCCATGTGCACGGTCTCGGCGAACTCCTCGCTCACCCGCAGCAGCAGGGGACGGACGAGCGTGCGCAGGTCCATCGTCTCGTAGAACCTGAAGGCCGTGGCCAGCAGCTCGGTGCCGAGGAAGTACGGCCCGCTCGGCTCGGGCTGCGCCGCGAACCCCCGGTGTTTCAGCGCGCCGAGCAGCCGGTGCAGCGAACTCTTGGGCAGCCCGAGGCGGATGGCGAGTTCGTCGAGCGTGACGCCCCTGCTGTGCTTGCCGATCTCCTGAAGGATCAGCAGGGCGCGGTCGACGCTCCCCACCGGGGACTGGGCCTCTGCCACCACTCACTCCGTTCTGTTCCGCTTGATGGAATGCTAGCGCGTCAAGCGGAATCCTGCACCGACGGTGCGGTGACGCGGTCGAGCAGTTCGAGCACGTGATGGTACGGCTCGCCGGTGGCCCGGGTCAGGCCCAGCTCGCAGGTGCGGTTGACCGACGCGTGGGCGGCGAAGTCCCCGGCCCGTACGCCTGCGGACTCCGCCCGGGTGGCGGAGGCGGTCAGCTCGGGGTGGAGCAGCCCGCGGTCACCGGCGAACGCGCAGCACTGCCAGCCGTCGGGGATCACCACCTCGTCGGCGACGGCCTCGGCGATCCTGCGCAGGGCGGCGTCGAGGCCCAGGCGGGTGGAGGAGCAGGTGGGGTGCAGGGCCAGGGACGGCAGCCGGCGTTCCACGGTCAGGCGGGGCAGCAGGTGGTCGGCGGTGTAGGCGACGGCGTCGAGCACGCGGAGCACGGTCGAGCCGCCGTCTTCGCCGCCCGCGCCGCCCGCGTCGTCGTCGGCGGCGGCGGCGGCGAGGCGGTGGAAGCCCTCGGTGCAGGAGGCGGCGTCGCTGACGATCGGGAGGCGGCCGCCGTCGGTGGCGACGGCGAGAGCCTCGCGGACGCGGTCGCCCATCGCCTCGTAGCCGTCGGTGTAGCCCTTGGACGACCAGGGTGTGCCGCAGCACAGGCCGCCGATCCCCACGGGAACGTGCAGCCGCACGCCCGCCCGCTCGGCCAGCCGGGCGAATGCCGCCATCACGCCGGGGCCGCCGTCGGCCGGGGCGAAGAGCGTGTTCAGGCAGGACGGGAGGTAGACGACGTCGGCGTCCTGTACGGGGGCGGGCCGACGGCGGGTGCCGCCCCGAGGCAGGTCACGACTCCACTGGGGGACGGTCTCGGAACCGGTGACGGCACGGGCGGCCCGGCTGGCGGCCTCGGCGAGCCCGGACGGGGTGACCGCGGCCGCGTCGAGGGCGAGGTTCATCGCCCGGGTGACGCCGTCCCAGTGCTTGGCGGCCGTCTTCCAGCCCCGCTGCGCGGCGCGGCCGTGCCGTTCCGCGCGCAGGCGCTTGGTCAGGTCGCCGGTGTTGATCAGGACGGGGCAGGCGGTGGCGCACATGCCGTCCACGGCGCAGGTGTCGACGGCGTCGTAGGCGTACTCGGACTCCAGCTCCCGGGCGAGCGCGTGGTCGCCCGCCTCGTGGGCGGCGGCCAGCTCGCGGCGGAGCACGATGCGCTGGCGGGGGGTGGTGGTCAGGTCGCGGCTGGGGCAGACCGGCTCGCAGTAGCCGCACTCCACGCAGCGGTCGACCTCGGGCTCGACGGTGACGACGGTCTTGAGGTCGCGCAGGTGGGCGTCCTCCCTGTCGGTCAGGACCACGCCGGGGTTGAGCGTGCCCGCCGGGTCGCACAGGCGTTTGACCTCGCGCATCACCTCGTACAGCTCGTCGCCGTACTGGCGGCGGACGAACGGGGCCATGACCCGGCCGGTGCCGTGCTCGGCCTTGAGCGTGCCGCCCCGCTTCAGCACGGCCTCGACCATGTCCTCGGTGAAGTCGGCGTAGCGGCCGAGGTCGGCGTCGAAGCGTTCGTTGAGCATGAAGTGCAGGTTGCCGTCCTTGGCGTGGCCGAAGATGACGCTGCGCTCGTACCGGTGCCGGGCGAACAGGGCGGTCAGTTCGTCGCACAGGTCGGCCAGTGCGGGGACGGGGACGGCGACGTCCTCCAGCAGCGCGGTGGTGCCGCTGGGGCGGGCGCCCGCGACGGAGGCGTACAGGCCCTTGCGGATGTGCCACAGCGCCGCCCGGCCGCCCGCGTCCCTGCTCAAGCGGGCCGGCGCGGACAGGTGCAGGTCGCCGAACGCCTGCTCGGCCGCGCGTTCGCGCTCGGCCAGCAGGTCGTCGTGCGGCTCCTGCCACTCGACGAGCAGCGCGGCGTGGTCGGCCACGGCCAGCGTCCGCAGCACGTCGTCGGCCTGGGGATCGGTCTGGGCCACACGCAGGGACTCGGCGTCCAGCAGCTCGACTGCGGCGGGGGCGGCCTCGACGAGTTGCGGCATCGCCGCCATGGCCGCCCGCAGCGTCGGGAGGACGAGCAGACCGGTGGCGGCCAACCGGTGCGCGGGGACCGTACGGAAGACCGCCTCGGCGACGAAGCCGAGCGTGCCCTCGCTGCCGACGATCAGGTGGGCGAGGATCTGGGTTGGCGTGTCGTGGTCGAGGAAGCTGTTGAGGCCGTAGCCCATGGTGTTCTTGAGTGAGAACTGGGCCTGGATGCGCTCCACCGAGTCCGGATTTTTCCGGACTCGATCGCGCAGCCTGAGCAGCCCCTCCGCGAGGTCGGGCTCCAGGGCGCGCAGCCGCTCGTCGGCGTCCGGGGCGCCGGTGTCGATGACCGTGCCGCTGGGCAGCACCAGCGTCATCGACTCCAGCGTCCGGTACGTGTTGGCGTGCGTGCCACAGGTCATGCCGCTGGAGTTGTTCGCCACGACGCCGCCGATCGTGCACGCCGACTCGCTGGCCGGGTCGGGGCCGAGCTTGCGCCCGTACGCCGCCAGCCGGGCGTTGACCTGCCGCAGCACCGCGCCCGGCTGCACCCGCACCCGTTTCCCTTCGTCCAGCACCTCGATGCCGCGGAAGTGCCGCCGGGTGTCCACGAGGAGGTGCTCGCTGACACCCTGCCCGCTCAGGCTGGTGCCGCCGGACCGGAAGGTGAGCGGCAGGCCGGTACGCAGCAGCGCCGCCACCTGCTCGGCGCTCTCCGGCACCAGCACGGCCTGTGGGGTGAGCAGGTAGTGCGAGGCGTCGTGCGCCATGCCCAGCCGGTCGCTGGCCCGCGTTCTGGCGATCCCGGGGACGGCGGCCTCCACCGTGGCCAGGACGGCGGGGTCGGATGCGGTCAGGCTCATGCTCTCTCAGTCTTTCAGCAGTGCGGTCTTCCGGGGGCGGTCTTCCTGCGGTGGTCTTCCGGCGGAGGCGTCTTTTCTGCGGGGGCGTCTTTCTGCGGGGCGGTCAGCGGGGGCCGACGACCTGCTGGCGCTGGCTGCCGAGCCCGTCGATGCCCAGCTCCATCACGTCGCCCGGCTGGAGCCAGAGCTGCGGGTCGTGGCCCATGCCGACGCCGGGCGGGGTGCCGGTGTTGATCAGGTCGCCCGGCTCCAGCACCATGAACTGGCTCAGGTGGTGCACGATCACGTACGGGTCGAAGACCATCGTCTTCGTGGTGCCGGTCTGGCGGCGTACCCCGTTGACGTCCAGCCACATGCCCAGATTCGTGACGTCGGCGATCTCGTCGGGAGTGACCAGCCAGGGACCCGCCGGGTTGAACGTCTCGGCCGACTTGCCCTTGCTCCACTGCCCGCCGCGCTCCATCTGGAACGCCCGCTCGCTGACGTCGTTCACCACACAGTACCCGGCGATGGCGTCGCGGGCCTCCTCCACCGAGTCCAGGTAGGAGGTACGGCGGCCGATCACGATGCCCAGCTCCACCTCCCAGTCGGTCTTGGTGGCGCCGCGCGGGATGCGTACGTCGTCGTCGGGGCCGACGAGCGTGTTGGGCGACTTGGTGAACAGGATCGGCTCGGCGGGCACGGCCTGGCCGGTTTCTGCGGCGTGGTCGCTGTAGTTGAGGCCGATGCACAGGATCTGGTGCGGCCGGGCGATCGGCGCGCCGATCCGCTCACCCGCGAAGGCCCTGACGTCGCCACGGCCCACCCGCTCGGCGAGCAGGGCGGCACCTCCCGCCGCGAAGAATCTCTCGTCGAAGTCGGGAGTGACGTCGGAGACGTCGATGTAGTGGGTGTCGTCCACGCGGACGACGGGCTTCTCGGCGCCGGGCGCGCCGATGCGCATGAGATACACGGTTCTCTCTCCGTTGACTGGGCCTACGGTTACAGGTGGGGCCTACCGGGAGATCCAGTAGGGCGTGGGCAGGCCGCGTACGCCGACGCGGGCGGTGAACAGGCGGCCGTCGCCGGGGCCCGGGTCCGTCAGGTCGGCGGTGGCGGTGGTGATGACGAGGACGTCGAGGTCGGGCCCCGCGAACACCGGGCAGGAGGTGTGCGGCGCGCCGGTCTCGACGGTGGCCAGCAACTCGCCGCCCGGAGTGCGGCACTCGACGCGGCCGAGCCCCCAGTTGGCGATCCACAGGTTACCGTCGGCGTCGGCGCACATCCCGTCGGGCGAGCCGTCGGTGACCGTGAACGCCTCCCGCCGCGGCCCGGTCTCGCCGCTCTCGGGGTCGTAGTCGCGTACCCACACGGTGCCGGGGACGGTGTCCACGTTGTAGAGGCGGTCGCCGACCCAGGCCAGGCCGTTGGACAGCACCAGGTCGGCGTCGAGGTAGGTCACCTCCGTACCGTCGAGCCGGGCCAGCACCTCCTGCCCCACGCGGTCGTCCTGGGCCAGGCTGCCGATCAGGAACCGCCCTGCGGGATCGACTGCGCCGTCGTTGAGCCGGCTGCGCACCCCCTCGGGCAGCACCCGCGCCAGCTCGTCGCGGCTCCCGTCGGGGCCGAGCCGGGTCAGGGTCGCCCGCTCGGCCACGACGAGGCCGCCGTCCGCGGCGACGGCGACCGACCCCACGGTGGAGTCGAAGACGTGCCGGCCGGTGACGGTGACCTGGCTGGTCGCCGGGTCGAGCCGCCCTTCGTACACGGTGCCCGCGACGATGTCGACCCACAGCAGGCGTTGCCGGGCGGCGTCCCACACGGGACCCTCACCCAGGGCGTAGACGTCGGCCGAGGCCGGGACGGCGGTGAACGTCACGACAGGTCCTCTCCGTGGACGATGGCGCGGATGGCGGGCAGGTCGGTGACGAGCTTGCGCAGCGGGGTGCGGTAGGCCAGGCCGCTGACGCTGATCGCGCCGCTGGGCACGGTGGGCGAGGTCAGGTACGCCGCGACCGCCACGCAGTTGACGCCCGGCTCGTTCTCCTGGTCGTCGGCGGCGTAGCCCTGCTCGCGGATGCGTACCAGCTCGGCGTGCAGTTGCTCGGCCGTGGCGATCGAACGCTCGCTCCGCCGCTCCAGCGTGCGCCCGCCCGCCCAGGCCAGGACGGCGCCCTCGTCGGGCAGCGCGTGGGCCAGCAGCACCTTGCCGACCGCCGTGCAGTGCGCCGGATTGCGACCGCCCACCACCGAGGTCAGCCGTACGGCCCCGGCGGCCGGGTCCAGCTTGGACCGGTAGACGACGGAGTGGCCGTCGAGCACGGCGTAGTGGACGGTCTCGCCGTACCGCTCGCACAGTGCCTTGAGCACCGGCATGACGCGGACGTGGTCGGGCCGCGCCTCGTGATGCGCGAAGGCCATCCTGAGGAACTCGTCGCCCAGGACGTAGCGGCCGTGTCCGTGCTGGGCGGCGAACCCGGCGCGGCGCAGCGCGGCGAGCGCCCGGTGCACCGTCGGCTTCGGGCTGGCCACGGCCCGCGCCATCTCCTCCAGCCCGATGCCGTCGGGGTGGCGCGCCAGCTCGGCCAGCACCGCCAGCACGCGGTCGGAGCCGACGAGCCTGTCCGCCGGAGTCTGTTCGGACACGTTCCGAACATTAGACCATCGTTCCATCAAACGAAAGATTGCCCCTTACCAAGAGCCCCTGACCAAGAGCCCCTGCGCGAGCCCGGCGCGAGCAGACGACGCCGATCTCGCCGGATCCGCCACAGGCGCTCAGCCGCCCGCGACGACCTGCGCGGCCGACGGCGCGTGCTCGGGGTCGGTGAGCCACTGCGCGGCGACCCCGACGAGCAGGGCGTAGTAGTGCGATCCTGCCGCCCGGACCGCGACCGGATCGGCGTCGGGGCCGAGCCCCGCGAACGCCTCAGCCAACGACGCCCGCGCCAGCTCCTGACCGCTCGCGATCATGGCGCGGATCTCGTCGTCGTGCCGCGCGGACGCGACCGACTCGAAGTTCACGAACCACAACGACCGGTTGGCCTGGATCGAGTCGATGATCCGGCCCCATCGGGCCTCCTGGTCGCCCGCCGATGACCGCGCCGCGTCGGAGGCGTCGGGGTCTTCGAGGATCGCGAACAGCAGCTCGCCCCACTCCGTGTTGAGGTCGCGCAGGGCACGGGTGAGCAGGTGCTCCTTCGACCCGAAGTGGTAGTTGATCGACGCCTGGTTCGCGCCCGACGCCGCGACCAGGTCTCGCACGGTGGTGTGCGCGTAGCCCTTGGTCAGCAGGCACTCTCGGGCCGCCCGCAGCAGCTTGTCTTTTGCACTCACCTGACCTACCGTATCATATAAACGTTCGTTTTAAACGATCATTTCATATGGACGTTTACCCACGTCGTGCTCCAGAGAGGCCCTCATGGCTGCGTACTCCACAGCTCCTCACTCCACCGGCCCGTACTCCGGTGCCGCGCCCGCGCCGCCCGTGCTGCGCGTACGCGACCTCCGCTGCGAATACCCGGGAGAGGCCGGGCCGGTGCACGCCCTGCGCGGCATCACCCTCGACATCGCCCGGTCGTCCTTCACCGCGATCATGGGACCGTCGGGCTCCGGCAAGACCACCCTCCTCCACTGCGCCGCCGGGTTGCAGACCCCGACCTCGGGCACCGTCGAGCTCGACGGGCAGGACCTGCGCGCGCTCGACCAGACCCAGCTCGCGCTGCTGCGCCGGCGGCGCGTCGGGTTCGTCTTCCAGTCGTTCAACCTCCTCCCCGCGCTCTCGGCCGTCGACAACGTCGAGCTGCCGCTGCGGCTCGACTCGCGCAGGCCGCGCCCGGCGCGCACCACCGAGCTGCTGGCCAGGGTGGGACTCGGCAACCGCGGCGGTCACCGCCCCGACCAGTTGTCGGGCGGCCAGCGGCAGCGCGTCGCGGTCGCGCGGGCGTTGATCACCGAGCCCGAGGTCGTCTTCGCCGACGAGCCCACGGGCGCACTTGACCTGCGCAGCGCCAGAGAGGTCCTGACGTTGATGCGCGAGCTGGCGGACCACGGCCAGACGATCATCATGGTGACCCACGACCCGGTCGCCGCCTCGTACTCCGACGACGTGCTCTTCCTCGCCGACGGCCGGATCGTGGACCGGCTCCACACCCCCACCGCGCAGCAGGTGGCCGCCCGGATGGCCGTCCTGGTCGAGTCGGCCGAGCAGGCCGCGAACGGTCCGGCGGCGAGCTGATGGTCAAGCTCGCCCTTCGCTCGTTCGCGCACCACCGCGCCGCCGCGGTCGCCACCGGCCTGGTGGCGCTCGTCGGCACCGTCCTGGTCTCGGGCATGACGAGCCTGCTCGGCACCGGACTGGCCGCCAGTACGGCCGAGGCCGACCGCGCCTTCCTGGTCCAGTTCCCGCTCATCATGGGGGGCTGGGCGGTCGGGATCGTGCTGTTCGCCATGGTCTCGACGATCGGCGTCGCACTCGGCGGCCGGGCCGGGGAGATCGCCGGCCTCCGGCTCATCGGCGCGACTCCGCGACAGGTGCAGCGGATGCTCGTCGTCGAGACAGCGGTCATCTCGGCCGTCGTCGCGCTCCCCGGCCTGGCCGGGGGCTACCTCCTCGGCTGGATCGTCACCCGGGGCATCCACTCGGCCGGGCTCACCGACGCCGCCTCCGTCTTCGCGCCCGGCGTGCTCCTCCCCACCCTCGGGGTGCTCGCCGTGCTGGCCGCGAGCGTGCTCGCCGCGTGGCTGGGCAGCCGCTCGCTCGCCTGCCGCAGCCCGGTCGCCGACGCGGCCCCGCCCCCGCGCCGCCGTACGGGGCGCCGCAGGGGAAACGGCCGCCGCGTCGCCGCGACGATCATGGTGGTCGCCGGGCTGGGCTCATCGGCCGCGGTGTTCGGCCTGGATCCGGCCGACGTGCTGACCACGGCGATGACCGGGCCCGGCTGCGTACTCGTCGCGGTCGGCCTGTGCGTACTCGCCCCGGAGCTGATCACGGCCGTGAACCGCGTGCTCCGGGCCGTCCCAGGAGCCCGCGGCGCCGCCTCCCACCTGGCCGTGACCAACCTCTCCGCCGCCCCGGAGCGGGTACGCCCGACCGTGACCTTCCTCACCCTGTTCGTCGGCGTCGCCGCCGGGACGCTCAGCATGCAGGGCATCGAGAACACCGTCGGCGTGGCGAACAGCACCGGCCAGGTCATCGCCTCGATCAACTACTTCGTCGTCGCCCTGATCGCGGCGTTCATGGCCATCGCCCTCACCAACAACCTCGTCGCCTCCATCAGCCGACGCCGAGCCGAGTTCTCGGTCATGTCCCTCATCGGCTCGACCGGGGCGCAGACGCATCGGATGCTCGTACGGGAGATCGCCGCCGCCGTGGTCGTGAGCACCGTCGCGGGCAGCGTGGGGGCGTTCGTCAGCGTTCTGCCCTTCGCCGTGGTCAAGACCGGCGATGCCCTGCAGGCGGCGGCGCCACTCCCCTACGCGATCACGATCGTGATCGGGGCCGGCGTCACGCTCGGCGTCGCGTCGTTCACCGGGAGGCGCATGATCCGTACGGCGTGAGCCCGCGACGCCCGGCGCGCCCGGTGACCGTCATGACCCGCAGGCGCTCAGCGCCCGCATGGCGTCCGTCTCCACCCGCGACAACTCGTGGAGGACGTCGCCGGCCTGCCCGAGATGGCTCGCGTCGGCGCTCTCCCCTGCCTTCGCGACCAGCGCGGCCACGTCGGTCCACAGGGACGCGGCCTCGGCGTACAGCGCGTGGCCGGTGCGCAGGTTGTCGTCGTCGATCACCTGGGCGCACTCGCCGAGGAAGTCGCGGTAGAGGTTGCGGAACAGGGCGCCGCCGGTGCCGGCCCGCTCCATGAGCATGGCGGCCCGGGGCAGGTGGTGGCCCGGATCATCGGTACGGAGCAGCCACCTGGGCACCTGCCCAGCGGCCTTAGCGATGCCCCGGCAGCCCAGGTTCGCGATGGGCGGGGCGAGGAACGCCTCGGCACAGCCCCTGATCGCGGCGACGAGCAGGTCACGAGAGACGGCCAGGCCCTCCGGCACCGTGACGGTGAAGGATCGGTGCCTGGCCGTCATCGGCCCGCGCTCGGCCCTGGCCGCGGCCAGGCTGGTCAGGGTGGTGGTCACCGCTCCGCCCTGCTGCTCGGTGTCCAGCAGGTGGGCGTGCTGGTCGTCGTAGCCGTACATCGCGACGACGTGGCCGCCGAAGTGCACCTTCGAGGTGAAGTAGTCCAGGTGGTAGCTGTCGAGTTGCAGCCCGACCGGCCGCCCGGCGTCGAGGTGGGGCACCACGTTCTGCCACGCCTTACGCGGGGAGGAGGTCTCCTCGACCCGCAACGTCAGCCCCAGCCGGGCCGTCAGATTCCTGGTCAGCTCGAAAGGCTTGACCCGGCCCCCGAGGAAGGGAAAGTCCATGCCCTTGCTGTCCCAGTAGAGAAACGACAGGCCGGAACCCAGCCCGAACAACATCGGCTCGGACAGATCGAGACCCTCGTGGCGCAGCAGCACTCCCAGCGCCGTCGTCTCGCAGTGCTGCATACCGCGGCCGTCCATCTCATTCGCTTTCGTGGTGCTCATACGTTTCTCCAACATATGGGGCGATGGGTGATCATAGTCCTTCGCCGTACTTTGCGGTTCAATGGGAAATGTGGCGCACAGCCGAGAGCGTGCCGAACAACAACCGTCAACCGCACTCCCCCTCCATCGAGAAAGGGAACCACCCCCGCCACCACCGTGGAAACCCGCCGAAGAGCAATTCGTCGCGGCGTTCAAGGCGGTGCGGCGACAACCCGCCACCATTCTGTGGCGTGCTGCGGCGGTGGCCGTGCCCACCCTCGCCGCACAGTTGTCACTGGCCGAGGTGATCGAGCGGCCGGCGATCCTGAACGAGTACACGTTCCTGTGGACGAAGTTCCACGAGGCCCTGAGCACGATCGCGATCCTCACCATGAACAGCGCCGCGATCGTCGTGCTCAGCGGCCTGCTGGCTCCGGTGGTCGTCGGCGGGAAGCCCCGGCCGGGCCGACTGCGCGCCCTGGCCCGGCTGTGCGGGCTCACCTTCCTGCTCAGCGCCCTGGGCCTGACCATGTACGCGCTCATCCCGTACGCCCCACGCTGGGACAGTCCGGTCGCCGAGGTCCCCGGTGCCGGGCTGCTGTTCTTCCTGGCCGCACTCGTCCTGGTCGGCGCGGTGGAGATCCGCTTCGCCTTCGCCGCGCCCGGCGTCACCATGAAGGAACTGCGGGTCCGCGGAGCCGTCAAGCTGTCCCGGCGGCTGACCCGCGGCCAGTTCTTCAAGATCCTCGGCTCCCGCTGCGCGCTGCGGGCGCTCCTGGAGGGATTCGGCGGGGTGCTGGGCGCGGCGGTGCTGCTGCGCATGGGCGCCGGTGGCTCCTCCGACGATCTCCGGCCGATCGAGTGGGCCGTGCTCATCGCCGTCAAGTGGGCCGTCCTCACCTACGTCCTCGCGACGGCCGCCATGCTCGCCGTACTCCAGTTCGCCGACCAGTACGAACGGCTCGGCGGCGAGGCCGACCCGAAGGAGCCGACCCCATGAGGCCCGTACGGCACCCTCCCCTGGTGATCGCGCCGCACAACATCACGGAGATCTGGGCGGTCGCCATCGTGCTGCTGCGGCGTCATCCACTCCAGTTCGTGGGGTCCGCGCTCGTCCTCACCTCCGTGAGCTACCTCCTCCAGGAGGCGTGGCGGTGGCTGGTCGGCCCGCTGGAAACCGCGCCAGACACCGATCTGGCGCAATACTTCCAGTTGCAGGGCCTGTCGGCGCTGATATCCACGGCCGTCTCCCTGGCGGCCTTCGCGCTGACCGGCGCTCTGCAGGCGGTGCTCGTCGTGCAGGCGATGGTGGGGCGACCCGTGACGATCCGCGGCGCGTTGCGCCTGCTGGCGCGGAGGATGCGGGCGGTGCTCGGGGTGACCGCGCTGCTGACCGTGGTCCCACAGCTCGTCATTCTCGGGCTGGTCGTGGCCCTTGTGGCATTCTTCTGGCCGACGCTGGCCCCGATGCTCGATGCGCCGGCGTCCTCAGGAAACGGCCTCGTCCCCCCGCTGCCCGACGGGCTGCCGTCCTCAGGAAGCGACCGCGCCCCCGCCTTTCCCTCATCGGACGCCCTCAGCACCGTGCTGATCACTGTGGCGGCGGTCCAAGCGCTGGTGATCGTGGTGTGGCTGCTGATGACGCTGGCACTCATGTTCGCGCCGGTCACCGCGGCGCTGGAGCCGCTCGGCTTCGGCGGCGCGCTGGGCCGCTCCGCCCTGCTGTTCGCCAACAACCTGTGGCGGATCGTGGGGATACTCCTCCTTGAGGTCCTGATCGCGCTGCCGCTCTCGCTGACGATGGCTCCGCTGTGGTTGGCGAGTCTGGGCGGCTTAGCCTTGATCACGACCGTGTTCCCGGTATCCGCCGAGGACCTTCCCTGGGTGCAGGACCTGATCTCCCTGCCGGGGAACGCCGCGCTCGCCGTGTTCTACGCCTGGTCCGTCGCCGTCCTGGTCCTGCTCTACATCGACATCCGCATCCGCAAGGAAGGGCTGGCGGCCGACCTGTGGGAGCGGCGTGCGGCCGCATCGGACGCCCCCGCCAAGGACGAGTGACCGGGAAGACCGTCTCCCTCCTTATGGTCCTCTGACAGTCGCGTTCCTAAAGTGCTAGCAACCTAGATGCATGGTGTATGGCGTGAACACGCCCCGCTGATCACCGCGCCCTTCGAGCTCGGGAGGGCGAACGCGGACAGCCTGAGCCTCCCCCGCGAAGGAGGCGGCTCCCCGCGGATCTTCCTGGAGCGTTCCCGGTCACGCGGGCGCCTGGGTGCTGTCCAGCGACCTGCTCGACCCGTCCGGACGCGCGCTTCCCGCCGCCAACGACGACGGAGCCCCCGTCAATGTCTCCTCGACGTCGGGACCCTGCGCGCCGTCGAGCACGGCGGGCGGAGACGTCTGTCATGACCGTCGTCCGGGCGGTCCAGGGGCCGCCCGGCCATGAAACGTCCTTACCACGGCCCTGACCGGAGGTGCTCCGCACGGTGAGATCTCATCTGCGAGTCGGCCTCCATATGGTGCGCGTTCTCTCGCTCACGGGTCGCTGTTCAGGAGCGTCGTAAAAGATCGCCCCGCCGGCCCAGGAACGGCCGGCGCTTTCCCCGACGACGCATCGGAGAACAGTGCGCATGTTGAGTGCCTCATCCCGAGACCGCAACAAGCCCCGTGTCCCCTTGGCCCTGGCAGCCCTCGCGGTCGTCAGCTCGGCCGTGACCATCGTCCCCGCCACGGCCGCCCAGGCGACCTCGACCACCTCGGCGACCTCGGCGACGGGCAGGACCTGGAACGAGACCGCCTACCGCGGCCGCGTCGAGGTCGTCCGCGCCCAGGACGGCGCGGCCGACCCCGCCGTTCTGACCGGCAGGGTGTTCGTCGACGACGACCGCGACAGCGCGAGCGACAGGAACGAGCGCGGGCTCGGCGGTGTCCTGGTGTCGAACGGCCGCGACGTCGTCACCACCGACTCCCGTGGGGGCTACCGGCTGCCCGTCCACGACAACATGACGGTCTTCGTCACCCAGCCGTCCGGCTACCAAGTGCCCGTCGACGAGTCGAACGTCGCCCAGTTCCACTACAACCACCTGCCCGAGGGCTCGCCCGCGCTGCGCTACGGCGGCATCGCGCCGACCGGGCCGCTCCCGTCCGCGGTGAACTTCCCGCTCGTGCGCAGCTCGCTCACCCAGTCGTCGGAGCAGCACTGCGTGATCGCGGGCGACCTGCAGACGTACGACAAGGAGGAGGTCGAGTACGCCCGCAAGGGAGCGATCGGCGACCTGTCGAAGCGGAACGACTACCAGGGCTGCGGCACCCTGTTCATCGGTGACGTCGTCGGCGACGACCTGTCGCTCTACCCCGACGTGAAGGGGCTCACCGGCCTGACCAACGGGCCGGCCAGGTTCCTGCCCGGCAACCACGACCTCGACTTCGACGCCGAGACCGCCGAGCACTCCTTCGACACCTTCCGCGCCCAGCTCGCGCCCGCGTACTACTCGTACGACGTCGGCAACGTGCACGTCGTCGCGCTGAACACCGTGCGCTACCCGTGCACCCCCGACGTCGACAACGCCGACGGGCGGCGTCCGCAGTGCGCCGACCCGGCGAACCGTCCGGCCTACAACGGCCGGCTCGACGAGCACCAGCTCGCCTGGCTGGAGCGCGACCTGGCCAAGGTCGACCGCGACAAGCTCGTGGTGGTCGCCAGCCACATCGGGCTGCTGAACTTCGCCGACGAGAGCAGCCCGATCCACCAGGTGGACCAGGTCGGCCAGGTGTACGACCTGCTCAAGGGCCGCAAGGCCGTCGCCGTCGCCGGGCACAGCCACTCGATCGAGAACATGAGGACCGGCGACCGCGTCAAGGGCTGGCAGGACGTCTTCGGCGTCGACCGGCTGCCCTTCCCGCACATCACGGCGGGCGCGATCGCGGGCGACTGGTACTCCGGCGCGATCACCGAGGACGGCTACCCCGTCGCGGTCGGGCGTGACGGCGGCCGTCCCGGCGTGCTCACCCTCGACGTCAAGGGCAGCTCGTTCAAGGAGCGGTACACGGTGACCGGCGAGAGCGACCGGGTGCAGACGCAGCTCGGCGTCAACAGCCCCACCTACCGCCAGTGGTACGTCGACCGGCAGGCGTGGAACAAGACCCGCGAGGGCGCGGCGCCGGAACTGGGCGACCCGAACGTGGTGACCCGCGCCGACCTGGCCGGGCGCACCTGGCTCACCACCAACTTCTGGATGGGCGCCACCGGCTCCACCGTCAAGGTGAAGATCGACGGCGAGCGGGCGCGTCCGGCGGTCCGTACCCAGGAGCTGCGCGGTGAGGCGCAGCGCGTCGGCCCCGAGTGGTCCGACCCGCACGCCGTGGCGCAGCAGCTCGTCAACGGCGGCAGCGTCGCGGACCGGGCGATGCACCTGTGGCGGTTCGAGCTGCCCGCCGGCCTGTCCGAGGGCGAGCACCGCGCGGTGGTGACCGCGACCGACTCCTACGGTCGCCAGTTCACCGACACCCTGCGGTTCCGCGTCGTCGAGCAGCGATAACGCACCGCACCGCCCCTCCCCGCCCGCTCCTTCGGCCGACCGCCGCGGGGGCGGGCTCCCGCGTTCCCCGCGGCGTCAGGGTTCGATGACGACCCTGCCGCGTACCTTCCGCTCCGCCACGGCGCGGTAGGCGTCCTGGCCGTGGTCGAGGTCGAAGGTCTGCCTGATCGGCAGCGGCCGGAACTCGCCGCTCTCGAAGTGAGGGGTGATCCGGTCGAGGTACTCGGCGGAGGCGGTGGCGTCCAGTTTCCTGCTGTCCGCGCCCAGCATCCGCGCCTCGCGGTGGTAGAAGCCGGTGAGGTCGATCTCGACGGTGGCGGTGCCACCGGCGCTGATGACGACCAGGCGGCCACGCTGGGCGAGCGACGCCAGCGCTGCGGGCGTGGTGACGCCGCCGACCGCGTCGTAGACGACGTCGGCGCCCCGGCCGCCGGTGAGACGGCGCAGTTCGGCGGCGACGTCGGTGTCGTCGCCGAAGCGCACGAACTCGTCGACGAGTCCGGCCGCCGGGGTGTCGTCGGCCGGGGCGTGGCGGTCGACGCCCAGGACGCGCGCGGCGCCGACGGAGCGGGCGATCTGCGCGACGGCCCCGCCCACGCCCCCTGAGACGCCGAAGACGGCGATGGTCTCGCCCGCGGCGAGCCCGGCGGTCTCGATCGCGCCGAGCCAGCCGACCACGAAGTTCACGCCGACGGTCGCCGCCTCGGCGAAGTCGAGTACCTCGGGTTTGCGGGCCAGCGCGCCGACCGGCAGGGCCAGGCGTTGCGCGTGCGAGCCGTCGAGGGTGAAGCCGAGGTCGCCCCCGGTGCCCCACACCTCGGCGCCGAGCCACTCGTCGGGTCCGTCGAGTACGACCCCGGCGAAGTCGCGGCCGGGAACGCGCGGCAACGTGGTGTCCTCCATCCTGCCCGAGACGTTCATCACGTCAGAGGGGTTGACCGAGGCCGCCCGCACGGCGACCACCGCGACGCCGTCGGCGGCGACCGGGTCCGCGACCTCGCCGACGGACAGCACCTCGGGGCCGCCGAACCGCTCGAAGCGTAGCGCGCGCATGCTCGCCGTCCTTAGCCCGCTCCACCGATTGATGATCATCAGTACTTCCAGCAGTCGCTCGTCGCCGAGCAGCTCGCGCGGTCGAGCAGGCCGGGCGTCATCCTCAGCTCTCCTTGCGGGCCAGCGCGAACGTCCACTCCACGGTCTGGAACGGCTCGTCCACGCGGGTGCCGTCGGGGGCGGTCTCGCCCGCCTGGTGGTGCACGAAGTCCACCACGAGAGACCGTTTGACCCCGAAGACCGCGTCGCGCTCCAGGTAGGGGTCGTCGCTGCGGACCAGCATGGTGATCAGCGGCTCGAAGCCGTCGGCGTGCAGCCAGAAGTGCAGGTGCTCGGGGCGCATCGGGGAACGGTTCGCGGCCCGCAGGATCTCCCCGCACGGCCCGTCCGTGGGGACCGGGTAGTAGCGCGGGGCCACCGAGCGATACCAGAACCGCCCCTCGTCGTCGGCGATCAGCAGGGCGCGCATGGCGAGGTGGTGGTGCAGCTTCTCCTGCATCTGCACGTCGTAGAGGCCGTTCCCGTCGCTGTGCCAGGTGTCCACCCTGGCCCCGGCCACGGGATTTCCCTCCGTGTCGAGCACCCTGCCGTTCACGAACAGCGGGGTCCCCTCGGCCTCGCCGGAGATGTCCGACCCGTTCGCCGCCGTCGGCCGGCCTTCGACGTAGAAGGGGCCGAGCAGCGTCGAGTCCGTCACCGACGGCCCGTCCTCGTGGTTGATCAGGTCGACGAGGACGCTCAGGCCGAGAATGTCGGACAGCAGCACGAACTCCTGCCGCGTCGGACTGGTGATGTCGCCCACCCGCCGCAGGAAGTCGAGCGCCGTGAACCATTCGTCGCCGGTCAGCCGAACCTCGCGGGTGAAGTCGTGCAGATGCCGCACCAGGTGGACGAACAACTCCTTGAAACGCTCATCCTGCGCGCCGTCGAAAGTCCGCTGCACCGCCTCGGTGATCGAGTTCTCCGTGAGGTCGAGGTACATCGCATGTCTCCTGCCGACAAGGGCCAGTCCCGACTTACGTACCCTGGTCGGGACATGGGTTCATCGCGCGGTGCCACGCCTTTGCCAACGGTCTCCGGCTTTTCCCTCCCGTTCCGTAAAGTCGCGGGGAGAACTCAAAAGGACGTCATTTCATCGGGCGGCGTCGGGGGTCATGGAGTCGCCGGTGATGTACAGGTTCATGTTGGCGTAGTCGAAGGTGATGGCGAACGGTTTGAAGAAGTCGTGCGTGAAGTTGGCGATGGTGTCGAACCCCATGTTGTCGTCGACGCGGGGGTTCTCCTCCGCCCATCCTTTGACGCGCCGCCTCGTCGCCTTGCCGAGGCTGATCCGCTCGGGGTAGATGGCGTAGCGCACCTTGCCGTTGATCTCCTCGGGCGCGCCGAGCTGGATCCCGGCCCGCTCTGCCATCGCCAGCGAGGTGCCCATGCCGCGGCCGGGTCCGCCGGTGTCGAAGGTGGCGACCCTGGGGCCGTAGTCGTTGAGGCTGCCCAGGGTGAGCGGGAAATGGTCCTTCGCCAGCCACAACGGCAGCACGTCGCCGGGCACGCGCCGGGCCTCGGCGCGGAATCGGCGGAGGTTGTCCTCGGTCTTGCGGCGCAGCACGAACTGCTTGTGGCCGTAGTCCATGGTGGTCAGGAAATGGTAGAAGTGCACGGTCCCGATCGTGCCCTGCGCCTGGGAGCCGTCGGGCAGGGGCGGCCGGATGGCCTCGTTCCAGTGGACGGGCGCGTTGCGCACCTCGATGTCGCCGATGCGGACCGACTCGGCAATGCCGTAGTACATGGTGAACAGTTGCCCGTCCGCGCTGCCCGTGCTGGTGGACACCACCTTCAGACCGGCCTCGCGGGCCAGCTCCATGGTCAGGCCGGCCGTGGTGCCGCCGGTGTCGAGCTGGAAGATCTTCGGGGCCGTCCCGTTGATCGAGATCTCCATGTGCGGCAGGGGGTCGAGCCCGAGGAACGGGATCCGGGTGGTCTGCGGCCCGTGCACCTGCCAGGGCTTGCCCTCGATGCGCTCGTACAGGGTGGCGTGGGCGAGGTCGGTGGCGGTGCCGCGCCTGCGCAGCCACGGCACGGCCTCCGTCAGCCGGTCCTGACGTACGTAGCAGTCCGCCAGTTGGTAGAGGACGAACTGGTCGTCGGGCTTCAGCTCGGCGGCCTTCGTCAGGAACCGCTCGGCGTCCGCGAACCGGTTGGACAGCAGCGCGATGTACCCGATCTGCCCCGCGGCGTGCGCGTCGTCGGCGTTGTCGCGCAACCGGCGGCGGTAGCCGAGTTCGGCCTCCTTGAAGCGGCCGTCCTTGAACAACTGGTCTGGGTCGGCGGTGGGTCCAGTGGTGGGCCCAGTAGTGGGCTCAGCGGCGGCGAGGGCGCCCGCGCCGCCGACGTCGAGCAGGGGCAGCGCCGCGCCCGCCGCGGCGGCCAGGCCCGCCTGCTTCAGGAACCGCCGGCGACGCATGCCTTCTGCGGATCTCTCGTTGCTCATCATGATCTCCTCTGTGGCCGGTGAGGAGTCATGACACCAGGAGCGATGTTTCCCGGGTGTTTATCCGCTCGATGTAAATTCGCGCCGTGCCGACTTGCGCGGCGTCCATCCGCGCGGCGTGGTCACGGCTTGCGGGCCACGCCCCCGTACGCGTCGATGAACGGCGCCTCCTCGTCGCCCGCCAGCCCCCACCGGCTGATCGGCGCCAGTCCCGGCCCCACCAGGCTCAGCCCCTCGAAGCAACTGGTCAGCTCTTCCAGCGAGCGCAGATAGTACGGGACCGCCCCGGTCTCGGCCAGCTTGTCGCTGCCCTCGGAGACCGCCTCGCCCGTCGCCGTACCGTCCCACAGCACCAGGTAACTGCCTGACGGCACGGTCCGCACGACCCGGTCGATGATCGAGCGCATCACCCCCATCTCCTCCACGTAGCCGAGCACGCCCATGAACATCACGGCGATCGGCTTGGTGAAGTCGAGGACCTTGCGGGCCTCCGCGACGATCCGCTCGGGATCGTGGTAGTCGCCGTCGACGTAGGCGGTGACGCCCTCGGGCGAGGTGTTCTTGAGCAGCGCGCGGGCGTGCACGAGCACCAGCGGGTCGTTGTCGACGTAGACGATGCGCGCGGACGGGTCGATCGACTGGGCGACCTCGTGGGTGTTCTGCATCGTGGGCAGGCCCGTGCCGATGTCGAGGAACTGGGAGATCCCGGCCTCGGCGGTGAGGTGGCGCACCGCCCGCGTGAGGAACCGGCGCGACTGCACGGCCATCTGGACGATCTCCGGGTAGACCTTCGCCACGGCGTCGCCCGCGGCGCGGTCGGCCGCGAAGTTGTCCTTGCCGCCCATCCAGTAGTTCCAGATCCGGGCGGCGTGCGGGATCTCGGGCTTGAACTTCGCGGCGAGGTCGGAGCGATCGTTGCTCATCATCGGGCTCTCTGTGGGAGAAGACGCTGGGGCTTCGCGCACATGATCGTACGTGGTCGGCTCGGTGACATCGCGGTTCATCGCGACTTTTCGCCCAAATGATTTCAATTCGACAGGCGATCCGCGCGGGGCCGCGTCAGCCGTCGTGCTCCGGCCGGTCGGGCAGGGCCAGGCACAACGCGTCCAGCGCCGCGGCGAAGGCGTGGTCCGGTGGCGTGCCGTAGCCGATGACGAGGCCGTCGCGCGGCGGCATCGTACTGTCGGGGTGGCGGTAGGGGCGCAGCCCGTCGAGGGCCAGCCCCTGTCTCCTGGCCGCGCGCAGGGTGGCGTCCTCGGTGTGCTCCGGCAGTTCGAGCACGGCGTGCAGCCCCGCCGCGATGCCGCTGACCTCGATGTGCGGGGCGCGCTGGGCCAGCGTGCCCACCAGCAGGTCACGGCGACGCCGGTAGTGCTGCCGCATGCGGCGCAGGTGCCGGTCGTAGGCGCCGCGGGCGATGAAGTCGGCCAGGGTGAGCTGGTCGAGCACGCCCGACCACAGCTCCCTCGGCCCCTTGGCGGCGACGATGTCGTCGACGAGCCGCCCCGGCAGCACCATCCAGCCCAGCCGCAGCGCCGGAGACAGGCTCTTGCTGGTGGAGCCGAGGTAGACGACCCGGTCGGGGTCGAGGCCCTGCACCGCGCCGACCGGCTGCCGGTCGTAGCGGAACTCGCCGTCGTAGTCGTCCTCGACCAGCAGTCCGCCGCGCGAACGGGCCCAGTCGACGACCGCCGCGCGGCGCTCCGGGTGCAGCGGGCCGCCGGTGGGGAACTGGTGCGCGGGCGTGAGCAGGACGGCCTCGGCGCCGGTGCCCGGCAACTCGTCGATCCTGGCCCCGCGGGAGTCGACCGTCAGCGGAACCGTACGCAGGCCCGCCTCCTCCAGCAGACCCCGGTGGAACTCCAGCCCGTACGACTCCACCGCGACCGGCCCGTCGAGCACGTCACCCAGCAGCGTCAGCCCATGCGCGAACCCGGAGCAGATCACGATCCGGTCCGGCTCGGCACGCACGCCCCTGGCGCGGGCCAGGTACTCCGCGAGCGTCTCGCGAAGCTCCGCCCTGCCGCGCGGGTCGCCCACGCCGAAGGCGTCGTTGGGAGCCGCGGCGACGGCCCGGCGCGCGGAGGTGAGCCAGGCGGCCCGTGGGAACGTGGCCGCGTCGGGGGAACTGGGCATCAGGTCGTGCTGGACACGGCGGCGGGCCGGGCGCTGCGGGCGGCGCGACCGGTCAGGAGTGAGCGGGGTGGCCCGCCGGGCGACCCGGGTGCCGGAGCCCTGGCGAGCCGAGAGCCAGCCCTCCTCGACGAGTTCGGCGTAGGCGTCGGCGGCGGTGTTGCGGGCGATGCCCAGATCCTGCGCGAGGGTGCGGTAGGGCGGCAGCCGGGTGCCGGGGGCGAGCCGGCCGGAGCGGATGGCCTCGCGCAGCGCGTGCATGAGCTGACTCCGCAGGCTTCCCTCGCCGGACAGCTCCAGGTGGAGATCCGCCCCTGCGGCCCGGCCGGGCTCGGCTCGCGCGGCGTCGGGCTCCGGGGGATTGACCCAGATTTCTGCCATCGGAATGCACCATATCCTGGGTCGCTTCGGTTTCTAGGGTCGGGGCATGACAACGTTCCAGGTGCCTCAGCGCATGAACTTCGCCACTGTCGCCCCCAAGGTCTTCAAGGCCGTCCTGTCTCTTGACGCCGCCGCCAGGGAGGGGCTCGACCCCGTCCTGCTGGAGCTGGTGCAGATCCGGATCGCCCAGGTGAACCGCTGTGCCTACTGCATCGACTACCACACCACCGACGCCCGCAAGGCCGGGGAGACGGAGGAACGCGTCTACCAGCTCTCCGCCTGGGAGGAGTCGAGCCTGTTCACCGAGCGGGAGCGGGCCGCCCTGGCGCTGGCCGAGGCCGTCACCCTGCTGCCTCAGGGCGTGCCGGACCACGTCTACGACGAGGCCGCGCGGCACTTCGAGGACAAGGAACTGGCCCAGCTCATCGCGCTCGTCTTCACCGCCAACGCGTGGAACCGGATGAACGTCACCACCCGCAAGACGCCCGGCGCGTGACCACCGTCGAGAGACCGGTGCCCGCGGGCGCGGGCCGTTCGCCGGTCAAGGGCTGGCTCGCCGTCCTCGCGGTGACCCTGGGCATCTTCTCCCTGATGACCTCCGAACTGCTGCCCGTGGGCCTGCTCACCCCGGTCGGCTCCGACCTGGACGTCTCCGAAGGCACCGCCGGGCTCATGGTGACCGTGCCCGGCCTGGTCGCGGCCGTCACCGCGCCGCTGGTCACCGTGGCCACCGGCCGGGTCGACCGGCGCGTCGTGCTGGCGCTGCTGATCGGCCTGATGGGCGCGGCGAACCTGGCCTCCGCCTTCGCGACCGGCTTCGCCGTCGTCCTGGTCGCCCGGTTCCTGATCGGCGTCAGCGTCGGCGGCTTCTGGTCCATCGCGGGCGGCATAGCGCTGCGGCTGGTGCCGGAGCAGCACGTCCCGCGCGCCACCGCGGTCATCTTCGGCGGCGTCGAGACCGCGTCCGTCCTGGGGGTGCCCACGGGGACGTTCATCGGTGACCTCAGCGGCTGGCGCACCGCGTTCGCCGTCGTGGGGATTCTCGGGCTGACCTCGCTGGCCTGCATGCTCTTCCTGATGCCGAAGGTGCCTGCGGAGCGGGGCATCACGTTCGCGGACCTGCCGAGGGTCTTCAGGGGCAACGCGGGCGTACGCGCCGGGATCGCCGTCACCTTCCTCGTGATCACCGGTCACTTCCTGGCCTACACGTTCGTCCGGCCGATCCTCCAGGACGACGGCGTCGGCGACGGCCTGATCGGCGTGCTGCTGCTGGCCTTCGGCGTCGCCGGCATCTGCGGCAACTTCATCGCCGGGGCGCTCGTCGCCAGGCGGCTACGGCGGACCGTCGCGGGCATCGCCGTAGTGCTCCCCGCCGCCATGGTGCTCTTCGCGCTCGTCGGCGACAGCGCCGTCACCGCGGGCGCCGTCCTGGTGCTGTGGGGTCTGGGCTACGGCGCGGTGCCGGTCACGTTCCAGACCTGGATCCTCGACGCCGCGCCCGACGCCGGTGAGGCGGCCTCCTCGCTGTACGTCTCCACGTTCAACCTGGCCATCGCGTTCGGCGCGTTCGCCGGCGGTCTCGCCGTCGACGGCATCGGCACCGCGAGCGTGCTCTGGATCGGCGCCGTCCTCGCCCTCCTGGCTCTGGTCGTGATCCGCGGCGCGCCCCGCGCCGAGGGGTGAGGCCCGCCCCCGTCGCAGGTCAACGCCGCCGCCCGGCGCTCCCCGAGCGGCGGCCCGCCCGGGTCAGCCGGTCCGCTCCTGGTCCGTGCCCGGCTCGGTGGCCTCCGGCGCCACCGACGGCGCCACGGCCTCTTCCGCGATCGCGGCGAGGCGGCGTTCGGCGCTCTCGACGACCTGGAGGTCCGCCTTGAGGTGCGCGACGGCCGCGTCCATCAGCAGCCCCACCAGCGGGTCGGGCTCGGCCTGCCGCCGCAGCGCGGCCAGCCCGGCCAGGTCCGACAGGTACGCCTGCCGCTGCGCCGCCGTGAACGCGTCCAGCGTGTCGCGCCCCAGCCGGGTGGCGGCCAGCAGCTTGAGGAACAGCTCGTCCCTGAAACCGCCCGTACGCACGTGCGGCGCGGTGGCCCACCCGGTCAGCTCCGTCGCGCCGGCCCGGGTGAGCTGGTAGAGCGTCTTGTCCGGCCGGTCCTGCTGGGCGACGTGGCTGCGGACCACGTGCCCGTCCCTGACCAGGCGATCGAGGATCTGGTAGAGGTGGCCGATGTTGAGCCCGCCCCACTGGGGGCCGATGGCCGCCTCGAAGCGGCTCTTCAGCTCGTACCCGTGGCTGGGGCCGTCGGCGAGCAGGGCGAGGACGGCGTGACTGAGCGGCATTGTCAGATCATTTCCCGGTTTCCTAGATTGTCGCAATGTATCGGTAGAGATCGCTTCTACATTGTGACAATGTAGGGGGGCATGGGAGTAGCAATCACCCTTCGGGGCGTGAGCCGTGTCCACGGGACGGCCAAGGCGCTCGACGACGTGAGCCTGGAGTTCGCCGCGGGCGGCGCGACCGCGCTGATGGGACATTCCGGCGCGGGCAAGTCCACCCTGCTGCAACTCGTCGGGGGCATGGACCTGCCCGACTCCGGGGAGATCGTCGTCGACGGCACGCCCTTACCGCGCCGCGGCCTCGACACGCACCGCCGGCGGACCGGGTTCGTGTTCCAGCGCTTCCACCTGCTGCCCGCGCTCAGCGTGCTGGACAACGTGCTGGCGCCGGTGCTGCCGTACCGGGTGGGCTTCGACCGGCAGGCGCGCGGGCGTGAGCTGCTGGAGGCGGTCGGGCTGGCGGGCCGGGAACGCGCGCTCCCGTCACAGCTCTCCGGGGGCCAGCAGCAGCGGGTGGCCATCGCCCGCGCGCTGATCGCCCGGCCGCCGCTGCTGCTGGCCGACGAGCCCACCGGCAACCTCGACAGCGCCACCGGCCAGGAGATCGTGGACCTGCTGTTCGGCCTGCGCGAGCGCTACGGCATGACCATGCTCATCGCCACCCACAACCCCGAGCTGGCCGCCACCTGCGGCCGGCTGGTACGGCTCGCCGACGGCCGGGTGGTGGGCGACGACGTCGTGGCACCCGCCTCCGACGTGCTCGACCGCATCGGCAGGCTCGGATGATCCGGCTCGTCCGCGCCCAGCTCAGGCACCGCGCGGGGCGCGCCCTGGTGCTGCTGCTCGGCATCGTGGTGGCCGCGACCGGGTTCAGCGTGCTGACCGGCACCGCCGAGACGCAGCGTCTGGAGATCACCGGCACGGTCAAGGACAACTACCGGGCCCAGTACGACATCCTCGTCCGGCCCAAGGGCTCGACCACCGCCATCGAACGCTCGACCGGCCTGGTCAGGGCCAACTACCTGTCCGGCATCCACGGCGGCATCACGCTCGACCAGCTCGCCGCGGTCGAACGGCTCGACGGCATCGAGGTGGCCGCGCCGATCGGCATGGTCGGCTACTTCACCGGCAGCGGAACCGTACAGGTGCCGGTCACCGAGACGCTGGCCGACGGCGAGCGGACGATGCTGCGCGTGGACCGTACCCGGGTGGCCGACCGCGGCCTCACCAGGATCGAGGGCGCGCCCCACTACCAGTACGTCACCCGCCGCCCCCTGACCTTCACCATGGAGGACGGCGGCGAGAGGCTCGACCTCACCACGGAACGCCTGCCCTCCGGCAAGGAGGTCACCCTGGGCGACTCGCTCACCTGGCGCGATAAAGACGACCCCGCCGACAACACCGCCCACCCCGGCCCGACCGCCGACGCCTGGTCCACCCGCGACGGCAGAGGAGAGGGGGCGCCCCTGCCGTGGGGCAAGGGCGGCGCCAAGAAGGGCGAGGCCGTGGTGGACCTCACCCAGGACTTCCCGCTCCTGCTCGCCGCCGTCGACCCGGTGGCCGAGGCCCGGCTCGCGGGCCTGGACCAGGCCGTGGTGTCGGGCTCGTACTTCGGGACCGGGACCGGGGCCGGGCTGACCAAGTGGGACGTGCCGCTGCTGGCCACCACCCGGCCGCTCATGGACCAGCGCGAGGAGGTCGTCGTCAACCGGCTGCCCGCCGCCGCGGCCGAGCTGGTCGCGGACGGCGCGTCCGCCGCCAAGGTACGCGACTACCTGGAAGGGCAGCGGGGCACACCGGTGAAGAAAGTGACCGTGCAGCCGCAGGCGTTCTACGAGGACCTCCTCGACACCTGGACCAACCAGGGCAGCGGGCTCCAGTCGGGCGTGTTCGCGCCGCTCACCCGCTACTGGACCGCGGGTCCCGTCACCTACGAACGCGACGCGAACGGGGCCCTGATCCCCAAGCAGGTGACCAACGACCCGAAGGTCTGGCAGGACGACGAATGGCCGGGCGGCGCTCCCGTCGGCGCGGCCGACGCCCAGTTCCGCGAGCTGACCGTGCACCGGCTGGCCACCGGCCTGAGCGGCGAGGACGGGCTCGGCGGCCCGCTGATGTTCAAGCTCATGGGACGGTTCGACGCCACGCGGCTGCCCGGCTTCTCCGAGCTGGCGCAGGTGCCGATGGAGACGTACCATCCGCCGGCCGTGACCGCGGCGGACGGGCGTACCGGCGAGCTGCTGGGCGGGAAGGACCTGCTGCCCACCGACAACGTGGCCGGCTACCTGCAGGCGCCGCCGCTCCTGCTGACCGACCTCGGCGGCCTGGACAAGATCGTGCGGCGGGACCGCGACGGCGACCTCGCCCGGGCGCCGCTGAGCGTGGTCAGGGTCCGGGTGGCCGGTGTGACCGGGCCCGACCCGGTCAGCAGGGAACGCATCGCGCAGGTCGCCCGCGAGATCGTGGCCGCCACCGGCCTGGAGGTGGACATCACGATGGGCGCCTCCCCCACACCGGTCACGGTCGCGCTGCCCGCCGGCTCGCACGGCCGCCCGGCGCTCACCCTCCAGGAGGGCTGGGTGGGCAAGGGCGCCGCGTACCGCATCCTGGACGAGGCCGACCGCAAGTCCGTCGTCCTGTTCGTGCTGATCCTGGCCGTGTGCGCGATGTTCGTGCTGAACGCCGCCTCGGCCATGGTCCGCACCCGGCGCTCGGAGCTGGGCGTGCTGTCCTGTCTCGGGTGGAGCAGGAGGCGGGTGTTCGGGTCAGTTTTGTGGGAGGTGGGCGCGGTCGGGCTGGTCGCCGGGCTGCTGTCGGCCGCACTCGCCGTCCCGCTGTCCTCGTGGTCCGGGCTGGAGGTGTCGCTGCCCCGCGCGCTGCTGGCCGTGCCCGCCGCGCTGGTGCTGGCGCTCGCGGCGGGGGCGGTGCCGGCCTGGCGGGCCTCGGCCGTACCTCCCATGGCGGCGGTGCGCGCAGGGGCCCGGCCACCGCGCCGGGCCGCCTCCCCGCGCGGCGTCACGGGGCTGGCCCTCGCGCAACTGGTCAGGGTGCCGGGCCGGACGCTGCTCGGCGCGAGCACGCTCATGGTGTGCGTGTTCGCGCTCACCGTGCTGCTCGCGGTCACCTACGGCTTCCACGGCCGGGTCATCGGCTCCCTGCTCGGCGACGCGATCGTGGTCCAGGCCAGGCCCGCGGACTACGTGGCGATCGCGATCATGTTCGCGCTCGGCGCGCTGGCCGTGGCCGACGTCCTCTACCTGGGCGTACGCGAGCGGGACGCGGAGCTGGCCACCCTGCGCGCCACCGGCTGGCGGGCCCGTACGGTGCTGCGCCTGGTGCTGTCGGAGGGCGCGGGCATCGGGCTGCTCGGCGGGCTGGCGGGGGCCGTCGCCGGGCTCGCGGGAGCGGCCGCGCTGGCGGGCGGGCTGCCGGGCGTGGCGGTCGCCGGGGCGTTGGCCGCAGGGGGCGCGGCGGTCGTGCTGGCCGTCGTCTCCTCGGCCGTCCCCGCGACCGTCGCCGGGAGGTCGCGGCTCGCCACGGCACTGGCCCGCGAGTAGCCGGCCGGGCCCGTGCGTACCTCGGGTACGTACGGGCCTCGGCTCGGGGGATGAGACCGCGCGGTCAGGACTCGGCGGGCTTGTGGGCCAGGAAGAACGCCTGCCGGCCCGAGCGGGGCCGCTCGCTCTCGTCGGGCTCGCGGATCAGTTGGGCGTCCATGACGAGTCCGGCCTTGCCCAGCAGCTCGGCGATCTGCTCGGGGGGATTCCAGTAGACGTCGAGTGACAGCTCGTGGCCGTAGCCCCGGTCGAGATGGCGCCGTTGGTCACCGACCTTGAACGCCAGCAGCAGATGACCGCCGGGCGCCAGCACCCGATGGATCTCGGCGAACACCGTCGGCAACAGCTCCGGAGGGGTGTGCACGGTCGAGTACCAGGCGACCGCGCCGCCGACGGCCCCGTCCGCCAGCTCCAAACCGGTCATCGAGCCCACCTCGAACCGCAGGTCCGGATGGCTCCTGCGGGCGACGGCGACCATCTCAGGCGACAGGTCGATGCCGAAGGCGGGCACGCCGAGCGAACGCAGATGGGCGGTGACGCGGCCGGGGCCGCAGCCGAGGTCGGCGACCTCCCCGGCGCCCGGCGCCCGCACGAGTTCGGCGAACGCCGCCAGCATGGCGCGGTCGAAAGGCTTGGTGTCGAGCTCGTCCCGGAGAAGCTCGGCGTAGTCTGCGGCGACGGTGTCGTAGGCCACGCGGGTGGAGTGCAGATAGGCGGACTCGGTCATGGCCAAGGACGATAGCCCCGCCGGGCGCGGCCGGTCAGCCGGGTTGGGCCCGCTCCCGGATCAGCTCGATCAGGCCGGCGAAGCTGTCCCTGCCGTGACCTGCGGCGCCCCGGTCTCGGGACCGGCCTCGTCCCAGGCCATGACGTTCCGCCCCGCCGCCGCGAGGGCGCGGGCCAGGGCCGCGCCCCGAGGGTTCGTCCCGATCATCGCCACCACGGCGTCCTTCTTGTCAGCCATGACCTTCTCCCGCGTCGAAGAGGGATCAGGGCCGCTCGATCGAGCGGCCCTGGGGCGGTCACGCTAATCCCTCACATGGATGTGAGAGTCAAGCGGGGGACCCCTGCGCGGCGGGCTCTGTCGCCCTTTGCGCGGGCCTGATCGCCTCGCCCAGGCGCTGCACCTCCGCTTCCGGGGGAGCCGCGCGTTCCGGCTCCCGTACGCCGTGGTCGCGGAACTCCAGGATCGTACGCGCGGGCCCCGCGACGATCTCCAGCCTGCGTACGCGGCCCTCCTCGTCGACCTCCACCGTGCCCGTCAGCGCCTGGCCCAGCTCCTCGGCGACGGGCAGCTCGAACGTGTAGCGCCCCTGGCCCGTCTCCACCACCTTGTCGGCCGCCTCGAGCTGCCGCAACGCGGCGGCCGGGTCCGGGAAGCCCTGCTTGGCCAGGGCGTGCACCGGCCCCCGATCCTCCACCTTTTCGGTGGCCACCCACCGCTTGCCCTCCGGGATCCCGGCCAGGATCTGTTCCGGCAGGTCGGCCGGGAGCCGGCGGTAGACCGTGTCGCCGATGAAGATCACCTCGTAGGCCGGCTCGCGCACCTGGGCGTGGCCGTACCGGGTGGCCGGGTCGAAGAAGCCGTCGACGACCCGTTCGTACGGCCGGCCGTCCGGGATCTCCTGCGTCGTCACCACGTGGCTGCGGAAGCTCTCGGTCGCGGTACGCTCCGCCGCCGCCGCCACGGCCGCCTGCGCCGACGGCGCCGTGACGAACTGCGAGGTCACCAGCGTGACCGCCACCACCATCGCGGCCAGTCCCGAGACCAGGGCCGGGACGAGGATCGGCCGCCTGCCTCTCTTGACCTTGGCCATGAGGTCGGGCTCGGGGGGAAGGTCGGCGCTGGCCCGTGCCAGCAGCGCGCGTACGATCTGCTCTTCTGTTCTGTCCATTCGTCTCACCTCACCGTTTCCCACGTGCCGGCGCCGGCAGTTCGTTGACGTCGGGGAGCAGCTCCCGCAACCGGCGGATGCCGCGATGCGCGTGCGTCTTCACGCTCCCGACCGAGCAGCCCATCAGCTCGGCGACCTGCGCTTCCGGCAGGTCCTCGAAGTAGCGCAGCACCAGCGCCAGCCGCTGGCGTGCGGGCAGCCGGCGCAGCGCGGCGCGCAGGGCGATCGCCACCGCGCGATCGTCCTGTTCGTCCGGCACGTCGGGCGCGCTCGCGATCGGCACCTCGCGCCGCCAGCGCACCTGCCACCACGACCGGTGCGTGTTGACCAGGATCCTGCGCAGGTAGGCGTCGGGGTCGGTGCCGGTGTCCAGCCTGGGCCACACGCGGTAGAGCTTCAGCAGGCAGCTCTGGACCAGGTCCTCCGCGCTGTGCCAGTCACCCGTGAGCAGCACGGCGGTGCGCAGGTGATGTTTCCCGCGCCGCCGTACGAACTCCGAGAACTCCGTGTCGGGTTTTCGCGTCACTTCCTGAACACCACCCAGGACGCCACCCGGGTTGACCGCGGCGGCGACGTTCGCGCCCATGGACCGAGGCGCTGGAGCCGAGACTCTGGCAGAGGTCCAACAATCAGAGGGAAGGCGGTAATCCGACGGCGTTCGCAGGGACGGACGTGGGCTGGGCCGACGTGCCCGGCGAGCGTCCGGCGGGCTGACGACGGATGGACGGGACAGTCAACACCGATGCAAACTGATCCCCATGCATGATGGTCAACCACGACAAACCGCCGCTCTGCCGGGCGGGGAACGACCGGTCTGGGCGCTGGTCGGCCCAGGCATCGCCGCGCTCACGGGTCTGTACCTGCTGACGATGCCCTTGGGGCCCAGGACCTGGGGCTCCCTGCGGATGGACCTCGGTCTGTCCAGCCAGACCGTCCTGCTCACGGTTCTCGTCACCTTCGTGGTCGGCGCGGCGGCCGGTGGGGCGCTGGGCGCCGGCCTCGGCGGACGCTTCCTGACGACGGTGGGCCTGACGGCCATCGCCGTGTTGATCGTCGGTGTGCTGTTGGACGCGCTCGCCCCCGACGCCGGATTCTTCGGGGCCGGCCGGGTGCTGAGCGGGCTCGGCGCCGGCGGCGTGGTGGGGGCGACGGTGGTGTTCGCGCGGCGGGCGGGCCGCCACCGGGGCGCGGTGGTCGCGACCCTGGCGGGTCTCGGCGTCCTGTCCCTGGTTCTCGGCCCGCTCGTCAACGAAGTGCTGACGACCGCGCTGACGTGGCGGATGGGATACCTCATCACGGTGCTTCCGCTGGTCGTGGCGTTGATCGCGGCCGCCGTCAGCGGACTCGTACTGCTCCTGACCCGGCGGCCCGCGCCCGTGCCGCCGCCCGCGCCCGGCCCGCCGCACTCACCGGCCGGACAACAGCCCTGGAACACTCCTCCCGTCACCTGACCGAAGGCTCACCCGAACGACCTGCGGCCCTATTTCAGGGCGCGCAGTGCCGCCGCGGCCTCCGCGATGCAGGCGGCGATGGCGGGCGGCTCGTCCGCCGAGACCCAGCGCACGAACGCGACCTGGAAGACCGCCACCGCGCTGTGGGCGGCGAGGCCGGCGTCGAGTTCGGCGACCCCCCGCGCGCGCAGCGCCTCGGTCATCGCGCCGGCCAGCGCCGCGAGCTTGAGCAACTCGCGCTCCCGCAGGCTCGGGTGGGCCGCGACGATGGAGGAGCGGCGTACGGCGTGGTCGCGCCGATCCTCCAGCGGACCGGCGCCCGCGACCACCCCGGCCAGCGCCGCGTCGAGCGGTGAATGATCGGCCGGTGCGGCCAGGATCGCGTCGTGGGCCGTCCGCTCCATGATCTTGGAGCCGTCGAAGAGCACCTCGCGCTTGTCGGTGAAGTGCCGGAAGAAGGTGCGCTCGGTCACCCCCGCGCGCTCGGCGATGTCGCCGGCGGTGGTCTCGTCGAACCCGCGCTCGGCGAAAAGCTCCATCGCGGCGCGGATCATCCGTCCTTTTGCGTCCGGCTCCCATCGGCCCATGCCCGGAATTCTAGTGATGACAGTGGCTGACATCCAATGCTACCGTTGATGTCAGTCACTGACATGGCTTTGGAAGGAAGCTTCGCCATGCGCGTTTTCATCACCGGTGCCTCCGGCTGGATCGGCTCGGCCGTCACCGACGAACTCCTCGCCCACGGCCACCAGGTCGTCGGCCTCGCCCGTTCCGACGAGGCGGCCGCCGCCATCACGGCCAAGGGCGCGGTCGCCCACCGGGGCGACCTCGACGACCTCGACAGCCTGGCCTCGGCCGCGGCAGCCGCAGAGGCCGTCGTTCATCTCGCCTTCAAGCACGACTTCTCCGACTACGCCGGCGCGGGCCGCAGCGAGCGGGCCGCCGTCCAGCGGATGCTCGACGCCGTCGAGGGGAGCGGCCGGCCCTTCCTGCTCGCGTCCGGGCTGGCCTCGGGCGTCACCGGGCGGCCGATGACCGAGGACGACCCGTCGCCGCACCACGGCGCCGACTCGATGCGCGGCGGCAGCGAGACCCTGGCCCTGGAGTACGCCGACCGCGGCGTGCATCCGGTGGCGCTGCGCTTCCCGATCGTGCACGGAATGGGCGACCACGGCTTCGTCGCGGTGCTGACCAGGATCGCGAAGGAGCGCGGCGCGGCCGGGTACCTCGGCGAGGGCTCGACCCGCTGGGCCGCCGTGCACCGTTCGGACGCCGGGCGGCTGGTCCGGCTCGCGCTGGAGAAGGCCCCGGCGGGTTCGCGGGTGCACGCGGTGGCCGAGGGCGGCCTCCTGTCCCGCGACATCGCCGCCGCCATCGGCGGCCACCTGGGGCTGCCGACGGTACCGGTCGCGCCGGAGGAGGCCGAGGCCCACTTCGGCTGGATCGGACGCTTCTTCGGCACGGACATCACCGCGTCGAGCGCGCGTACGCAGGAGTCGCTCGGCTGGACGCCGACGGGCCCGACGCTCTTCGAGGACATCGCCGCCGGGGCCTACGCGCTGCCGGAGTGACGGGGGCGGGGGTCGTGGCGGGCTTGCGCTGACTGCGTGGCGGCGGCCTCGTCGAAGGGGCGGTCAGCGTCGCGGGCAGAGTGAAAGCGCAGGTCGGACGGGGTTTCGTCGGTGTTTACGATCAAGGGGCAGACGGATCTGATCTTGCCGCTGTAATCTTCCTGCGGCGTTTGCCGACTTCTGGGGGGTTCTGTGCTGCCCTCTGCGAGGCGGTGACGTCCCGTAACCACGACGAAGATGAGGAAGAGCTCGTGATCCGACGCTCCAAGACGCTGTTAGTTCCAGCGGCCATCTTGCTCGCCTGCACCGTCGCGCAGCCCGCCGCCGCGGACGACACCGCGACCCCCGGATCCGCCATCGTACGGCCGGTCTCGGGTGTCAGCCCGCTGTCCCCGGACTGTGGACTTCCCCCGGCCGAGGGCTACACCCTCAACCCGAACACCGAAGTCCTGCCCATGGTGGCGCGCGACCCGAAGCGCCCGCAGCGCCTTGTCACCGTTTTCCAGCAGGACCGCTGGAGCCGGTACGGCAGCAACGGCACAGGCGTCGCCGTGTCGGACGACTACGGCCAGACCTGGAAGCCGTCCAAGAACGTGCCCGCCTTCTCCCGGTGCAACGGCGGCTCGTCCGCCAACGGCGGAGACTACGACGTCGCGACCGACCACTGGGTCACGGTCACGCCGTCGGGCGCGGCGGTGGCCGCGTCGCTGTCGATGTCCCGGGCCGGTGACGTGACGGCCATCCTGGTGTCCCGATCCGCTGACGGTGGCCGGACCTGGGACAAGCCGGTCACCCTGGGACGGGACGACAACCCTCAGTTCTTCAACGACCGCCCCTCGGTGACGGCCGACCCCTACCGTCCCGGCGTGGTCTACGCCGTGTGGGACCGCATCGACAACCAGTCGACCGAGACCACGGAGAACTGGGTCCAGCCGGTCTACCTGGCGAAGTCGACCGACGACGGCCGTACGTGGACCACGAGCAAGGTGTACGACGTGCCCACCAACAGCGGCGTCATCGGCACCCAACTGGTGACGCTCCCGGACGGGACGCTGCTGATCGTCATGCACCACGAGACCAGCACCGAAGCCTCCACCCAGGTCATCCGGTCGACCGACGGCGGCCGCACCTGGTCGCAGCCGACGCTGAACGTCCCGGCCCCGATGGCGGTGGGCCCCCGCATCCCGGACCCGGACAACTCGGGTGACCCGGTACGCAACGCCGCCCTGCCGCTGCTGGCCGCGCAGCCCGACTCCCAGGTGGTCAACGCCGTCTGGCCGAGCCAGGACGCCGACGGCACCTTCCACGTCGCCTACTCGCGCTCGGCGGACGGCGGCAAGACCTGGTCCAGCCCGGTACGCGTGGACAAGACGCCCACCGGCTCGGCCGCCGTGCCGGTGATCGCCGCGTCCAAGTCGGGCACCGTGGCGATCACGTACTACGACTTCCGCAACAACACGCCCGACCCGGCCACCCTGCCCACCGACCTGTGGGCGATCACCTGCGCGAGCAACTGCACGCAGCCGGGGTCATGGCGCGAACAGCACGTCGAAGGGCCGTTCGACACCCGGAAGGTTCCGCTGACCAGCGCGGGACGCCTGCTCGGTGACTACACCGGACTCGTCTCGGTCGGCAACGCCTTCACGGCCGTGTACGGCGTGTCCACCGACGACGCCGCCAACCCCGTCGACCTGCACAGCGCGCTCTTCTCCAACTGAGCTACAACGCTGGGCGACGACACCCCTGGCGAGGGCTCGGCCCTCGCCAGGGGTGCGCGGAAGACTCGTGCCGCAGCGGCGGCGTCCGCGCCTACGCGCCGATCTTCACGTGGGCGATCACGGGGTAGTGGTCGGACGGGTACTGGCCGTTCTGCTCGAAGGGGTCGATCTCCGCCCAGAGCGTCTCGACGTTGCCCCGCGACAGGATCCAGTCGATCCGGTCACCGTCGGGCACCGGGGCCTTCCAGGCGCCGAAGGTGTTGTACGCGGGGCCGCGGCGCTGCGCGGTCTTCCACGTGTCGGCGAAGGCGTCCTCGCCGGTCAGGATGGTGTACGACTGCGACTTCTCGGCGGCCGTGTTGAAGTCGCCGGTGAAGATGACCGGCCGGCCGGCCTCGAAGCCGCGTACCCGCTGGAGGGCCAGTTCGGCGCTCTTCACCCGGGCGTTCTCCGACTGGTGGTCGAAGTGGGTGTTCACGTGGTAGAACTCCGTGCCGGTGCGCCGGTCGCGGAACTTCGCCCACGTCACCATCCTGGTGATGTTGTTGCCCCAGGTGGCCGACCCGATGACGTTCGGGGTGTCGGACAGCCAGAAGTGGTCGAAGTCGAGCACCTCGAAACGGTCCTTGCGGTAGAAGATCGCCGAGAACTCGTCCCGGGTGCCGCCCTGCCGGCCCATCCCGATCCAGTCGTACTCGGGGAAGGCGCCCTCGATGTCCCGCATCTGGCGCCACAGCGCCTCCTGGACACCGAGCACGTCCGGACGGTGTTCGCGCAGGAGGCGCTTCATCACCGGCAGCCGGTCCGGCCAGGCGTTGGGCGGCGTGTCGGAGGCGTATCGGATGTTGTAGGTCATGACGCGGACGCGGGCGTCACTCGCCGACGCGGGGCCGGCGGCCGTCAGCGTCGTCAGCGCGACGGTGAGCACGCTGACCACGGCGGCGAACGGTACGAACCATGACTTCCGGGAGAGGCAGGAGGCTACGGTGGCGCGACCTCGTGCGAGCATGTCGGTCCCTTTCGAAGATCTTCGATGCGCGCACGATCCTGATCCGGCGAGATGTCCGCTCGACGGCAGCGATATGCCGGTTCAGGTACGTTCTGGTGACATAAGTACGTTCTGGTGGCACAAGCGCGTCCGGCAGGCGTGGTCCGCGACGAGGACGAACCCGGCGCCGCCCCGGGGAGGGGACGGCGCCGGACCCGGGGGTCAGACCGAGTACCTGCAGATCAGCGCCTGGCTGACGCCCTGGGCGTAGCCGACGTAGGTGTAGGTGGGGTTGAAGTACACGCACGCGGCCGAGGCGCTGCCGCTGCCGATGTAGGTCAGGCTGCCGCCGGTACCCCAGCGGTAGCAGCCCAGGCTGCCGTTGTAGAAGCCGATGGTGGAGGTGGAGTTGACGTTGGCGGCGCAGTAGTCGCCGAGGGAGAGCGGACTGTAGACCACCTCCACGATCGCCGCCTGCGCGGGCGCGGCCGAGATGGAGAACGCTCCGAGACAGGAGAGCACGGTGGTGAGGAGGGCGAGGACACGACGAGTCACGGGAACCTCCGGACGGGTGAGTTGCCGAGTCGGCTGGGCGCGGCGTCCCGCGCACCGGCGGCATGTTGGGGCAATGCGCACCGCGATACGCTGCATTGATCGCAGTATTAAATAGGAAAGCTTCCTATGCAATGGCTGGCGACGGGTGGTCAGCGCATCCTTCTCACTGTCAAACGATCAGGTCAGACTTCGTGCCGGTCGCGCTTGCGGCTACGACACGGGCCCTCCGCCGTCCGGCCCGCGTTCGTGGTCCATCGGGGTCGGCACACAGGGCGTCACCGGCCCCCGGATGATCCCGCTGCTTCCGCCGAAGCCCTTGCTCGGATCGTCCTGATTGAAGTGCATCACGACGACGAGCGTCTCATCCGGTCTCAGGCTCTTCGGGTCGATCAGGAACGTCCCGTACTCCCCGGTGTCCTGCAGCGGGTCCACGGGTGCGGGAACCTTCTCGCCTCGGTCGAGCTGACAGGTCTGGCCGTCGGGGAGGTAGTCGATCACGGCCTGGACGCCCGCCTCGGCCAGCTTGCTCTCCAACTCCTCCGACTTGACCAGCTCGTGGATCCGTACGGTGACCGTGCCGTCAGGATTTCTCTCGACCGCGAACGCCGGGGTACCGGGCAGCAGCGGCGTCGCGGTCACCACCACCGCCGCGGCGGCCGCCGCGGCGACCAGCCCCGCCCCCATCAGCAGCGGCCGGCGGGATCGGCGAGCCGGTACGGGCTCCCAGGTGACCTGGGCGGCCTCAGCACGCAGCTCTTCGAGCAGCTTGTCCTTGAACGTCATCGTCATCCCAGTCCTTCCGTAACTAGAGCCGTCGCCACGCCGGGAACGTTCCGCAACGCGCGGCGTGCGCGGTGGAGCCGGACCCTGGCCGTGCCCACTTTGATGCCGAGCGCCTCGGCCGCCTCGGCCACCGTCAACTGGTCGATCGCCACCAGTTCGAGCAGAGCGCTTTCGCCCTCGGGCAGGTGGGCTATGGCCATCAGCGCCTGCCGGGCGGGCTCCTCGGCGTCGATGCGGTCGGTCAGTTCGGCCACGTCATCGCTGTCCAGAACCCGGTGGCCGGCGGCCCGCTCCATGGCGCGAGCCTCACGCTCGTTGCGCCGCCGTTCGGCCGCCAGCACGTTGCGCGCCACTCCGTACAGCCACCCGGTCTCGCTGCCCCGCCCCGGCCGGTAGGTGTCGCGTGAGTGGAGCGCCGCCAGAAACACTTCCGCCGTCAGATCCGCCACCGCGTGCGGGGCGATGACCCGCCGGGCGAGGAACCGCGTCACCGCGTCATAGTGTTTCAGGTAGAAGGCCTCGAAAGCCTCCGGCCCCGCTAGCGGGCCCGGAGGGGCCGCCTGTCTGAGCCGCACGGCCCAGCTCCCTTCGTCGTCGAGTTCTTACACCCTGTACTTGGACGAAGGGCTCACCTGCATTACCGCGCAGGGCCTGCTCGATGGCTGTGTGAACGGCCGAGGGGGTCAGGGCTTCAGGTCGAGTGGGCCGCCGTTGAACAGTCCGTCGAGCGTCCTCGGCGCCCAGTCGAGGAAGTTCGTCCGCGGGCTGTCCTCCTCGTACCACTCCCTCGTGTAGTTCAACTGATCGGCGCCGTAGTTCGCGTCGGGGTTGTCGTTGTTCCGGAGATAGACGTTGCGGGCGTCCTCCTCGTAGCCGAGTTGGCTGCCCATCCGATAGGCGGCCTCGTTGGCCGCCTTCTCCTCGCTGTCGCGTGCCGAGAGCCAGCCCGACGCCGACTGGGTGTCCCACCTGTCCTCGGCGACCTGGACCTGGCGGACGAACTCCGCCGCGAGAGCCTCGGGTCTGGAGATGCCGGCTCCGCCGATCTGGATGACGTTGTAGGTCGGGTTGTAGGAGGACGCGCTGATGTAGCTCTTGTCGGGGCCGCTCTGCCAGAGAGTGGTGATCCCGTGTTCCCTGGCGAAGGCGAGCGCCGCCCGGCCCTCGGGGGTCTGCTCCAGCACGCGCTCGGCGTCCCTCTGCGCGTTCGGGTTGTCGTCGAAGGCGTCGATGCGTTCGGTCCCGGCCGCATTGAGGATCGTCAGCGGCACCGTCGCGAACACACCGAGCACCCGGTGAACCCCGTTGAGCAGATAGTCCGCCTGCGCCCGCAGAATCGCCTTCGCGGTCTGGAGCGGGTGGACCGCTCCGCCGGAGATGGCCTTCTTGACCTGGTTCCTGGCCTTCCTGAGCCCCTGGCGCGTCGCCAGGACGCGCATCCTGCTGAGCGCCACGCCCAGCCCCGGGTTCACGGCGTAGGCGCGGATGAGGCGGATGAGGTCGATCAGCAACACGATGAGGGCGATGAGGACGATCCACTTCCACATGACCTTGAACACCACGTGGATGGTCGTCGCACCGCCGGCCAGGAGGCTGGCCCCCGCGCCGTCGTTCATCCGCTCTTCGGTGGGGCCATAGGTGTCCCGGAAGACGTTGACCTCCTCGCCGGTGTTGCCGGACGCCCGCACACCGTCGACAGCCGCCCCCGCCTGCGACTGGGCGCCCTGTCCCGCGGCGGCCTGGTCCATCCACCCGCCTGCCCCGTCCAGGCGGGTCATCTCGTCGCCCGGCCAGTCGGCCTCGGGCCCGACGAGGCTGCGCACCCACTCCAGCGAGGCGGGGAACTCCCAGCTCATCGCTCCTCCACGGTGGTGACGTGGCGGCCGGCGGACTGCAGGTTGGCCTGTTCGGCGCTCACGTAGGTCTGCTCGGACAGACCGAGCTTGTCCGAGCGTTCGCGCAGGAGCCTGGCCGTGGTGGCGTACGCGTCCCGCGCCAGGCCGGGCAGCTCGGCGAATTCCGCGTCGAACTCTTCGCTGAGGTCGTCGCGCTCGCCGGCGCCCGCTTTGAGAGCGCGATGGAGAGAGGCTTGGAGGGCGCGTTCGAGATTGTCGGCGGCCTCCGACAACCGGCCGGCCGAATCCAGCCGGGTGCCGTAGACGGTCCGCAGTTCCCTGTCCGTGGCGCTCATCGTGGAACCCTTACTCCGTCCATTTCCTGTGCTTCGCCGTTCCCGTCCGGCCGCCCGGTCACGACCGCGGCTGCATCAGCCGGTCGAGCCTCGAGGTCAGCTCGTTCGCGACCACGAGGATGTCGTCCATGCGGGCGTGGGCATCGGACTTGACGTCCTGGAGCAGGGCGGTCAACTCGGGTGTCTCCTGGCGCAGGGCCTCGGGGACGGCCCGCATGGCCCGTTCCTGCGCGGCGGCGCGAGCCTTCCCGAACGCCTCTCTGATCGCCGCCGCCAACTCGTCCGAGGACAGCCGCATCGCCCTCGGGTCGAGGTTCAGCCCGACCAGGTCGCCGGTGCCGTCGACCGCCACCTCGACCAGGCCGTTCGCCGCCACAGCCGTCTCCCGCAGAGCGGTGAACTGATCGACGAAGTCAGGCGGCTCCGCCGCTGCCATATGCGCCACTCCCCCTCATAGAGGCAATTTCTGCTGTTTTCGACTAGAGGCGATCCAAGCAGAGGCGGCCGAGAGCCCTTGGGAAATGATCAAGATATTCATGGGTGCTTCACCGCACGTTCTCCGCCCGCCACCCTCCGCCGCCTGGCGTGTCCTGCTGCGACGGGGATGGACGGAGTGGGTGCGTAACGGGCATTCTGTGACGTGGTGTTGCGTCAATTGGAGTACCTCGTCGCCCTGGCACGAGAGCGGCATTTCGCCCGTGCCGCCGCGGCCTGCCATGTCTCCCAGCCGTCGCTGTCGGCGGCGATCCGCAAGCTGGAGCGGGAGCTGGACGTGCCCCTGGTCCGCCGTGGGCAGCGCTTCGCCGGGTTGACCCCGGAGGGTGAGCGGGTGGTGCTGTGGGCGCACCGCATCCTCGCCGACGCCGACGCGCTGCGTCAGGACCTGTCCAGGATGCGCGAGGGCCTGTCGGGCACGCTGCGCATGGGGGCGATCCCCACCGCGCTGACCGCCGCGCCGCTGCTGACCACGCCCTTCTGCGAGCGGTATCCGCACGTACGGGTGGTGCTGACGTCGTTGTCGTCGAGGGAGATCAAGCGGCGGCTGGCCGACTTCGAGATCGACATGGCGATGACGTACATCGACGACGAGCAGGAGCTGGGCGACGTGCGGACCAGCCCGCTGTACGACGAGCGCTACCTGCTGCTCACCCCGTCCGACGGGGAGCTGGCGGAGCGGCCGGTGGCGCGCTGGGCGGAGGTCGCCGCGCTGCCGCTGTGCCTGCTCACCCCCGAGATGCGCAACCGCCGCATCCTGGACGCCAACTTCCACGCGGCCGGGGCGGTGGCCGTCCCGGCGATCGAGACCGACACCGTCTCGGCCCTGTTCGCGCACGTGGCGACGCATCGATGGTCGAGCGTGATCTCACACGCGTGGCTGCACATGTTCGGCGTGCCCGAGGGCATGCGGGTGGTCCGCCTGGAACGTGCGGCCCGCGAGCCCCTGGTCGGGCTCGTCATGACCGGCACCGGCCCGGAGTCGGTGATGGCCAGGGCCGTACTCGACCTGGCCCGCGAGCTGGACCTGCGCGAGGTGCTCGACCGGCTCGCCCGCGAGCACCTGGCCTAGACGACACCTGTCACCCGGCTGTTCAGCAGACACCTCGCAGCTTGCACACCTTGGCGGCCATCTTCTTGGCGTCCTTGGTCAGCCCGCCGGGCCGCCAGTCTCCCTCGGTGGTCGTGTAGATCATCAGGGCGCTGCCCCTGCGCGCGACGAGTCCGGTGATCGTCTGGTTCACGTCGCCGTCCTGCTTGGTCTGGAAGCCCAGGCCGATGGACTCGTCCCCCACCTTGACCTTGCTCGTCCGCCACTGGATCTTCAGGTCGGGCGAGGCGGGGTCGCTCTTGCGCGCGCACTGCCCGGCCTCGGCGAGCAGGCGGGTGAACGCCGTGTGGGCGGCGCGGGCGTTCTGGTAGAGGACGAGCTGTTCCGAGGAGCCGCTGGGGGCGCTGGTCCAGCGGGTGATCGTACGGGCCGCGACCCGGCCGCGGTCGACGGCCTTGCGGTGCACGCACGGGTTCAGCTCGAGGGGCCTGGTGAGCTTGTCGCTGATCTCGTAGCCCATTTCCGCCGCCTCCTCCGGGGTCAGGCGCTGCCTGGCCTCGGGCTCGGTGAGCAGGAAGTTCTTCGGGATCTCGGTCGCGGTCGCGGTCGCGGGAGACAGGGCCAGCACCAGGGAGAGTGTCACGCTGATCACGGAGGATTGGACGCCCACCTGGATGCTTTTGTTCGCGATGAAGTTCGCGATGAAGGAGGAACGCACCTTCACAGGAAGTCGATCACCTTAGTACGCTTTGGCGGTCATTGACCGCCTTCTCCCGATCTTCACCTTCCTGGCGATCAACGGCCCGCCTGCCGTCACCTGCTGGTGGTCGAATGCCGCAGCCAACAAGCGAACGCAAGTGAAGGTACCCATGCAGTACAGCAGCATCCGGCGCTGGGCGACGGTCTCGGCCGCCCTGGCCGTGTCGGCGATCACAGTCCTGCAGCCCGGCACCGCCACGGCCGCGCAGCGCCCCGTGGACGTCCAGCTCCTGTCCATCACCGACTTCCACGGCTACCTGACGCCGATGAACGACACCGCGAACGGGACCGTGAAGGACGCCGAGGGCAAGACCATCGTGGTCGGAGGCGCCTCGTACATCGCCACCCATCTGAAGAACCTGCGGCAGGGCCACCAGAACTCGATCACCTTCACCACCGGCGACGACTTCAGCGGCTGGCCCACCGAGGTGGCCTACCACCAGGACGAGCCCACCATCGAGTTCCTCAACGCGATCGGCGTGGAGTTCTCCGCGATCGGCAACCACGAGCTGGACCGGTCCCTGGAGTTCCTGCGCGACCACATGGGCAAGGGCCGCTGCTTCGGCGAGGTCGACGTGGACAGTTGCTTCACCGACTCCACCGGCCGCCGCTTCGACGGCGCGGACTACACGTTCTCCTCCGCCAACATCACCCGCAAGGGCTCCACCAAGCCGATCTTCGACCCGTACGTCATCAAGCGGGTGAAGGTGTCCGGCGGCAAGAGCGTCCGGATCGGGTTCATCAACCTGACCACGCCGACCACGGTCACCGGGTCCACGTCGTACCAGCCGGAGCTGGACAACCTGCCGCTGGTGGAGACCGCGAACAAGTACGCGGCGGAGCTGAAGCGCCGGGGCGTCGAGGCCATCGTGGCCAACGTGCACGAGGGCGGGTCCGCGGGAGACGTCTACGACCGGTGCGGCAACCCCTCGGGGCCGGTGTTCGACTTCGCCAGGCAGGCGTCCCCCGACATCGACGCGATCATCACCGGCCACTGGCACGCGCTGTTCAACAACTGCGTGATCCAGGACCCGGCCGGCAACCCCCGCCCGGTGGTGGAGGCGGCCAACCACGGGCGTCTGATCAACGAGCTGAACCTCCAGCTCGACCCGAGGACGGGCGACGTCATCCGCTCCGCCACCACCTCGGTGAACCACCCGGTCACCCGGGACGTCACCCCCGACCCCGCGATGGTGCGGCTGGTCGACTACTGGAAGGGCCGGGCCGCGCAGACGTACGCGCGCCCGGTCGGCCGGATCACCGGTGACATCACCCGGGCCCGCGCCGCCGACGGCGAGAGCACGCTGGGCAACCTCCTCGCGGACGCGGAGTACGCCGACGCCGTACAGGCCGACCGCGGCCCCGTCGACCTGGCGCTGGTGGCCACGGCGCCGGTGAAGGGCTCCAACAGCCTGCGCGGCGACCTGCGCTTCGCCAAGGGGACGAACGCGGCGGACGCCGACGGAACCGTCCTGTTCGGGGAAGCCTGGGCCGCCTACGGCTACGCCAACCCGGTGCTCACCGTCTCCCTCACCGGCCGGCAGCTCGAAGAGGCGCTGGAGCAGCAGTGGCAGACGCAGGCCGACGGCACGGTACGGTTCAGCCCGCTGGCCGTCTCGTCCGGCGTCCGCTACTCCTTCGACGCCTCGCGGCAGGTCGGCGACCGGGTCGACCCCGCGGACGTGCGGATCGGCGACGCCCCGCTGGACACCGGGCGGACCTATCGGGTGGCCGCGCTCGCGTACACGCTGATCGGGGCCGACGGGTTCAGCGCCCTGACCGGGTTCACCGACGCGGTGCGCAACTCGCGCGACTATGAGGCGTTCCGCGCCTACCTCCAGGCCAACGAGACGATCGCGCCGCCCGCGCTCGACCGGGTGACCGCGCTCGGCGCCTAACCGGGTGACCGCCGCGCCCTGATCCCCTCCGGCCCCGCCGCTGCTCACGGCGGCGGGCCGGAGGGGATCTTCGCGTTCGACGGAGCACGACGGTGGGTGTGCGGATGGAAACGCTGAGGAAACGGGCCGACTGCTTGAATGCCTCGCCGATCGCTATTCGCGAAAGGATTCCCATGGCAATGCAGCATTCCTCCTCTGTAGACACCCCTTCGCGCCGTTCCGCGCTCGGTTTCCTGGGCGCGGTCCCGCTGGCCGCCGGCGGGCTCATGGCCGCGTCGGGGACCGCCGTGGCGGACACGAGCGCCACGTCCGGCACCGGCGCGATCCCGAAGGACCTGCGCCCCGGAGGTGAGCTCGACCGGCACATCAAGGCGCTGGCGGACAAGGACGAGTTCTCCGGCACCGTGCTGATCGCGCACCGCGGGCGTCAGGTGCTGGCCAGGGCCTACGGCTGGGCGGACAAGGAGAAGAAGGTCCAGAACAAGCTTGACACCATCTACCCCCTGGCCTCGGCCTCCAAGCCGTTCACCGGCCTGGCCGTGGTGCAGCTCGTGCAGCGGGGCAAGCTCAAGTTCTACGACCTGGTGAGCAAGTACATCGACGGCCTGCCGGCGCCGATGGCCCAGCAGATCACCGTGCACCATCTCCTCACGCACACCAGCGGACTGGGCGACGCCCGGCGGCCGGGCGAGAAGCCGCCGTCGGAGAAGGTGCACGACTCCTACGAGGAGCAGATGGCGGAGTTCTGGACGAACCTGAAGACGTTCGAGCTGGAGTTCACCCCGGGCGCCAGGAAGGCGTACAGCAGCATGGGCTACATCCTGCTCGGTGAGCTGGTGGCGAAGGTCTCGGGCATGTCGTTCCAGGACTACGTCCGCCAGAACATCTTCCTTCCTTCCGGCATGAAGAGCTCGGGCTACTACAACCGCCGCCAGTGGCTGACCGACGAGCGCCTCGCGCATCCGTACATGTACCAGGCGGACGGCACGCGCGTGGACGCCGTCCGCAACCTCGACAAGGGCTCCGTCTACGGCGAGGCCGGCCAGGGCAGCAACTCGGCGCGCGGCTGGATGGGAACCGGCGGCGGCAACGGCTTCGCCACCGCCCCCGACCTGGTCCGCTTCGCGCTCGCGCTGCAGGCGGGCAAGCTCACCGCGCGGCCCTACACGGAGCTGTTCGTGAACGGGAAGATCTCCGCCAAGCCCCTGAAGGAGGACACCTCCGGCAGCCTGGTACGCGGCGAGAGCTTCCAGGCGTACGGACCGGTCGCCCCCATCTACAACAACCAGCGCCTCATCACCCACGGAGGCGGCGCGGGCGGCATCTCGACGAGCTGGTCCGTCTACATCGACATGGACTGGACGGCCATCGTCCTGTGCAACTACGACCTGCAGAACCTCATGCCCATCATCGAACTGGAACGACGCCTGATCACCGGCGCGTAGCACCGTGGACGGGCCGGGCTGGCGGGCGGCGGTGAAGCCGCCCGCCGCGAACAGCCCGTTTCGGATCGGCGCTGTCAGACCGGTGCTGTCAGACTGGTGCCGTCAGACCAGGCGGGTGACCTGCCCGGTGTCGAGGGAGTAATAGGCACCCACGATCTTGAGCTGGCCGCGGGCGATGCGAGGGGCGAGCAGCTCGTCGTCCTTCAGCTTGGCCACGGTCTGCGTGGTGTTGATCCTGATCATCTTGTCGACGTCGCCGTGGGCGCTCTTGTAGGCGGGACGCAGAGCCTCCACGATGCGCTGGAGGTCGCCGGGGAGCGTGGTGCCCTCGCTCAGCGCTTCCGCGGCGGCGGTGACGGCCCCGCAGCGCTGGTGGCCGAGGACCACGATCAGGGGGGTGGCCAGCTCGACCGGCCCGTACTGGACGGCTCCCGTCACGAGCGGGTCGATCGTCTGGGCGGCGCTCCGCACGCTGAACACGTCACCGAGCCCCGCGTCGAAGACGATCTCCGGGCCCACGCGGGAGTCGATGCAGGAGACGATCACCGCGTACGGCTCCTGCTTCTGCGCGACCTCGGCCCGTCGGGCGAGGTCCTGATGGGGGTGGATCGCGGCATCGGCGGCCCAGCGCCGGTTGCCCTCCCTGAGCTTGGCCCAGGCTTCGTCGGGGGTGGCGGACCGGCGGACCCGCGTCAGGCCATGTGCCGACCCGCCGCCTAAGAGCAGCCCGCCGACCGCCAGCCCGGTGGCGCCTAACATGACCCGGCGACTCAAGATCTTATTTGACATGTATGCAGTATGCAGTATTCCGCAGATCTTACAACCGCTATGTCGGGAAATTTGACAGAAAGGTGGTACACACACTTTGTGATGCGCAGCACCCCACCCAATCTGTGCCGATTCAGAGGATAATCCCCGAGATTCTGGGCTCTTCCTCGGCCCGGTCATGAACGTGTTCAGCCAGCTCAGACAGCATGAGGGCGGGGCCGGGGGCTCACAGCCGGGCGTGTGAGGTGTACTCCGCCGCGGCGCGCATGATCGCGCGGCGGATGGGTTCGTAGCCGGTGCACCGGCAGAGGTTGGACTCGACCAGACCGTCCATGCGTTCCCGGTCGTCGGCGATCGTCGGGTCGGCCTCCAGGGCGCCCGCCGCCACCATCAGGAAACCCGGGGTGCAGAAACCGCACTGCAGGGCGTGCTCGGCGGAGAAGGCCCGCTGGAGCGGATGCGGCTCGCCGTCGGGCGCGGACAGGCCCTCGACGGTGCGTACCGACCTGCCGTCGCACTGGACGGCCAGCATGAGGCACGCGCGGACGGCCTCGCCGTCCACCAGCACCGTGCAGGAGCCGCAGACGCCCTGCTCGCAGCCGAGGTGCGTGCCGGTGAGCCGGAGGTCCTCCCGCAGGACGTCGGCGAGGACGCGCCGAGGCTCCACGTCGAGTGCGTGCCGTTCGCCGTTCACGGTGAGGATTATCTTCATGGGCGGCCGCCCGAGGTCCCGCTGTGCTCCCGGTGGTCCGCCAGCGCCTGCCGGAGTGCCCGGCCGACCAGCACGGCGATGGCGTTGCGCCGGTACTCCAGATCGGCGTACGGCTCCGGCAGGGGCGCGGCGTCCCGCTCCGCGGCGATCCGCCCCGCGCGGGCGAACGGATGGCCGTCGGGCAGGCGGAGGCCGGTGCCGGTCGAGCCCGGCTCGACGCCGACCAGCGCCTGTTCGGCGGCGTGCGCCCGTACCGGCCGGTCGGCGCAGTTGACCAGCCCGATCCTGGCCTCCTCGATCACCCCGTCGCGCATGGTCAGCGCGGCGGCCACGGCCACCTGGGCGAAGCAGAAGTGCGTACGGCGGTGCTCGACGAAGCCGACCCCGGTGTCGTCGCCCAGCAGCGGGAGCCGTACGGAGGTGATCAGCTCGTCCCGGGCGCGCGCGGTCCTGAGCGGGCCGCGGAAGTAGTCGCGGGCCGCGATCTCCCGGGTGCCCCCGGCGCTGCGCACCTGCACGGTCGCGTCGAGCGCGAGGGCGACGCCGCACCACTCCGACGCCGGGTGAGCCCAGGCCAGGCTGCCCGCCATCGTGCCGCGGGCGCGGATCGGCGGGTGGGCGATGTTCCCTGCGGCCAGCGAGCACAGCCTGCCGAGCGCGCCGGGGACGGCCTGCGGGGAGTCGAAGAAGCCGTGGCGGACCAGGGCGCCGACGGTTACGGTGCCGCCGTCCAGGCTCAGGCGGTCGAGCCCGGCCACGCCGTTGATGTCGACCACCAGCTCGGGGCGAATCCGGTGCAGGTGCATCTCCAGGATCAGGCTCTGCCCACCGGCGAGGACGCGGACGTCGCGGGCGGTGTCGGCGAGGGCGTCCAGGGTCTCGGGCAGCGTACGCGGTGCGACGTAGTCGAAGGCCGCGGGCTTCACCGGGCCTCCTCCGCTTTTGAGGCGCCGTGTTCCTGGGCACGGGCGGCGCGCCAGACGACGTCCGGGGTGAGCGGCATCTGCAGCAGGTCGGGGTCCGCCGGTCGGAGCGCGTCGGCCACGGCGTTGACGATCGCCGCGGGGGTGCCGATGCAGCCCGACTCGCCTGCCCCCTTCGCCCCCAGCGGGGTGACGGGGCTCGGCGTGCGGATCTCCTTGACCTCGATGGGCGGAATCTCGGCGGCCGTCGGCAGGAGATAGTCGAGCAGGCCGTCGGCCAGGAGGGGAACGCCGTCGTCGCCGTACGGGATGCCCTCGTACAGGGCCTGGCCGAGGCCCTGGACGGCCGAGCCGAACGTCTGCCCGCGCACCACGGCCGGGTCGAGCGCGACCCCGCAGTCGTCCACCGCCACCAGGCGCAACACGCGAACGATGCCCAGCTCGGGATCGACCTCGACCACGGCGGCGTGCGCGCCGAACGGGAAGCCCATGCCCGACTCGAACCGGTCGTCGACCCGCAGCGGCCCGGTGCCCTTGACGAGTTCGGCCAGCCCCATGGCGGACGAGCCGTCCCTGGCGAGGCGGAGCGTCCCGTCGGACCACTCCACCTCCTCGACCGACGTCCGCCACAGCTCCGCCGCCCGCTCGCGCGCCAGACCGATGAGCAGCGCGCAGGCGTGGTGCAGGGCGGCCCCGTCCACCTGCGCGGACCGGCTGGCGAACGAGCCCAGGCCGTCGGGCTGCGCGTCGGTGTCGCCCTCGACCAGGTGTACGCGGGCCTCCTCGACGCCGAGGGTGTGGGCGACGAGCGCGGGGAAGGTCGTCTCGTGGCTCTGCCCGCTGGGCGCGGCGCCGCAGCGGGCGGTGATCGTGCCGTCCTCGTGGGCTTCGAGGCCGGCGAAGTCGTGCAGCCCGCCCGGCTCCCCGCCCGAGCGTTCCACGTAGCAGGACAGGCCGATGCCGAGCGGCAGCGCGTCGGGGTCCGCTCTGCGGCGTTCCTGCTCCTCCCGCCACGTGTCGTAGCCGATGGTCGTCAGGGCCAGGTCGAGGGCGGTCGCGTAGTCGCCGCTGTCGTAGCAGCGGCCGGTGGGCGTCCGGTAGGGGAAGCTCCCCGCCGGGATGAGGTTGCGCCGCCGCAGCTCCGCCGGGTCGAGGCCGAGCCTGCTGGCCAGCAGGTCCATCGACCGCTCCAGCGCGATCGTCGCCTCCGGCCGGCCTGCGCCGCGATACGGGTAGGTCACCATCGTGTTGGTCAGCAGCGAGCGTACGGTGGCGTGGACGCGCGGCGTGGTGTACGGGCCGGTGGCCATCCAGGCGGTCTGCATGGGCAGGCCGACCCCGAGATGTGGGTAGGCCCCCACGTCGGCGTCGATCCGCAGCTCGTAGGCGAGCAGGCGCCCGTCGGCGTCGGCGGCGAGCCGGATCCGCTGGTCCTGGCCGCGCCCTCGGGTGGCGGCCGTCATCGACTCCATGCGGTCCTCGATCCAGCGGACCGGCCGGCCGAGGGTGAGCGCCAGGTAGGCCACCGTGACGAACTCCGGGAACGTGGCGCTCTTGGACCCGAACGCGCCTCCGGTGTCGGGCACCACCACGCGGATCCGGTCCACCGGCAGCTCCAGCAGCGCCGCCAGTTCGCGCCGCAGCCGATAGGGCATCTGGTGCCCCGACCACACGCTCAGCCGTCCGTCCTCCTCCGGGACGGCGAGGATGGTCCGGCACTCCATCGGCGCGGGCAGCAGGAGTTGCTGACGGTAGCGGGCCTCGACCACGGCGTCCGCCTGCTGCCACACCGTCTCCTCGATCGGCTCCCCCGCCTCGCCCGTGAACGCGGTGTTGCTGAGCCCGTCGAACAGGGTGACCGAGTCGTCGGCCGCCTGAGCGGGCGTGACCACGGCGGGGAGCGGATCGATCCGTACGATGACCTCGGCGGCCCCGTCCTCGGCCCGGTAGCGGTCCGGTGCCACGACGACCGCGACGGCCTCCCCCGCGTACCGCACCCGGTCCTTCGCCAGCGCCGGCCATTCGCGTCCGGCGACGGCCTCCTCGTTGGACAACCTCGCGAGCAGGGTGCGCGGCACCGGCGGCAGGTCCCGCAGCCGCGCGGCGGCGTGCGCGCAGGCGGGCAGCCCGGACAGATCCGCCGCCGACCAGGCCCCGACCACGCCGGGCACCTCCCGGGCGGCCGCGCAGTCCACCTCCCGCACGATGCCGTGGGCGACGCCGCTCCTGACGAAGGCCGCGTCCAGGCAGCCGGGGACCTCCAGGTCGGCGACGTAACGACCGTGGCCGGTGAGGAGCCGCCGGTCCTCACGCCGGGTCCACTGCTCCATCGCAACCCCCACCAGTCGGTCGAGAACGCCGCTACCCGCAGTTACGCGCCCTACTCCCGGAGCCCCGGGCACACTCGGAGCCCCCGGTGCGGCGCTCCCTGAAGGTCGTGCGGAGCAGCACCGGGGCCAGGAAGGCCATCTCGAACAGCCGCAGGCTCTGCACGCTGGAGATCAGCGGCAGGTTCGCGTGCGTCGACGAGGCGGTCGCCAGGACCGCGTTGATCCCGCCGGGGGTGGTGGCGAGATAGGCGTCGCCGAACGGGATCCGGGTGAGGGCGGACACCCCCCAGGCCAGCGCGCCGCAGGTGGCGCTGACGGCCAGCGTGCAGGCGAGCGCGGCGGGCAGGATCCGGCGCAGGCTCCGTACGGCCCGGCGGGAGAAGCGGAGACCCACGTCGAGGCCGATCATGGTGAACAGCAGCCCGCGAAGCACCCCGTGCGGGGCGAACCCGCTCGCGACGCCGGTCACGGTGACGGCGGCGGACACCAGCATGGGCCCCATCAGGGCCGCGCTGGGCAGCCTCAGGAGGCGGCCCACCAGCACACCGAGCACGGCGACGGCCCCGAGCACGGCCAGGCCCCTCACCTGGTCGGTCCCCGCGACCACGTGCCAGGGGCTCTCCGTGCCCGGCCCGCCGCCGCCCCCTGCCGGTGGTGGCAGGATCAGGCTCAGCAGCAGCGGCGCGCTGGCCACCACGAAGCCCAGCCGCAGATACTGCATGAAGGCCACCTGGCGGCCGTCGGCGTCGAGGTCCTCGGCGGACGCGACGGCCGCGGCCGACCCTCCGGCGATCATGCCGAGCGTGGCCGTGGCCCGGTCGACCCCGCCGAACCGGATCATCGCCCATGCCGCACCCTGGCAGATGAGCAGCGTCATCAGGGTCGCCACCACGAAGGGCGCGATCGACCCAGCCACGTGACCCAGCGCGGGGACGTTCAGGTAGGTGCCCATGAGCACGCCGAGCAGCGCCTGCGAGGCCCGGTTGAGCGAGGCGGGCGGGTGCTCGCGCACCAGCCCGGTCACGGCCACGACCAGCCCGATCAGCAGGGGGATCAGCATGTGCGGGGAGGGCAGGGCGGGCTCGCCGAGTTCGCCGGCCGCCAGCAGGAGGGGCAGGATCGCCGCCCACCTCGCGAGGTGGGATGCCCGGCGTGCGAGGCCGCCACTGCCGAAGCCTGGACTCATGTCGTGGAGGCTAGCTCCGACCAGGTTATTGGCAGGTTAACCGGCTGGGCACCGCCCGTCACCTGCGGCGGGATGGATTTCCTCCCATCTTTTTCGGAGGAAATTCTCAGCTTTCTCATATGTAATGTCCGGTGCCAAATGTGTAATCATGTCACAGGGGCCCCTGCCATTTGCATTTATCGGGAATAGGGACGCGGGGGTGAAAGGGAAAGAAAGTCGCGCATGGGAGTCGTACAAAAGGGTTTCAAGCGAAGGGCACGACTTCTGCGCGAGGCGCTGCGTCCACCGTGGCAACCGGCGGGGCCTGAGACGAACGGCTCCGCGAGCGCCGGGGTTCGGCGGCCCCCGAAGCGTACGCAGGTCGTCGACTACGCCTTTCCCGCCGCACCTCGGCTGGTGCGGTCGCCCGTCTTCGTGATCTCCCCGGTGCGCTCCGGCTCCACGCTGCTGCGCATGCTGCTCAACAGCCACTCCCGGATCCGCGCGCCGCACGAGCTGCACCTGCGTACCATCGGGGTGGAGCTGACCCCCGGCTTCTCCGAGGCGTCCATGCAGGAGCTGGGGCTCGACCGGGTGGAGCTGGAGCACGTGGTGTGGGACCGCATCCTGCACCTGGAGCTGCTGCGCAGCGGCAAGGACATCGTGGTCGACAAGACCCCCGGCAACGTCTTCGTCTGGGAGCGGCTGAAATACGTCTGGCCCGGCGCCAGGTTCATCTTCCTGGTACGCCACCCGCGCGGCGTGGTCTCCTCCCTGGAGAACCGCAAGGACAACACCGCCACCCGGGAGTCACTGGAGGCGACCGCGCTGAAGTACTTCGCGCCCCTGGAGAAGGCCCGCCGCGCCCTCGACGGCCTGACGGTGCGCTACGAGCAACTGACCGCGCAGCCCGAGCACGTCACCCGCGAGGTGTGCACGTACCTGGGGGTGGACTGGGAGCCGGGGATGCTCGAATACGGCCGGCACCACCAGGGCCAGTTCACGCCGAACCTGGGTGACCGCAGCGACAACATCAAGTCCGGCCAGATCCAGGCCGCCCGCGTCTTCGACGACGCCGGCGACCTGCCGCCCAAGCTCGCCAGGTACGCCGCGGCCTGGGGCTACGCCTGAGCGCAGCCCCGGGCCGCGAGGGTCAGCGCCCGGTGGGGGTCGACGCGGTCTCGTCGTTCCGCGGTTGGGGGTGCTCGGTGTTCAGGGAGTCGATCAGCGCGTCGGCCTCGGCGTTGCGGACCGGGACGACGAGTCCGACGACGACGAACACCACCAGCGCCGACAGGACGGGCGCGGCCACCTGCACGGTCTGGCCCTGATCGGGCAAGACGTACTTGAGCAGGGCGAAGACCACGAGCCCTGTCGCCCACGACCCGATCGCGGCGGCCGGACCGCAGCGGCGGAACATCGGCAGCATGCCGAGCAGCATCGGGATGGCGATCGGGCCGACGAGCGCGCCGAACCAGAGGATCAGCAGGCCGAGCACGCCGCCGAAGCTGTCCGCGCCGAGCGCGATGCCCATCGACAGCGCGATGAACAGGAACGTGGAGACCCGCCCGGCCAGCAGCTCGGACGCCGACGACATCCGGTGCGCCCGCTTCCAGACCGCGGGGATGATGTCCCTGATCACGACCGAGGAGATCGCGTTGGCGTCGGAGGACGTCATCGCCATCGTGTGCGCGAACATCCCGGCGAGCACGAGGCCGATGAGCCCGCCGGGCAGCAGTTGCTGGGTCAGCAGCGCGTACGACTGGTCGGGCTCGGCCAGGTTGGGCAGCAGGACCGGCGCGGCCCACATCGGGAAGAACAGCACGAGCGGCCAGAAGAGGTAGAGGCTCGCCGAGAACAGCGCGGCCCGCCTGGCCGAGCCTCCCGTCGGGGCCGCGATGAAGCGCTGGGCGAGGTTCCAGGTCCCGCCGTTGTACGAAAGCGTGTTGATCAGCAGGTAGACCATGACGAAGCCCACGGTGTACTTGTCGTTGAACGGCTGGCTGTGGCCTTCGGGCAGCCGGTCCCACAGCGTCCAGATCGCCGACGGGCCGCCGAGCTGGGCGAGCACGGCGACGAACAACGTGATCCCCGCGACGAGCTGGATGAAGAACTGGCCGAGGTCGGTGAGCGCGTCGGCCCACAGCCCGCCGATCGTCGAGTAGATCAGCGTGACGCCGCCGGTGAGCAGCACGCCCCAGCCGATCGGCACGCCCGCGAACACCTGCAGCAGCAGCGCGGTCGCCGCCCACTTCGCGCCCACGTCGAAGACCTTGAGCGCGGTGCCGCTCCACGCGAGCACCTGCTGCGCGGGCACGTTGTAGCGGGTCGCGAGATACTCCAGCGGCGAGATGATCCCGAGCCGCTGCCGCAGCCGGGGCCAGCGCGGCGCGAACAGGAACGACCCGACCACCATCGCGAACGTGATGCCGATCGCCCACCAGACGTACAGGGTGAAACCTGCGGTGTAGGCGATGGCCGCGTACCCGACGAAGACCGCCGAGCTGTAACCCGACATGTGGTGGGAGATGCCGGACAACCACCAGGGCATCTTGCCCCCGGCGGTGAAGAAGTCCTTGGCGTCGCGGATGCGGGACTTCGCCCAGACGCCGATCACGATCATCACGACGAAGTAGCCGCAGATCACTAGCCAGTCGAGAACACCCATGAGATCTCCCAGCGTGGGGGTGTGGGGAGCAGTGCGAGTCGGAAGGGAGGAAGGAAGGAACGGAAGGAACGGAAGCGGACGAAGGGGTGGTAGGTGAGGTGGTGCGGATCAGGCGTCGTGGACGGGCACGCCGTTCACGAAGGTGCGCAGGACGGACAGGTCGGGAGTGGTGACGATCAGGTCGGCGGGCGCGCCAGGTTCGAGACGGCCGCGGGCGGTTCCGAGCAGCCGCGCCGGGTTCGCCGCCGCCAGCCGCACCGCGGTGCCGAGTCCGACCTCGGTACGCGCGACCGCCCAGGCGACGCACTCGATCAGCGAGCGGCCCGACCCGGCGAGCAGTTCGCCGCCGGGCAGCGTGACCCGGCCGTCCTCGCCCACCGTGATCCGGCCGCCGACCGGGGTCGTGTAGTCGCCGGGGGCGCATCCGGCCAGCGCCACGGAGTCGCTGACCAGCAGCGCGCGGCCGGTCCCCTTGGCGCGGAGCATGGCGGTGAAGGTGTCGGCGGGCAGGTGGTGCCCGTCCGCGATGAACGTCGCGGTGAGGCCTTCCGCGGCGAGCTGGGTCCAGAGGTAGTTGGGGTGCCGCCGGATGAGCGTGTGCGCGCCGTTGCCCAGGTGGGTGGAGAGCCGCGCGCCCGCCCGTACGGCCGCCTCGATCTCGGCGGGCGTCGCCGCGGTGTGCCCGATGGAGGCGATGACGCCGCGCCGGGCGAGTTCGGCGATGTAGTCGAGGGCGCCCGGCCGTTCCGGGGCCAGCGTGACGATCCGCACCAGCCCGCCGCTCGCCTCCTGCCAGCGGCCGAACTCGGCGAGGTCGGGATCGCGCAGGTGGGCGGCGTCGTGCGCGCCCCGCGGGCCGTCCTCGGCCGACAGGTAAGGACCCTCCACGTGCACGGCGGCGATGGCGTGCCCGACCAGCGGGTCGGCCTCTCGCGCCGCCGCGATCACGCGCAGGTTCCTGGTGATCCTGTCTTCCGGGGCGGTGATGATCGTGGGGCACAGCGTCGTGGTGCCGCGTTTCCACAGCTCCCGTACGAGTGCGGCGACGTCGCCGGTCGTGAGGTCGTCGGCGTTGAAGTCGTGCCCGCCGTACCCGTTGACCTGGAGATCCACCAGCCCGGGGAGGACGAGCACGTCGGGCGCGCCGGGGCTCTCGGTGACCGCGGCGATCCGCGGCCCGTCCAGCTCGACGCGTACGGGACGCCCGTCCGCGAGCCTGCCCTCGATCGTCACGGGGCCTCCCCTGCGAGCGTTGCCGCGGCGGCCAGCACCCGGCGACCGGCGTCGGGCGTGAACGCGGCACGCAGCCCGTACGCCCGGTGGGCCTCGTCGATCTCGTAGCCGCCCGCGGCGTAGTGCGTCTCCGGGTAGGGCAGGTAGCCGGGCACGCCACCGGTGTAGCCGGCGACGAGCAGCCCGGGGTCGCCGAGCGCGGCCCGCAGTTCCAGCGCCAGCTCGACGAAGGGCTCGCAGGGCAGGAAGACCAGCGGCACGCCGCCCCACCGGTGCACGGCGACCTGGACCTCGACCGACTCCGGCCCCGGATCGGCGAGCTGGGCGACCGCCCACCCCGCCCACGGCCCATCGCGGTCGACGGCGAGCGCGCGCAGTTCGTCCGGCGTGAGCGGGTCTCCGAGCGGCAGTTCGACGCGGGTGGCGGACACCGACACCGGGCCCGCCACCGCCTCGGTCCCGGCGGCGAGCACGGTGGTGAGCACGGCGGCGAGCGCGGCCTCGCCGACCAGGGTCCCGATGCGCTGAGCGGCCTCGAAGGTCCGGCCAGGACGCGGCTCGGCGCCGCGCAGGCTGTCGAGCGCGGTGTGGCCGGTGTTGAGCTGGCCGCAGCAGCCCTGGAGGAACACCGCGACGCCGCCGAGCGCGTCCTCCACGTGCCGCCGCGCGTACCCGGGCCAGTCGGCGGTGAGCCGCAGGTTGTCGGGGCCGAGCGTCACCGGGTGGCAGGCGTGGGAGAACACGGTGGCGAGGGGCTCGCCGTCCGCGCGCTCCAGGCGTACGACGGGGACCGCCGGGTCGGTGAGGGTTCCGCCGCGCCGGTTGTGGGCGACGCCGTGGAGGGATCCGCAGCCCCGGCGGAGCACGGCGGGTGCGAGCGCGTCGAGCGCCGCGACGGCCGCGCCGACGATCCGCGCGCAGGTGTCCTCGACGTAGCGCGGGTCGGCCACGCCGCCGATGCCGCCCCTGGTCACCGCGGGGCCCGCGTGCGTGTGCGTCACCGCCACGGCCACCCCCTCCTCCGGGATCCCCGTACGCTCCCGCAGGTCACGGGCGATCCGGCGGGTGGTGTCCGGGTCGAGCGCGATGAGGTCGGCGGAGATCACGACGGACGTGGTCGCCCCATCGGAGACCGCCACGGCACTGGCCAGCAGCCGATCGTGCACCCCGGTGGACGCGGAGACGCGCGCCGCGTACCCCGCGAGCGAGCCGCCGACCGGCGGCGTGATGTCGGCGACCGCGACCCCGGCGAGCAGCGACGCCCCGCCCCTGCTCACAGCCATCGAACCCGCCCGCGGAAGCGATCGAGGAAGAGCGCGTTGCGCTCGTCGCCGCCCGGCGCGTTCCCGCTGCGCCAGATCTCGGGGACCGTGCCGCGCCCGGCCAGCTCGGCGATCGCCGCGGCCATGAGGCAGTTGAGCGTGTACGCGTTCGCGAACGTCGAGATCGCGCCCACCCGGTCGGGAACCCCCTCGATCTCCAGAACGGCGTCGCCGATCGGCACCTTCGTGTCGATGTGCAGGTCGACGAGGTCGTGCAGGTTCCGCTTGGTGGGGTGCCTGGCCGGGTGACCGGGGGCGGTCCGGTCGGCGTGTTCCCTGGAGGAGACGCCGATCACGGTGACGCCGCGCTCGCGGGCGGTCAGCGCGGCGTCGATGAGCGCGGCGTTGATGCCGTACGCGTTGACCAGAATGAGCAGGTCCCCCTCGGCGAGCCCGTTGTCCTCGATGACGACGCGGCCGTAGCCGGGGGTGCGTTCGATCGCCATCGAGCGCAGCGCACCACCGGAGAGCAGCGTGCCCTCGTCGAGGATGGCGCTGACGTTGACCAGGCCGCCGGCGCGGAAGAACACCTCCTGCGCGGCGAGGTTCGAGTGGCCGCCTGGGCCGTAGACGTAGATCAGCCGGTCCGCGCCGTACCGGGTGATGTGGTCGGCGATGAGCACGGCCGCCGCGCCGATGGCGTCGGCCTCTTCGGTTTCGATCCTGCCGATCAGGCCCACGACCTGCTCGGCGTACGTCCGCATGAGTGACGTGTGCCGTCCGTTTTGCACCTGCAGGCTCCTCGTGACCGATGTAAGCGATTGCAGGCATTTAAGACCATGGCCGAATCCCGGTCAAGAGTCCGACCGCGGCCCCGTGGAATCACGCGCGACGAACACGCCGGGCAGCCTGACGTGCTCGGGCGCGCCGCCCGGGGCCTCGATCTGCCTGCTCAGCACCTGGACCGCGGTGGCGCCGAGGTCGCCCGTCGGCGCGGTCACCGTGGTCAGGCTCGGCGTCACCGTACGGGCCAGCAGCACGTCGTCGCAGCCCACGACGCTGCGCTCGCCGGGCACGGAGACGCCGCGCCCGGCCAGCTCGGCGAGCACGCCGCACGCGGTGAGGTCGTCGAAGGCGAAGGCCGCGGTGGCGTCGGTGCCGAGCAGCGCGGCGCCGGCCTGCCTGCCGCCCTTGAACGTCGCGCGGAACGGGCCCAGCTCCGTCAGCTCCACCCCGCGCCCCCGCGCCCACCTGCGGATCGCCTGCGCGCGGCGGGCCGCCGCCCACGACGCGCTCGGCCCGGCGAGCAGCGCGAACGACCGGTGGCCGTGCTTGTGGAGATGGTCGCCCGCGTCGAAGAGCGCGCTGGTGTTGTCGCAGATCACCGAGGACAGGTCGCGCAGCGGCCGGTTGAGCAGCACGCACGGGAGCCCTCTCGCGGCCTCGCGCAGCGCCGACGACGACGAGCGCGGCGAGGCCACGATCACCCCGTCCACCCTGCTGCGGAGCTGGGCGACGTGCCGCACCTCGGCCGCCGCGCTCTCCTCCGCGTCGACCAGCATGACCGAGCTGCCCATCCGCTCCGCCGCCTGCTGGATCGCGCGTACGAGCTGCGGGAAGAACGGGTTGGTGATGTCGGGCACGATCAGCCCGATCATCTCGGCCCGGCCCGTGACCAGGCCGCGCGCGGCGGAGCTGGGCTGGTAGCCCAGCTCGGCGGCGACGGCCATGATCTGCTCCCTGACGGGCGCGCTGACCAGCTCGGGCCGGTTGAACGCGCGCGACACGGTCGCGGCCGAGACGCCGCACCGCCGGGCGATGGAGTAGATCGTCGGCTTGCTCACACCGCGCTCCTCAGCATTGGCTCGACCGGGCTTGACCGGAGTACTCTAGCGAAGCCAGAATCATGCAATCGCTTTCATTGTTTCAGACGAACCCCCTTCTCCGACATCACCCGCATCCCGCTACGAAAAGGACGGCATGGGTTCCGAGCAGCCCGACCAGATCGCCCGCAGGCAACTCGAAGACGTCATCCTCCCGTTCTGGTTGGAGCACGGCATCGACACCGTGCACGGCGGGTTCTTCACCTGCTTCGACAACAGGGGCCGACGCCGGCTGTCGACGGACAAGTTCACCTGGTCACAGGGCCGTTTCGTCTGGCTGCTCGCCCGCGCCGCCCGGCTGGCCGACCGCGGGCTGCTCACCCTGCCCGTCAGCTCCGCCGCCCTCGTACGGCACGCCGAGCGCGGCGCGGCCTTCCTCCTCGACCACGCCGTGCATCCGGACGGGCGGTGCGCGTACGTCGTGGACGAGCGGGGCGCGCCCCTGCCCGCGGAGCGCAGCGTCTTCGCCGACGCCTTCGTCGCCATGGGGCTGGCCGAGCTGACCCGCCACACCGGCTCGCCCGAGCACCTGCCCACGATCGACCTGATCGTCCAGCGGGTCGCGGACGACGTGGCGGCGGGCGATCCGCCGACGCCGCCGTACCCGCTGCCGCCCGGCTGCTCGGGGTTCGGCGCGCGCATGATCGTCCTCAACGCCCGGCTCGACCAGGCCCGCGCGCACCAGGCGGCCGCCGCAGAGCGGACGAACCCGTACGCGGACGAGCTGCGGGCCGCCCGCCGGGCCATGGTCGCGCACCGGGAGGAGAGCGGCCTGTTCACCGAGACGTTCGTGGCCGATCCCGGCCTGCGTGACACGGTCCTGGCCCGGCACCGCACCCCCGGCCACGCGCTGGAGGGGATCTGGATGGCGCTGGAGGCCGGCGAACTGCTCGGCGAGACCGGCGACCACGGTGACCTGCTCGCCTCCGTCTCCGCGCTGTGCGAGGCCGGGTGGGACGACGAGCACGGCGGCCTGTTCCGCTACGTCGGCGTCTCCGGGCGGCCGTACGGCGGGCCGTACGAGGACCTGGTCAGGCGGACGTGGTCGACGAAGCTGTGGTGGGTCCACACGGAGGCCGCCTACGCCACCCGGCTGGCGGCCGAGCGTTACGCGGACCGGGAGGCGGCCGGCTGGTTCGACCGGATCTGGGACTACACGCTGCGCACGTTCCCCGGCGGCGCGGACGGCGAGGAGTGGATCCAGATCAGGGACCGGGCGGGGGCCCCGCTCGACGAGGTCGTCGCCCTGCCGGTCAAGGACCCGTACCACATCGCCAGGAACCTCATGCAAATCGTCGAGCTTCCCCGGCTCGGCGCTCAGGGAGAACAGCAGTGACAGCCACGAACACCGGCCCCGTGATCGAGCGGGTCGCCGGACGACTCGACGTCCGCGTATTCAGCGACAGGGCGGAGTCCGGCGCCGCGGCGGCGCGGGCCGCGGCGGAGGCGCTGCGCACGGCGCTCGCCACCCGCGGCGCGGCCAGGGCCGTCTTCGCCGCCGCGCCCTCGCAGCGGGAGACGCTGGCCGGGCTGCGCACCGCCGAGGGGATCGACTGGTCCAGGGTCACCGTCTTCCACATGGACGAGTACATCGGCCTGCCCCAGGACGCGCCCGAGCGGTTCGGCCGCTTCCTCCACCAGGAGCTGTGGGACACCGTACGGCCCGGCGCCGTCCACGTCATCGAGCCGGGCGACGACCCGGAGGCGGAGAGCACCCGCTACGCCGAGCTGCTCGGCCGCGGCCCGATCGACCTGGTCTGCCTGGGCATCGGCGACAACGGCCACCTGGCGTTCAACGACCCCCCGGTGGCCGACTTCGCCGACCCCCTCGCGGTCAAGGTGGTCGAGCTCGACGACGCCTGCCGCCGCCAACAGGTCGGCGACGGATGCTTCGCCACGCTCGCGGACGTGCCACGACGGGCGATCACGCTGACCGTGCCCGCGCTGATGGCCGGCCGTACCCTGGTCGCCACGGTGCCGGGACCGAGCAAGCGGGCCGCGCTCGCCGCCGCGCTCGACGGGCCGATCGACGAGAGCTGCCCCGCCTCCGTCCTGCGTACCCATCCGGACTGCACGCTCTTCGCCGACCTGGAGGCATACCAGTGAGAATCACCGACGCCAAGGTCATCGTCACCAGCCCCGGGCGGAACTTCGTCACCCTGAAGATCACCACCTCCGACGGCGTCACCGGCGTCGGCGACGCGACGCTGAACGGCAGGGAGCTGGCGGTGGCGTCCTACCTGCGCGACCACGTCTGCCCGCTGCTCATCGGCCGCGACCCGGCGCGCATCGAGGACACCTGGCAGTACCTCTACCGCGGCGCGTACTGGCGGCGCGGCCCGGTCACGATGACCGCGATCGCGGCCGTCGACACCGCCCTGTGGGACATCAAGGGCAAGGTCGCGGGGCTGCCCGTCTACCAGTTGCTCGGCGGGCGCTCGCGCGAGGGCGTCACTGTGTACGGCCACGCCAACGGCGAGACGATCCCCGAGGTGCTCGACGAGGTCGCCAAGTACGTCGACCTGGGCTACCGGGCGGTCCGCGTGCAGGCCGGCATCCCCGGTCTCGCCGCGACCTACGGCGTGGGCAAGGACAAGATGTTCTACGAGCCCGCCGACGCGCGGCTGCCGAGCGAGGCCAACTGGTCGACCGAGCGCTACCTGCGGGTCGTGCCCGAGCTGTTCGCCGCCGTACGCGACCGGTTCGGCTTCGACCTGCACGTCCTGCACGACGTCCACCACCGGCTCACCCCGATCGAGGCCGGCGGGCTGGGCTCCCGGTTGCAGGAGTACGCGCCGTTCTGGCTGGAGGACCCGGTGCCCGCCGAGCTGCAGGACGGGTTCCGGCTGATCAGGCAGCACACCACGACGCCGATCGCGGTCGGCGAGGTGTTCAACTCGATCTGGGACTGCGAGCAGCTCATCCGCGAGCAGCTCATCGACTACATCCGGGCCACGGTCGTGCACGCGGGCGGGATCACCCACCTGCGCCGGATCTTCGACCTCGCCGCGCTGCACCACGTGCGCACCGGCTCGCACGGCGCGACCGACCTGTCCCCTGTCTGCATGTCCGCGGCGCTCCACCTGGATCTCGCCGTCCCCAACTTCGGCATCCAGGAGTACATGCGGCACACCGAGGCCACCGACGAGGTGTTCCCGCACGGTTACCACTACGCCGACGGTTACCTCCACCCGAGCGAGGAGCCGGGTCTCGGCGTCGACATCGACGAGGAACTGGCCGCCCGATACCCGTACGAACCGGCGTACCTGCCGGTCAACCGGCTGATGGACGGGAGCATGCACCATTGGTGAGGCTCAGCCGCGCCACCCTGCCCAGGGTCGCGCCCGACGCCCGCCCGTTGGCGCTCCCGCGCCTGACCGGCGTCGTGCACCTGGGCATCGGCGCCTTCCACCGGGCCCACCAGGCCGTCTACACCGAGCGGGCCATGGCGGCGACCGGCGACGACCGCTGGGGCATCTGCGGGGTCAGCCAGCGCAGCACCGACGTGGCCGACCGGCTCCGCCCGCAGGACTGCCTGTACGGCGTGCGCGCGGGCGACGAGGTGCGCGTGGTCGGATCCGTGCGGGAGGTGCTCGTCCCCGGTGACGACCTCGCCGCGCGACTGGCCGCGCCGCAGACCGCGGTCGTCACGCTGACCGTCACGGAGAAGGCGTACCGCCGCGAAGCCGTACCCGGCGCTGTGCCCATCACGGTGCCCGGCGCTATGTCCGGCGCTGTGCCCGGTCGCCCGGTGCACGGTGTGGTCGGGAGGCTGGTCGCCGGGCTGCGCGCCCGCGCCGCCGCCGACGCGGGCCCGCTCACCGTCGTCTCCTGCGACAACCTGCCCGACAACGGCGCGACCCTGGCCAGGCTCGTGGCGGAGCTGTGCGAGCCGCCGCTGCTGCGCTGGGTCGAGGAGAACGTCACGTTCCCCGCGACCATGGTGGACCGGATCGTCCCCGCGACCACGGCGGCCGACCTGGACGACGTGGCCGCCAGGCTCGGCGTGACCGACCTGGGCGCGGTCGTCACCGAGCCGTTCACGCAGTGGGTGATCGAGGACCGCTTCGCCGGGGACCGCCCGGCCTGGGAGCGGGCGGGCGCGCTGCTGGTGGACGACGTGCGGCCGTACGAGCGGATGAAGCTGCGCCTGCTCAACGGCAGCCATTCGGCCATCGCCTACCTGTCAGGGGCGACGTACGTGTCCGAGGCCGTGGCCGATCCCGCGTTCGCCGCCTTCCTGCGCCGGCTCATGGACGACGACCTCACGCCGACCCTGGGCGGGCTGGACGGGTTCGACCTGCCGGCGTACAAGGAGTCGTTGCTGGCCCGGTTCGCCAACCCCGGCCTGCGGCACCGCGTCGCGCAGATCGCGGCGGACGGCTCGCAGAAGCTGCCGCAGCGCCTGCTGGACCCGGCGCGCGACCGGCTGGCCGCCGGCCGCGAGCCCCGCTGGATCGCGCTCGCCGTCGCCGGATGGATGCGCCACGTCACCACGTGCCGCGAGCTGGACGACCCGCTGGCCGCCCGGCTGCGCGGTGCCGAGACGGCCTCCTTCTCCAGCACCGCCGCCGCCACCGTGCGCCGCCTGCTGGCCGTCGAGGAGATCTTCGGCGCCGACCTCCGGGACGACCGGGTCTTCCGCGACCTCGTCACGGACTGCCTGGAACGGCTCGCCGCCGACGACCTCCCCACCGTGCTGCGCGCACTCGACGCCGACTCAGCCGCCCACTGAGCCGCCCATTGAGCCACCCGCCGCGGCGAGCAGTTCGGCGACCTCCGTGTGCCCGTTCAGCAGGGCCAGCTCGTACGGGGTGCGGCCGCCGTACACCGGGTGTCCGCCGAGCCCGTCCACCTCGGCCCCGTGGTCGAGCAGCAGCCGCGCCCGCCGTGGACCGCCCCGCAGGGCGGCGGTGGCCAGCTCGTCGCGCAGGAGCTGCCGTGGCGAGGGCAGGGCCGGGCCCAGCCGGGCGTGCCACGGGCCGCCCTCCCCCTGGCCCAGCCCGAACTCCAGCAGCAGCCGGAGGTGGGCGGTGTCGTCGGAGAACGTGCCGCCGAGCCCGCGGTTGTAGAGGGCCTGGCCGTCGTTGGGGTCGGCCCCGGCCTCCAGCAGCAGCCTGGCCAGCGCCATTGCCTCGGGGTGCGGCGGCTGGTCGCCCTCGCCGCCGCCGAACGCGCCGGTGAGCACGGTGAACGGCGAGGTCAGCCCGTCCCACAGGAACCCGGCGTCCGGATCGGCGCCGTGGTCGAGGAGCAGCCGGGCCGCCGCGACGTACCGGCCGGGCCCGTCGAGCCGGGCGTAGGCCAGGTACAGCAGCGGCTCCCAGCCGAAGGGGCCGCCCTGTGCCCGAGCCGCCCCCGGGTCGGCGGCCAGGAGGTCCGCGAGCGCGTCGGCCGCGCCGGTGGCGGCCATGGTGTGGACGTTCACGGTGGCCAGGTGGGGCCGCCGGGACAGCAGCAGGCCGGCCTCCTGCCTCCTGCGGGGGTCGTCGGCGCCGTAGTTGAGGCAGGCCAGGCGCAGGAACTCCGCCCACGGCTCCTGACTCGGCTCGACGAGGTGTGGTGAACGCGTGTAGCGCTCGACGGTGACCAGATGCTCCTTCAGCCTGGGCCAGCTCGCGAAGCCGTACCGGCGGGCGGTGACGAGTTGCGCGTCGGCCAGCCGGAACGCCCGAGGCGGCCGGGGGTGGAACTCGGCGACGAGGGCCAGGGACTCGGGCACGTCGGCCCGTACGCGGCGCAGGAGGGTCTTGGCCTGCTTGCGGAGCAGTTCGAGGCTGGGGTGGTCGGGCAGGCGTTGGGTGGGCACGCGGGCCTCCTTTCCGAGTGGCCTGGTGTCCGCATGGTCAGGCCGGAAAAGAGGTCGAGCCGAACAGCGTGGTGAACATCAGGTGGGCTTGGCCCTTTCCGCGGACCGGTGGCGCCCTGGGCGCGCACCACCCACCCTACGCGGAGCCGCCGGAGGTGGTGAAGCGGCCGCGCGCGACCAGCTCGACCGTGACCACGATCGCGATCGCCTCGGCGGCCAGCAGCGCCACCAGCACCACGAGCTGGACGATGCCCGCCTCGATCGGGCTCGCCCCGCCGAGCAGCACGCCCACGAACGCCCCCGGCAGCGTGACCAGCCCCACGGTCCTGGTCTGGTCGAGGGCCGGCACCAGCGCCCCGGCAGCGGCCGGGCGGCAGATCTCCATGGCCGCGTCCCTGGGCAGGAAGCCGAGTGACAGCGCCGCCTCCACCTCTCCCCTGCGCTGGAACAGCTCCTCCACCGCCCGCCGGCCCGCCAGCGCCGTGGCCGTCAGGCAGCCGCCCAGCAGGATCCCGGCGATCGGGATGATCACGATTCCGGTCACGGAGATCACCCCTGTGCCCGTCAGTACGGCCAGCGCGGGAACGGTGCCCGCGGCGATCGGCAGACCCGCCCACCACCACCCCGTACGGGTGCCGGTGACGCGCCGCCCCGCCGTGAACGTGGCCACGCCGAACATGAGGAGGATGAACGCCACCACCGCCGTCGAGTAGGCGACGACCCAGGTGATCACCACGGACACGGCGCCCAGTTGCAGCGCGGCCCGCAGGCAGGCCGTCACGACGCCCCGGCCGTGTCCCAACCGGCCCAGCCAGGCCACGAGCGCGCCCAGGGCGGTCAGCGCGACGACGGCCACGGGCAGCAGCGCGGTGACCGAGATCAGGGACGAGGACGAGGACGACGACACCGGTACCAGTCTGACGGACGATCCGGCGCCGCCGATAGCCCTGCACGATCCGGTGCCCGATGACCTGGGCGACTTCGAGCAGGGCCGGTTCCACCGGCGTGCCGGGAGAGACGATCGGCCGTCAGGCCGACCTGACGGAGTGGAGGATGTCGGGCCGGTTGGTCATGATGCCGTCCACCCCGTACGACATCAGGCGGCGCATCACGACCGGCTTGTCCGCCGTCCAGGTGTAGACCCGCATGCCGTGCTCGTGGATCTTCCTGACGTAGGCCGGGGTGAGGTTGCCGTGCGGGGTCGTGATGCCGTCGGCGTAGCGGGCGAGTTCGGCCAGCTTTCCCTCCTCGGGCTTGCCGAGCAGCGCGACGGGCACGTCGGGCAGCACGCTGTGCAGGACGCGCATCGACTGCCAGCCGAACGCCTGCAGGGCCAGCCGCTGCCCCCGCCACAGGTCGCGTTCCTCCCGCAGCTCGGTGGCCACGCGGCGGTCGATGTCGGGGCTGTGCGGCGGGTGCTTGATCTCCAGCAGCAGCCCGGTGCCGGAGCCGCGCACCGCCTGCAGCACCTGCTTGAGCGTGGGCACCCCCTCGCCGCGGAAGCGCGAGGAGAACCACGAGCCCGCGTCCAGCTTCTGGATCTCCGCGAGCGTGAAGTCCGCGACCCGCCACGGCGACCGCTTGGGGAAGACCTGCTCCACATTGGTGGTACGGGCCAGCGTCTCGTCATGCATCAGGACGAGACGGTGGTCCTTGGTCTGCTGGACGTCGAACTCGCACGTGTCGGCCCCTTGCTCCCTGGACAGGGCGCAGGCCGCGATCGTGTTCTCAGGAGCCTGGGCCGCGCCGCCCCGATGGGCGATGTTGTCCAGGCGGGGCGCGGCGGGCGCGGACTCGACCGCCGGGGCGGCCTGGTTGGTGAGGTCGTCCAAGTGGCGTGGCGCGGCGGACGCGGGTCTGACTGTGACGGCCAGGACGGCCACCGCGGCCACAGTGGCGGTGGCGGTGGCGACGGCGACGACGCCGATCGAGCGGTCCATGTTCCTCCCCCGAACTGGGCCCATGCAATATCCCTCGAACCCACACGCACGTGTTATGTCGAGCTATGCAGGACAAGTGCCCACAAAGGAGCGGAACGACTGTTATCAACCGGCGTGTCGGCCGAGTCTGCACGAAGTCTTTGTCGGAGGGAGGGAACCGATTGAGGAGGCGGGAGCAGGGTCAGCGAACCTGGAAGTTGGCCATCATCATCATGTCCTCGTGCTCCAGGTTGTGGCAGTGGAAGACGTACTTGCCGCGGTAGCCCTCGAACCTGAGCAGCACGTCCACCTGGTCGCCGCTGGCCAGGTCGACGGTGTCCTTCCAGCCGGTCGCGTACGGGGAGGGCTCGATCACCTGGAAGGGGGCGAGGTGGATGTGGATGGGGTGGTAGACGTTGAGCGCGTGCAGCCGCCAGCGTTCGACCGTGCCGAGCGCCGGGTCGGCGGCGATGGTGTCGGGGGTGAACGCCTGGCCGTTGACCGTCCACATCGGCATGCCCTCGTGCTGCACGCTGCCCCGCTGGAACGTGAACGTGCGCTCCACCACGGCGTCGGACGGCGACAGCGGCCGCACCTCCACCAGCCTGGCCGGGATGGTGCTGTCGTCGGCGGCCCGGCGCGCGACCTTGAACCGCATCACGTTCGCGCTGCCGCCGTCGCCCAGCCGGTTGACCATCGTCACCTCCTGCCCGACCGGATACTGGGAGAAGTCCACGACGACGTCGAACCGCTCGGCCGAGGCGATCTGCAGCTCGTCGTGCGGCAGCGGCGCGCTGAGCAGCCCCAGGTCGCTGCCGACCTGCACGAACGCGGGCCCGCTCGGCGGCGCGGGGTCGAGGGCGAGCCGGTAGCGGCGCGCGTTCGAGGCGTTGAGCAGCCGGAAGCGGTAGCGGGCGGCGTCCACCTCCATGAGCGGCCAGGGGGCCCCGTTGACCAGGACGACGTCACCCAGCACGCCGCTGATGTAGTCGCTGTGCACGTCGGGGTAGATCATCGAGCCGTCCTCCGCGAACGCCCGGTCGACGATCATCAGCGGGACGTCGCGCTCGCCCTTCGGCAGGGGCAGGGCGTCCTCCTGGGCGTCCTGCACCAGGTGGAACCCGGCGAGCCCCTTGTACACCTGCGGACCGGTGAACTGCATGCGGTGGTCGTGGTACCAGAGGGTGGCCGCGGCCTGGTCGAGCGGATAGACGTAGTCGAACGAGCCGCCCGGGTCGATGAGGTCGGTGGGATAGCCGTCGTGCTCCGCCGGGGTCCGTCCGCCGTGCAGGTGCACCACGACCGGCTCGGGCAGCTCGTTGCGGTGGCGGACCACGGTCTGGCGGCCGCTCCTGGAGACGATCGTGGGGCCGGGGAAGATGCCGTCGTAGCCCCACACCTGCGTACGCAGGCCGGGCAGGATCTCCACCTCGGCGGCCCGCTGAGTGATCTCGTAGCGGTCGTCGGCGCCGCCGCCCGTGGGGCGCAGCACCGGCGGGATCGGCAGCGGCACGGTGAACGGCTGTGGCAGGCGGGCGGTGCTGCGTACCAGGGCGCCCGCGCTGGACTCGGCCTCCACGTTGGCGCCGCCGCCGACGGCCAGACCGTCCAGGATGCCCCCGGGCGTGCCGCCGTTGCCACTGCCGACGGGGCTGCCGTCGGAGCAGCCGGCCAGCGGAGCCAGCACCAGACCGCCCGCCGCCGCGCGCAGCATCTGCCGTCTGGACAGCGTCATGATCTCCCCCTTCGCCGGTTGTCGATCGCGACCGCGACCGCGGCTCCGATGACCGCCAGGATCATCGGCCCGAACCCCAGGACGAACGTCCACGGCGGCCGTACCGTGCCGTCGGACACGAACAGCCTGGCCACGAGATCGTTGAAGAGCAGGAATCCCACCGCCAGCCCGGCGAAGAGACCCAGGATGGCGACCCCAAGCGTTCTCATGCGCGCCACGCTAGTCACCCCGACCGCGGACGCTAACCGGCTGAAGGCGACACCTGTCATCAACATCGGACGATGGTGAACAGCCCGCCGCACTGGTTATCCTCTGCCCCGTGGGGAACCGCCGGGTGCTCGTCGACGCGGCTCTGGGCGTGGCCGTGTCGGTCGTCGTCGCCGTGGCCGTCACGATGGACCTCGGCGGCGCCCGCAGCCCCGACTTCGTGGCCTACGTGTTCGCGGTCGGGCTGGGCGCGCTCATGCTCGTACGGCGGCGCTTCCCCGTACTGGCGCTGATGGCCACGGCCGTCGGCCTGCTCGCCTACTACGCGGCCGGTTACCCGGCGATCGGGCTGGCCCTGCCGGTGGCGGCGGCGCTCTACTCGGCGGCCGAGGCGGGCAAGCTCCTCGTGGCCTGCGCGGTGGGCGGCGCGCTCGTGCTGGTCAGCACCGTGTTCCGGCTGCACGACGGCGAGAGCCCCGCGTACCTGCTGGGGTTCGAGCTGGCCTCCACGGTCGGTCTCATGATGGGCGTGATCGGGTCGGGCGCGGCCCTGCGCGCGACCCGGCTGCTACGCGCCGAGCAGCGGCGCGCGGCCGAGCGGGCGGCGGCGGAACGCGCCCGCGAGGCGCGCCTGCGGGTGGAGGAGGAACGCCTGCGCATCGCCCGCGACCTGCACGACGTGCTCGGCCACACCATCGCGGTGATCTCGGTTCAGGCGGACGTCGCCGGTGAGGCACTCGACGACGACCCGGCCGCGGCCCGCGCCGCGCTGGGCGTGATCCGCCGCGCGGGCGACAACGCCAACCGCGAGCTGCACCACACGCTCGGCCTGCTCAGGGACGAGGGCAACGGCGACGGCCGCGCGCCCACCGCCAGCCTGAACCACCTCGACGCGCTCGTGGCGACGACCACCGCCAGCGGGCTGGCGGTGGAGTTGTCCACGGAGGGCGACCCCGTGCCGCTGCCCATGGTCGTGGACGCCACGGCCTGCCGGATCGTGCAGGAGTCGCTGACGAACTGCCTGCGGCACGCCCGCGCGTCCCGGGCCGAGGTGCGGCTGCGCTACCAGGACGACCGGCTCGGCATCAGCGTCGCCGACGACGGCCGCGGCGCCGACCTGCGGGCCGAGCGGACCGGCCGGGGCCTGGACGGGATGCGTGAGCGGACCGCGCTGCTCGGCGGCCACCTGACGGTCAGCTCGGAACCGGGCGGCGGCTTCCTGGTCGAGGCGTGGCTGCCGCTGACGCCGTCGGCCCGGCAGGTCGCACGGTGATCCGGGTCGCGCTGGTCGACGACCAGGAGCTGATGCGGGCCGGGCTGCGGGCGCTGCTGGAGCGCGCCGAGGACATCACCGTCGCCGGGGAGGCCGCCGAGGGCCGGGCCGGGTACGAGCTGACGCTCAAGGAACGGCCCGACGTCGTGCTCATGGACATCCGCATGCCCGGGGTGGACGGCATCGAGGCGACCCGGCGCATCGTGGCCGACGAACGGCTGCGTTCGGTCCGGGTGGTGGTGCTGACCACGTTCGACACCGACGAGCACCTCTTCGACGCCATCCGGGCGGGCGCGTCGGGGTTCCTGCTGAAGAACACGGCGCCCGACGACCTGCGGGCCGCCGTACGGACCGTGGCCGGGGGCGAGGCGCTGCTGTCGCCCGCGGTGACCCGGCGCGTGCTGGCGGCCGTCGCCCGCGAGCCGCGCCCCGTGGACCGGCGGCTGCTCGACCGGCTCACCGACCGCGAGCAGGAGTTACTGGTCGAGATCGCGGCCGGGCGGTCCAACGACGAGATCTCCGGCCGGCTGTTCCTGAGCCCGTCCACCACCCGCACGTACGTCAGCCGCCTGCTGACCAAGCTGGACGCCCGCGACCGGGCCCAGCTCGTGCACCTCGCCTACGAGAGCGGCCTCGTGCAACCGGGCGAGGCGTCCCGCTGATCCCCTGCTGATCCCCCGCGGATCCCCTGCTGATTTCCCGCTGAGGATACGACGGGGGCGACCACGGGACGCCACGGTGCCGGTCCGGACCCTGGCCCGACGCCGTGGCGCGCCCGCGCGCCGTCCCGGCTAGAACCGGAGCTTGTGCAGGTAGCGGTAGCCGACGTCGGACGTCTGCCGGGGCGTGACGTCCGGGGTGTCGTTCTCCACGATGTACTCCTTCACCTTGTGCGCCTCGAAGACCCGGCGGAAGTCGATCGTCCCGGTGCCGAGGTCGGCCATGTCGCCGTCCAGGTGCCGGTCCTTGACGTGGTACTGCAGCACGCGCTGGGGCGCCCTGCGGATGACGTCGATCGCGAACTTCACGGGATCCTTGGCGCCGCGCCCGACGCCGCCGGTGACCGCCCAGTAGATGTCGATCTCCAGGTGGACCAGGCGCGGGTCCAGCTCACGGGTGAGCACGTCCCAGGGCGTGACGCCGCCGCCGAGGTCGGTCGTGAACTCGTGGGCGTGGTTGTGGTAGCCGTACCGCAGCCCGGCCGAACGGGCGGCGCGCGCCTCCACGTTCATCCGCTCGGCCCAGCCCTTCCACTCGTCCAGGCTGGCGGACTGCAGGTAGGGCACCACGATGTAGGACTGGCCGAGGGCCAGCGCGTTCTCGATCTTCGTGTTCAGCGCGGCGTCGTCGGGGCTGATGCCGTCGTGGCTGGAGCTGGCGTGCAGGCCGAGCCCGTCGAGGAACTCGCGCAGTTGCCGCGCCGTCCTGCCGAAGTAGCCGAGCGCCAGCTCCACCTTCGGATAGCCGATCTCGGCCAGGTAGGCGAGGGTGCTGTCGTAGTTCTGGGCGAGGTCGTCGCGGACCGTCCAGAGCTGGACGCTGATCTGGCCGGGAGGCACCCGCTGCCTGCCGCCGTGGTGGGGCGTCGCCGCGGCGGCGGGCGAAGCGGCGGCCGCTCCGGCGAGAGCCGCCGCCCCGAGCCCGAGGCCCGCGGCGAGCAGGGAACGCCTGCTGGGGCCGTAGCCGTAACACATGGGGGTCTCCTAACTCGTGGGCTCGAGAACGACCTGGTCGCTGCTGGTCAGCGGGGGCAGCCCGCCGGTGCCCGGGTCGGTGTACGTGGCCACGAAGACGCCGTTCAGCTCGTCGGTCTCCGGGTCGTGCCCGCTCGGTTCCGTGGTCTGGATGGAGCCCGTGCAGCCGCGGGCCGTGGTCTGCGGGTGGCCGTGGTCGTCGTGGCCGAGTACGTAGTCGACGGTCACGTTGGCGCAGTTCACCGGCTGGTCGTCGGTGACCCGTACCTCGAACTCGACCACGTCGCCGAAGGTGAACCCCTGGCCTGCCACGGGCCGGACCAGTTCGACGACCGGGGCGGAGTTGCCGACCACGATCCGTACCGAGGTGGCCGCGGACCTGCCGCTGGGGTCGGTGACCCGGAGCGTGGCCTGGTAGATGCCGTTCTCCCTGAACGTGTACGACCCCGCCGCGCCGCGCGCGTCCACCCTGCCGTCGGCGTCGAAGTCCCAGGCGTAGCCGAGCCTGTCGCCGTCGGGGTCGTTCGTTCCCGTGCTGGTGAAGTCGACGGTGAGCGGCGCGAGGCCGTTCGTCGCGGACGCCGTGACCTTCGGGATCGGCGAGTGGTTGCCCGTGTTGCCGATGTAGTCGATCCTGGAGAGCCGGGCGTCCGGGTTCTCGCGGAAGTAGCCGTCGCCGTACTCCAGGACGTAGAGCGCGCCGTCGGGGCCGAACTCCATGTCCATCGGGTTGTCGATGACGAACGACGGCAGCACGCCCTCGATCCGTCCGTCGCGGTGGAACGCCTTGACGTAGTCGCGGGTCCACTCGTAGAAGAGCGGGACCCCGTCGTAGTACTTCGGCCAGCCCACGGCGGCGCGGCCGCGGGTGTCGCTCGGGTCGAAGTCGTACGCCGGTCCCGCCATCGGGCCGATGCCGCCGGTGCCCAGGGCGGGGAACTCCGGCGAGGCGCCGTACGAGTACCAGACGCCGGGCTGCACCACCGGAGGCAGCTCACGCAGGCCCGTGTTGTGCGGCGACTCGTTCACCGGCGCCGCGCAGTCGAACGCGGCCCCGGACGCGCCGGTCCCGAAGTCGTAGTCCACGTACGGCAGCCGCGCCGTCGAGCAGTACGGCCAGCCGTAGTTGCCCGCCCTGCGCACGACCGTCCACTTGCCGTGCCCCGCCGGGCCGCGCAGGGGGTCGGCCTGCTGCTCGTCGGGCGAGTAGTCGGCGACGTACAGCTCGCCGCTCTCGCGGTTCAGCTCGATCCTGAACGGGTTGCGCAGGCCCATCGCGTAGATCTCCGGCCGCGTGCCCGCCGTGCCCGGCCGGAACAGGTTGCCCTTGGGGATCGTGTAGGAGCCGTTGTCGCGGACGTTGATGCGCAGGATCTTGCCGCGCAGGTCGTTGGTGTTGCCGGAGCTGCGCTGGGCGTCGTACGACGGGTTGCGGTCGGCCCGCTCGTCGATCGGGGTGAAGCCGTCGGAGGCGAACGGGTTCGTGTCGTCGCCGGTGGACAGGTAGAGGTTGCCCGCGGCGTCGAACACGATGTCGCCGCCGACGTGGCAGCAGATGCCCCGGTCCACCGGCACGTCGAGGATGCGCTGCTCGGTGCGCAGGTCGATGGTGTTGCCTGTGAGGCGATACCTGGACAACCGGATCAGCCCCTTGAACGGGGCGAAGTCCTGGGGCGTGCCGGTGAGAGGGGCGTCGCCCTCGTTGACGCCCGGCGTGGCCGGGTCGTCGACCGGGGTGTCGAGCGGCGGGGAGTAGTAGAGGTAGACCCAGTCGTCCTTCGTGGAACCCCTGCCGAAGCCGGGGCTGAGGGCGATGCTCTGGAGTCCCTCCTCGTCGTGCTGGTAGACGTCGACGTCGGCGGCCAGCGTGTTGAGGCCGGTCTTCGGGTCGTGCAACCAGATCTCGCCGCGCCGGGTGGTGTGCAGGACTCTCGAATCCGGTAACACCGCGAGGTCCATCGGCTCGCCCGGACGGTCGTTGAGTGTCACCTTCTGGAACTGGTCGTCGGGTGGTGGTGCCGCCGTACCGGTGGTCCCGGCCTGCGCGGCGCCCATGGGCGTGAGGATCGCCGCAGCAGTCAGGGCCGCGATCACGGTTCTTACGCTCATGCCTCTCCCTTTCTGTCTACTCGGGGGGATAAGAGAGGGCAAAGTAACGTGAATGTAACCCGAGTTACGCCGATCGACGAGAGGGTAATCGCGTCTTTTCGCGCATCTTTCGCGCGCGATCGGACTAAGTGCGGCCGGACCTCGTGCGATCGGACGCGCCTGGCATGGAGCGCGATCGGGCAGGACGCGATCGGGCAGGACGCGATCGGGCAGGGCGCGATCGGGCAGGGCGCGATCGGCGGGACGCGCCAGAACGAAGATCGCCCCCTGCCCGCGGTTCGCGGACAGGGGGCGACGGCCCTCCTTACGGGGCGGTGGCTACTTCTTCTCCTCCATGGTCACGGTCACCGTGCTCTGCTTGCCGTCACGCTGGTAGGTGACCTCGACCTGCTGCCCGACCTTGTAGCCGCGCACCTGCCCGACGACCGTCTCACCGCTCTCGACCACCGTGTCGCCGATCTTGGTGATCAGGTCGCCCTGCTTCAGCCCGGCCTTCTCGGCGGGGCTGCCCGGGGTCACCTCGCGGACCAGCGCGCCGAGCGTGTCGCCGGTGCCGTCGGCGACGCTCACGCCCAGGTAGACGTGGCTCACCGTGCCCTTGCTGATGAGCTGCTCCGAGACGTGCTTGGCGGTGTTCACGGGGATCGCGAAGCCCAGGTTGACCCCGTCGGCCGCGACCGCGCTGTTGATGCCGACCAGCTCGCCGGCGGCGTTCACGAGCGCGCCGCCGGAGTTGCCCGGGTTGATCGCCGCGTCCGTCTGGATCATGCCGCCCAGCGTGGTCGTCTCGGCCGCCTGCGTCTGCTCCCGCCCGCCCCAGCCCGGCGGGAACTGGCCCTCCTGCGGGCCACCCCCCGCCGTCACCGTACGGTCGAGCGCGCTGATGATGCCCGAGGTCACCGTGCCGTCCAGGCCCAGCGGGCTGCCGATCGCCAGGACGTCGTCGCCCACCTTGAGCTGGTCGCTGTCGCCGAGCGTCACCTTGGCCAGCCCTGAGACGCCCTCGGCCTTGATCACGGCCAGGTCGGTGGTCGGGTCCGTGCCGATCACCTTGGCCTTGGCCGTCTTGCCGTCGTTGAACTTCACCGTCAGCCCGCCGGTCTGACCGGACACCACGTGGTTGTTGGTCAGAATCAGCCCGTCCGCCGACAGCACCACGCCCGAGCCCTCGCTCGTCTGGCCCTGGATCATCACCACGGACGGCTGCACCGTCGCCGCCACCTGCGCGACCGTGTACTGATCGGCCGCCGTACGGAACACCGGGCTCGGGTTGCTCACCGTCGTCGTCACCGCCGGACGGCTCTCCGCGGTCAGGTACGCGCCCATCGCGCCACCGCCCAGCGCCGCCACCGTGAGCGCCGCCACGGCGGCCACCGCGAGCCCCGCGACCGCCTTGCGGGTCAGCGTGAACGCGGTCTTGCGCGCCGGCGGGGGCGGCGGCGGGAGCGAAGGGTTCGGCCGGGTGAACTCTCCGGCCGAGGGCGGCTTGTCGCCGAACTGGCTCCAACCATCGGTACGAGGCTCGCTCGGCTCGTTCGCGTCCATGTCATCTCCTTGTGTCCCGATGACACGAGAGTGATCCATGGCGCGTAAACACCGACTAAGCCGCTGATCGCCGCACCCGCCGGGCCCTGACACCGGCCTTATCACCGCTGGCAGCGCATGATCTCGACCGGCGAAAAAAATCTACGGCGCGGTCTCGCAGTACGGCCCCGGCGGCAACCCGTTCGCGTAGAAGGTCAGGCAGATGACGTCACCGGCGACCAAGGGGACAGTCGGGTTGAACCAGCCGAGCAGGTAGCCGGGCATCCCCTGGTGGGTGAGGGTGCCGGTGGCGGGGGCGCCGTTCACGGTGGCGCTGAACGTGAGCGTGGTGGGCGGGGGCTTGATGGTGAAGACGAATCTGCCGCCCTCGACGTTCGCGCACACCCGTTCCTCGGGCGCGCACACCGGCACGGCCTGGGCGGGTGTGGCGGCGGTGGCGAGCAGCGCCAGAGGCGCTAAAAGGCTCAGGACGACGACACGGGCGACCGACTTGACTCTCACGACGTACTCCCGGCAGGTGGGATCCGAGTTAGCAGGCGAAACGATCTGACGTTAACCCGGTCAGCCGATCAGGTCCATGGATGAGCCTCGGTACGCCTCGTCCGACTACGGGTCCCAGGGCGCGGCGGCGACACCGCCATCTTTGAGCAGGTTGCCCGAAACACCTTTTTAGGGGAAATTTCACTATTTACCGCGTTTTACAGCGTTTTTCAGTGTTTTCCAGGGCTTCAGCGATTGGTTCGGCGGCCCGGGATGCGAGGGTCGCCCCTCACATCCCCTGCGGCTCCACCTCACCCACGGCGACGCCTCCTGCGCCGGCGTGCGCGCCCGTAGGTGTCTTGCCCGTTTCCAGGATCCGGAACAGTGGGCATGGGCACACGGAAGACCCCGAATCCCAGATATCGCTGAATCGCCATAGTGTCCCCCTCGTGAATCCGTGGGGTGCGGCGCGCCGGTCTGCTGCGCGGCCGGACACTGCCGGGCTCACCCCAACCTACCCACGAACTCGCCAGGAAACCCATCCGACCTGGGATTTCTCACTACTTCAGGGACAGCAGGCGACGCCTGAACATCGGGTGCTTGGTCTCCCAGTAGCGCCAGCCCTCGACCCGGGCGGGCACGTTGGCGATGCCGGCGGCGACCTTGCGGTGGTTGCACGCGCCGAGCACCGACCAGGCCGACCAGCCGATGCGGTATCCGAACACCCGGTACCACATGTTGCCGTACTTGCCGTCGGTGATTTCCCTGGTGTACTCGTGGCCGCTGAAGACCATGTGCCGTTCTTCGAGGTGCGGCAGCCCGAGCCGGCGCAGCCTCTCGACCACCGTCTTCGTGGTGAGGGTCAGGCGGCGGTTCGTCGGCTCCGGGCTCGCGGAGGGCTCCGGGCTCGCCGAGGGCTCCGGAGTCGCCGAGGGCTCCGGAGTCGCCGAGGGCTTCGGAGTCGCCGTGGGCTTCGGGCTCGCGGAGGGCTCCGCCTGCTCGCTGGTCTCCGCCTCGCCCTCTGCCTCAGCCGCGGCCTCTGCCTCCGCCTCGCCCTCCGCTTCACCTTCTGCCTCTGCCTCTGCCTCGGCCGCGGCCGTGTCCGCCGCGGGGGCGCTCGGCTCGCGCGGTTCGAAGGTCTTTCCGAGCTCTTTCTGCTTCTCGTTCTCGGCTTCGAGGAAGGCGAGCACCTCGTGCTCCCGCGTGACCGACACCGTCATCGAACCGCCGGGGCCGTCGATGTAGCGGGTACGGGGCAGGAAGAAGTTCCGCGGCGACAGCTCGTGGATCCGGAAGAACGTACGTGGTCTGCAGTTACGGCCGCCGTCCTCGTCGAGGCGGGTGGTGTGGAAGCCGCGGTCGCTGTGAATGCCGCGGAATCTGCGAAGTGTGTCCCTGACTGGGTCGTCCGCGCTCACCGGCGGGTTCATCGTGACCACAAGAGTCACCGCGAGCAGGCCACGCATTGCGGGCCTCGCCATCCTTCTCATTGGGGTGAGCATTTCCCGTTCCCTTCGGAATGCGACCCATGTTCGCCAGACCGGTTCGATGCTTACAGTTGCCGCGAGCCAGATGACAACGCCACGCCGAAGTCGAATTTCCCGCACCGGGAAAGAAGCGGTGAAAGAGCGTCAATACCGGTCCGCCATTTGGCAAAGAGCGAATATGCGTATGCGTCGGCATAGTCGGCCCACTGGCGTGACGCTGAGTGTCCATTCGTGTTCGCCAGGTAATTAACCTATATCCGATTGTGCGGGCATTGAGGAGGATGAACCGATCCGTACGTACCTCCCTACGGCAGATTCCGGGTTTCTGGAGGTACGCAAATGCACCGCAGAGTCGCCCTGTTCCCCGCCATCGCGCTCGCCCTGGCGGGCGCCCTGGTCCCCGGGGGCACAGCGCAGGCAGGCACCGCCACGGAGGGGCTCGACCCCAGGCCCGTCCGGTGGAACGCCGCGGATTCGTGGTCGGAGCGCCGGACCGTCTCGCAGTACTGGACCACGGGCCGCCTGCTCGCCGCGCGACCGCTGTCGGCCCCCGCGCCCCAGCGCCGCACCCAGTCGAGCGGGCCGTCCGAGGGCAGCCCGTGGGCCACCCGCGGCTCCTCCGACACGACCACCCGCGGAACGCCGCGGACCACCCGCGGCACCGGCACCTCATGGGCCGTGTCAGGCACCACTCCCGCAGCCCTGCCCATCACTGCGCCTCTCACTGGGCCTCTCACCGCACCTATCACTGAGCCCATCGCTAGGCCCGCCACCGTCCAGCGGCAGGCGCTGGTGCCCAACAGCCCGGGCCTGCAGTGGACGGACGACGGCGCGATCGTCCGCACCACCGGGCGGGTCTTCTTCACCACCGCCGAGGGCCGCAACGCCTCATGCTCCGGCTCGGCCGTGACCAGCGCGAACGAGAGCGTCGTGATCACCGCGGGGCACTGCGTGAAGCTGAACGGGGCGGCCCACCGCAACTGGGTGTTCGTCCCGGCCTTCGACGACGGCCGCACCCCGTTCGGCACGTGGGTGGCCACCAGGATGCTCACCACCCAGCAGTGGAACGCCCGCGAGGACATCAACTTCGACCTGGCCGCCGTCGTCATGGCGCCGCTGAACGGCCGTACGCTGACCGACGTCGTGGGCGGGCAGGGAGTGGCGTTCAACCAGTCCAGGCAGCAGCAGATGTACGCCTTCGGGTATCCGGCGGCCGAGCCGTTCGACGGGTCGGAGCTGATCTACTGCAGCGGACGCGCGTTCAACGACACCGTCATGACGCAGGACCAGGGGCTGCGCTGCGCCATGACCGGCGGATCGAGCGGCGGCCCGTGGTTCCGCGGGTTCGACGAGTCCACCGGGCTGGGCTGGCTGAACTCGGTCAACAGCTTCACCTACAACTTCGCCCCGAACTTCATGTTCGGCCCCTTCTTCGGCGACGAGGCGATGGCCGTCTACCAGGCCGCGCAGAACGCCGACGCGCTCTGACGGCGGCCCGGGGCGGTGGGGCATGATGGCGGGGACCCTCTCGTCAAAGGGCCCGCTCGCCGGGAGACCCGCTCGTCAAAGGGGCCGCTCGCCGGGAGGCTGGCTCGACAAAGGCCCGCTCGCCGGGAGGCCCGCTCGTCAGGAGGCCAGCCGTGGCGCCCACCGCCGATCCGCTGCCGCTGCTCGAACAGCTCATCGCCATCGACTCGGTGAACCCCGACCTCTCCCCCGGCGGCGCGGGCGAGTCGGCCGTCGCCGGGTTCTGCGCGCGGTGGCTGGGCGAGCGTGGGTTCGAGCCGCACAAGCTGGAGCGGCGGCCCGGCCGGCCGTCCCTGGTGGCCGTGGCCAGGGGCACCGGCGGCGGGCGCTCGCTCATGCTCAACGGGCACCTCGACACCGTCGCGTACGGCACGTACGACGGTGACGCGCTCACCCCGCGCATCCACGACGGGAAGATCTACGGCCGCGGCGCCTTCGACATGAAGGGCGGCATCGCCGCCATGATGGCCGCGGCCGTTCGCGCCACGACCGTCGGCGGCCCGCTGCGCGGGGACGTCATCCTGGCCTGCCTCGCCGACGAGGAGCACGCCAGCTTCGGCACCGAGGAGGTGCTGGAGAGGTTCACCGCGGACGCGGCCGTCGTGACCGAGCCGAGCCTGCTGGAGGTGACGCTCGCGCACAAGGGGTTCGCGTGGTTCGAGGTGGAGGTGCTGGGCCGGGCCGCGCACGGCTCGCGTCCCGACCTCGGCGTGGACGCGATCGCCAAGGCCGGTCACTTCCTGGTGGCGCTAGAGGACCTCGGCCGCCGGCTCGCCGCCTCCGGCGGGCACCGGCTGCTGGGGCCGGGCACCGTGCACGCCTCGCTCATCGAGGGCGGGGAGGGCGTCTCGACGTACCCGGCGCGGTGCCTGATCACGATCGAGCGGCGTACGGTGCCGGGTGAGACGGCGCTGACCGTACGGGCCGAGCTGACCGAGATCCTCGACCGGCTCGTCGGCGCCGTCCCCGAGTTCGCGTACCGGCTGCGTGAGGGGCTGCACCGCGAGCCCTTCGAGGCCGATCCCGATTCCGCGATCGCCCGCATCCTGCTGCGCCAGGCCGAGCGGGCGCTCGGCCATCCGCCGGTGATCCGCGCCGAGCCCTTCTGGACCGACTGCGCCCTGCTGGCCCGCGCCGGGATCCCGTGCCTGCTCTTCGGCGTCGACGGGGGCGGCGCGCACGCCGACACGGAATGGGCCGACATCGCCTCAGTGCACCGGGTCACCGACGTCCTCGCCGCCACGATCACGGAGTTCTGCGCCTGATCCGCTCGCCCGCCGCTCTCGGGTGCGGCGCTCATCGGCCCCGGGCACGCGATGTCCGGCGGAAACTCGATGGCGATCAGCCGATGGGCATGGCTAGCCTTTTCACAATGATCTACGAGCATCCCCTGGCCTACGTGCTGGGTCTGCAGGGCATGGCCCTGATGCGGTCGTTCACCGGCGAGCACGGGCGCGAGTTCGTCGAGGCCCGGCTGGCCGAGGTGCGCCGCCTGCTCGACGACGCGTCTCTGGCGGAGGCGGGCGTCGACGTCGTCCGGCTGGACCCGGCCGAGGGTTATCGCATCTGGTCGGAGACGTACGACGGGCCCAACCTGACGTTCGACTACGACGAGCCCCTCGTGAAGGAGATCGTCGCCGGGCTGCCCAAGGGCGTGGCGCTCGACGCCGCCTGCGGCACCGGGCGCTATGCGGCCCTGCTGTCCGGCGACGGCCACCAGGTGATCGGGGTCGACGGCTCGCCCGACATGCTGGCGCGGGCGCGGGCGCGCGTGCCGCAGGCGGAGTTCCTGCGGGGCGACCTCTCCCGCCTCCCGGTACCCGACGCCACCGCCGACCTGGTGGTGTGCGCCCTGGCCCTGACGCACGTGCCCGCGCTCGACCCGGTGCTCGCCGAGTTCGCGCGGGTGCTGCGGCCGGGCGGGAGCGTGGTGATCTCGGACATCCATCCGGAAGGGGTGGCGCGGGGCGTCGTCCCCCCGGTACGCCTGCCCGACGGCCGCCCCGCGCGCGTGGCCACCTACCACCACCGGATCGGCGACTACGTACGCGCCGCGCTGAAGGCGGGTTTCCAGGTGCGCCGCTGCGAAGAACCCCGGACGCCCGCCGCCGATCGCCCCCAGCCGCCGCCCCGGCCCCGCGTCCCCGGCGTCCTGGGGCCGTGGGACGTGTGGCCCTGGGTCCTGACCGACCTCGTCCCGGAGGCCGCCGACGCCGCCATCGCCGGCTCCCCCGTCATCGTCGTGTGGCACCTGCAACTTCCGGCCGCCTGATACCCCCTCGCCACACCTCCGGCGGGACACTCGCGCGGGCGCGGCGCTGAATCGAACCCATCGGTACGATCACAATTTTCACAAATCAGGCATTGACGAAAAATCCTTACATGGTACTCATGGATCGAGTCGGAAAGCTTCAAACCCCTCGCTGAGATCGTTCACGAGCTCACCCAAGGAGGACGCGCATGGCGCGAAGCAAGTCCACCGACCCGCCCGCCGACTTACTCGGCCCCGTCACAGGAGAGGTCTCCTGGTTCTGCTGCGGCACCGCCTGGGGCCCGTGCAGCAGCACCGGCAAGGGAGCCTGCGGCACCTGCAACTCCGGCAGCCTCCAGCACGCCTGGCCCAACACCTCCGACGCCTGCTGGGCGATCACCCGTCCGGACAGTTGCGGCGTCTCCCTGTCCCGCCGGACCTGCGGTTTCCGCCACCAGATCACGTCGTTGTGCGGCGGCGGCAGCGTCGTCACCGCCATCGCCGACTGCGGCCCGCAGACCGACCTGTTCTGCGGCGAGCGGAGTTGCTGCGGCGCGACCTGCGCCAGCAACCGGCTGATCGACCTCACCCCCGCCGCCTACAGCCAGATCGCCAGCCTCTCTTCCGGCCTGCGGCCGGTGGAGATCTCGACGGCCTGAGGGGGCGAAACGATGCGCAGCAGAAGGGATGTGCTCAGGTCCGCCGTGCTCGGCGGTGGCGCGAGCGTCGTCGCCGCGACCGCGCTGGGCTCGCTCGGCCCCGAGGCGGCCTTCGCCGCCGGCCAGAAGGCGCAGAAGGTCGAGCCCGGCGCGCCCGACCCCGACTTCGCCGAGGGCCGGATCCGCTCGATCAAGGACAACACGCTGCTGGTCCTGGGCTCGAACCTGGTCTTCCACACCATCAGGGTCGTGGACGGCACGAGCCTGTGGAAGCTCGGACCGGTCGGCTTCGACCAGGCCAAACCCGGTGACGGCCTGTACGCCAGAGGCGTGCGCATGCCCGACGGCCTGCTCGCCGCCGAGTCGGTGTGGCTCAACATCGTCAACATCAAGGGCCACATCAAGAACATCACCGGCCAGACCCTCCGCCTCGACCACAACGGGCACGAGGTGCTGTGCCACGTCGTACCCGGCAAGTCGGTCGCCGTGCACTCCGAGTCGCCGCCCACCGCGGACCTGTCGATGCTGAAGGTCAGCCAGCACGTGCAGATCCTCGGCGCCTGGCGACCGGACACGAACGAGGTCGACATCGCCACGGTCTTCTCTCCCCACTGATCCCTCACTCCGGGGACCCCACCTTCCGGGAACCACCCCCGGGACCTAGTCAAGGAGCCAGTGCATGCAAGGGATCGCCGCGTCGCAGCCGTACGTGATCGCCCTCTTCCTCCTCTGGGCAGGACTGCTGAAGCTGCTCAGCCGGAGAATGCGGGCACTGGCCGGGCGCACCGCCCTGGCCCGGCTGGTCGGCCCGGCGCGCGCGGTCCCCGCGCTACGGCTCGTCGGGCTGGCCGAGGTGGCGGTGGCCGCCGCGCTGCTGACGCCCCCGCTCCATCCGCTGGACGGGGCCGCCGCGGCGCTGCTGTCGGCCGGTTTCCTCGGCTATCTCGCCTACGCCTCCGTCGCCGCGCCCACCACGTCGTGCGGCTGCCTCGGCACCCACTCCCGGCCCGTGGACGTACGCGCCTTCGCCCGCGCGGCCTTCCTGCTGGTGGCCTCCGTCGTGGCGCTGCTGGCGTCGTCGGCGACGGCGGCGCCCGTTCCCGCCGTGGTCGTGGTGGAAGCGGTGCTGCTGATGGCGCTCTCGTCGGAGCTGGACCGCCACTGGCTCACGCCGCTGCGCGCCCACCTCGTACGCGTGCGCCGCCCGCTGGCCGCCCGGCCGTCGGCGAAGGTCCCGCTGGAGACCTCTCTGCACCTGCTCCGCCGCAGCCCCGCGTTCTGCTCGGCCTCCGACCAGCTCACCTCCGACGTCCAGGAGACGTGGGACGAGGAGGGCCTGCGGTTCGTCGTCTACGGGGCCCGCGGGCGCACGGCGATCTTCGCCGTGCCCCTGACCGGCGACGACCCGGAAGCCGTCCGCGTGGCTCTGGTGGACGCCTAGGGAACGCACCCCGTACCGGGGGTGCTCGCCGTCCTCGGCCGTGTCACATGCCGGCGCGGGCCGCCGCCCGGCTGCTGGCGATCAGCTCGTGGTGCCGGACGACCTCGGCGATGACGAAGTTCAGGAAGCGTTCGGCGAAGACGGGGTCGAGCTTGGACTCCTCGGCCAGGGCGCGCAGGCGGCGGATCTGCGCCGCCTCCCGCTCCGGATCCGCGGGGGGAAGCTCGTGCTCGGCCTTCAGCCGGCCGACCTCTTTGGTGCACTTGAACCGCTCCGCCAGGAGGTGGACGAGCGCGGCGTCGAGATTGTCGATGCTGTCGCGGAGGCGTTGCAGCTCACTGTGTACGAACATTTCCTGATCAGTCTGATCTTCTACCGCTTTCTCCATGCAAACATCCCCTTTCACGCCCAGAAGGGGAAATTTTACCCAGTTCGACTCTCTGCCATCACCCGCGAAGGCACACCCCACCGCAGCCAAAGTCTTCACTAATCAAGTTTGACCAATCAGCCAGGGTCGACGGCGGGCAGTGCCTGCCGACGTACCGGCCGGGCGAGGAACCTTCGCGCGTCCAGACGCACGTCACGCTGCCGCGTACGCCGCCGCGATGCCTGGCCGTTTCCGCACAGCGGGCCCGGGTAGCGGGTCGCGAGGGCCAGAGCCGCGCGAAGGACCCCTGGAGGAATCGTGAACCACGATGAATTCATTGCGAAGGTACAGGCACGCGCGCACCTCCGAGGCCGTGGCCAGGCAGAGCGGGCGTGCCGGGCGACGTTGGAGACGCTCGGCGAGCGCATTCCCGAAGGGCTCGCCGAGCACGTCGCCGCCCAGTTGCCGCACGAGATCGCGGAGAACCTCCGGCGCACCGAAGTCATGGGCGGCCTGGGCAGCGGGGAGCACTTCGGGCGGGAGGAGTTCGTCCAGCGGGTCGCCAGACGGGCCGGGGTCGGCAAACCGCAGGCCACGTACCTGGCGCGGGTGGTGCTGGAGGTCACCGGCGAGGCGACGCAGGGCCACGTCATGGAGAAGGTCTGCGACAGCCTGCCCCAGGACCTGCGCCCCTTCGTGACCGCCGGCAGCCGGGGACACCTCTGAGCTCCAGGCCGAGTTTCAGGCGCCCAGGTCCCGGACGATGTTGTCCAGCCGGTGGGCCAGCGCGTCGAGCGTCTGGTCCGTCGGGGCGGCGTCGGGGAGCTGGGCCAGCAACTCGTCACGCCGGGCGATGACCAGGCCCTTGTGCGCCTCGTCCACCTCGGAGGCGGGCAGCACGACGCAGTCGCCCCTGACGAACACGAGCGTGGCGTCCTGGGCCCGGGAGTTCAGCAACTGGCGGACGCATTCCCTGTCGATCAATGACATCGCGGACATGGGCCACTCCTCCAATGATGGGCTGTCATGGGCTCCAGCAGGGCGCTTACCCTGCCACCCGGCGTGAAACCTCAGCCGAACGTCGGCGGGCCGCCGTCCGAGCGGGACCGCCGTACGCCGAAGTCCACCAGGTAGACGGCGGCGGCCACGGCCAGCAGGGCGGGCGGGACGGCCAGCGGTGGCAGCCCGACCAGCACCGCCAGCACGGCCAGCACCACCCCGGCGAGCAGCAGCAGGGCGGCGGCCAGCAGGCGCAGGCCCAGCCTGTTCGAGGGCGGCGGCGACTGCGGCCACTGCCCGTGACCGGCGCCGTGGACGTGCGGCACGCCGGTGTCGCTCACGTCGCCGTCGTCCCGAGGGGGTGGCTCGCGCAGCACCGGGGCGAAGAACTCGTCGTCGGGGTCGCCGGGGTCGTCAGGTCGCCTGTGCATCGCACCCACCTCGTCATTCACCTCGTCGTTCGGGTCGTCGTCGGCCTTGTCGTCGGCCTTGTCGTTCAGGTCGCCGGTTCGTTTGCCGGTTCGGTCGTCGGGGTGTCGCGCCGGTCATCCGGCCCACTCGTCCCGCCAGCCGGGGCGCAGGTGATAGCCGGTCGCCAGCCGCCGCACCGTCGCGCAGGGTGAGCCGGACGCGCACTCCTGGCAGTCGCGCCCGTGCTCGGCCAGCAGCGCCAGTTCGGCCTGGCAGCGCGCGACGACGTCGGCGGGGTCGTGCAGGGCGATGTGGATGGCCTCGACCGGCTGCAGTACGTCGTCGTGGTGGAAGCCGATCGCCTGGACCCCGCGCTCCCCGTCGATCTCCAGCCGGTTGCCGTCACCTGCGGGGACGTACCGCCAGGCCCGTCCCCCTGCCGTCTCGGCGGTGGCCTTGTCCGCCTCGATCTGCGTCCGCAGCCACTCCGGCAGCGGGCTCTCCGCCCGCACACCGTCCAGCTCCCGCAGGAACGGGGTGACCACGGCGTTCAGCTCCGCCACCAGCGTTTCGAGCGCGGCCTGCGCGTCGTCGAGGTTGGGCAGCCCGCTCGCCCGCGCGTGCGTCGGTGTGGGCAGGCGCTCGACGCCGAGGGGCACCCGCAGTTCCAGCGTGGACAGCGCGGTCGGCCGTTCGTACGGCGGCGCGGTGTACGTCCCGTCGCCCCCGTCCTGGCGCTGCCAGCCCGCCCACCCTGCGGGCAGCTTCACCGGCGCGGGCGCGGCCAGCTCGACCACCGCCATCAGGCCCGGCGCCTGCTCCGGCCGGTGGCAGGTGGCGTCCAGCACGCGGGGGTGACGGCGTACGTAGGGTGAGTCGGCCACCGGGCGGGTGGCCACCTCCCAGGCGGCCAGTGCGAAGTGCCGTGGATCCAGCGTGACTCCCGCCACGGCCGACTCCCCCTCCGAGGCCGCGAACGCATGCCGCCACCTGCGCAACTGCTCGCCGTAGCGCTCCTGGGTGCCCCCGTGTGCGGCGTCGATCCAGAACGCCTGCGTTCCGGTGCCGGCCATGGTCTTCCCCCGACTCGCTCGATGTCGTCCTTCGATGCCCCTATGCCCCGTGTCCGTCGGCTGTCACGTCCCGGACCCACGCCTGACCTGCGGAAACACTGCTCCGGCCCGCACGTGTTGCAGCCGGATGGTCACTGACAGTGAACGTAAGGTGAGGTCAGAGGCCCCAGTTGGCCCCGCAGCTAGCGAGAGGAGCGAGCATGCCGCAGGAACCGAGAATCGACGTCGAGACCAGGGCCCGAGGAATCGAGAACAGCCTGACCGCCGAACAGGTCGAGCACATCGCCGAGGCGCTCGGCCAGCAGGGTGTGTGGTTCGCCGCGCCGCCGGAGCGCGAGGGCCAGGCCCGCAGGCCCGAGCTGGTCTGGGACCTGGTGGGCGACCGGCCGCACCAGGGCCGCATCGCCACCGGCCGGGCGGCCGTGCACCTGGCCGACGGCCACGACACGCTGACCAGGCCGCTGGTCCTGGCCGACGGCTTCAACCACGGGCCGAGCGATCTGGACGCGCTGTGGCGGCACTTCAACCAGCCGTACCACAAGGGCGTGCCCGGCTTCCTCGACCAGCTCAGGGGGATGGGCATCGACGTCGTACTGCTGGGCTTCGACGAGCGGCACGCCGCCATCCAGGCCAACGCGGCCGTGGCGGTCACCTGCGTCCAGCGCGCGATCGAGGAGCGCAGGGGCGACGACCAGCTCGTCGTCGGCGGGGTCAGCATGGGCGGCATCGTCACCCGGTACGCCCTGGCCCTCATGGAGAGCGAGCGCATCGACCACCAGACCGACAAGTACTTCTCGTACGACAGCCCGCACCTGGGCGCCTGGATCCCGCTGGTGCTCCAGCAGCTCGCCTACCTGCACGAGGCGCTGGCCCCGCGTTCCGACGGGCCGGGGCAGGCCGAGCTGATCCGCAGCCCGGCCGCGCAGCAGCTCCTGTGGGGCTGGGTCGGCGACGCCGACTACTCGGGCCCGGTGACGACTTCGAGCCCGCTGCGCCAGGAGTTCCTGGAGGATCTGCGCAGGGTGGGCTGGTTCCCGATGCGGCCGTACAAGCTGGGTCTGGCCAACGGGACCGGCAACGGCATCGGGCTCGACCTGCCGCCCGGCACGCCGGTCATCGACCTGCGGCACGAGGCGCTGCAGCTCACCGCCCGGATCCAGCCCGACCTGGGCGAGCTGCAGAACGTCGGCGCCATCGCCATCGGCGCCCCGGTGTGGACGAGCGCCACCTCACACGTGGCGGCGTTCGACGGGGCGCCCGGCGGCACGCTCGACTCGTGGGGCCGCCTGGCCGACGCGGTCGGGCTGCCGATCCAGGACCGGTTCAGGAGCAGTTGCTTCGTGCCCTCGGTCAGCGCGATCGCCCTGGCCAGGGACCCGTTCGAGTGGCAGGCGGACCTGTACCAGGACCTCAGCGCCCTGCCGAAGGACGAGACGTTCCTGGACGCCTTCTGCTGTGACGCCGTCGACACGGAGCACGGCAGCGTGTCCGGGCCGCTGATCGAGTGGTTCCTGGAGCAGCTCGCCGGTTGGTGACCGGCCGGTGAGGCTTGGTGACCGGCAGGGGGAGCGGGGTGCCGGCTCGTCGCGTGGCGAGCCGGCACCCGTCGTGTCAGCGGGCGTTCCTGTGCACGCAGAGGAGCTGGTCGCGGGTGGCGTTCCGGTCGCGGTAGGCGATGACGGCCGGCCCTTCGGCGCTGTAGTGCTCGGGCAGCCGCTGGTCGGTGGTCCAGCCGGAGCCGTTGAAGCTGGACGACCACAGGCCCTGGCCGTCGGCGTCGCGGTGCACGCAGTACAGGCGGTCCTGGTAGACGGTCAGGGCCGGGCCCTCGGCGGCGTGGTGGGCGGGCAGCCGCTGGTCGGGGCTCCACTTCTCGCCGTCCCAACGGGTCCACCACAGCGCGGTGTCGTCACCCGCGCCACGGTGCACGCAGTAGAGGTGGCCCCGGTAGACGGCCAGCGCCGGGTTCGACCGGCTGGCGTGGCCGGGCAACCGCTGGTCGGGGCTCCACTTCTCGCCGTCCCACTGCGTCCACCACAGTGTCGAGTCGTCGCCCGCGCCACGGTGCACGCAGTGGAGTCGCCCGTCGTACGCCGCCAGCGCCGGAGCCGCCGCGCTGAAGTGCTGCGGCAGCCGCTCGTCGGCGGTCCAGGCCGAACCGTCCCAGCGGGCCCACCACAGGGCCGCGTCGCCGTCCGCGCCACGGTGTACGCAGTAGAGCCGCCCGTCGTACGCCGCCAGCGCCGGCCCCGCGTCGCTGAAGTGCTGCGGGAAGCGGCGGTCCTCGCTCCAGCCCTCCTCGGCGTCGTAGACCGTCCACCACAGGCTCGCGTCGCCCGCGTCGCCCCGGTGGGCCAGGAAGAGGCGGTCCTGGAACACGGCCAGGGCGGGCTTCGACACGGCGAAGTGGCCGACGAACCGCTGCTCCCTGCTCCAGCCGTCGCCCGGCTCGTGCACGGCCCACTGCAGGCTCGCGCCACCCGTACGCCGCCCGTCCTGCCTGGCCGGTACGAGCATCCCCGGCGCGCTCCACGGCGAGACCAGCTTCACCCCGTACGGACGCGCGGTCGCGGCGATCCAGCCCGCCTTGGCGCGCACCGAGCGCTCGACGACCGGGGCCAGCCAGGACCCCAGCACCGTGCCCGCGATCTCCCCGACGAGCTGCGGGATCTCGGCGGCCAGCAGCGCGGCCGACTCGTTGAGGTGCACCTCGTAGCCCCACCACCGGGACACCGGCCAGACGTCGGCGCCCATCGTCCGCAGCTCGCGCTGGAGGCGCCGCACCCGCTCCTGGTTCTCGGCGGCGAGCCCGGCGATCTGCCGCTCGCTCTCCCCCCTGGCCTCGACCGCCTCGCGAGCGGGGGCGTCCTCCAGCAGCTCGGTCTCGACGGCCGCGTCGACGGCGGCCGAGGCCACGGGGTCGTCCTGGGCGTGCAGCAGCGCCGCCTCACCACCGAGCACAGACTCCTCCACAGCGTCGTCCGCCGTGTCGAGCCGCGCTTTGTCGGCCCGGGTCTCATCACTCATTTCCAGCCCCCTTGGAGCGATAGCAACGCCAACTTCGCCATCGTAACCAGGAGTAGTGATTCGATTACTCTAGGGCGGCATTGTTCACGGTAAAGCCGGGCCGCCCCCGTTTGCACCCCACCGGACGCCGCCGCGTACGGGGCGATCCGCACCAGTACGCTCTCCCCAACCCCCCCACGATCTCCGGGAAGGCGCCACCGATGACCGACCGCCCCCTCGACACCGACGTCCCGAGCCCGGCCCGCATCTACGACCTCTGGCTCGGCGGCAAGGACAACTACGAGATCGACCGCGTCGTCAGCGCGCAGATCCTCGCCGCCGTGCCCGAGTTACCGGTGCTGGCCCGCACGAACAGGGAGTTCCTCGGCCGCGCCGTCCGCCACATGGCCGGGCAGGCGGGGGTCCGCCAGTTCCTGGACATCGGCACCGGCATCCCCACCGCCGACAACACCCACCAGGTGGCCCAGTCGGTGGACCCCACCTGCCGGGTCGTCTACGTCGACAACGACCCCATGGTTCTGGCCCATGCCCGCGCCCTGCTGCGCGGCGCGCCGGGGGGCACGACCTCCTTCGTGGACGCCGACCTCCGCGACCCCGACGCGATCCTGTCCGCCGCCGCCGAACTGCTCGACTTCGACCGGCCGATCGGCCTGACCCTCCTCGGAGTCGTCGACTTCATCCCCGACACGGACGCGGCCCGCTCGATCATCGGCCGCCTGCTGTCCCCGATGGCCCCCGGCAGCCACCTGGCCATCTCCCACGGGCTCGTGGGCAGGCAACTGGAGGAGGGCGTACGGCACTGGAACGAGAGCGGCGGCACCCCCATGACCCTGCGCACGCTCGACGAGGTGACGGGCTTCTTCGACGGTCTCGAACTGCTGGAGCCCGGGGTGGTCGCCCTGCCGCGCTGGCGCCCCGTACCCGAGACCCTGTACGCCGACCGGGAGGCCGTGTACTACGCGGGCGTCGGCCGCAAGCCCTGACCCGCGCCCTCCGGCCCCCCGGTCGCCCCCGAGACCTTCCCGGCCCCGGAGACCGGCCCTACTTGCGGCGCGGCGCGGTGACCGTGAACGAGGCGGTGGCGACCTTGTTGCCGACCTTGACGCTCACCGTCCTGCTCCCGGCCTTGGTCTTCGACGGCACGCTCAGGGTCTTGGCAGCCTGGCCGTCCGTGAGCGCGACGCGGTAGGTCTTGCCCTCGGGGCTGGTGACCGTGGCCGTGCCGGAGGAGAGGCCCTTGGCGACGATCTCCACGTCGTACGACGAGCCCGCGCTCACGCGGCCCGGGTCGACCGTCACCTTCAGTGAGGCCGCCTGGCGCGGCTTGGCCTCCTTGCGCTTGGCCGACGAGTCCGCCGACTGCGGAGCCTTCACGACGGCGGCAGTGGCATTGGCGGTGGTGACGGCGGCGGCGGCGACGGTCTGCGGCACGCGGGGGGCGTCGGCGAGGGCCGACCCGGCGAAGGGCAGGGCGACGAGGGCCGCACTGGCGACGGTCACGGTGAAAAGCTTGGCGAAGCGCACTGGTCGTCAATCCCATCCTGGACGGACCCGGCCGAATCCCCCATGAATCCGGCCCCGAAGGTCGTCCACACCCAGCACACTGCCGACCGAACGTGAGAAGGACCTATCACGGGCCTGTGAGTTCGGTAAGCGGAGGCGGGCCGCCTGACCTGGGGCTCACGATCCGGGGCCGGTGATCTGGGACACATAACTTCTCTTATGCGACCTTCAGCGTTCTCCCGGATTCGCTCCCAGGTGCCGCGCCCGCCTCGCCGGACGCGTACGAGCCGGTCCGTCGCCTGAGATCACGGCGTGATCACGACGAGCTGTGCGCCAGATAAATCCGGACAAAGAGAACATAAAGCCCCAGTCAAGAGGGATACGTTCCTGCCCCATAGACGCACCGAACGCCTCGCGCGTTCCCGCGACGAACAAGGAGCAATCCCTTGAAGATCAAGCGCACCCTCACTCCCCTCGGCGGCGGCCTGGCCGCCGCGGCACTGCTCGGCGCCTCGCTCGCCGGATCCGCCCAGGCGCAGACCGCGCCGGTGAAACCGTCCGAGAGCGTCAGCGCCACGACCGCCAAGGGAATCGCCGCGTTCTGGCTGCAGAACAACGGCGCGGCACTGAAGGCCGCCACCTACCTCGAGGAGGACACCACCGACGTCGACCAGCTCAAGTCCACCGGCACCGCCTCCACCGACACCAAGGCGGGCTCGGTGGCCCCGACCGGCACCACCACGTCCACCTCCACGTCGAAGAACGTCAACCTGCCGAAGACCATCGGCAAGGTCTTCTTCGTCGACCAGGACGGCGAGAAGCGCTGGTGCTCGGCCTCCTCCATCCAGTCGAACTACCGCAACCTGGTCGCCACCGCCGGCCACTGCGTGTACGACACCTCCAACGACGAGCAACTCGTGGACAACTGGGTCTTCGTGCCCGGCTACTACCAGGGCAAGGCCCCGTACGGCCTCTACGTCGGCAAGCAGGCGTTCGTGCACTACGACTACAGCGTCTACGAGGACTACGACCGCGACTACGCGTTCGTCTCGGTCTACAACGGCGTGACGGTCAAGGACTCGACCGTCACCGAGTCCGAGTACGCCGCCGACAAGGCCAAGGCCGCCACCGACACCACCAAGGGCGAGCTGAGCTACCACGACAGCGCCTCGAACGCCTACCACGTGGTCCAGGTCGCGGACGCGGGTCGCCTGGGCGACAACGTCGGCGGCCAGGGCATCGCCTGGAACCAGCCGCTCAAGAAGGCGCACTACGTCTTCGGCTACCCGCAGGCCGCGCACCCCGACGGGAACAAGCCGTACACGGGTGTCACGCCGAAGTGGTGCTACGGCACGACCACGGACAAGACCGTGGGCTCGGCCGCGAAGAAGATCGAGGAGCACGTGGGCCTCAAGTGCGCCATGACCGCCGGCGCGGACGGCGGCCCCTGGCTGCTGAACTACAACAACTCCAAGCGGACCGGCTACCTCAACGGTGTGACCAGCAGCTTCTACGACCAGGACGAGAACAACCGGGTCGACTACGTCAGCTCCCCGTACTTCGACGGCGAGACCCAGAGCGTCTACGCCGAAGCCGCCAAGGTCTGGTCAGGAAAGCTGTTCTGACCACCGCCGGGCGTTCAGGGAGAACGTTCCGCAGAGAAAGGGGAGGTGGGTTCTGGGTAGCTCGGACAGCGCCTTAAAGGGTTAGGAGGGGCCCGGCCGCGTGCCGGGTCCTTCCGCTGATCAGGGGCCGGACTCACAGGCGTTTCATAAGCGGCCCTTCATCAAACACTCATGCACGGAGGCCATCGTCACGACTATGCACACGACGCGTCAGAACCACCTGTCCGAGCCCGTGCGCCGCGCGGACGGCAGCTCGATCAACATCCTCGTCGTCGACGACGAGGCGTCGCTGACCGAACTGCTGTCCATGGTCATGCGCCAGGAGTCCTGGGACGTCCGCTGCGCCCACAACGGCAGCGAGGCCATCCGCGCCGCACGCGGGTTCCGGCCCGACGCGATCGTCCTGGACGTCATGTTGCCCGACATGGACGGCATCGAGCTGCTCCCCCGGCTCCGGGCGGTGCTGCCGGGCGTGCCGGTGCTGTTCCTGACCGCGAAGGACTCGGTGCAGGACCGCCTCATCGGGCTGCGGGCGGGGGCCGACGACTACGTCACCAAGCCGTTCAGCCTGGAGGAGGTCGTCATCCGGCTGCGCGGCCTGCTGCGCCGCTCGGGCGCGGCGCAGGCGCGGCCCGACGCCGGGCTCGTCGTGGGCGACCTGGAACTCGACCAGGAGACCCACGAGGTACGGCGCGACGGCAAGGAGATCAGGCTCACCCCGACCGAGTTCGAGCTGCTGCGCTTCCTCATGCACAACCCGGGCCGGGTGCTCAGCAAGGCGCAGATCCTCGACCGGGTGTGGGCCTACGACTTCGGCGGGCAGAGCAACGTGGTCGAGTTGTACATCTCGTACCTGCGACGCAAGATCGACGCGCAGCGCAAGCCGATGATCCACACCGTGCGCGGCGTCGGATACTCCCTGCGCCCCGCCGGATGAAGGCCGGGCGACGGCCCGGGTGGATCCGCCGCCCGGCGATGTCGCTGGAGGCCAAGCTCGTGGTCTCCGCCATCGCGCTGCTCGCCGTCGTCTCCGCCGCCATCGCCACCGCGACGACGCTGCTGTTCGACGACGTCCTCATGGACCGGCTCGATCTCCAGGTCGCGTCCGCGGCCCGCCGTTCCCTCGGCTCGGCGGGGCAGCCGCCGCCCGAGGCCAGGGAGGTGGCGTTCCTGCTGTCGCCGGGGCAGGCGGTGGACACGTTCGGGGCGCGGGTGCGGGAGGGCGTCGTGCTCCGCGCCGCCGTGCTGACCGGCGTCGGCACCGTACGCGACGTGTCCGTCCCGCCCGCCGTGGCCCGCGTCGGCGGCAGGCCCGTCACGGTCAGCCTGGGTCCGATGGGCGACTACCGGATGGTCGGCACGCGTACCCGTGACGGCGACGTGCTCGTGGCCGGGCTGCCGCTCTCCGACGTGCGGTCCACGCTGACCAGGCTCGTGATGGTGGAGGCCGCGGTGACGCTCGCCGGGGTGGCGGTGACCGCCGGCGTGTCCACCCTGTTCGTCCGCCGTGCCGTACGCCCGCTCGGCAGGCTCGCCGCCACCGCCGCCCGGGTCTCGGAGCTGCCGCTGGCCACCGGTGACGCCGTGCGGCTGGCCCGGGTGCCCGAGGTGGACACCGACCCGCGTACCGAGGTCGGCCAGGTCGGCGGCGCGCTGAACCGCATGCTCGGCCACGTCGAGACGGCCTTCGCCGTGCGGCACGAGAGCGAGACCCGGCTGCGCCAGTTCATCGCGGACGCCAGCCACGAACTGCGTACCCCGCTGGCCTCGATCGCAGGTTACGCCGAGCTGACCGAGCGGACCGGTGAGCCGCGCGGCCCGCAGACGGCGCACGCGCTCGGCCGCATCCGTTCCGAAGCGGGCCGGATGACCACACTGGTCGAGGACCTGCTGCTGCTGGCCAGGCTGGACGCGGGCCGCCCGCTCGAACGGGTGGAGCTGGACCTGTCGCCGATCGTGGTGAACGCGATCAGCGACGCGTACGCCGCCGCGCCCCGGCACCGCTGGCTGGTCAGCCTGCCCGACCAGCCCGCCCTGGTCGTCGGCGACCACGACCGGCTGCACCAGGTCGTGACGAACCTGCTGGCCAACGCCCGTACGCACACCCCGCCCGGCACAACGGTCACCACGACGGTGCTGCTCGCCCCCGGTCGGGTCGCCGTGCAGGTCGCCGACGACGGGCCGGGCATCGCGCCGAAGGTGCTGCCGCACGTGTTCGGCCGGTTCGCGCGGGGCGACGGGTCCCGCTCCCGGCTGGCCGGGAGCAGCGGTCTGGGGCTGGCCATCGTGTCGGCGGTCGCGGCGGCGCACGACGGACGGGTGGAGGTGCGCAGCGTTCCGGGGAACACGGTGTTCACGCTGGTCCTGCCCGCCTCACGCGAACAGGTCCCGCCGGGCGAACGCGCCCCCGCCGACGGCCACGAGCCCGGCCGCGACCACGGCGAACGCGGCCGGGACCGGCCACCCGGCGGAAACCATGGGATGGACGTAGCCGAACGGCGTGAACAGGAACACCGTCTCGCCGATCGTCCCGGCCTCCCACAACGCCACGCAGATCCCCGACGCCACCACCGTGACCCAGGCGACGGGGACGGCGGCCCGGGGACGCAGCCCGTACGCCGCTATCGTGAGGCCCGCCACCACCCACGCGGCGGGCGCGAACAGCAGGACCGTGCCCGTCCGGGCGAGCACCGGGCCGAGTCCGCCGGTGGCGAGCGCGTCGCCCGCTCCCGTGCCCAGCCCGACGGCCAGCAGCATGGCGGCCGGCCCGGCCAGGGCGAGCGCGACGTGCCCGATCAGCCAGCGTGACCTGCCGGTGGGCGTGGCCAGCAGCGGCGACACCCGGCCGCGGCGCTCCTCGGCGTACGGCCGCAGCGCCCCCGCCGCGGTCAGGCAGCCCACGGCCATGCACAGGACGTACGTGAAGATCTCCAGCAGCGTCTGCCCGGTGACCGTGGGCAGCTCGAACGAGGCCGACACCCAGCCGACGCCGACGGCCACCGTGCCCAGGGCGACCGTCCAGGCGACCGTCTGCCCTCCGTACAGCCGCCAGACCAGGGCGGACGTGCCGGCGAGCCGGCCTCTGACCGGGCCGGTGCCGCCCGCCCGGTCGGGCAGCAGCCCGGCGCCAAGGTCGCGGCGGGCCGCGAGCGCGTACACGACCAGGGCCAGCACGACCGTGAACGCGAGCGGGACCAGCGGCGCCCACCAGCGCTCGGCCCCGTACGCGCGGGCCAGGCGCGACCACCCGGCGGGGAGGAGCCCGATCCAGTCGTCGGGCACCACGACCCCGGGCACGAGCCCGACCGCCAGGACGCCCACGGCGGCGCCGCGCGCGAGCGCCGCGCTCTGGCAGAGCTGCGCGGCGAGGAGCCCGCAGGCGGCGAACCCCGTGCCGCCCACCGCCGCCGTCAGCCCGAACAGCAGGCTCCCCCCGAACGGGAACCCGAACCCGAGCGGCAGCGCGACGGCCAGCAGCGCGGCCACGGCCAGGTTGACGGCGGCGGCCACGACCAGGGCGGCGCCGGCGGTGGCGTGCCGGCCGACGGCGCGGGCGGCCACGAGTTCGCCGCGGCCCGCGTCCTCCTCCGCGCGGGTGTGCCTGATCGCGAACAGCAGCCCGGCCAGACCCGTGATGAACAGGCTCTGCACACTCGACCGCCAGGCGACCAGGCCCTCGATGGAGCTGTCGTGGACGGGGCCGAGCAACGCCGTGGTGACCGGGTTGGCGGCGCTCATCTCGGCGAAGTCCGTCCTGGTCGCCTCGGTGGGCAGCAGGGCGGCCAGGGAGTAGGCGTTGAACAGCGGCACGGCCACGGCCACCGCGATCCAGGCGGCGATCAGGAGGCGGTCGCGGCGCGCGACGAAGCGGACGAGCACCCCCGTCCCGGCGAACGAGCCCGCTCCGGCACTCCCGCCGTCGGCAGCGCGGCCGGTGGTCACCGCGTCACCGCCTCGGCCTCGGCCTGGCGGTAGTGGCGCAGGAACAGCTCCTCCAAGGTCGCGGGCTGGGCCGTCAGGTCACGCAGCCCGTACGCCGCCAGGCGGGTCAGCGCCTCGCCCGCCTTCCCGCCGTCCACCCGGAACCTCACCTCGGTGCCCTGTCCGGTGCCGCGCTCGATGCCGTCCGAGATCTCCAGGTCGTGTACGCCGTCGAGCCACTCCGGAGCACGTTCGAGTGGGCGGTCCAGCCGGGCGGTGATCGAGGTCCAGGTGAGGTGGCGCAGCTCGGCCAGGGTGCCCGACTCGACGACGCGCCCCCGCCTGACGATGCTCACCCGGTCGCACAGGGCCTCCACCTCGGCCAGGATGTGGCTGGACAGCAGGATCGTGGTGCCCTCGTCGCGGCGCTCCGCCAGGCAGCGGCGAAACTCGGCCTCCATGAGCGGGTCGAGGCCGGAGGTGGGCTCGTCCAGCAGGAGCAGCTCCGACCGCGTCGCCAGCGCCGCGATCAGGACGACCTTCTGCCGGTTGCCCTTGGAGTAGGTACGCGCCTTCTTGCCGGGGTCCAGCACGAACCTGTCGATCAGGTCGGCGCGGCGGCGTTCGTCCGGCCGGCCGTGCAGCCGTCCGAGCAGGTCGATGGTCTCGCCGCCGGTCAGGTCGTCCCAGAGGGTGACGTCGCCGGGGACGTACGCCAGCCGCCGGTGCAGGCGTACGGCGTCGTGCCAGGGATGCCCGCCCAGCAGCCGCACCTCGCCGGCGTCGGCCCGCAGCAGGCCCAGGAGCACGCGCAACGTGGTCGTCTTTCCCGCGCCGTTGGGGCCGAGGAAGCCGTGGATCTCCCCGTCGGCCACCCGCAGGTCGAGCCCGTCCAGCGCCCGCACCCGCCCGTACGACTTGACGAGACCGGACACCGAGATCACAGGATGCATGCCTGGCACGGTACGCCTAAAATTGCAGTCCTGTAAATATGCATCAGATGCAATATCATGTCGTCATGTCATTGCGGGAGCGGAAGAAGCAGCGGACGCGACAGGCGCTCATCGACACCGCCGGCCGGCTGTTCGACGAGCAAGGGTACGAGGCCACGACGGTCGACCAGATCGCGGCGGCGGCCGGGGTGTCCACCCGCACGTTCTTCACCTACTTCCGGCACAAGGCCGACGTGCTGCACACCAACAGCGCCGAGCGCCTGGACGCGGGCGTGGCGGTGCTCGGCTCCCCCGAGCCGAGCGAGACGCCCGCCGAACTGCTGGCCAGGGCCTTCGAGGTGATGCTCGCCGAGAGCTGGGAGCTGGGGCTCACGGCGGGGCTGGTCGGCGCGGCGGTCGACCTGCCCATCGAGTCGCCGCGGGCGTCACTCGACCGGTCGAACGCCCGGCTGGAGCGGCTGGCCGCCGCGCTCTCCGCGGCCTGCGGGATCGACCGGATGACGGCGTACGCGATGGTGGGGGCCGCGATCGGGGCGGTGAGCGCGACGGCGGCGGTCTCTCTGTCCGAGGGCAGGCCCGACGAGGAGACCCTGGCGGAGGCCACCCGCGCCTGCCGCCGCGCGCTCGCCGGCTTCGCGCACCTGCCCGACCCGCAGGCCCCGCCGCTAGATCCGATCTAGCGGCGCATCTAGCGCCTCCTGGGTGAAAGGGGGTGACACCATGGCGGGCGACGACCGGCTCAGCGTCACGGTGATCATCGGCAGCACCAGGGCGGGCCGCATGTGCGACACGGTCGGCGGCTGGTTCGCCGAGCGGGCCCGGCGCCGCGACGAACTCGCCGTCGAGGTGCTCGACCTGGCCGACTACGCGTTCCCGGCCTGCTACCCGCAGGAGGCCGCGCCGGCCATGCGCGACTTCGCCGCGGCCGTCGGCGCCGCGGACTCATTCGTCGTGGTCACGCCGGAGTACAACCGCAGCTTCCCCGCCTCGCTCAAGCAGGCGATCGACTTCGCCTACGACGAATGGCACGCCAAACCGGTCGGGATCGTGGCCTACGGCTCCGGCTCGTCCGGCCACTACGCGGTCGAGCACCTCCGTACGGTCTTCTGCGCCCTGCACGCCGTCACCGTGCGTGACTGGGTAGGACTCGACCTGCTGGGCCCCGGCATCGACGCGTACGGCCGGCCCGGTGACACCGACGACCGACTGCGGGCCGTCGCGGCCATGCTCGACCAGCTCACCTGGTGGGGCCGCGCCCTGCGCGAGGGCCGCCGCACCCAGCCTTACGTCTCCTGAAAGGACACGTCCATGCCAGACCTGGCAATCCAAACCTCCGGCCTGGTCAAGGTCTTCGGCGACACGCGCGCCGTGGACGGCCTCGACCTCTCCGTGCCCGCCGGCGCCGTCTACGGCGTGCTCGGCCCCAACGGCGCGGGCAAGACGACCGCCGTACGCATGCTGGCCACGCTGACGCGGCCCGACGGCGGCGAGGCGACCGTGTTCGGGCACGACGTGGTGCGCGAGGCCGACGCCGTACGGTCGCGGGTCAGCCTGACCGGCCAGTACGCCTCCGTCGACGAGGAGATGACCGGCGCCGAGAACCTCGTCCTGCTCGCCCGCCTCCTCGGCCACCGCAAACCGGCGGCGCGCGAGCGGGCCGACCAACTGCTGGACGCGTTCGGGCTGTCGGAGGCGGCCGGGCGGCAGGCCAAGACGTACTCGGGCGGCATGCGGCGCCGCCTCGACATCGCCGCCAGCATCCTCAACACGCCCGACCTGCTCTTCCTCGACGAACCCACCACCGGCCTCGACCCGCGCAGCCGCAACCAGGTCTGGGACATCGTCCGCATCGTCGTGGCCCACGGCACCACGGTGCTGCTGACCACCCAATACCTGGAGGAGGCCGACCGGCTGGCGCAGCGCATCGCGGTCATCGACCACGGCCGGCTCATCGCCGAGGGCACTCCGGGCGAGCTGAAGTCGTCCGTCGGCTCGGGCTCCATCCACGTACGCCTGCGCGACGCGGCCACCCGCCCCGACGCCGAACGCGTACTCGCCGAATCCCTCGACACGCCCGTCTACCTGGAGGCCGACCCGGTGGCGCTCACCGCCCGCATCACCGGCACGGGCGACGAGGCGGCACAGGCCGCACGGGCCCTCGCCCACCTGTCCGAGGCGGGCATCGTCGTCGACGACTTCTCCCTCGGACAGCCCAGCCTCGACGAGGTCTTCCTCGCCCTCACCGACCGCCCCGCCACTGAGGAGGCAGCAGCATGAGCACGACCACCGAGAGCGGCACCGCCTACGTGCCCGCGTCCGAGGCCCTGGCCACCGTCCTCGCCCCGTCGGCCAAGCCGGCACGGCCGAGCGCCTGGTCGACGTCGATGACGTTCGGCTGGCGGGCGATGTTGAAGATCAAGCACGTGCCCGAGCAGCTCTTCGACGTGACCGCGTTCCCCCTCATGATGACGCTGCTGTTCACGTACCTGTTCGGGGGCGCGCTGGCCGGCTCCCCGACCGAATACCTGCAGTTCCTGCTGCCCGGCATCATGGTGACGAGCGTCGTGATGATCACCATGTACACCGGCCTGGAGGTGAACAAGGACATCGACAAGGGCGTCTTCGACCGTTTCCGCACCCTGCCGATCTGGCGGCCGTCCACGATGGTCGGCTACCTGCTGGGCGACCTGCTGCGCTACACCATCGCCTCGACCGTCATCCTCCTGGTCGGCCTGGTGATGGGCTTCCGCCCGCAGGGCGGGCTCGCCGGGGTACTCGTCGGGATCCTGCTGCTGCTGGTGTTCTCGTTCGCGTTCTCGTGGGTGTGGACGATGTTCGGCCTGCTGATGCGCAGCGAGAAGGCGGTCATGGGGGTCAGCATGCTGGTGCTGTTCCCGCTGACCTTCTTGAGCAACGTGTACGTGGACCCGTCCACGATGCCGGGCTGGCTCCAGGTGTTCGTCAACGCGAACCCGATCAGCCACCTGGTCAGCGCGGTCCGGTCGTTGATGGGGGGCACGACCGACACCGGCGAGATCATCTGGGTCCTGGTGGCCTCCGCCGCCTTCATCGCGATCTTCGGCTCCCTCACGATGCGCCTCTACAACCGCAAGTAGACACCCACGCGCTACACCTGCGGGAACCAGTCGGAGGCACCACAGGGCACTCGCCCTCGCCGTACCGGGCGCGAAGAAGGCATTCACTGCCCTTCACGCCCGGTCTGCCACGCCCGGCTCATGAATGGTCGAGGTGGGGAACGCCGGTGTTGATCAGGGCGAGGAGGCGGTCGAGGAGACCGGTGTCGGTGGGGACTGCTCGCTGGCCCAGGCGATGGCGTTGGCGAGTATGAGGAGGTCGGCCATGTCGAGTTGCGCAGGGGCCTTGCCGTGCTGTTGAGCACGGGTGAGCAGGGCGGTTCCTGTGGCGTGGATCGCCTGGTGGCAGGCGGCCAGGGCGGTGCTGGTCTCCGGGGTGGGCTTGGCGATCATCTGAGCCGCGACCAGGCCCCGCATGGATGTCGTGTGGCGGGCGACGGCGCGTAGCCAGGCGTGCAGCGCCTTGTCGGGGGATGGGTGTTCGAGCAGTTCGCGGCCTTGGGCGCAGAGGGCCTGGACGTCGCCGCCGATGATGGCGACCAGGAGGGCTTGGAGGGTGGGGAAGTGGCGGTAGAGCGTGCCGGGTCCTACGCCCGCCCGTTAGGCGATCTTGTTGAGCGAGGCGTGGGGGCCCTGTTCGGCGAACACTGCCCGTGCTGCCTGCAGGAGGCGCTCGCGGTTGTCGAGGACGCACACCCAAGTGCGCGTACGTCCGGAGCGTGAACCCGCAGAGGGCAGAAGCCTATGGGGCGCCGCCCGAGCCCCGGCCCTCCACGGAGAGGGTGACCCGAGACCCCGCCTGTTCAGGCGGCACCGTCAACGGGACCCTGCGGTGAGGCCCAGATAGACAATCAGCACACTGCCTATGACAAGCCCTGCGATGGCCACCGAGGACAGCGCACTTCGCTGCTCCCTACGCGATTTGCCGCGCCGGGTGTGCCTACTTACGCCCTCAATCACAGACGCAAGCACAGCCCAGATGATCGCAGTGAAAACCAGCGGCATCAAGTCCACAAATGTGTCACCCATGATGCGCCCGATCTTGCCGAAGACCACGATGCCGGGCAAGTGCAGGAACCCCGCCGCCGCTTCACAACGCGCTCATGACAAGACACAGTGACATCTGTCTCTCGTTGAGCTATGCATGAGGTCATAGTGGTCTTGTAACGGTCCAGGCCGCACCGGATTGGCCGGAACGCGAGGGGGTCACGCTCGTGACACAACAATCTCTCTTCGCACCAGACCCTAACGCCGCAACCCATAAGCCCGGAGGAAACCTCCCAGAAAGACTTAAACTACTGATCGTTGTCAAAGCAGCGCCAAACCCATCGCAGACGTACGGCGAAACGGTGTGCGTCGCAGCACTACGAATGAATCCCGAGAAGAGCCAATGGGTGCGACTGTATCCCATCAACTTCCGCGCTCTCGACGACCCGAACGCCTTTCGCAAATACGACATAGTGACTCTCGACGCCAAGCCTGCACCCGCAGATCCCAGGCACGAGAGTTGGCGGCCGATCATCCCGACGCTGCAAAAGGTAGGCCGCCTCACCTGACCCGATCATGCCGCGGCCGACAGGGGTCGGCCGCCCCGGGCAGATGCCCCCGACCGGGATCAAAAGCTGTCGGGGAGGCGGAATCCCGCGCGGCCGTACGCGCGGGGTCAGATCGCGCGGGCGGGGTCGTCGAGCCAGACACGTTGCCCGTCCGGGCCGACCGTCATGCCGAACCGGTCGGGGCCGGGCTCGCCCCACCCCACCCAGCGGAAGTAGGCGTCGGCGACCTCGTCCCACAGGGGACGGCCGCCCACCTGGTACACCTCGAACTCGGTTTCGCCGGGCCGCCACTGCACCGTCCCCCACGAGTACGGGTCAGCCGGGTCGGACAGCCACAGCCGGAACAGTTCCCCGTCTTCGTCCCGGTCGTCGGCGTGGACGGAGGCGATCCCGGTCAACGCCGAGATCGCCAGGCCCGCCCCGGGAGGGGCGTACGCGACCGTCCGCGGGTCGATGTCCGTACTCGACCAGTGCCTGTCCTCCGGCCGCCGCGCCGCTCTGGTTCGCGGTTTCCGCTGGGCGCGCATCAGCATGTACGAGGCGAAGCCGGGGAAGCGCCCGTGCGCGACACCGTCAGACCTGACGACGAGCCGCAGGGCGTGGTCGACGCCGAATCCGGGCCGGTACGGAGCCACGATCACCCCGCCCGGCCGGGCCTGCTCGACCCACCCGTACGGCACCGTACGGATGCCGCAGGTGACGTGCACCCGGTCGAAGGGAGCATGCTCGGGGTAACCTTCCGCGCCGTCACCCACCACCAGGTGCGGGTGGACGCCGGCCGCGGCGAGGCTCTTGGCCGCCTGCTCGGCGACCGAGGCGTCCACCTCGATCGACGTCACCGCCCCGCCCGCGCCGACCAGGTGAGACAGCAGGGCGGCGGTCCAGCCGGTTCCGGTGCCGACTTCCAGTACGCGGTGGCCGGGCTCGATGGCCAGCCATTCCAGCAGGTCGGCGACGGTGCTGGGCGCGGAAGCCGACGACGTGTACTCCCCGGCCCCTTCCCGGAGAGGGGTGGCGCCGTCGTCCAACTGGGTGACGATGACGGTGTCGGTGTAGACGGCTGCCATCCAGTCCTGGGGGTCGGCGGCCCGGTCGATGATCCGTTTGCTGTCGTCGCTGGCGTCGGCGAGCCCGACCGGCGGGATGAACAGGTGACGGTGCACGGCGCGGAAGGCGTCGTACACCCGGCCGCCGGCGGGAGAGAGGGCGCTGACCTCACGGATCAGCGCCTCTGTCCGGTCGTCGGGGCCCGTCACTTCCCGCTGCCCTCGCCGCCCTGGTTACCGGTGCCCGCATTGCCGTTGCCGCCGCCGTGCCGGCCACCGCCTTGACGGTCCTTCGACGGCGGCGGCGGTTCGAACGGCTTGTCCTTCTTCTGCTCGCCGCTGTGCTTCCCGCCCATGCTCGGCTCCCCTCAACCTGTGACAACATCTCACCGTGACCGTACGGCTACCGTGCGCGGCGGGCAATGCCGGTTTTCGAAGTCGGGTGCACGGGCTCGGCCGTGAGCGGCGTCTCATAGGTGGTCGCCTGCGGAACGCCGCTCAGTACGCCATGGCACGCTGTGCGACACCTTCGGAGCGCCGCTCTCACCGCTCGCCAACTCCGGAGAAGGCCGGGCAGAGTGCGGCCCTCTGTACGACGCGCGTGAGCGCCACACCACAACGCCGTCGCCGAGCAGATGACAAGACAGCATCGCGACGGACGCCGACGAGGCACAGGGCCCGTCGGCGGCCGATGGTCTACGGGGGCGAGGGCGAGGCCAGAGCGAGGGCGGGGCGGGGCGGGGCGGCGAGGGTCTCACGGACGCCTTCCTCGCCGCCGTGGCCTCGGGCGACGCCGACCTGCTGCGGTCGGACGCTGATGACGCACCGCGTGGCATGGGCCGCCGAACAGGCCCGCCTCACCGGCCAGGCCGTCTCCCTCTGACGGCGGCCACCGCGAGCGGGCCGACCTCTCCCTCACCGGACGACACGCACGGGCGCACGGGCCGACCTCTCCCTCGCCGGACGACACGCACGGACGCGCGGGCCGATCTCGTCATCGCTGGACGACGCGCACGCGACGACGAGATCGCCGCCGCGTGCGCGAGGCTGGTCCGGCCCGGCGGTCAGCGACCGCCGGGACCTGGCCGCGGGGGTCGCTGACCGCCGGGCCCGGGACCGGGCGCGGGGGTCAGCCGCAGTGGACCCGCTCCTTCTTCACGAAGCCGAACTTTCCGTTCCCGCCCCTGACGGACCCCTGAACGGTGATGCACGTGTTGCGGGCGCCCACATAAACGGGACCCGCGTAGTACTTGTAACTCCCGGATTCGCCGTCGGCCCAGGAGCCCGCGCTGGACGTCTTGATCCACACCGACTTGTAGGCGTTGCGGCCGTAGTTCGATCCGGTGCCGAAGGCCACCGCGCAGTTCTTCCCGGCCCTGGAGTTCCACCGGACCTCAAGGCTGCCGTACTTCGCGCCGTCCAACGTGATGTCGTACGTGCCCACCAGGTTGTAACCGGCGCCACACGGACCGGCCGCACTGGCCGGAGCCGCGGTCGCCACCAGCCAGGCGGCAGCCATCGCCACGCTCGCCACGGCGGCGAGCTTGCCACGGATTCGCATGTTTTTCCTTCCTCGACCATCCGCGCCTTCGCGGCCCACCGCTCACGCGGCGCGAACGGGTTCCTGATCTCGCGAAACGGCGGGTACTCAGCCGCAGTGAACGTTCGTCGCATACCGCACGGCGGTGCCGACCGCGCCCACGAGGTCGATGCACGCGCCCTTCGCCGCGACGTACACCGGGCCCGCGTAGTACACAAAGTCGCCGGCTTCGTAGTCGTCCCAGCCGGATCCGCCGCCGACGCGGGAGATGCCCACCGCCTTGTACGTCTTGGTGCCGTTGGCGCTCCCGTAGCCGTAGGCGAGCGCGCAGTTCTTCCCCGAACCGGAGTTGTAGTAGACCTCCAGCGTGCCCTTCTTCGTCCCGGTCTTCGGAATGTTGTAGACACCGACCCGGTTGTAGCCGGCCCCGCAGGGACCCGCCGCGCTCGCCGGAGTAGCGGTCGCGGAGATGAGCCAGGTCGCGAGCATCGCGACACCGACTACGGCGGCCGACGGTTTACGAATACGCATGTTTCTTCTCTCGTGAATCTGGGTAACTGCTCCGAGTCACGATCACGGCATGTGCTGAAAGTCCGCTGAAACCGCCCTGAAGTGCCGAAACACCCTGGGCGGAGGGGCCAGTTCGGCGGCAGTGTGGGCCGGTACCCGGTGGAGGCTCCGCTCAGCCGGAGGCCGCGGTTCGGATGATGCCCAACGACTCCTCGACGCGGTCCGCATGGGTACGGAAGCCGAGCACGCACAGGCGCAGGAAGAACCTCCCGTCGATGGGGTGCCGCTCAGGAGGACCCGCCGGGCGGATTTGATCGTTTCCCAGGACACGCCTGTTCTGTTCGTCCGTGTCGAGCAGCCGGAAGAGCAGCACGGTCAGGTCCGGCGGCCACAGCACCTCGAAGCCGGGCGTCGCCCGCCCGGGTCGGCCAGTCGCTGTCCGCAGTGCGAGCAGGCCGCGCGAGTCCGGCCTACCCCGCGCCCGAGCGGTCCACCGTCGAGCCGCCCCTCCGCGTGGGCGGTGACGCCCTACAGCCGCCAGGCGATCCGGTGCTGGGGCTGGTAGCGGCAGGTGGTGCCGGTCGAGATGGCGGCGCGCAGGTGGGTGGCCAACTCGGGGTGGGCGTGATCGAGCTTGCGCAGGGTGTCGCGGATGCGGGCCGTGACGGTCTTCCTGGCGCGTTCGGTCTCGTCGCCGAGCCGCCGGGCGCGACCGCCGAGCCCCGCCGCCGCCCGCAGCTCTGCCAGCAGGGCGGCCCGCTCCTCGTCCAGCTCTGCCGCCCGCCGGTCGTCGCCCAGCTCGGCGGCCCGGTCGATCTCCTCGTCGAGCCGGGCGAGGTGGCGGCGGTAGCTGGTCTTGGCCTCCTCGTCGAGCACGTCGTCGCCGCCCATCCGGCGGGCCGCGAGGACGACCTCACCGCCCGCGGGGTCGAGCAGCACGACCGCGGGTACGTCGTCGCCCGGGCGGCTCAGCAGGGTGTGCAGGTCGCGCAGGCCCTTGGCGTCGGGCACGTGAGCCACCCTGCCCGCGAACGCCAGCGACCAGACGGCGCCCTCCCGCCGGAACTCGCCCGAGCCCGGGGACGCGGACGCGGACCCGCCGCCGACCGGGACCGGGGACACCGGCCCTTCATCGGTCAGGGCCGAGGACGCCAGCCCCTCATCGGTCAAGGCCGAAGACGTCGGCTCTCCATCGAGCGGGGCCCGGGCCATCGGTCCGCCCGCGCCCAGGGCCTGGGCCGCCGAGCCGTCCGGCGAAGGGGGCACCGCGTTGCCCTCGGCCGGGGCGGGCTCCGGCGCGGGCCCTTCACCGCCGGTCGGGGACGCGAAGGCAGTGGTCGGGGACGCGAAGGCAGTGGTCGAGGGCGCGAAGGCAGTGGTCGGGGACGCGGAGGCGGTGGTTGGGGACGCGGAGGCGGTGGCCGAGGGCGCGGAGGCGGTGGTGGGCCAGTCGTTGCCCAGTAGTGCCAGGGTGCCCCGCGCCGCCGGGCCCGTGAGGGACACGTCGCCGGGGTGGACGTCTCGCCACAGCGACCCCGGCTGCGGCCGTACCCACTCCATCCCCAGCTCCTCCGCCTCCCGGCGCACCCCTTCGAGCAGGCCCTGGGCCTCCGTGGCGGCGCCGCTGGAGAGCAGGGTCTCGGCCAGGTGGGCACGGGCCAGGACGGACCATGGCCGGGCCCCCATCGCGTCGGACGCCCGGTAGGCCGCGGTCAGCTCTTCCACCGCCTCCGCCCAGCGCTCCTCGGCCGCGTCGACCAGGCCCAGCCAGAGGTCGTAAGGACCGCCGATCTCCCAGCCGAACAGCGCCACCGCCCACTGCCCCCGATGCGGCGCCAGCAGGGACCGGGCCCTGGCGCACAGCTCGGGGTCCTGGGTGGCGGCGGCCAGCTCCGCCTGCAGGCGCACCCAGATCGGCTGGATCATGCGGTCGTCGGGCTCCTGGTCGTCGAATCGGCGCAGCGCGGTGTCGAGGTCGCCGGCGTGCAGGGCGGTCAGGGACTCCAGCAGCGGCACGCACGGGTGGCTCGTGCCCCTCAGCTCGCGCAGCAGCCGCTCCTGCTCCTCGACGCGGCCCCGCAGCGCCATCATCGCCCAGCGGTGATGCGCGATCATGTACAGGAAGTGGTCGTGGTGATGGTCGGGCCGGACGGCGCGGATCAGGGACTCGGCCTCGTCGAACCGGCCGGTGAGGCCCGCGATGATGCTCGCGTCGACGTCTGCGGTCATCGCGAGGTGGGGCCGGCCGCCGCCGCGCGCCCTGGCGGCGTAGGTGTGGAACTCGTCGAGGTAGCGGGGGTCGCCCCGTTCGATCATGGCCACCCAGCGCAGGGCGGTGGCGAAGTGTTCGAGATCGGCGTCGGCGGTGCGCCGCGCCACGTGGATCAGCTCGCCCGTCAGCGCCACCCGCTCGTCGGCCGTGCCCGGCCCCCAGATGATGTCGTGGTGGGCCCACAGCCCGAACGCCAGCCCGTCGTCGTCGCCCCGCCCCCTGGCCAGGTTGATCAGGTGGACGACCAGCTCGACCGCGAGCCGCTCGTCGGGCGCCGCGCCGCCGACCAGCCTGTGGTGGGCGTCTCTGAGCTGGGACAGGGCCTTGTCTCTGCCGTAGTGGCTGTGGAAGACGAGCGCGACCCTGGCGGGCAGCTCGGGGTCGTCGACGTCGCGGGCGATGGCGGCGGCCTCGGCGAAGACGCGGGCGGCCTCGTCGCGCTCGTCGAGGTGGTGCAGCTCTCTGCCCAGCTCGAGCGCGACCATGCCGCGCCTGCGCGGGGCCACGGCCGCGCTCAGCTCGTACGCCCTGCGCAGGTGCACGATCTGCTCCTCCCCCGCCAGCCGGCCCTTGGCCTCGCGGGCGGCGTCGAGCAGGAGGTCGATCGCGCGGTCGGGGCTCAACCGGTCGCCCGCGAGGTAGGCGTGCCTGGCCAGGTCGCTGGGCGGCAGCTTGCCCGCCAGGCCGGGCGAGCCCTCAAGGGCGGCGACCACCGCGGCGTGCCGGGCGCGCGGGTCGTCGAGGGAGTCGTAGAGGGTCTCGCGCACCAGGTCATGAGCGAACGCGAACACCCCGCCGCCCTTGGTCACCACGAGCTTGGCCACCACCGCCAGCTCGAGCAGCCGATCGACGTGCGCGACCGGGGCCGCGATGGCGGCGGCGAGCACCTGGCGGTGGAACTCCCTGCCCAGCACCGCCGCGGCCGGCAACAGCTCGGACACCGGCCTCGGCAGCAGCGACAGGCGGCGCAGCAACGCGTCGCGCACGCCGGGCGCGATGGCGCTGGCCGAACCGCCGCTGCGCCACAGCCTGGCGGTCTGCTCGACGAAGAACGGATTGCCGCCCGTACGCAGGTGGACCTCGGCTACCAGGTCGGGCGGCGGCTCGTGACCGGCGGTGCGGGCCATCAGCGCGCCGACGCCCGCCTGGTCGAGCCCGGTGAGCGTGATCGTGGTGGCCTTGGCCACGAGCGGCGACAGCAGGTCGCGCAGCGGGTGGTCGACCGGCTCGACCTCGGCGTCGCGGTAGGCGCCGATCAGCAGCAGCCGTTCGAACCAGGTCTGTTGCGCCGCGAACTCCAGCAGCCGCAGCGAGGCCGGGTCGGCCACGTGGAGGTCGTCGATCACGATCACCACCGGGTGGCGCTGGGCCAGCGCGACCAGGGCGGAGGTGACGGCGTCGAAGAGCTGGAAACCGTCGAGTGCCTGGCCCTGGGCGGGCGGCTCGCCCTCGATGCGGCGGCTCGCGCCTGGGGCCTCGCCGAGCAGGGCGGTCAGACGGCCGCCAGCGGCCGCCTCGGCGGCGGCCCACTCCGCGGGCTCGGCCGCGCGCCGCAGCGCCCTGATGACCTGCACCCACGGCCAGTAGCCCGGGGCGCTGCCGGAGTCCCAGCACGCGCCGCCCACCACCAGCGCGCCGCGGCTCCTGGCCTCACGTGCGGCGCTGGTGACGAGCGTGGTCTTGCCGATGCCAGCCTCGCCGGTGACCAGCACCAGCCCGCCGTGGCTGCCGACGACCCGGCCGATCTCGGCACGCAGCAGCGCGGCGGGGTGCTCCCTGCCGATCAGCTCGTGGGCCGCGACGTCGATAGGCATGACCCTTGCACGTTATCCGCGCGCTCCGACAATTTCCCACTGCCGGGCACCGCCCAGCGCCGGACGCCGCCCAGCGCCGTACGCGACGGGAGCCCGGCGCCGAGCCCCGCCAGGGTCACGACGCCAGGCTCCCGGTGCCGGGCCCTACCAGGCGACCTCCAGGGAGGACAGCCCGTACACGATGCTGGACGTGCGGAACCGCGCGGCGGTGTCGGTGAGCCGCAGGCCGGGGAAGCGGGCCAGCAGCGCGGGGAAGGCGATGCGCAGCTCCATGCGGGCCAGCGGCGCCCCCAGGCAGTGGTGCACGCCGTGCCCGAACGCGAGGTGGCCAGGCGCGCCCCGGGTGAGGTCGAGCGTGTCGGCGTCCGGCATGAGCGACGGGTCGCGGTTGGCGGCGGGCAGGGCGCAGAGCACCAGCTCCCCGGCCTTGATCTGCTGACCGCCGACCTCTGTGTCCACAGTCGCCACCTTGGTGGTGCCCGAGTTGACGATGCTGAGGAAGCGCAGCAGCTCCTCCACCGCCGCCTCGATGCGCTCCGGCTCCCGCCTGAGCAGGTCGAGCTGCTCGGGGTTGCGCAGCAGCGCCAGCGTGCCCAGGGCGAGCATGTTGGAGGTGGTCTCGTGCCCGGCGAACAGCAGCAGCCCGCCGATCCCCACCAGCTCGTCGGTGGACAGGTCGTCGCCGTGCTCGCGGACGAGCATGCCGAGCAGCTCCTCGCCCGGGTCCGCCTGGACGCGGGCGACCAACCCTTCCATGTACGCCCGTTGCTCGAACTGGAGCCTCATCCGCTCCTCGCCCGGCACGGTCATGTCGAGCATCCGGTTCGTACGCCGCTGGAACCCCTCCCGGTCCTCGTACGGCACCCCCAGCAGCTCGCAGATCACCAGCGACGGGATCGGCAGCGCGAACGACGGCACCAGATCGGCGGGCGCCCCTGCGGCCTCCATGGCGTCGAGGTGGTCGGCCACGATGCGCTCGATCCGCGGTTCCAGCCGCCGCATCCTGCGGATGGTGAACTCGGGGGTCAGCATCCTGCGCAGCCGCGTGTGCTCGGGCGGGTCGACGCCGAGCAGGTTGCCCGCGCGTACTTTGGCGAGCTGCTCCTCCGTCATCGGCGGCGCTCCGGGCAGCCGCCCCATGGTCTGCGGGGCGACCTTGAATCGCTCGGCGTCGCCGAGCACCTCCCGCACGTCGGCGTGGCGCGTCACGAGCCAGGCGTCGTCTCCGAACGCCGTCGCGACCCGTTTGACCCGCTCATCGTCCCGCGCGGCCGCCAGCTCCGGCGCGGGATCGAACTCCACCCGCCGCATGTGCAGCGGCATCGTCGAGGTCTCGCTCATGCAATCCCCTGGATGATCCTGGATTTTTGTGATCAACCGTACTGATCGCCGGGGACGGTCCACTAGTTGCGGTCTTCAATCGTTGTGCTCCCGTACGCCGCGGAGCAGGGTTGCCGGGTCAGGGCGGCGTAAGACATGGACCTCCGTCCCGCTTTGTAAGCCTTCGGCGGCTTCTTACCAAGAAGGGGTGTAGATCGACGAAGGGAGCATGGCCGGTGCGGTTGAAACGGGCGGCACTCGCCACGGACCCCGTGGCGTTCGAAGCCTTCTACCGGCGGCACATCGAAGCGGTCACCCGGTTCCTGGCCCGCCGGATCGACGACCCGCACACGGTCGCCGACCTGGTGGCCGACGTCTTCCTCGCGGTGCTCGACTCGGCCCACACCTACCGGCCGGGCAAGGGCAGCGAGATCGCCTGGCTGTACGGCGTGGCACGCAACACGCTGTCGGCCGAGCGGCGGCGGGCGCTGAAGGAGTCGCAGCTCACGCATCGGGTGAGCGGGCGGCGTCCGCTGGCGGGTGACGACGTGGCCAGGCTGGAGGAGCGCATCGACGCGGAGCGGCCCGCCAGGCTGGCGTTCGAGGCCATGGCCGACCTGCCGGACGGGGAGCGCGCCGTGCTGGAACTGGTCGTGCTCGAACAGCTCACCGTCACCGAGGCGGCGGCGGCGCTCGGCATCCGATCGGGAACCGCCATGGTACGGCTCCACCGCGCGCGGAAGACCCTCCGGAACCTGCCCTTCGTCCTGGAAGGAACGACCTGATGACCTTCGAGGAGCAGTTGCTGATGGACCTCAAGACCGAGATCGCCGCACGTGCCGAGCGCGCCCGCCTGGTACGCCGCCGCCTGTTCACCGGAGTGGCCGTGGCCGCGCTCGCGGGGGCCGCGGCCGTCGCGCTGCCGCTGCTGACCGGCTCCGAGCAGCCCGCGTACGCGGTGAGCGAGAACGCGGACGGCACGATCCGGGTGGAGATCAACGAGTTCAGGGACGCCGACAAGCTGGAAGGAGACCTCGCGAAGCTGGGTGTCACGGCCGACGTCACCTACCTCCGGCCGGGTATGACGTGCGAGGGCACGAGGGGGCGGATCGCCGGGGACCCCGAATCCATGACCGAGGGGAACTACGAGGAGTCCCTCTCGTACAAGGCCGCCCGGCCGCGCGGGGCGGGCGTCGAAATCTCCCCCAAATACCTCAAAGACGGCCTCACGGTGATGATGGAGGTCACCGAGAACGCGGACCAGACCTCCGGCCCGGAGAAGCCACGGGCGTTGTGGCAGCTCCGTGCGCTGGTGATGGACGGGCCGGTCCAGCCCTGCGTCCCGGTCGAGGACCCGACCTGGGACGACCTCGGCGGCCCCGAGGGCCAGCCCCCGGCCGGGAGCTGACCCGCCGTGATTGATCTCACATAGCGGTACGATTGGTCTTACCAGCTAAGACATGCCCTAGAGTCGCGGAGCATGACACCCTGGGAGATGGTCGCGGTGCTCGCGGCCGGCGTCGCGGGCGGAGCGATCAACACCGTCGTCGGCTCCGGATCGCTCATCACCTTCCCCACGCTACTCGCCGTCGGCCTGCCGCCGATCACGGCGAACGTCTCCAACAACATCGGCCTCGTCCCCGGCGGGCTGACCGGTGTCATGGGCTACCGGGCCGAGCTGAGCGGGCAGCGCGCCCGGCTGCTCCGGCTGGCCCCCGCCTCGCTGGCGGGTTCGCTGGCCGGTGCCGTGCTGCTGCTCAGCCTGCCCGAGCGGACGTTCACGGCGGTCGTCACCGTGCTCATCGCGCTGTCGTGCGCCCTGGTCATGATCCAGCCCCGGCTGAGCCGCCTGCTGGCCGACCGGCCCCGGCACGCGCACGGCGGCCCATGGCTGTGGCTGGGCGCGCTGGCGGCCGGCGCGTACGGCGGCTACTTCGGCGCGGGCCAGGGCATCCTGCTCATCGGCCTGATGGGCGTCCTGCTCGACGAGGACCTGCAACGGATCAACGCCGCCAAGAACGTCCTCGTCGTGCTGGTCAACGCCGCGGCCGCCGTCCTGTACGCGCTCGTCGCCCACGTCGACTGGCTCGCGGTGCTGCTGGTAGCGCTGGGCTCGATGGCGGGCGGGTTCGTGGGCGCGCGGATGGGCCGCAGGCTGCCGGCCCCGGTGCTGCGCGGGGTGATCGTGTGCATCGGGGTCGTGGCCATCGCCAAGCTGCTGACCGAGTGACCCGCCCGGTCAGCCCACCAACCCCAGGAGAAACGCGACCGGCACGAACGCCACCCCCAGCCCCAGCACCCACCACCGGGGCGCGGGGCCGTCGCGCAGCACGGTGACGCCGAGCGGCACCAGGGCGACGGCCAGCCCCGCCAGGCCCTGGAGGACCGGGCGTCAGGCGAACGGGCGGGCCATCTGGTCGAGGATCTCGGCCGCGACCTCGCGCAGCGTACGGGCCTCCCGCTCCTCCGTCCACACCTGCGCGGCCAGCCGCATCGCCACCAGGAAGGCCGCTGCGAGCACCCTGGGCGGCGCCGAGGCCGGTCGCCCGTCGATCGCGTCGGCGAGGTCGCGCTCCAGCGCCGCATGGTTGGCGAGCTGCCTGGCCAGCAGCGACGGGTGCCGCCTGGCCAGCCGGGCCCGCGTCGCCGACTCGCGCTCCGGCTCTCCCATCTCCCGGTTGAGGCGGTCGGCCGAGCCCCGCAGCGCCTGCCAGGCCGGCATCTCGGGCGGCTGCTCCCTTACCCAGTCGACCAGGGCCCTGATGCGCTGCTCCTCCCCGTAGAGCAGCGCGTCCTCCTTGCCGGAGAAGTAGTTGGAGAACGTGCGCCGCGAGATGTTCGCCGCGTCGGCGATCGCCTCGACGGTGACGGCGTCGAACCCGTGCTCGATCACGAGCCGCAGCGCCGCCTCGTGGACGGCCTGGCGCGTCTCGGCCTTCTTGCGCTCGCGCAACCCCATGGTCGTCTCCATGATGCGGCCAGCCTACCGTCAGGGCTGACGTGCGCTCCGTGAGCAACGGCACGTGGAGAGGCGTGCGAGCCCCGGCTGCGGTCAGGGCTCGCACAAGATCATTCTGCCCTATGTCGATCATGGACCGTGCTACGGGGGCGTCGCCGGGAGACCCTCCCCGGAGGGAAAGAGACGATGGACGAATGAGGGAGAAGCCAGCAAACTCGCGAGGTGGGACGGAGTAAACCTGCACTGTTACGGAGACCCCGATGGCAAGCCTGGCTTCTCCTTCGCTGGTCGGGCGCGAGCCCCAGTTGCGATTACTCGTCGCCGCCGTCAGCGGCCCGCCCGCCGTCATCCAGGTGCAGGGTGAGGCGGGCATCGGCAAGACCAGCCTCGTCAGGGCGGCGACCGGCCTGCTCCCCGACGGCACGCGAACCGTGCTGCACGGCCACTGCCAGCAGATCCGCGAGCCCTTCCCGTACGGGCCGGTGTTCGACGCGCTGCGGCACGCCGGGGTGGCCCTGCCCGGCCGCGACCGGCTCAGCCCCGTCACCGGGGCGCTGCGCGGCTACCTGCCCGAGCTGGCGGGACACCTGCCGCCGGCCCCCTCCCCGTCGCCGCTGGACGACCCCCGCGCCGAGCGGCACCGCCTGTTCCGCGCGGTGCACGCGCTGCTGGGCGCGGCCGGGCCGGTCGTGCTCGTGGTCGAGGACCTGCACTGGGCCGACGACGGCACCCGTGACCTGCTGCGGTTCCTGACCGACCAGCCGCCGGAGGGGCTGGCGCTGGTGGTCACGTTCCGCAGGGAGGAGCTGCCGGTGCCGGGGCTGCCGTTCGGGCACGCGTACCGGCGGGTGCCGGGGGTGCGCAGCGAGGTGATCTCGCTGACGCCGCTCGACGTCGAGGGGGTGCGCAGCCTGGCGGGGGCGCTGCTCGGCCACTCCGCGCCGACCCCCGCCTTCGCCGCCAAGCTGCACGAACGCACCGCCGGGGTGCCGTTCGTGATCGAGGAGGTCGTACGGTCGCTGCTCGACGGCGACGGACGGCTGCCCGAGCCGGGCGCGCTCGACCGCATGCCCGTGCCGGTGCTGCTGGGCGAGGCCATGGCCGAGCGGCTCACCGGGCTGTCACCGGCCGCGCTGCGCGCCGTGCACGCCGCCGCCGTCCTGGGCCTGCCGGCCGACGAACCGCTGATCAACGCCGTCTCCGGCGGCGACCCCGCCGAGCCGGGGCTGAGCCAGGCGCTGCAGGCCGGGGTGCTGCTGGAACAGCAGGACGGCCAGTACGGCTTCCGCCACGCCCTCGCCCGCCAAGCCGTCTACGACGCCATCCCCGGCCCCGACCGCCGTCTCATCCACCGGCGGGCCATGTCCGCGCTGGCCGCGCTCGACCCGCCGCCGCTCGTCCAGCTCGCCCACCACGCCCGCCGCGCCGGCGACGTCGCGGCCTGGCAGCGCCACGGGAGCGCCGCCGCCGACCACGCCGCCGCCATCGGCGACATCCCGCTCGCCGTCGAACTGCTCGAAGGGCTGCTCGCCGACCAGAAACTGTCGCAGGAGGCCAGGGGCCCGCTGGCGCTGCGGCTCAGCCGGATCGCCGCGATCGGCCTGTCGCACCGCCGCGTCGTACGCATCCTGCGTCACCTGCTCGCCGACGACCTCCTGTCCCGGCGGGCCCGCGGCGAGGCCCGGCTCAACCTGGGCGTGCTGCTGTCCAACCAGGCCGGGGCGATCACCGCGGGCCGCAGGGAGATCCTGGCCGCGCTGCCCGACCTGGCCGACAACCCGTGCCTGGCCGCCCGCGGGCTGGCCCTGCTGGCGATGCCGTCGTGGGGCGGCGAGCCGCTGGCCATGCACGAGGAGTGGATGGCGCGGGCGGAGAAGCTGGTGGCCGAGGGCCGCGACCCCGAGCTGACCGCCGCCGTGCTGGCCAACAAGGTCAGCATCGCCATGCTGGTCGGCTCGCAGGAGGCGTTCGAGCTGGCCGAGACGCTGCCGGCCAACGACCCGTCCGCGGCGGTGCGCAGGCAGGTGGCGCGCGGCTACTCCAACGTGTACGACGCCGCCCTCGCCCTCGGCCACTACCGCGCGGCCGAACGCTTCGGCGACCGGGCCAGGCGGATCGCCGAGGAGACCGGCGCGCTCTACCCGGTGTTCCTCGTCCAGATGTCCTCACTCCGGCTCGACCTGCTGACCGGCCGCTGGGACGGCCTGCGCGAGCGGGCGGCGGCGGCCGTGGAGATGACGTACGAGGCCCCGCTGCTGGCGGTGGAGGCCCGGCTCGCGCTCGGCGTGCTGGGCCTGGCCAGGGGCGAGTGGGACGAGGCCGGCGAGCACCTGGAGGCGGCCGGCGTCCGCGACCTGGACTCCGGCTTCCTGCCGGTCGCCCTGGCCGGCTCCAGCGGGCTGGTCGAGCTGCACCTGACCAGGGGCGCGCTGGAGGCGGCGCTGGCCGCAGCCGACCTGGCGGTGACCCGGCTGCGGCACAAGGGCGTGTGGGTGTGGGGCGACCAGCTCGTGCCGGCCGCCGTCGCCGCGCTGCTGAGGGCCGGGCGGCCGGAGGAGGCGGCGGGGCTGGTGGCCGAGTTCGCGGCGGGCATCGAGGGCAGGACCGCGCCGTCCGCGCACGCCGGGCTCGATCTCGCGCGGGGCGCGCTGGCCTGGGACGCGGGCGCGCCCGACGAGGCGGCGCGGTGCTACGCGCGGGCGGGGGCCGCCTACCGGGCGATGCCGCGCCCGTACGGGGCGGCGCGGGCGGCCGAGTCGGAGGCGGGCACGCGGATCGCGCTCGGCGACCGGGACCGGGCCGCCGATCTGATCGCCGAGGCGCTCGAACGGTACGCGGCGCTCGGCGCCACCCACGACGCGGCCCGCTGCCGGCGGCTGCTGCGCGAGATCGGCCCCGACCGGAGCAGGTCCGCCGCGCCGCGCCGGGGGCGGAAGGCGACCGGTGGGGTGCTGTCCCCACGGGAGAGCGAGGTGGCCAGGCTGGTGGCGCTCGGGCGGACGAACAGGGAGATCGCCGAGGTGCTGTTCCTGTCCCAGCGGACGGTGGACACGCACGTGGCCCGCGTGCTGCAGAAGCTCGGCGTGCGCACGCGGGCGGAGGTGAAGGAGCCCCGGCCGCAGGACCGGCCGGGGCCCGTCACCCCCGAGACTTCGGGCGGCTGACCCCGTCTCGCGCGGACCCGCCGCCCAGGGGTCCGCCGCGCCCTCCTCCCCTACGGCGGTAGCGGGGAGGAGGGCGGAGACGGGGTCAGACCGTGATGCTCCAGGAGCTGAGGACGCCGGTGTCGCCGGAGTAGACGTCCTCGATGTCGAGCACCCAGGTGCCGGCCGCCTGCTGGCTCACCGGGACGGAGAACGTCCTGGTGCCGTACGGGGTGCAGGTGGTGCCGCCGTAGCGGTCCACCACGTACCAGGTGCCGTTGGGACCGCGTACCCAGATGTCGAGGTCCTCCGCGCACGTGTGGTTGATCGTGATGGACAGCTTGACCGGGGAGGTCGCGGTGCCCGTCGCGGTGGAGGTGATCGAACTCTGGGTGTTGCTGAAGTCGTAGATCGGATAGTCGGTGTCGTTGGTGAACGTCCTGCCGCCCGAGGTGCCCTGGACGGTCAGCCCGTACGTCGTCGTCCGCGTGGCCGTCTCACCCGTGCCGGTCACGGTGACGGTGTAGCTGCCCGACGGCGTCGTCGGAGCGGTCGCGATCGTCAGCGTGGCCGACCCGCCGGAGGTCACCGAGGCCGGGTTGAACGTGGCCGTCGCGCCCGTCGGGAGCCCGGAGGCCGACAGGTTCACGGTCTGGGCGGTGCCCGCCGTGGTGCTGGTGCCGATCGTGGACGTGGCCGACGAGCCCGCCTGCACGGTGCCAGAGCCCGGGTTCGCCGAGACCGAGAAGTCACGCGTGGGCGGGGTGCCGCCGACCGCCTGCTTCCAGACCGCGTACATCGCCGCGTCCGCCGCCCGGTCCAGGATCGTGTCGTTGATGTTGCTGCTGGTGTCGCAGGCGGAGTGGTAGCAGGAGTCGTACGCGCGCCCGGACTGGCCGCCCCACTTGGCCGCCTGCGCCGCCGTCTTCGTGGCGCTGGCACCCGCCGCGACGCCCGAGCTGGCGATGCCGGCGTTGCGGAAGGAGGCGTCGTCGGAACGGTTGGCGCCCTCGACGTTCTCCTCGGGCTGGAGGCTCAGCCGGTCGTAGAACTCCTTGAGGAACGCGGCCCCGGTCGTGTTGATGTTGTTGATGAAGTAGCCGCCGTTGGTGGAGCCGGTCATGTCGTAGTTGTAGTAGACCTTGATCCGCTGGCGGTCGGCGGCGCTGAGCGAGGCGACGTAGTACTCCGAGCCGTTCAGCCCCTGCTCCTCGTCGGTCCACCAGGCAAACCTCACGTGCTTGGCCAGCGTCGGGTTCGTCTGTGCCAGGGTCAGCGCGACCTCCAGCAGGTTCGCCGAGCCCGAGCCGTTGTCGTTGATGCCCGGTCCGGCGGCGACGCCGTCGAGGTGGGCGCCCGACATGATGACCTGGTTCTCGTCGCCGCCCGGCCAGTCGGCGATCAGGTTCGGGCCCGCGCCGCTGGTGCAGTAGGTGGTGGTGCAGCTCTGCCTGACGACGTTGTAGCCGGCCGCGCGCAGCTTCTGCTCCACGTACGAGACCGACTGCAGGTAGCCGTTGGTGGTGGACCTGCGGTTGTTGCCGTTGCTGGTGGCGATCGACTGGAACTGCGACAGGTGCGTCTTGATGTTGGCCAGGCTGACGTCCGGCGGGTCGCCGCCGCCCGGCCCCTGCCCGACGGTGAGGCCGTAGGTGGCGGTGTGCGTGGTCGCCCCCGCGCCCGTGACGGTCACCTGGTACGGCCCCTGCGCCGTGCCCGAGCCGACCGACAACGTCAGCGTCGAGGAGTTGCCCGAGGTCACCGACGACGGGTTGAAGCTCGCCGTGGTGCCGCTCGGCAGCCCCGACGCCGACAGGTTGACGGTCTGGGCGCTGCCCGAGGTCGTCTGCGTGTTGACCGTGACCGTCAGTTGCTGCCCCGGCGACGCGTTGCCCGACGACGGGTTGAGCGAGAGCGAGAAGTCGTTGCCCGGCGTGCCGCACGCCGGCTCGCCCGAGGCCGCCGCCACGCTGACCGCGCTCCAGGCGGCCTTGGTGGTGTTGCACTCCGCGCTGTTGGCGCCGAACAGCTCGATGACGGCCGAGACGGAGGCCGCGCGGACGTTCGTGTACCGCCAGGTGGAGGTCTTGCGGGAGAGGGCGCCCATGAAGATCTTGCCGGCGTTCTGGATGCCGATGCCGGTGACCGACGACGGGCCGCCGGAGCAGATCGGGCTGGACGGCTTGCCGCCGCCCGGGTTGTTGCCCTCGGCCAGCAGGTAGAACCAGTGGTTCAGCGGGCCGGCCGCCGCGTGCACCTCGGTGCTGGGGATCGAGGAGGAGTAGCAGTTCGGGTCGCCGAGCGCGCCCGGGTTGTACATGTTGCGGATCGGGCCCTGCCCGACCAGGTCGACCTCCTCGCCCACCAGGTAGTCCGGCGGGTCACTGGGGTGGTTGGCGTAGTGCTCGGTGAGCGCGCCGAAGATGTCGCCGGTGCTCTCGTTGATGCCGCCGTTCTCGTTGCCGGAGCCGGCGCCGCCCGGGGTGGTCTGGAAGATCGCGTGCCCGTACTCGTGGGCCACGACGTCGATCGGGGTCGCCTGCTGCGTGTTGGCCTGGTTGTGGCCGAAGTTGGTGTAGCTGCCGTTCCAGTACGCGTTGACGTCGTTCAGCCCGACCCTGGCGGGGAAGCCGCGGCCGCTGCCGTTGATGCCGTTGCGGCCGAGCCAGTCGCGCAGCATGTCCCACTCGCGCTGCACGCCGTAGAGGGCGTCCACGCAGGCGGTCTCCAGGTTCGTGCCCTGGCCGTTGCCCCACGCGTCGTCCGTGCCGGTGTAGGCGGTGCCGCCCTGGCCGCCGCACTGGATGCCGGGCCTGGTGCCGTCGGTCATCGAGTACGAGCTGCCGGAGCCGCTCGTGCCGATGGTGACCTGGCCGTAGTAGTAGCCGTTGCCGGTGCCGGCGCGTACGAGGTCGTAGGAGTCGGCCACCTTGCCGGTGCGCGCGTCCACGAACACGTGCTGGACGCTCGGCTTGCCCGCGGCGATGCCGCTGACCACGGCCTCCCACGCCAGCCGGGGCTGGTCGCCCCAGGCCAGCACGACCAGGCGGGGCGCCGCGGTGTCGTCCACCCGCTCCAGCCTGGTCCTGGCGACCTCGGTGGCCCGGTCGGCGCCGATCGTGGCCTTGGTCGGGACGCCCCGCGGGCTCGGCCCGGTCGCCGCGACCGTGTCCCTGACGTGGCCCGCCGCGTCGGTGACCACGACGGCGTCGCCGCCGACCACCGGCAGGCCCTTGTACGTGCGCTCGTACGCGACGTAGAACATGTCGCTCGCGCCCGGCGTCACCGAGACCCGGCTGTAGGCCTCGTCAGGGCCTCGGGTCAGCTCGTCGAGCTGGCTGGAGACGGCCTTGTCCGCGACCGCCGCCGCGAGCGAGGCGGGGTCGGCGGCCGTCCGGCTCTCCTGGGACCTGGCGGCCCCGGGAGGACCGGCGGCGTTCGCGGGGGTCGCGGGTAACACCATCGTCGCGGCCGTGGCCATGCCCACGACCGTGGCGAGTAAGGCTTTGCGTTTCACGGCAGTGTTGCTCCTTTCTGGGGTCCCCGGGCCGCAGGGCGCTTGTGAGCGCGGGACGGCCGGCGCGTAACCCGGGATCGCCTGGATTCGCGACTGGTCGGGGATTGGGGGGTGATGGGGGGTGGCAGGAAAGCGAGCGGACCGTTTCGCCTTGTTGCCGCCAGACGCTAGGCGCTCGCCCCCGGCCGGAAAATACGTATGTGCATCGGTAGGGCATACCGATAATTCCGTTTCGCCTGCTCGCAGGGGGCCGGCGGTCGCGTACGGGCGGGGTGGGGGACAATCGGGGGCGTGCAGTTCGGTGTCCTCGGCCCGCTCGTGGTGCGCTCGACGGCCGGCGACCCGGTCGCCGTGGGCGGTCCCCGTCCGCGCGCACTGCTGGCCATGCTGCTGCTCGACGCGGGCCGGACGGTCAGCCTCGAACGCCTCATCGACGGCCAGTACGGCGACCGTCCCCCGGCGGGCGCGGCCAACGCGGTCCAGGCGCAGGTGTCCCGGCTGCGGCGGAATCTCCCGGGCGACCTGATCGAGTTCCACGGGGCCGGATACCGGCTGGCGGTCGAGCGGGAGAGCGTCGACGCGCACCGGTTCGAGACGTTGTCCCGCGAGGGCCGGGGGCTGCTCGCCACCGGCCGCTACGCGGCGGCGACCGCCCTGCTGCGGGAGGGGCTGGCACTGTGGCGGGGGCCCGCGTTCGCGGACGTGGCCGACGCGCCGTTCGCCCTGACGCAGGCGGTACGGCTGGAGGAGCTGCGGCTGGCGGCCACCGAGGACCTGTACGAGGCCGAGCTGTCCCTGCCAGGCGCCGGGCCGGTGGCCGGGCTGCGGGAGCTGGTGGCCGGGCATCCGCTGCGCGAACGGGCGCGCGGGCTGCTCATGCGGGCGCTGCACGCGGCGGGGCGGCAGGCCGAGGCGCTGGCGGTCTACGAGGAGGGCCGGCGGCTGCTGGCCTGCGAGCTGGGGGCCGACCCGTCGCCCGAGCTGGCCGCGCTGCACCTGGAGATCCTGCGCGGTGAGCGCGGACGTACCGCGTGGGCCGAGCCGCCCGCACAGCTCACGAGCTTCGTGGGACGCGAGGAGGAGCTGGCCCGGCTGACCGCGTTGCGCCCGGCCCGCCTGGTCACGATCGTCGGGCCGGGCGGCACGGGCAAGACCAGGCTCGCCGTCGAGTCCACCGGCCCGCGCGCGGGCTCGGGTGACACCGGCCGGACGGTCGGGTTCGTGGACCTGACGCTCGTCGACGGCGCACCCGGGCAGGTGGCGCAGGCCGTGCTGGGCGCGCTCGGGCTGCGCGAGCCCGCGCTCAGGCCGCCCGCCTCCGGTGGCCCCGACCCGGCCGACCGCCTCGTCGCCGCGCTGGCCGACCGGAGTCTCGTCCTCGTGCTGGACAACTGCGAGCACGTCATCGCGGAGGCCGCCACGCTCACCCGCCGCCTGCTCGCCCGCTGCCCCGGCCTCACCGTCCTGGCCACCAGCCGCGAACCGCTGGGCCTCACGGGCGAGCACCTCGTCCCGCTGGCTCCGCTGCCCCTCCCGCCGCCCGACGCCAGGGAGGCGCCGCACGACGCGCTCGCCTACCCGGCGATCCGGCTGTTCGCCGACCGGGCCAGGGCCGTACGGCAGGAGTTCGTGCTCACCCCCGGCAACCTGGACGCGGTCCTGCGGATCTGCGCCGCGCTCGACGGGCTGCCGCTGGCCATCGAGCTGGCGGCGGCCCGGGTGCGGACGTTCGGCGTGGCGGAGATCGCCGACCGGTTGGCCGAGCACGGCCGGTTCCGGCTGCTCTCGCGCGGCGACCGGACGGCCGCGGCCCGCCACCAGACGCTGCACGCGGTGGTGGAGTGGAGCTGGAGCCTGCTCGGGGCCGAGGAGCAGGCGCTGGCCAGGCGGTTCGCGGTGTTCGCGGGGGGCGCGACCCTGGAGGCGGTCGAACGCGTCTGCGGCACGGGCGCGGCGGGAGCATCGGATCCGGCACCGGCCGAGGCGCTGGCCGACCTGGTCGACAAGTCGCTGGTCGAGACCGACGGCGAGCGATACCAGATGCTCGACACCATCCGCCTGTTCTGCCTGGAACGGCTGGCGGAGGCGGGCGAGGAGGAACGCCTGCGCCGCGCCCACGCCGACTGGTCGCTCGACTTCGCGGGTCAGGCCCACGACCACCTCTACCGCGACGAGCAGCTCACCTGGCTGGCCCGCCTGTCCGCCGACAACGCCAACCTCCAGGCCGCCCTGCGCTGGAGCGTCGAGCACGACAGGCCGACGGCCGCGCGGCTGGTGGCGGCGCTCGGCATGTACTGGTGGCTGACCGGACGGCGGGGCCAGGCCACCCGGCACGCCCGGCGCCTGCTCGACGCGACCGGCCCCGAGCCGCCGACCGGGCTGGGCTCCGAGCTGGGTTTCGGGCTGGGTCTCGGGCTGGGTTTCGGGCTGGACGAGGAGTACGTGATGACCGTCCTGCACGCCGTGCCCGAGCCGGACTCGCCGCACTGGCGGCGGGCACGGGAGATCGTCGGATCGCTCGACCGGCCGTTGCGCTACCGGTTCGGGGTGGCGCTCTGGGGCATGGTCGCGGGCCCGCCGGAGGGCGGCGAGCCGACCGAGCGGGAGCGGCGCATGCTCGGCTCCGATCCGTGGAGCCGGGCTCTCGAACGCCTCAGCCTCGCCCTGATGACGTTGCTCACCGGAACGGCCACCGAGGCGGAACCCGAGCTGGAGCGGGTGCTGGCGGACTTCGACGCGCTCGGCGAACGCTGGGGCCGGGCCCAGGCCCTCGACTGGCTGGCCCTGGCCGCGAGCTGGCGCGGCGACTGGGCACGCGCCATGGGCCGCTGGTCGGAGGCGCTCGGGCTGCTCGAAGAGCTGGGCGCGCTCGACGAGCTGGCCGACGTGCTGTCCCGGCGGGGCGCCGCGCACTGGCGGGCCGGGAACGCCGCCGCCGCCCGCGCCGACTGCGAACGGGTGACCGAGCTGGAACGGCGGCTGGGCCGGCCGGTGCTGATGGCATGGGTGCAGCTCCAGCTCGGCGAGATCGCCCGGCACGAGGGCGATCTCGCCGAGGCCCGGCGGCGGCTCGACCTGGCCCTGTCGGGCGCCGAGACCGACGAGTCGGGTGCGTTCACCGCCGCCGGCACCCTGTCGCACGTGTACACGGCGCTGGGGCGGCTGGCCCAGGCCGAAGGGGACACCGAACGGGCCGCGCGCCTGCACACGACGGCCGTGACCGCCGCCCTGGACTCCCCTCTGGCCACCGACCACGCGGACGCGGCAGAGGGCCTGGCGGGTCTGTTGGGTGCTGGGGCCGATCGGAGGCGGGCGGCGTTGCTGCTCGGTGTGGCGGTGGCGGTGCGGGGCACGGCCGTGGCCGGTGATCGCGACGTGGCCGCGACCGCCGCCGCGGCCACCCGGGTGCTCGGCGCGGAGGGGTTCGCGGCGGCGTACGCCGAGGGGGCGGCGACGAGCCGGGCCGCGGCGCTGACAGTCCTGCGGGCGGCTGTCAGCCGATAGTCGCCGCCCTGTCAGCGCGGCTCACGAAGCTGCGGCACATGCGAAACCACCACAGCGGCACCGGCGCCCCGCGCAACTCCAACGTCCTCATCTCCGGCGCCGGCATCGCGGGCCCCGCCCTGGCCCACTGGCTCATCCGGTACGGCTTCACCGTCACCGTCGTCGAGCGGGCCCCTGCGGTACGCCCCGGCGGCCAGGCCGTCGACTTCAAGGGCGCGACCCACCAGACCGTGCTGAGCCGCATGGGCATCCTGGACGACGTACGCCGCCTGCGCACCGGCGGCACCGACCAGGAGATCGTGGACGCCGACGGCCGCCTGCTCGCGCTCATGCCCGGCGAGTTCACCGGCGGCGACCTGGAGATCACCCGGGGCGACCTGGCCAAGCTGCTCCACGAGCGCACGGCCCCCGCCTGCGCGTACGTCTTCGGCGACTCGATCACCTCGCTCACCGAGACCCCGGCCGGCGTGCACGTCACCTTCGAACGCTCCGCGCCGCGCACGTTCGACCTGGTCGTCGGGGCGGACGGGATCCACTCCAACGTGCGCCGCCTGGCCTTCGGCCCCGAGTCCGAGTTCGTCAGGTTCCTCGGCCACTACTACGCCCTGGTGGACGTCGAGGGTGACTTCGGGCCGATCCCGAGGATCTACAACGAGCCGGGCAGGATGGTGGCGGTCGGCGGGCCGAAGGCGCCGGCGTTCTTCGTCTTCGCCTCCGAGCGACTCGACCACGACCGCTACGACACCGCGCGCCAGCGGGACATCCTGGCCCGCGTGTACGCCGGCATGGGCTGGCAGACCCCGGCCGTCATGTCGGCGGTGAGCCGCTCACAAGACGTCTACCTCGACTCGATCAGCCAGGTCGGGATCGACCGCTACAGCTCCGGCCGGGTGGTGCTGCTGGGCGACTCGGCGTACGGCAACACGCTGGGCGGCTTCGGCACCGGCCTGGCCGTCGTGGGCGCGTACGTGCTGGCGGGCGAGCTGGCCGCGGCCGGCGGCGAGCACCGGGTGGCCTTCGCCGAGTACGAGCGCCAGATCCGCCCCTACGCCAGGATCGCCAAGAACGGCAACGCCGGCCCCTTCCTCGCCCCCGGCTCCCCCGCCCGGCTGCGCATGCGCAACTGGATGTTCAAGTACCGTTTCCTGCTCGGCCTGATGATGAAGATGGCCGACAAGTTCGCCACGGACATCGAACTCAGGTCGTACTGAGGCCGGGACGCAGGGGAAACAGGGGGACGGTGGTGCCGGAGTGGCGGTCAGGGCGGCCGCCGCCGGGGGCCCGTTCCCGGAGCCGACCGTAATTACCTCCGGATGACCGATGCGCTTCGGGCACGAGCCTGTGCATCCTGGTGGTGACGGGTCCGGCGCGGGCCTCGTTCCGGACCTTGAGAGGAGACACGTGGGCATGGAGTACGCGGCAGGCCGCCCCACCGTGGTCTTGGACAACGGCGTCGTCGGCCGGGTCATGCTGGCCCATCCGTACCGGCGCGACCTGGTGCTCGTGCTCGGCATGGACGGCACCCTGCTGAGCTGCCAGCTCGAGGGCATCGCCTGCGTGGTCGGCGGCAAGCCGCTGTGCCGCGACGGCTGACGCGCCTCCGAGGGGCGAGCCTCCTGCCGGTGCCGGATCAGGAGCGGGTCACGAGGTCGCCGATCAGTGCGGCCGCGGCGAAGTCGCCGGTGAGGCGGTTCTTGGTGAGGGCGAACGCGGTGCCCGTGGCCGTGTCGGCCCAGGCCGCGCTGCCGCCCGCGCCGGGCACGCCGAACACCGTCGGGCTCTGCTCCGCCGTCGAGGCCGGCCCGCCGATGCCGTATCCGAGCCCCCACGCCGACGGCATCCCGAAGATCTCGTCGATGCCGCTCGACGCCATGGCGGTGGCCGCGCGCAACCGCTCGGCGGGGATCAGCCGCGTCCCGTCCACCTCGCCGAGCAGCGCCGCGTACATGCGCGCGATGGCCCTGGCCGAGGTCTTGCCGCCCGCCGGGATGTCGGCCGACAGGTAGTCGGGCCGGTTGCCCAGCTCCGCGGTCGGCATCAGCGTCATCGGCCCGGCCTTGAACATCGGCAGGTCCGCGGGCATCTCCCCGAACGCCGACATGTCCACGGGGGCGTCCTCCAGCCGGGCCAGCCGGTGGTGCTCCTTCTCCGGCATCCCGAAGTACAGCTCGTCCGCCACGCCCAGCGGCCCTGCCACGTCCTCCCGCAGCACCTGCGAGATGGGCTTTCCGGTGACCCGCCGGACGATCTCCCCGACCAGGAACCCGAACGTGTAGGCGTGGTAGCCGACCTTGGTGCCGGGCTCCCACCACAGCTCGGCCTCCTCCAGCGCGGCGACCATCGTGCCCCAGTCGCAGACGTCCTCCGGCGTGGTGTCGAGCGGCACGCCGGGCACGCCCGCCGTGTGCGACAGCACGTGCCGTACGGTGACGCCCTGCTTGCCGTGCCGCGCGAACTCCGGCCACAGCTCGGCCACCGGCGTGTCATAGTCGAACAGGCCCCGCTCGGCGAGCACGTGCGCGACGGTCGCGGTGGCGCCCTTGCCGATGGAGAAGTTGTAGAAGGGCGTGTCGGGGGTTACGGGGCGGCCGGTCTCCGGGTCGGCGACACCGGCGACCACGTCCACGATCTGGACCCCGTCCCGATAGACGGCCACTTGGAGCCCACGCTCCTCGCCGGACTCGACCAGTCCGTCCGCCGCTTCCTGCACCCGCTGCTGAAGATCACTCATGACGTGTCCACCCCTGTAAGCCACTGGAACTAGACGGTACAGTACTCACGTCGGTACGGAACTGTCTAGTACTGTGTTCGGTCGGACGAGGAAAGGGCGGTCATGGCAGCGGAAGAGGACACCCGCACGGCACGCAAGCGCAGGCAGATCATGGAGGCGGCCCGCCCGGTCTTCCTGCGCAACGGCTACGTCGGCACCAGCATGGACGAGGTCGCCGCGCTGGCGGCCGTGTCGAAGCAGACCGTCTACAAGCACTTCACCGACAAGGAGCAGCTCTTCACCAGCATCATCCTGGACACCACCGGCCAGGTGGAGGAGCTGACCAAGATGATCACGGTGGCCCTCGACGACAGCGAGAACCTGCGCGAAGACCTCGGCGCGCTGGCCCGCCGCTTCCTCGACCAGCTCATGGCGCCCGACCTGCTCCGCCTGCGCAGGCTGGTGATCGCGGAGGCCGACCGCTTCCCCGACCTCGGTCGCACCTGGTACGAGCAGGGCTTCGAACGTTCGCTGGCGACCATGGCCACCGCCTTCCGCCGATTGGCCGAGCGCGGGCTCCTGCACACGGACGACCCGCTCCTGGCCGCCGAGCACTTCGTGGGCCTGCTGCTGTGGGTCCCGGTGAACAAGGTCATGTTCTGGGGCGGCGGCGCCCGGCACTACACGGAGGACGACCTCGAACACCTCTCGCAGGCCGCGGTGACGGTGTTCCTGCGCGCGTACGCCGCGCCGGAGGCGGCTACCCCAGGAACCGCCTGAGCCCGTCGGCCAGCGCGGCGGCCATCCGCTGCCGGAAGGCGGGGGCGGACATCTTGGCGGCGTCGCCCCGATTGCGCATGTTGCCGCACTCGACGAAGACCGCCGGGCGCTTCGACAGGTTGAGCCCGCCCAGGTCGGTACGGGTCTCCAAGCCGTCGCGCGCGATGTAGGTGGCGTACGGCAGGCCCGTGCCGGCGCGGAAGGCGTCGCGGATGTCGCGGCCCAGCCGGCGCGCGGGCTCGACCACGTCGTCGTTGTGGCCGGGCAGCAGCCCCGGCATGATCACGTGGAAGCCGTGCCCGCCCGGCGCGGCGCCGTCGCCGTGGATCGAGAGCACCGCGTCGGCCCCGGCCTCGTTGCCGATGGCGGCGCGCTCGGTGACGCAGGGGCCCACGCCCGTGTCGCTGGGCCGGGTGAGCACGACCCTGGCGCCCAGTCCTTCGAGGAGCTGCTTGAGGCGGCCGGCGACGTCCCAGGCGAAGGCGTGCTCCGGGTAGCCGGCGTCGGTCTCGGTGCCGGTGGTGTTGCACGGCTTGCGGCCGGTGATGACGTCGACCTGGCGGTTGATCTCCTTGGGGTGGGAGGCGTTGCCGCCGTTGTGGCCAGGGTCGATCACCACGGTCTTCCCCGCCAGCGGGCTCGCCGCGGCGGACCGCGCGGGCGTCGGCGAGGCGGGCGGCGCCGTCTCAGGGACCGTCTCCCGTGCCGGTCCCCCGGCCGCCTCCCGCGCCGTGTCCCGGGCGGTGGGCAGCGCGTCGCCGCCGCAGCCTGCGGCGAGCACGGTCGCCACGGCCAGTGCGACCAGTGCCGCGACTCCGGTGCGGTAGGCGCCCATGGCATCGACCGTACCGGGCGCGGCGCGGGATTCCCAAGACATGCATCCCCTAACCTCGGGCTTTCGCGGCGAATTTCCCGCGAGTAGACCAGTTACATGAGAAAAGTGCTTCTGAGCTGGGAGGATGGGGCTTGTCTAAGGTCCTGTC